>NZ_CP020555.1:3650000-4282500 GCF_002080455.1 Streptomyces sp. Sge12
CGCGCCACAACGTCCTCGCTGTGTTTGTCGCCTGCCAGTGCCCGAAGGCCCGACAGGTCTTTTTCAAAGGAACCTCATCCACCGAAGTGGACGGGGTATCAACTTCTGGCGTTGATTTTTGGCACGCTGTTGAGTTCTCAAGGAACGGACGCTTCCTTTGTACTCACCCTCGCGGGCTTTCCTCCGGGCTTTCGTTCTGTTCTTGCGTTTCCGACTCTATCAGAGTCAGTCCCGCTCCGCTTTCCAGGTTTTCGCTTTCGCGTTTCCCTTTCCGGCGGTTCCGACTCTATCAGACCCTTTCGGTCCTGATCCCCGGTCAGCGGGGTTTGTCTGCTGGGCTGTTGGGCCCTTTCGACGAGTGAGACAGTAGCGGATTCCTTGCCTCCGAACCTAATCGGCGGCTGCGTCCTGGAACGCGGATTCCTCATTCGCAAATACGCATGAAAACAAGACGACGGAGTGCGTCGTTCGTTCGAATGTGTGGTGCGGGATGAGCTGCCCGGGGACCGACCAGGGTCGGCGCTCACTTCGGACAACTCGAAGAACCTTACGGACCGGGCACACCTGTGTCAACCCCCGCCGGCCCGCCGCGCGGAGTGCGCGAAACTCACCGCGTCCTCACCCCTCTCCGTCTACGCTGGGCCCATGACTACGCATGCGCTCACGCTCAGCCTTCGCTGGTGGCCCGCCTGACGGCGGCCGACCTTCCACGCGAGCACGCATGCGCTCACGGCCGCCGCTACGGCGGCCGCTCTTGTTTTCTCCCCTCCCGGGAGTGGCTCGGTCGCCCGACACGACGGCACCGACACCACTCACGCACGGACGACAGAGGGAGAACAGGGACATGGCGACGACAAGGATCTTCAGCGGGATCAAGCCCACCGGACACCTGACGCTGGGGAACTACCTGGGGGCCGTCCGGCAGTGGGTCGCCGCCGAGTACGAACCCGAGTCCGCGCTGTTCTGCGTCGTCGATCTGCACGCACTCACCGTCGAGCACGAGCCGGCTCGCGTACGCAGGCTCAGTCGGCAGGCGGCAACACTGCTGCTGGCCGCCGGGTTGGATCCGCAGCGGTGCACCCTCTTCGTACAGAGCCATGTCGACGAGCACACGCGGCTGGCCTACCTGCTGGAGTGCACCGCCACCGACGGCGAGCTGCGGCGGATGATCCAGTACAAGGAGAAGGCGGCGAAGGCGCAGGTCTCCGGGGAGGGCGTACGGCTGTCTCTCCTCACCTATCCCGTGCTGATGGCCGCCGACATCCTGGCGTACGAGGCCCAGGAGGTGCCGGTCGGTGAGGACCAGCGGCAGCACGTCGAGCTGACCCGGGATCTCGCGGTGCGGTTCAACCAGCGCTACGGGCACACCTTCACCGTGCCGCGGGCCACGCTTCCGGCGGTGGCCGCACGGGTCATGGATCTCCAGGACCCGACGTCGAAGATGGGGAAGTCGCACGACAACGGGGCGGGGATCATCTACCTGCTCGACGAGCCGGGGGTCGTGCGCAAGAAGGTGATGCGGGCGGTCACCGACAGCGGCGACGGCGGCGTGGTCCACGACCGGCAGACGCGGCCGGGGGTCGCGAACCTGCTGGACATCCTCGCGGCGTGCACCGGTGGGGATCCGGCCGTGCTCGCCGACGGGTACAGCGGCTACGGCGCGCTGAAGCGGGATGTCGCCGACGCGGTGGTCGAGCTGCTGCGGCCGGTGCAGGAGCGGCATGCGGAACTGGCGGGCGACCCGGCCCAGGTGGAGAAGGTGCTGCGGGAGGGCGCCGGGCGGGCCAGGGAACTGGCACGGCCCGTGGTGGACCGGGCGTACCGGGCGATCGGGTTGCTGGAGCCGTGACGGGTGGGGGCCCCGCGCGCCGCGGGGCCCCCACCGGTACGGGGTGTCTCAGCTGTTGCCGGAGGCGAGCTCGCGGCTGCGGTCGCGGGCCGCTTCCAGGGCGGCGATGAGGGCGGCGCGTACACCGTGCCGCTCCAGCTCGACGATCGCGTTGATCGTCGTACCGGCCGGGGAGGTGACGGCCTCGCGGAGCTTGACCGGGTGCTCGCCGCTGTCCCGGAGCATCACGGCGGCGCCGATGGCGGCCTGGACGATCAGGTCGTGGGCCTGGGCGCGGGGCAGGCCGAGGAGGATGCCGGCGTCGGTCATCGCCTCGACGAGGAAGTAGAAGTAGGCGGGTCCCGAGCCGGAGAGGGCGGTGGCCGCGTCCTGCTGGGACTCGGGGACGCGCAGGGTCTTGCCGACGCTGCCGAAGATCTCCTCGGTGTGGGCGAGGTGGGCGGCGGTGGCGTGGCTGCCGGCGGAGATGACGGACATGGCCTCGTCGACGAGGGCCGGGGTGTTAGTCATGACGCGGACGACAGGGGTGCCGGGGCTGAGCCGTTCCTCGAAGAAGGCGGTGGGGACGCCCGCGGCACCGCTGATGACGAGGCGGTCGACGGGTACGTGCGGGGCGAGCTCGTCGAGGAGCTTGGCCATGTCCTGGGGCTTGACGGTGAGGATGAGGGTGTCGGCACGCTTGGCGGCCTCGGCGTTGGAGACGGCCTCGACCCCGTAGCGGGTACGGAGCTCCTCGGCGCGCTCGGCACGGCGGGCGGTGACGAGGAGCTTCGAGGCGGGCCAGCCGCCGCGGATCATTCCGCTGAGCAGGGCCTCGCCGATCTTGCCGGTACCGAGGACTGCGACTGTCTGGGTCATGCCCGATTCACCTCGCCGAACTGTGTTGCGCGTGAGATACGTATGCGTCCTCATCCTTTCACCCGGGAAAGGAACGGGGCGGGACTGTCCGGCCTGTGGGCGTCAGGGGGTGCGGCGGCGGAGGGTGACCGCGCCGAGGGCGAGGACGAGCAGGGCGCACGCGGCGACGATGCCTGCGTCGCGGACGAACTCGGCGGTCATGTCGGTATGGGTGAGGACCTGGGTCATGCCGTCGACGGCATAGGACATGGGCAGCACGTCGGACAGGCCTTCGAGGACCGGGTGCATGGTGTCGCGGGCCGCGAAGAGGCCGCACAGGAGGAGCTGGGGGAAGATCACCGCCGGCATGAACTGGACGGCCTGGAACTCGGAGGCCGCGAAGGCGGAGACGAAGAGCCCGAGGGCGGTGCCGAGGAGGGCGTCGAGCAGCGCCACGAGCAGGAGCAGCCAGGGGGATCCGATGACGTCGAGGCCGAGGGCCCACAGGGCGAGGCCGGTGGCCAGGAGGGACTGGAGGACGGCGACGGCGCCGAAGGCGAGGGCGTAGCCGGCGATCAGGTCGCCCTTGCCGAGCGGCATCGCGAGGAGGCGTTCCAGGGTGCCCGAGGTGCGTTCGCGCAGGGTGGCGATGGAGGTCACCAGGAACATGGTGATGAGCGGGAAGATCCCGAGGAGGGACGCCCCGATACCGTCGAAGGTCGTGGGGCTGCCGTCGAAGACGAAGCGCAGCAGGGTGAGCATCAGTACGGGGACCAGGAGCATCAGCGCGATGGAGCGCGGGTCGTGGCGGAGCTGGCGCAGCACGCGGGCGGCGGTGGCGGCGGTGCGGGCGCCGCTCATGGCGGTCGTGGCGGTCATGGCGGTCATCGGCTCTGCTCCGGGGTGAGGGCGGCGGCGGCCACGTCGGCGGCCTTGGCGTGGGCGTTGGCCTCGTCGACCAGGCGCAGGAAGCCCTCTTCGACGGTGGCGGAGTGGGTACGGGTGCGCAGTGCGTCGGGGGTGTCCTGGGCGAGGATGCGGCCCTCGCGCATGAGGAGCAGGTCGTGGCAGCGCTCGGCCTCGTCCATGACGTGGGAGGAGACGAGGATCGTCGCGCCGCGGGTGGCGGTGATGTCGTGGAAGAGGTTCCACAGGTCGCGGCGCAGCACCGGGTCGAGGCCGACGGTGGGTTCGTCGAGGACCAGGAGCTCGGGGGTGCCGAGCAGGGCGACGGCGAGGGAGACCCGGCTGCGCTGGCCGCCGGAGAGGTTCCCGGCGAGGGCGCCGGCCCGGCTGGTGAGGTCGACGTCGGTGATGGCGCGGCTGACGGCGGCGGCGCGGCGGTCGGCGGCGGCCCGGCCGGGGTCGAGGACTGCGGCGAAGTAGTCGAGGTTCTGCCGGACGGTGAGGTCGTCGTAGACGCTGGGCGCCTGGGTGACGTAGCCGATGCGGGAGCGGAGCCGGGGGTGGCCGGCGGGCTCGCCGAGGACGTCGAGGGTGCCGGTGACGTGGGCCTGGGTGCCGACGACGGCGCGCATGAGCGTGGACTTTCCGCAGCCGGAGGGGCCGAGGAGGCCGGTGATGCGGCCGCGGGGGACGTCGAAGGCGAGGGAGTCGAGGACGGTGCGCAGGTTGCGGCCGGTGCCGCGGCGGACGGTCAGGTCACGGGCGTGGACGGCGGCCGGGTCTCCCTCGGCCTGGTTATTCATCATGTGATGAATAATGCTCCTGGCGGTGCCGGGACGTCAATCGCCGGGAGGGGTGCGGGCTTACTTCTTGCGCTTGGGGCGGCGCGCGGCCGGGTTGCCCGTACGGGTGTTGCGGCGGCGGGCGTATTCGGCGCGGGCGCTCTCGTACTCGGCGCGGTGGAGCTTCTCGCCCGGGGCCTCACCGAGGCAGCGCAGGAAGTACGCGATCAGGGAACCGATGAAACCGATCGTCTTCAGGCCCTTGAGCGCGGCCTCGTCGGAGGACGGAGCGGGGCGACGGCTGTAGGAGGCCCAGGTCTTGGTGAAGGCGATGGAGCTGGCGATCGCGAAGAGGACGACGACCGAGATGCTGAGGAAGGGGCCGACGTGGCCGATCTCCAGGCCCTCGTAGGCGAGGCGGAGCAGTACGGCGGAGGAGACGGCGGTGGCCAGCGAGCCGATGGCGAGGCCGACGCGGAGCAGGGCGTAGCCGCCGTCGTGGTTCACCCACGTGGTGCCGAAGAACCGGAGCGGCTCCGGCTGCGGGCCTGCGGGCACCTCGGCCTGGGCCGGGGCCTGGCCCCGGCCCAGGCGGGCCGGCTCGGCGGGGGTCTGGTCTCGCTGGTCGTCGCTCACGTCAGCGATTATCCCTCGCCGGGCCGGCCGGGCCGGGTGTGTCTCACGTGTCAGACGGGTCCGTCACCCGTCGTCGCCACGGCCGGCCCCCGTCCCCCCACGGAGCCCGGCACGGGACCCGGCGACTCAGCAGCGGGTCGCGACGTAGCCGTCGCTGCCCGTCCTGACGTAGGCGTCGGAGACGAACTGCCCGTTGCCGATGCAGTCCCAGATGTCGGTCGTGCCGTACGGACCGGAGACCGTCGTACCCGGACCCTGGCAGCGGATCGAGACGTACGAGTCGTAGGGCAGGACCTTGACGATGGAGTAGCTGGTGCCCGGGCCGCTGCGGACGTTCACCCGGTAGCCGGGCGCGACCGGAAACGTCTGGAAACCGGACGTGGCGGCGAGGCTCTGGACCTGGCCGGACTCACTCGTTTCGGACATGCGAAAACTCCCCCCTGAGCGTTGCGCTTCGCAACTCGCGCAGGGTAGCAGGACCTTGGAGATCCTCAGGGGGCATCGACTAGGCTCCGGCGGGGGTGGTCAGCGGTGCAGTCGCTGCGCAGGGATCGGGCGGGCTTTCCGGAGTACGCCGGGCAGTACCGGCTGGAATCCGTCCTGGGTTCGGGCGGCATGGGTGTCGTCCACCTCGCCACCTCCGCCTCGGGGCTGAAACTCGCCGTCAAGATCGTGCATCCCGAGCACGCCGTGGATCCGGAGTTCCGGGCCCGGTTCCGGCAGGAGGTCGCCGCCGCGCGCAAGGTGAGCGGCGCGTTCACCGCGCCCGTCGTGGACGCCGACCCCGATGCCGAACGGCCGTGGATGGCGACGCTGTTCATCGACGCGCCGACCCTCTCCGAGCGGGTACGGGAGCAGGTGCTGGAGCCCGCCGAACTGGCCCGGCTCGGCGCCGGACTGGCCGAGGCGCTGCGCGACATCCACCGGGCCGGCGTGGTGCACCGGGACCTGAAGCCGAGCAACGTCCTGATGGCGCCCGACGGGGTGCGGGTCATCGACTTCGGGATCTCCCGGCCGACGGACAGCGATCTGCGCACCGAGACCGGGAAACTGATCGGGACACCGCCCTTCATGGCGCCCGAGCAGTTCCAGCGGCCGCGCGAAGTGGGGCCCGCGGCGGACCTGTTCGCGATGGGCGCCGTCCTCGTGCACGCGGCGACCGGGCGCGGGCCCTTCGACTCCGACAGCCCCTACCTGGTGGCGTACCAGGTCGTCCACCACGACCCCGACCTGACCGGACTGCCCGCGGAGCTGATGCCGATCGTCGAGCGCTGCCTCGCGAAGGACCCGGCCGAACGCCCCACCCCCGATGCGCTGATCAGTGAGCTGCGGGCGCTGGCGTACCCCACCTCGGAGGACACCCGGGCCTTCATCCCGAACCCGCGGCGCCCGCAGCGGAGGGAGGAGAGCACCCACCGGCGGGACCGCATCGTCGCCGCACCCGGACCCGAACCCGCGCCTGCTGCCCGTCCCCGGCGGCGGGCGCGGCTGTTCGTGGCGGTGGGGATCGTGCTGCTGGTGACCGCCGGGGCGCTCGGCGGATACCTGGCCCTCGGGGCCGACGCGGGCGCGCCGGACGTGTCGGACCCCTCCGCCGTGCACGCCGCGGCCACCGGAGCGGGCTCCGGGGCGGGCGCTGTGACCCCGTGGGCGGTACCGGTCGGCGCGCGGGGGCAGGGCAACCCCTTCCCGGCCTGCTCCTGGTCGGCCGGAGCCCTCTACTGCACGGGGCCCGGGCTGGCGGCCGCCCGCCTCGACCCCGGGAACGGCTCGGTGCTCTGGTCCGTACCCGGCACGGCACCCGCGTCGCGGATGACGCCGAATCCGGCCCCGCTGCACGCCGCCGGGCTGGTGCTCGCGGTGGACGACGGCGGGAAGACGCTCCGGGCGCTGGATCCGGCGGCCGGCGCGCAGCGCTGGAAGCGGAACCTGCAGCAAGGCGCGCAGGTGGTGCCCGTGGGAGAGCTGCTGCTGGTCACGGGCCCGGACGGGAACGTCACGATGCTCGACGCGGCCACCGGCGCGGCCCGCTGGACGCACCGGCTCGGCGGGCCCGGCTCCGTCTGGTCCGCCGGACCGGACCCGTCCGGCGGCGTGCTCCCGTACGTGTCCACGCAGGCCGCGGACGGGAGGTCCACGCAGGTCAGCGCGGTCGATCCGGCGAACGGCACGGTGCGCTGGCAGCTCCGCAGCCCGTCCCTGCTGGAGCCGGTCGGCGCGGGGGCCGGCGGGCTGTACCTGCTGGAGGGCGACTCACGGTCCGCGTCCGGGGCGGTCAGCAGGGCCGTCATCCGGGTGGACCTTGCGACCCGTGCCGTACGCAGGACCGCGCTGGCCGCGCCGCTGCTCGACGCGCAGGCCGCGGTCGGCCCGGACGGGCGGGTGTACGCCTTCGGGACGGGCGGCGCCCTGGTCGCGGTCGGGGCGGAACGCGAGGAGTGGCGGCTGGAGACGGGCGTGGCCGTGGGCTCGCGGCCGGTGGTCCACGACGGACGGATCCACCTGACGGCGTCCGACGGGCGGACGCTGGCGGTGGACGGCGGCGGGCGGCTGCTGGGCCAGACGAAGCCCCGGATCGGGGGCGGGCCGGGCGGCTACACCTCCACCCTGCCCGCGCCGGTGGTCGGGGACGGGCGGCTGTTCGCGAGCGCGCCCGACGGGACGGTGTTCGCGGTGGCCGCGGGCGCACCCGCCGCCTGGTGACACGGTGACATGCGGGCGCCCCCGCACCGGAGGGTGCGGGGGCGCCGGCGGGGCGTTCGCGTGCGTGCGCGATCAGCCGAGGAGGTTGACGTCGCGGACCGCGCCCTTGTCGGCGCTGGTGGCCATGGCGGCGTAGGCGCGCAGGGCCGCGGAGACCTTGCGCTCGCGGTTCTTCGGCGCGTAGACGCCACCGAGGGCCTCGTGGCGGGCGGCGAGGGTGGCCTCGTCGACCAGCACCTCGATGGACCGGTTCGGGATGTCGATGCGGATCCGGTCGCCGTCCTCGACGACCGCGATGGTGCCGCCCGAGGCCGCCTCCGGGGAGGCGTGGCCGATGGACAGGCCCGAAGTGCCGCCGGAGAAGCGGCCGTCCGTGACCAGGGCGCAGACCTTGCCGAGGCCGCGGCCCTTGAGGAAGGAGGTCGGGTAGAGCATCTCCTGCATGCCGGGGCCGCCGCGCGGGCCCTCGTAGCGGATGACGACGACGTCGCCCGCCTTGATCTCCTTGCGGAGGATCTTGTCGACGGCCTCGTCCTGGGACTCGCAGACCACGGCCGGGCCCTCGAAGGTCCAGATCGACTCGTCGACGCCGGCGGTCTTCACGACGCAGCCGTCGACGGCGATGTTGCCGCGCAGCACGGCCAGTCCGCCGTCCTTGGAGTACGCGTGCTGCACCGAGCGGATGCAGCCGCCCTCGGCGTCGAGGTCGAGGGTCTCCCAGCGCTTGGACTGGGAGAAGGCGGTGGCGGAGCGCTCGCAGCCGGGGGCCGCGTGCCACAGCTCCATGGCCGTGTCGCTGGCCGTCCCGGAGCGGGCGTCCCACTGCGCGAGCCAGTCCTCCAGGCCGTCGGAGTGGACGGTGGTGACGTCCTTGTTGAGGAGGCCGCCGCGGTGGAGCTCGCCGAGGATGGCGGGGATGCCGCCGGCCCGGTGGATGTCCTCCATGTAGTACGTGCCGCCGGGCGCCACGTTCGGCGCGACCTTGGCCAGGCACGGGACGCGGCGCGAGACGGCGTCGATGTCGGTGAGGTCGTACTCCAGGCCCGCTTCCTGGGCGGCGGCCAGCAGGTGCAGGATCGTGTTCGTGGAGCCGCCCATCGCGATGTCGAGGGCCATGGCGTTCTCGAAGGCCTCGCGGGTGGCGATGCTGCGCGGCAGGACGGACTCGTCGCCGTCCTCGTAGTAGCGCTTGGTGATCTCCACGACCGTGCGGCCGGCGTCCTCGTACAGGGCGCGGCGGGCGGTGTGCGTGGCGAGGACCGAGCCGTTGCCCGGGAGGGCCAGGCCGATGGCCTCGGCGAGGCAGTTCATCGAGTTGGCGGTGAACATGCCCGAACACGACCCGCAGGTCGGACAGGCGTTCTCCTCGATCCGCAGGACGTCCTCGTCCGAGACGTTCTCGTTGGAGGCGTCGACCATGGCGTCGATCAGGTCGAGCTTGCGGACGGTGCCGTCGACGAGGACGGCCTGACCGGCCTCCATCGGGCCGCCGGAGACGAAGACGACCGGGATGTTCAGCCGCATCGCGGCCATCAGCATCCCGGGCGTGATCTTGTCGCAGTTGGAGATGCAGATCAGCGCGTCGGCGCAGTGCGCCTCGACCATGTACTCGACCGAGTCCGCGATCAGGTCGCGGGAGGGGAGGGAGTACAGCATGCCGCCGTGGCCCATGGCGATGCCGTCGTCGACCGCGATGGTGTTGAACTCGCGCGGGATGGCGCCGGCGGCGCGGATGGCGTCGGAGACGATCCGGCCGACGGGGGCCAGGTGGGTGTGGCCGGGGACGAACTCGGTGAAGGAGTTGGCGACCGCGATGATCGGCTTGCCGATGTCCGCGCTCGCTACGCCCGACGCGCGCATCAGCGCACGCGCGCCTGCCATGTTGCGGCCGTGGGTGACGGTGCGGGACCTCAGCTCGGGCATGCGGTTTCACTCCCCATGAGTGCGGCTGTACGGTCAGCCGCGACTGCGGATATGGCTCAGATACGAGGCTACGCCCACCGCTCGCGATCCGGACACCGCGTCCGGATGCCGGGACGGGAGGGTCATTCCTCGGTCAGGTACCGCTGGAGCGTGGGCGCCACCAGAGCCACGATCTTCTCCGGGTCGGCGGACGCCAGGGGCTCCACCTGGACCACGTAGCGCAGGATCGCGATGCCGACCATGTGGGAGGCGGCGAGCTCGGCGCGGAAGGTCGGGTCGGGTACGTCGAGATCGGCGGCGACGCGCTCCAGGAGCCGCCGCAGTACCAGCTGGCGCAGCACCTTCGCGGCGGCCTCGTGCGTGAGCGCCGAGCGGATCACGGCGAGCAGCGGGACCCGGGTGACCGGGTTCTCCCAGACGCCCAGGAAGTAGCGGGCGAGGCGTTCGCCGATGCCCTCCGGCCCCTCGCCGATGATCGCGGGGACCACCAGGGCTGGCTCGATGCTGACCTCGATGGCCGCGGCGAAGAGATCGTCCTTGCTGCCGAAGTAGTGGTGGACGAGCGCCGGGTCGACGCCGGCCACCTTCGCGATGCCGCGCACCGACGTCTTGTCGTACCCGCGCTCCGCGAACACCTCGCGGGCGGCGAGCCGGATGCGCTCCTGGGTGCCGGGGCCCTCGTCGGCCTCGTCCTGCCGGGGGCGGCCGGGGCCGCGGCGGCGGGGCTTCGGTGCGTCGGGGGCGGCCGTCACGGGCGGTGGGCCCCGTCGCGCTCGGGCTCGGCAGCGGTGTTGCCGGTGGTGCCGGTGGCCGTGCCGGTGCCGGTGGCGCCTTCGGCGGTGGCCAGGTGCAGGCGGGTGAAGGCCAGCGCCTCGGCGAGGTCGGCCTCGCGCTCGGCGGAGGACATCGCCCGGCGGGTGTTCACCTCGATCACGACGTGCCCGTCGAACGAGGTCCGCGCCAGGCGCTCCAGGAGCTCGGCGCAGGGCTGCGTACCGCGGCCCGGGACCAGGTGCTCGTCCTTGGCCGATCCGTTCCCGTCGGCGAGGTGGACGTGCGCGAGCCGGTCGCCCATCCGGTCGATCATGGCGGTGGCGTCGGTGCGGGCGGTCGCGGTGTGCGACAGGTCGACGGTGAAGTGCCGGTAGTCGTCCTTGGTGACGTCCCACTCGGGGGCGTACGCGAGCATCTCGCGGTCGCGGTAGCGCCACGGGTACATGTTCTCCACGGCGAAGCGGACATCGGTCTCGTCGGCCATCCGCCAGATGCCGGTGACGAAGTCCCGCGCGTACTGGCGCTGCCAGCGGAACGGCGGATGCACGACCACGGCGGACGCCCCGAGCCGCTCGGCCGCCGCCTGCGCCCGCTGCAGCTTCGTCCACGGATCGGTGGACCAGACCCGCTGGGTGATCAGGAGACACGGCGCGTGCACGGCCAGGATCGGCACCCCGTGGTGGTCCGAGAGCCGGCGCAGGGCGTCGACGTCCTGACTGACCGGGTCCGTCCAGACCATGACCTCGACGCCGTCGTACCCCAGGCGCGCGGCGATCTCGAAGGCGGTCGCCGTCGACTCCGGATAGACCGAGGCGGTGGAGAGGGCGACTTTCGCGGTCGGGACACGGACTGGTTCTGCCACGGAGACAGGGTACGGGCCCACGGCGGCGGCCGACCGTGACGGCGGCCACGCCGAGAGGGCCGTCACAGGGTGACCAGCCGGACGAGCACCACGATCACCGTGCCCGCCGTGAAGATCGACCCCAGCACGGTGAACAGCAGATCGACGACCCTGGAATCCCAGCCCACGACCTCGAAACGGCTGGGCCTGTCCGGGTCGTACCGGACCTTGACGCCCGCTCCCACCCGGTAGGCGTGTCCGACCGACCCGCGGCCGAACCTGGACGCGTACTCGTGGGCGCGCCCGTCCCGCGCGGTCCAGGCCGCGACCGGGTGGTGGTAGATCGCCCCCTCGTCCCCCTTCGACACCTCGTGGCGCACGATCCGGCCCGCTGCGATGACGCCCTTGCGCCGCAGCAGACCCGCTCGGCGCAGGCCGTAGCCGCCGACGCCGAGGAAAGCGACACCGAGCGTCAGGGGTATGAGGGAGAAGAGCCATTCGCGTCCCATGATCTGTGCGACGCGTCCGCGGGAGCTCCGGTTGCGCTGCGCCCCGGACCGGGTGGCGCTGCGCCCCGGGCCGGGCTCACACCCCCGGCGCCGGCATGTGGTCCAGGCGGCGCAGGATCACGCCCTCCCGCAGGGCCCACGGGCAGATCTCCAGGTCCTCCACGCCGAAAAGGTCCATCGTGGCCTCCGCGACCAGGGCGCCCGCGAGGAGCTGGTTCGACCGGCCCTCCGAGACGCCCGGGAGGGCCGCGCGCTGGGCCGTGGTCATCGCCGCCAGGCGCGGGACCCACTCCTCCAGGGACTTGCGGCTCAGGTCCCGCTGCACGTACAGGCCCTCCGCCGAGCGCGCCGCGCCCGCGATGCGGGCCAGCTGCTTGAAGGTCTTCGAGGTCGCCACCACGTGGTCCGGAGCGCCGAAGCGGCGGAACTCGCCGACCGTGCGGGCGATCTCCGCCCGCACGTGCCGTCGCAGCGCCCGGATGTCCAGCGCGTCCGGCGGGTCGCCCGGGAGCCAGCCCGAGGTGAGGCGGCCCGCGCCCAGCGGGAGGGAGACGGCCGCGTCCGGGTCCTCGTCGATGCCGTACGCGATCTCCAGCGAGCCGCCGCCGATGTCCAGGACCAGCAGTTTCCCGGCGGACCAGCCGAACCAGCGGCGGGCGGCGAGGAAGGTGAGCCGGGCCTCGTCCTCGCCGCTCAGCACCGGCAGGTCGACACCGGTCTCGGCCTTGACCCGGGCGAGGACCTCGTCCGCGTTCGTGGCCTCGCGCACGGCGCTGGTCGCGAAGGGCAGGACGTCCTCGCACCCCTTGTCCTCGGCGGCCTGCACCGCGTCACCGATCACCGAGACGAGACGCTCGACGCCGTCAGGCGTGACGGCGCCGGCCTCGTCGAGCAGCTGCGCCAGCCGCATCTCCACCTTGTGCGAGTGCGCCGGCTGCGGGCGCGCGCCGGGGTGCGCGTCCACCACCAGCAGATGGACCGTATTCGAACCCACATCCAGCACACCGAGTCTCATAGGGGGAAACGCTACTGCGAGGAAGACTCGGGGGTTGAGTAAGGGGCGCATAGGCTTGGGTTTGTGCCAAATACGAAGAAGGCCAACAAGACCCGGTCGCAGAAGGACACGGGCAAGGACACCGGCAAGGACAGGACCAAGGACGGCGCCGGGGCGAAAGCCAAGCGCGGCAAGGACAAGGTCGTGGCCGTGGCCGACGAGAAGGGGCTCGACTTCCCTCGGGCCTGGGTGGAGTTCCCCGACCCCGCCGACGACGAGCAGATCTTCCGCTGCGACCTGACCTGGCTCACCTCCCGCTGGACCTGCATCTTCGGCAGCGGCTGCCAGGGCATCCAGGCGGGCCGGGCGGACGACGGCTGCTGCACGCTCGGCGCGCACTTCTCCGACGAGGACGACGAGAAGCGGGTCGCGCAGCACGTGGCCCGGCTGACGCCCGAGGTGTGGCAGTTCCACGACGTCGGCAGCGAGAGCGGGTGGACGCAGCACGACGACGACGGGGAGAAGCAGACCCGCCGCTGGGACGGCGCGTGCATCTTCCTCAACCGGCCGGGCTTCGCCGCCGGTGCCGGCTGCTCGCTGCACATCCTGGCCGTGAAGGAGGGCCGGGAGCCGCTGGAGACCAAGCCCGACGTCTGCTGGCAGCTGCCGATCCGCCGCACGTACGACTGGATCGACCGGCCCGACGACACCCGCGTGCTCCAGGTGACGATCGGTGAGTACGACCGCCGCGGCTGGGGTCCGGGCGGCCACGACCTGCACTGGTGGTGCACGTCGGCCACCTCGGCGCACGGCGCCGGGGAGCCGGTGTACGTGTCGTACCGGCCGGAGCTGACGGAGCTGATGGGCAAGGAGGGGTACGACGCGCTCGTGGAGCTGTGCGAGGCGCGGCTCGCCTCGCTGCTGCCGATGGCCCCGCACCCCGCGGATCCCGCCTGACCCGACCGGCGGCCGACCCGGCCGGTGCCTGACCGGCCTGCGAGTCGGCCGGCGGGCGACCCGGCCGGCGGCCCGGTCTCAGGGGCCCGAGGATCCCGACGGAGCCGGGTCCGGGGCCGGGGAAACCGTTCCGCCTGTGCCCTCCGTCGAGGACGGCGCGGGTGTCGGGGACGGCGGCGGGATCGTCGGCTCCGTCGGGGACGGGGTCGGTGTGCCCGGCTGCGTCGGGTCCGGCGAGGGCGCCGGGGTCGCGGGCTGCGTCGGGTTCTGGGTGGGCGCGGGTGTGGACGCCGGGCGGCCCCGGCCCTGGATGGAGACCACCGCGCCGCTGGGGTCGATCCCGACCCGGGCCGTCCAGCCACCGACGGGCTGGGCCTCGGGGTCCACGACGATACGCAGGGTGACCGATTCTCCTGGGGCCAGCGTGCCCGCGGTGCGGCTCGCGCGCAGCCAGGGGGCGTCGGACCACAGCCGCCAGTCGACCGGGGCGCCGCCGGAGGCGGTGAGGGTGAGCAGGGTGACGGACCCCTGCGAGGAGGCGGCCACGGCGAGACGGCCGGCGCTGCCGGGGTGGTCGGGGGTGGCCGGCGGGCCGGTGCTGATCACCTCGACGGAGACGTCGGAGCTGGTGTCGCTCTGGGCGAAGCCCGGGCCGCCGGTGGTGGTGGCGGCGTTCCCGGCGTTCTCGTAGGCGGTGAGCGGGCGGCCGTCGGTCCGCGCGGTCGGGAGCTCGGACTCGCTGGCGGAGATACGGGTGGCATCGCCGCCGGGCTCGCCGGAGTCCGGCCCGCCCCGGTACGCGGCCCACAGCGCGAGGACCGGGGCGGCGACGACGGTGGCGACCACGGTGGTGGTCACCACCCGGGCGCGCAGCCGGTCGCGGCGGGCCGCCCGGTCCTTGGGATCCATGGGGAAACCGGTGCGGTCGAAGCGCGGGGCGGCTCCGCTCCGGCCGCGGCCCCGGCCGGAGCGGAGCATCGCGGCGTGGACGGCGGTGCGAGGGGCGGGTACGAGGGGGAGGGCGGCGGAGTTGAGGCCGCCGGATCCCGGCCAGGGGCCGGCGGCGCCCACGCGTTCGGCGGCGCGGCGGCAGCGGGGGCAGTCGTCGACGTGGCGGACGAGCTCGGCGCGCAGGGTGCTGGAGAGCAGGACGTTGCCGTCGCCGTCGTCACCGGTGAGCCGGGAGACGCTCGGGCAGTTGCCGGTCTCCACGACGGCGAGGGCGGCGCGGGTGCGCTCCACCTCGCAGGCGGCGCCGGAGAGCAGCTCGCGGGCGGCGGCCGCGGGGGTGCCGAGGACGGCGGCGAGTTCGGGCACGCCGAGGCGGTGGCGGACGGCGAGTTCGAGGGCCTCGCGCTGCTCGGGTGTGGTGCCGGCGGCTTCGGGCCAGGCGAGCCGGGCCAGCTCGGTACGGCGGTAGGCGCTGACGTCAAGGGGCCGATGGGCCTCCGGGCCGCGCTCGGAGCCGGTGTCACCACCCGGCGCACGGTCGCGCTCCATGTGCTCCGGCGCACGCCGGGCGGAATGCGCTCCCTGCCGTGCGCGCCGCTGATCCGCCAGCCGGTGCAGGCAGCCCCAGCGGGCGAGTGCGTAGAGCCAGGCGCGCCGGTCCCCCTCGTCGGGGCAGCGGCCCGGGTGCCGCTCGGCGACGGCGAGGACGTCCCCGAGCACGTCGGTCGCGGTGTCGTGGTCGCACAGGACCGACAGGCAGTACGTGAACAGGCCGTCCAGGTAGGGCTCGTGCCGGAACGGCGGCGGCTGCTCGCCCTCGTGGGGCGTGCGCCCGTGCGCCCGGTGTGCGCCGGTGCGCGCTGAGGAGTGTGCCTGGTTGCTGCTGTTCACCTGGCGACCGTAGGCGGCGCGCCGGGGACGCTCTGGAAGCCTTCACCACATTTAGCCCTTACGGGTGAACAGATCGGTGGGTCGCTGACGCAGGCCCTGACGACGCGGGCCCTGACGCGGTACGCCCGCCGGAAGGCCGGCCCCTCCCGCCCGAGGTCCGGGCTGTCAGTGGGGACGGCTACCGTGAACGCCATGGCTGCCCGCACCGCTCGTTCATCCGCCAAGGACCGGCCGTCCTACCGCTGTACCGACTGCGGCTGGACGACCGCGAAGTGGCTTGGCCGCTGTCCCGAGTGCCAGGCCTGGGGCACCGTCGAGGAGATGGGCGCGCCCGCCGTGCGGACCACCGCCGCCGGCCGGGTCTCCACCGCCGCCCTGCCGATCGGCCAGGTCGACGGCCGGACGGCGACCGCCCGCAGCACCGGCGTGGACGAGCTGGACCGCGTCCTCGGCGGCGGGCTCGTGCCCGGCGCCGTCGTCCTGCTCGCCGGTGAGCCCGGCGTCGGCAAGTCGACGCTGCTGCTGGACGTCGCGGCGAAGGCGGCCAGCGACGAGCACCGCACCCTGTACGTGACCGGCGAGGAGTCGGCGAGCCAGGTGCGGCTGCGGGCCGACCGGATCAACGCTCTCAGCGACCACCTCTACCTGGCCGCCGAGACGGACCTGTCCGCCGTGCTCGGGCACCTCGACGCCGTGAAGCCCTCCCTGCTGATCCTGGACTCCGTACAGACCGTCGCCTCCCCCGAGATCGACGGCGCGCCCGGCGGCATGGCCCAGGTGCGCGAGGTGGCCGGGGCCCTGATCCGGGCCTCCAAGGAACGCGGGATGTCCACCCTCCTCGTCGGCCACGTGACCAAGGACGGGGCCATCGCCGGTCCCCGTCTGCTGGAGCACCTCGTCGACGTCGTCCTGAGCTTCGAGGGCGACCGGCACGCCCGGCTGCGGCTGGTGCGCGGCATCAAGAACCGGTACGGGGCCACCGACGAGGTCGGCTGCTTCGAGCTGCACGACGAGGGGATCACCGGCCTCGCCGACCCGAGCGGGCTGTTCCTGACCCGGCGGGCCGAGGCCGTGCCCGGCACCTGCCTGACCGTGACGCTGGAGGGGAAGCGCCCGCTGGTCGCCGAGGTGCAGGCGCTGACCGTGGACTCGCAGATCCCCTCCCCGCGGCGCACCACCTCCGGTCTGGAGACCTCGCGCGTCTCGATGATGCTGGCGGTGCTGGAGCAGCGCGGCCGGATCACGGCGCTCGGCAAGCGCGACATCTACAGCGCCACGGTGGGCGGGGTGAAGCTCACCGAACCGGCCGCCGACCTGGCGATCGCGCTCGCGCTGGCCTCCGCCGCCAGTGACGTCCCGCTCCCGAAGAACCTCGTGGCGATCGGTGAGGTCGGCCTGGCCGGCGAGGTGCGCCGGGTCACCGGCGTGCAGCGGCGGCTCGCGGAGGCGCACCGGCTGGGGTTCACGCACGCGCTGGTCCCGGCGGATCCGGGCAAGGTGCCGGCCGGGATGAAGGTCATCGAGGTGGCCGACATGGGCGACGCGCTGCGGGTGTTGCCGCGCGGCCGGTCCCGTACGCCGGCCAAGGAGCGGTCGGCGGAGTAACCGCCCCCCAGGGGGGAACGATCCGCTGGTCGGGGGCCCGTACGAGCCCCGCGCACGCCGTACCCGGACAAGCCACGGCGGGGCCGCGGCGCACGCCGGTAGACTTCTGGATGGTCCGCCCGGCCGTACGCACGTCCTCGTGCCCGCGGCGCAGGGCGGCACAACCCGCGACCGGAGGAGTGCAGTGGCAGCCAAGGACGGGGCAGCAGCATCCGGCAAGTCGGGCGCGAGCTCCAAGCAGGAGGCCATGATGCGCGCCTCGCTGAGCGCGGTCGCACCTGGTCAGCCGCTGCGTGACGGCTTGGAACGGATCGTCCGCGGCAACACCGGCGGGCTCATCGTCCTCGGTATGGACAAGAGCGTCGAGGCGATGTGCACCGGTGGCTTCGTCCTGGACGTGGAGTTCACCGCGACCCGGCTGCGCGAGCTGTGCAAGCTCGACGGCGCACTCATCCTCGACAAGGACATCACCAAGATCCTGCGGGCCGGTGTCCAGCTGGTGCCCGACGCGTCGATCCCGACGGAGGAGACGGGCACCCGCCACCGCACGGCCGACCGCGTCTCCAAGCAGTGCGGCTTCCCCGTGGTGTCGGTGTCGCAGTCGATGCGGCTGATCGCGCTGTACGTGGACGGGGAGCGGCGGGTCCTGGAGGAGTCCGGGGCGATCCTGTCGCGGGCGAACCAGGCGCTGGCCACGCTGGAGCGGTACAAGCTGCGCCTCGACGAGGTCGCGGGCACGCTGTCGGCGCTGGAGATCGAGGACCTGGTCACGGTCCGCGACGTGACGGCGGTCGCGCAGCGGCTGGAAATGGTCCGCCGAATCGCGACCGAGATCGCCGAGTACGTGGTCGAACTGGGCACGGACGGGCGACTGCTGTCGCTCCAGCTGGACGAGCTGACGGTCGGGATCGAGCAGGAGCGCGAGCTGGTCATCCGGGACTACGTGCCGGAGCCGACGGCGAAGCGTTCCCGCACGGTGGACGAGGCGCTGGCGGAGCTGGACGCGCTGACCCATCCGGAGCTGCTGGAACTGGCGATCGTGGCGCGGGCGCTCGGGTACACCGGTTCGCCGGAGACCCTGGACTCGGCGGTGTCGCCGCGCGGCTACCGGCTGCTGGCGAAGGTGCCGCGGCTGCCCGGGGCGATCATCGAGCGGCTCGTGGAGCACTTCGGCGGGCTGCAGAAGCTGCTCGCCGCGAGCGTCGACGACCTCCAGGCGGTGGACGGGGTGGGCGAGGCCCGTGCCCGCAGCGTCCGCGAGGGCCTGTCCCGCCTGGCCGAGTCGTCCATCCTGGAGCGGTACGTCTGACCCGCGCCGCCCGGTCGACCTGCTCAGTCCTGCTCAGTCCTGCTTCAGGACGAACGAGGTGCGGGCCACCGGCATGCCCGGGGCCTTGACCTCGACCACGTAGGTGTCGGGAGCCGCGGACCCCGCCGGAGGCGTCTGGCACTGGTCGGCCGCGCTGAACCGGCGGTCCCAGTCCAGCGACTGCTTGGTCTCGCCCTGCGCCGGCAGGCGGAAGAAGGCGTTGCCCGCGCCCGCCGGGCAGTCCGCCGAGGACCACACCGCCTTGCTGCTGCTCGCCTGAAGGATCGTCAGGACGGCCTGCTTCGGGCCGAGATCGACCTTGCAGCTGGTTCCGGACGTGTTGCGGGCGACCAGTTCGAGGCGGGGCTTCTCGTTCGCCTCGTACTCGTTCTTCACGCTCTTGACCTCCCACTGCAGCGCGCCCGGCGCGCAGGTGGGCAGCGGGGAGTCCGCCGGGACCTGGGCGGGGCCGCCCGCGGCGCCCCCGGAACCGGAGCCGCCGTTCGAGGCCGCGCCGCTGCCCGGTTCGCCGTTCTTGCCCGCGCCGCCCGTGGAGCCGCCCTCGGAGCCGGTGGTTCCGCCACTGCCCGACTCCGGGCGCCCGCCGGGGGCCGCACTGATCGCGGGGCCGGTACCGGCCGGACCCGGGGTGATCGAGCTGACGGGGTCGGGGCCGCCCCGGCCCTTTCCGTTGGTACTCGTCCTCCCCCCACCGGAACTGACGGTCCATACGGCGAGGAGCGCGAGGAGCGCGACAACGGAAGCCAGCACAGCCCTCCGTCGCCAGTAGATGGAGGAGGGGAGCGGCCCGACCGGATTGCGCAGAGATCCCACGGACGGAACTTTACGAGAGTTCGCGACCCGATCAGTGCCCCACATGCCGCGCGGTGCACTCGATTTGCCGATGATCATCCTGCGGGCTCAACCGTCGGCATCGAGAACCGGCCAAAGGGCTGACGCGGAGATCCATCCGCTGTGAGTACGTTCGGTAGGCATGGACAGTTCCGACCTCTACCGCGCCGTCATCGGTTTCGCCCACGGGACACCCTCGTGGGTGCAATCGTCCTTCGAGATATGGACGCGGTACGGACTACTGCTCTTCGGGGTGCTCTTCGGCGCCGTCTGGTGGCGCTCGCGCGCCCGGGGCCCGGCCCGGCCGGTGGCGCTGGCCGTCCTCGCGCCGCTGGCCACCGCCCTCGCGTACGGCGCATCGGAGGTCGTGAAGTCCACGGTGGACGAGGAGCGGCCCTGTCGCGCCGTCGCCGGGGCCGCCGCCTCCCTGGTGCCCTGCCCCGGGCCGGGCGACGGGTCGTTCCCCAGCAACCACGCGGTCCTCGCGGGCGCCGCCGCCGTGGCACTGGCCCTGGCCGTACGCCGGCTCGCGCTGCTGACCGTGCCGCTCGCGCTGCTGATGGCCTTCTCCCGGGTCTTCGTCGGCGTGCACTACCCGCACGACGTGGCGTTCGGCCTGCTGCTCGGCGGTTCGGCCGCCGCCCTCGCCGTCCTCGCGCTCGCCGGTCCGGCGGCTGCGCTCGTCACCGCCGCGCGGGCGGGCGCGATCCCGGCCGTCGTCCGGTTCACCGGCCCCGGTCCGGCGCGCCGAGGCCCGTGAAACGTGCCAGGATGCCGTCTGCCATGACTGCATCCCCCGCTTCCTCCACGGCCGTATCCCCCGACTCCTCCCACGCGCTGCACTCCCCGGTCATCGCGTGGTTCGACGAGCACGCCCGCGACCTGCCCTGGCGCCGCCCCGAGGCCGGCCCCTGGGGGGTCATGGTCAGCGAGTTCATGCTCCAGCAGACGCCCGTCAGCCGGGTCCTGCCGGTCTACGAGCAGTGGCTCGCCCGGTGGCCCCGCCCCGCGGACCTGGCCGCCGAGGCGCCCGGCGAGGCCGTACGGGCCTGGGGCCGGCTCGGCTACCCGCGCCGCGCGCTGCGGCTGCACGGCGCGGCCGTCGCCATAACGGAGCGGCACGGGGGCGACGTACCGCGGGACCACGCGCAGCTGCTGGCGCTGCCCGGGATCGGCGAGTACACGGCGGCGGCCGTGGCCTCCTTCGCGTACGGGCAGCGGCACGCCGTCCTCGACACGAACGTCCGGCGGGTCTTCGCCCGCACCGCGACCGGCGTCGAGTACCCGCCGAACGCGACGACCGCCGCCGAGCGGCGCCTGGCCCGGGCCCTGCTGCCCGAGGACGAGGAGACGGCGGCCCGCTGGGCGGCGGCCTCGATGGAGCTCGGCGCACTGGTGTGCACCGCCAAGAGCCCCGACTGCGCGCGCTGCCCGGTGGCCGGCCTGTGCGCGTGGCGCCTCGCCGGGAAGCCCGCGCACGAGGGTCCGCCGCGGCGCGGGCAGACGTACGCCGGGACCGACCGGCAGGTGCGCGGAAAGCTCCTCGCCGTGCTCCGGGAGGCGGTCGGCGCCGTGCCGCAGGCCGTGCTCGACACGGTCTGGGACGAACCGGTGCAGCGGGCGCGGGCACTGGACGGCCTGGTCTCCGACGGGCTGGTGGAACCCCTGGACGGAGGCCTCTACCGGCTCCCCCAGTCGGCCCCGCAGACAGCGCCGCAGACAGCCCCGCAGTCGGCGCCGCAGTAGGCCCCGCGGACGGCCCCCGGACCCGACCGAAGCTGACGCGACGATTCCGCTTCCTGCCGTGAACTCGCAGCTCACGGGGGCTGTTACACAACCTATGGGTGTCCGTGCGTCCACCGAAGGCTGGCCCGCACAGGCCCGTGACAACCCCTCCGTACCTTCGAATCCGTAAGGCAGCGGATGAGCGGGTGGACGGCAGCGGAGGCGGTCTGAGATGGCGCACGGTGAGGTACTCGAATTCGAAGAGTACGTACGCACCCGGCAGGACGCACTGCTGCGCAGCGCCCGCCGCCTGGTCCCGGACCCCACCGACGCCCAGGACCTCCTGCAGACCGCGCTCGTACGCACCTACGGCCGCTGGGACGGCATCGCCGACAAGTCCCTGGCCGATGCCTACCTGCGCCGCGTCATGATCAACACGCGTACCGAGTGGTGGCGTGCCCGCAAGCTGGAAGAGGTCCCCACCGACCAGCTCCCCGACGCCTCCGTCGAGGACGGCACCGACCAGCGCGCCGACCGCGCCCTCCTCATGGACATCCTCAAGGTTCTCGCGCCCAAGCAGCGCAGCGTGGTCGTGCTGCGACACTGGGAGCAGATGAGCACCGAGGAAACGGCCGCGGCGCTCGGGATGTCGGCGGGAACCGTGAAGAGCACTCTGCACCGCGCGCTGGCCCGCCTCCGGCAGGAGCTGGAGAGCCGGGACCTGGACATGCGTGCGCTGGAGCGCGGTGACCACACCATGCGGTACGAGGGGCGTGAGCGGTGCGCGGCCTGAACGGCCAAGGTTTGTCCGGAGGTTCTCTGGTACTGATGTCGGCGGGGACGGTCGTCCTCGTCGGCACAGCCGTGTTCGCGGTCGGGTGCGCCACCGGCGGCACCGGCCTGCGCGACGGCGGCCCGGCCCGTACCGAGGCCGTCGCCAGAACCACTCCCCCGGGAGCCTCCCCCGAAGACTCCTCCGCGGCGTCGCCCGCCGCGTCGGGGCAGGCGCTGAAGAAGGTCGACCCCGTCGCCCTGCTGATGAAGGACCCCAAGGTCAGCAGCGAGGTCAAGCGCGACCTCAAGCCGTGCTCGGGCAAGGAGTACCCGGTGGACGTGAGCTACGGGAAGGTCACCGGCGGCCCCGTCGCGGACATCGTCGTCAACGTCCTGTCCTGCGCCGACGCCCTGGGGCGCGGAACCTACGTGTACCGGGCGGACGGCGGCGCGTACGAGAATGTGTTCTCGGACGAACAGCCACCCGTCTACGCGGAGATCGACCGGGGCGACCTGGTCGTCACGAAACAGGTCTACGGAAAGAGCGACGCGCTCGCCTATCCGTCGGGCGAGGACGTGATCACCTACCGCTGGAACGGGGAGAAGTTCACCGAGCAGGACCGAGTTCACTCGGAGTACAGCAACGTGGTCGACGGCGGAGTCCAGCCCGCCCCGGTCACGAGTCAGAAGAACTGAGCACAGAAGAACCGAGGCGAGGCTCCCGCATGGCCGAGACCCATGTCCTGTTCGTGGAGGACGACGACGTCATCCGAGAGGCCACGACCCTGGCGCTGGAGCGCGACGGGTTCGTGGTCACGGCCATGCCCGACGGCCTGTCCGGCCTGGAGTCCTTCCGCGCGGACCGGCCCGACATCGCACTGCTGGACGTGATGGTCCCGGGCATGGACGGCGTGAGCCTGTGCCGCCGCATCCGCGACGAGTCCACCGTCCCGGTGATCATGCTCTCCGCGCGCGCCGACTCCATCGACGTGGTGCTGGGCCTGGAGGCGGGCGCCGACGACTACGTCACCAAGCCCTTCGACGGATCCGTGCTCGTCGCCCGGATCCGCGCCGTGCTGCGCCGCTTCGACCACTCGGGCGGCCCGCAGAACGGCGGCCCGAACGGGGCGGACAACGGCTCGGACGCCGAGCGCGGGGTGCTCTCCTTCGGCGACCTGGAGGTGGACACCGAGGGCATGGAGGTCCGCCGGGCGGGCGCCGCCGTGGCGCTGACGCCGACCGAGATGCGGCTGCTGCTGGAGTTCTCCTCCGCGCCCGGCACCGTCCTGTCGCGCGACCGCCTGCTGGAGCGCGTCTGGGACTACGACTGGGGCGGTGACACCCGCGTCGTGGACGTCCACGTCCAGCGCCTGCGCACCAAGATCGGCCAGGACCGGATCGAAACGGTCCGGGGCTTCGGGTACAAGCTCAAGGCATGAGACGGTTCACGTTCCGCACGGGCATCCGGTGGAAGATCACGGTCGCCATCGCCTCGGTGGGCGTCCTCGTCACGGTCGCCCTGAGTCTGGTGGTGCACAGTGCTGCCCGCGTGTCGATGCTGGAGAGCGCCCGCGAGGTCCAGCTGGAGCGCGTGCAGTTCATCTCCCGCAATGCCGACGCCGGGCGCAAGCCGCCCATGGGCGCCAAGCTCAACGACCCCGAACTGCCCTCCGAACTGCGGCACAAGGCCCAGTCGGGCCGGCGCGGGACCTACATCCAGGAGCGGCCGCACGGGGGGCTGCCCGAGGTGTGGGCCGCCGTACCGCTCGGGAACGGGCAGGTGCTCTCGCTGCACACGCCGTTCCGGGAGAGCGCCAACCTGCTCCCGGACCTGGACCGGGCCCTGGTCATCGGCGGCCTGTCCGCCGTGATCGGCGGCTCGGCTCTCGGCGTGCTCATCGGCGGGCAGATCTCGCGCAGGCTGCGCAAGGCCGCGGCCGCCTCGCAGCGGGTGGCCCACGGTGATCCCGACGTACGCGTCCGGGACGCGGTCGGCGGCGTCGTACGGGACGAGACGGACGACCTCGCGCGGGCCGTGGACGCCATGGCCGACGCCCTCCAGCAGCGGCTGGAGGCCGAGCGGCGGGTGACCGCGGACATCGCGCACGAACTGCGGACCCCGGTCACCGGCCTGCTCACGGCGGCCGAACTGCTGCCTCCGGGACGGCCGACCGAGCTGGTGCGGGACCGGGCCCAGGCCCTGCGCGCGCTGGTCGAGGACGTACTGGAAGTGGCCCGGCTGGACAGCGCGTCGGAGCGGGCGGAGCTCCAGGACGTGGCGCTGGGCGAGTTCGTCGGCCGTCGGGTCGCGTCGCTGATGCCGGAGGCGACCGTACGGGTCGTCGCGGACGAGATCGTCAGCACCGACCCGCGGCGCCTGGAACGGATCCTGGGCAACCTGCTGGCCAATGCCGCGCGCTACGGGCAGCCGCCGATCCAGGTCGACGTCGAGGGCCGGGTCGTACGGGTCCGGGACCACGGGCCGGGCTTCCCGGAGGCACTGCTGCGCGAGGGCCCGAGCCGCTTCCGCACCGGGTCGACGGACCGCGCGGGCGTGGGACACGGGCTGGGGCTGACCATCGCGGAGGGCCAGGCGCGGGTGCTGGGCGCCCGGCTGACGTTCCGCAACGTGGCCGCCCGGGGCGGCGTGGAGCGCCAGGGCTCGGCGGCGGGTGCGGTGGCGGTGCTGTGGCTGCCGGAGCACGCGCCGACGGCGACGGGCAGCTTCCCGATCCTGGGCCCCGCACAGGGCTGAACCGGGGCGGGTCGGGCGGGACGGACCCCGGGCCGTACCCGCCCCGGGGTCCGTGACTTAGCATCCGTGGCATGACCGACGGTACGAATCCCCCGAGCCACCCGCAGCCCGAGCCCGCCCCCGGCAGCGGCGGATACGGGTTCCCGCCGGGACCGCCCGCGCAGGGCGGCTACGGCTACCCGTCCTCGGCCGGCAGCTACGGCTACCCGCAGGGCGGCCAGCAGCCGAACCCCTACCAGCAGCAGGACGCGGGAGGCGGCCAGTGGCAGCCGGCGCCGACCCCGGCCCAGCCGGGCTTCACGCGGCTCGCCGGCCCGGACCTGCCCGGCGCACCGCAGCCGGACTGGGACGCCATGGCCGACCGCTCGGCGGCGGAGCGGCGCAAGAAGCGGCTGTGGATGCTGGGCGGCGGGGTGACCGTACTGGCACTGCTGGCCGGCGGCGGAACGTTCTTCCTGTTGGGCGACGGCGGCGACGACAACGGTCAGCCGGACGCGCAGCCCTCGGCGTCGGCCGCCGCACCCGAGCCGGGCGAGTCCTCGCCCGCCGCGTACACCGCCACCGTCGCGGGCGACGACACCCTGCTGCGCGACAGCTACGGAAAGATGGGCATACGGCTGGGCCCCGACCTCAAGGTCGGGCCGCTGGGCAAGCGGTTCCAGGTCGTCGGCAAGGGCACCGCGAAGTCGTGGGGGCAGTCCGCCGAGCCGGTCGTGGACGTGACGAAGAGCTTCACCCTCACGGCCCGGGCCTACAACTCCGCGGCCAAGGGCTCGCGGATCGTCATGAGCCAGGGCGACGGGGAGTCGTTCTCCTTCGAGCTCGGCGTGAACGAGGTGAACGGAAAGCAGGCCTGGATCTTCCGCGTGCAGACGGGCGACAAGGGCGCCGCGGCCACCACGCGGACCGTCACCGCCGAGGGGCTCAACATGGTGAAGACCCCCACGCTGCTGATGGCCACCTACGACGCCGAGAAGAAGGCGATCGCCCTCTACGTGGACGGCAAGAAGGCCGGCGAGACCCCGGTGGGGCCCATCTGGCAGGCCCCCGGCCCGCTCCAGCTCGGCCGGTCCAAGCACCACAACATCTGGACCGGTCCGTGGCAGGGCGCCCTGCACAACATCAAGGTCTACGACATGGCCTTCACGGTGGACCAGGCCGCCGGGTACAAGGAGGGCAAGCTCTCACCTGCACCGAAGCCGACCCATGCCTGGCTGCTCACCTGATCGGTGAGCAGGGCGGGTCGGCCGGTCGGACGCATCGGATGCGTCAGTTGTGCGAGATGCGCGAGATGCGCGAGATGCGCGAGATGCGTCAGACGGTGACGCCGTTGGTGCGCAGGAAGGCCACCGGGTTGACGGCGGAGCCGTAGTTCGGGGTGGTGCGGATCTCGAAGTGCAGGTGCGGGCCGCTGGAGTTGCCGGTGTTGCCGGACAGGGCGATCCGCTGCGAGGCCTTGACCTTCTGGCCGATCTTGACCTGGATCTTCGAGAGGTGCGCGTACTGCGAGTACGTGTTGTTGGCGTGCTTGATCACGATGGCGTTGCCGTACGCGGGGCCGTCGCCGCCGCCGTTCGGGCCGGCCTTGACGATGACGCCGGAGGCCGCGGCCTGGACCGGGGTACCGACCGGAACGGCGAAGTCCTGGCCGGAGTGCTTGTGGGACCACATGTTGCCGCCCTTGCCGAAGGTGGCGGACAGCGTGTACTTCTCCAGCGGCTTGTCCCAGAGACCGGTCTTCGAGGCGCCCGCGGCACCGGCCGCGCCGGCCGCCTTGGCGGTGACGGCGGTCTGCGGGGCGTCTGCGAACGCGGCGGTCGTGCCCGCCCCGAGGGCCAGCACCGCACCGAGAGCGGTGGTGCCGACAGCGATACGGGTACGACGGGTGATGACGCGCTTCGCGAACATGTGCAGACCTCCGGGGCCGGGGACAAGGGGGGTTCACACCTGCAAGAGGCATGAAGTGACCCGACACGATGAAGCGCGTGCCGGGCTGGCTCATCCTTGGTAACCCGAGCCCCCGTACTTCCCCAAACCTCCCCATTACTACTCGAACTCGTAGCGAAGTCCGGGCTCTCCGGCCTGTTGACGGGGTTTTTCAGGGACGAAGGTCCTCCCGCGGGGTCCTTTTGATCTACGAATCCACCTAGTACATCCGATTTGTCCTGTGCGGCTTGTCACCGCACCCCCGCCGGCGGCCCGGCCCCTTTGAGGCCCAGGTCACAAGGCCCCGCGGGCGGGCAAGGGCTCCCTGAACGGCAAAAGGGGCGGCCCCGGAACCTTTCGGTTCCGGGGCCGCCCCTTGGCACTCGGTCGCGCTTACGCGCCCTTCGACAGGTCCGGGCCGGAGCCCGTGGCCTCGATCGGGGGAAGGTCCGGCAGCGCCGCCTTCTCCTCGCCGCGGAAGGTGAACTTGGCTTCCTCGCCCTCACCCTCCTTGCCGACGACCACGATGTGACCGGGACGCAGCTCGCCGAAGAGGATCTTCTCCGACAGGACGTCCTCGATCTCGCGCTGAATGGTCCGGCGCAGCGGCCGGGCACCCAGGATCGGGTCGTAGCCGCGCTTGGCGAGCAGGAGCTTCGCGTCGCCGCTCAGCTCGATGCCCATGTCGCGGTCCTTCAGGCGCTCGTCCACCTTGGCGATCATCAGGTCGACGATCTGGATGATGTCTTCCTCGGTGAGCTGGTGGAAGACGACCGTGTCGTCGACACGGTTGAGGAACTCGGGCCGGAAGTGCTGCTTGAGCTCTTCGTTGACCTTCGCCTTCATCCGGTCGTATCCGGTCTTGGTGTCGCCCTGGGCCGCGAAGCCCAGGTTGAAGCCCTTCGAGATGTCCCGGGTACCCAGGTTGGTCGTCATGATGATGACCGTGTTCTTGAAGTCCACGACCCGGCCCTGGGAGTCGGTCAGACGACCGTCCTCCAGGATCTGGAGAAGGGAATTGAAGATATCCGGGTGGGCCTTCTCGACCTCGTCGAAGAGGACGACGGAGAACGGCTTCCGGCGCACCTTCTCGGTGAGCTGGCCGCCCTCTTCGTAGCCCACGTAGCCGGGGGGCGAACCGAAGAGACGCGAAACCGTGTGCTTCTCGCTGAACTCCGACATGTCGAGGGAGATCAGCGCGTCCTCGTCGCCGAAGAGGAATTCGGCGAGCGTCTTGGAGAGCTCGGTCTTACCGACACCGGACGGACCGGCGAAGATGAACGAGCCACCCGGACGCTTCGGGTCCTTCAGACCCGCACGGGTACGGCGGATCGCCTGGGAGAGCGCCTTGATGGCGTCCTTCTGGCCGATGACCCGACGGTGGAGCTCGTCCTCCATGCGGAGCAGTCGCGAGGACTCCTCCTCGGTGAGCTTGAAGACGGGAATGCCGGTCGCGGTCGCGAGGACTTCGGCGATGAGCTCGCCGTCGACCTCGGCGACGACGTCCATGTCGCCGGCCTTCCATTCCTTCTCGCGCTTGGTCTTCGCGGCCAGCAGCTGCTTCTCCTTGTCGCGGAGAGAGGCTGCCTTCTCGAAGTCCTGGGAGTCGATGGCCGACTCCTTGTCGCGGCGCACGCCCGCGATCTTCTCGTCGAACTCGCGGAGGTCCGGCGGCGCGGTCATCCGGCGGATGCGCATCCTGGAGCCGGCCTCGTCGATCAGGTCGATCGCCTTGTCCGGGAGGAAGCGGTCCGAGATGTACCGGTCCGCCAGCGTCGCCGCCTGGACGAGGGCCTCGTCCGTGATGGAGACGCGGTGGTGGGCCTCGTAGCGGTCGCGCAGGCCCTTGAGGATTTCGATCGTGTGGGGGAGGGAAGGCTCCGCCACCTGGATCGGCTGGAAGCGGCGCTCGAGGGCCGCGTCCTTCTCGAGGTGCTTGCGGTACTCGTCGAGCGTCGTGGCACCGATGGTCTGGAGCTCACCACGGGCCAGCATGGGCTTGAGGATGCTGGCGGCGTCGATCGCGCCCTCGGCGGCACCCGCACCCACGAGGGTGTGGAGCTCGTCGATGAACAGGATGATGTCGCCGCGGGTGCGGATCTCCTTGAGCACCTTCTTCAGGCGCTCCTCGAAGTCACCGCGGTAGCGGGAACCCGCGACCAGGGCGCCGAGGTCAAGCGTGTAGAGGTGCTTGTCCTTCAGCGTCTCGGGAACCTCGCCCTTGACGATCGCCTGGGCCAGGCCCTCGACGACGGCGGTCTTGCCGACGCCGGGCTCGCCGATGAGGACCGGGTTGTTCTTCGTACGGCGGGACAGCACCTGCATGACCCGCTCGATCTCCTTCTCGCGCCCGATGACCGGGTCGAGCTTGGATTCGCGGGCCGCCTGGGTGAGGTTTCGGCCGAACTGGTCCAGGACGAGCGAGGTCGAGGGCGTGCCCTCGGCCGGGCCGCCGGCCGTGGCCGACTCCTTGCCTCCACCGGTGTAGCCGGAGAGCAGCTGGATGACCTGCTGCCGGACTCGGTTGAGATCGGCACCCAGCTTCACGAGGACCTGGGCGGCGACGCCCTCGCCCTCGCGGATCAGGCCGAGCAGGATGTGCTCGGTGCCGATGTAGTTGTGGCCGAGCTGGAGGGCCTCTCGGAGCGAAAGCTCCAGGACCTTCTTCGCCCGCGGGGTGAAGGGGATGTGGCCGGACGGGGCCTGCTGCCCCTGACCGATGATCTCCTCAACCTGCTGGCGAACAGCCTCGAGCGAAATCCCGAGGCTCTCCAGGGCCTTAGCGGCGACACCCTCACCCTCGTGGATCAAGCCCAGGAGGATGTGCTCGGTGCCGATGTAGTTGTGGTTGAGCATCCGGGCTTCTTCCTGAGCCAGGACGACAACCCGCCGCGCGCGGTCGGTGAACCTCTCGAACATCGTTTATCGCTCCTCAGAGCGGTCGGGCAGTTCGGGGTCGGTCCCCGCCCTGTCCTTCCGCATGCTAGTCCCGCGGGGCGGGACAGCTCATTCCAACTGCCGACATCCGTCCGCGGCTCACCCCTGCATCAGCGGGAAAACCGGCTCGGAGAGCCGACAACTGCTCCAACTCGATGGTGCGAGACGATGTTCCCGCAGGCCAGGCAGATACCCGTCATGCGTGTACGCCGACGGCGAACGGAGGCCCGTCAAATCAGCGTGTCGCCCCGATCCACTAGGAATGTCTTACCCGTAAGGACTGACACTCCATGCCGGTGGCACCGGTTCCCTCCGCTAAGGGCGAACACAGTTGCGTCCCGAATGCGGGACTCCGGCCATCATGGACGTTTACGTTCCGCATGGTGATGCGTGCGGTCTGTCACATTGAGCGTAACCCCGGGGCGTTTCGGAAGTTGCTCCGGACATGGCCGTAACCCTCCCGCCGCTCACCCCGTCGCTCGTGCCCGCACCCCGCACGGCGCCCGAGGACGCGTACGCCTCCTGGTACGGGAGGACGCTCGGCTGGACCGTCACGGGCGGGCCGCCCGGCCTGCTCGCGACCGGGATCCGGTTCGACGTGCTGGAGCTGCCGTCCGACGCGGGAGCGGCGCTGCTGCGCAGGCCGGTCGCCACGGGCCCGGTGGCGCTGATGGGGCGCCGGATGCGGTTCCTGGTGGCCGCGGGCAGCGCAGAGGAGCTGGAGGGGCTGCTCGACTGGCTGGAATGGGGCGGGGTCGCCCTCGATCTGACCGCCCTGGGTGCGGGTGGCCGGATCACCGCCCCGGCTCCCCCGGGGCTGCCCCCGGGAGAAAGCCCTCGGGGGGCCGCCGTGTGGCTGCGACCCCCCGAGCAGGGGTGTGAGGCACTGCTGCCGGCCCTGCCCGGTCCCGGGCGGACCGCCGGACCCGCTCACGGGCCCGACCTCGTACGCCTGGTGGCCGCGGCGGCGACGGAATGCCACCGGGCGCGCCTGGGACGGCGTACGACGGGGGTCCGTCAGCCCTTGGCCTTCTCGTAGGCCTCGCGAATCTCGGCCGGGACGCGACCGCGGTCATTCACGTTGTAGTTGTTCTCCTTGGCCCACGCGCGGATCTCCGCGGTGTCCGGGTGACCGGTCGCCACCGAGCCGCGGCCCTTGGCGCGGGCGGCGCTGGCACGGCCACCGGTGCGGCGGCCGCCCTTGGTGTACGGGTCGAGCAGACCGCGGAGCTTTTCAGCGTTGGCGGTGGTGAGGTCGATCTCGTAGGTCTTGCCATCCAGAGCGAACGTCACCGTCTCGTCCGCCTCGCCACCGTCGAGGTCGTCGACAAGAAGGACCTGAACCTTCTGTGCCACCGGGATTTCCTTTCATCGAAAAGCAGTACGCGGAAAGGAAACCGCTTTTGCCTGGAAAACACAAACCCCCAGGGAGAGGTTCGAGACCGCAACAGGGCGGGAAACGTGCGCGATTCGGACATAGGCCACAGGTGCGCAGAGCGCCGGAAAAGCTGAGGCCATCGATCAGAGGTGCAGAAGCATCCGACTGTTGCCCAAGGTGTTCGGCTTCACTCGTTCGAGACCGAGGAACTCGGCGACACCCTCGTCATAGGAACGCAGGAGCTCCATGTACACATCGGTCTTGACCGGGGTCTCGCCGATCTCGACGAAGCCGTGCTTCGCGAAGAACTCGACTTCGAAGGTCAGGCAGAAAACCCGGCTCACCCCGAGCGTACGGGCCGTGCGCAACAACTGCTCCAGCACCTGATGCCCGACTCCGCCGCCCTTCAGGTCGCGGTCGACGGCGAGAGTACGTACTTCGGCAAGGTCTTCCCACATCACGTGGAGAGCGCCGCAGCCGACGACCTGGCCGTCGGAGTCGCGTTCCGCGACCCAGAACTCCTGGATGTCCTCGTAAAGGACGACCGGCGCTTTGTCGAGCAGGATCCGCTGCTGCACGTACTGGTCGAGGAGGCGGCGCAGCGCGGGAACATCACGCGTGCGGGCACGGCGGATCGTCACTGTTTCTGCATGTGCAGTGGAAAACTCTCCCATGGCTGCGGACGCTATCGCCCCGGCGGCTCCGGGCGCTCGGCGGAGTCCCCTTCGGCCGCGGGCGGAGCGGGAGGTTCGGCGGGAGGTTCGGCGGCGGCCTCGGAACCGGACTCGCCGTCGTGCTGCACGACGCGGACGGCGTCACGGAGGGCTTCACGCTGTTCGGCGGACATCATGCCGAAGAAGGCGACGAGGGCGGCCGCCGGGTTGTCGCTCGTCGACCAGGCTTCGTTCATCAGCGCCGCCGAGTAGGCGGCGCGGGTGGAGACCGCCGTATATCGATAGGCGCGGCCTTCGGCTTCCCGCCGGACCCAGCCCTTCTGATGAAGATTGTCCATAACGGTCATCACCGTGGTGTAGGCGATGGACCGTTCCTGCTGGAGGTCTTCCAGTACTTCTCGGACGGTGACCGGGCGGTTCCACTGCCACACCCGTGTCATGACGGCGTCTTCGAGATCTCCCAGTGGGCGAGGCACAACAGCACGATAGTGCGGCTTGTACGGAATTGCCCGACTATTCGCTCGGCAACGCGCCACGAAATCGGGCGCGCGGCCGGTGCGGCCGCACGCCCTGAGGGGTTACTTCTGCTGCTGGGTGGCCTCGGCCCGGGCGAGCACGGCGTCGACCGCCGCGTCCTCCTTGGCCTTGTTGGCGCCGCCCTGGCTCTTCACGATCGTCACGACGAGAGCGATGAAGAACGCGGCCATCACGAAGGGGGGCACGAGCGCGGAGACGTAGTCCATGCCCCACAGCGTAGCTACCCGGCGGCCCGCCCGGCCGCCGGGGGCGGGCCGGGCTTGCGCCGCGGCGGGAACACCTCGCCGGGGGTGGGGATCGGCCGCTCCGGGCGCGGCTGCTCCTCGGGGTGCGGCGCGGGGCGCGGCGGCTCCTCGTCCTTCTCCTTGCCGCCTGCGCCCTTGCCGCCGGCCTCCTTGCCCGCGGCGTCCTTGCCGCCGGCCAGCGCCAGCAGCCGGGTCCGGGGCGCCGGGGCGGTCGACAGCCGCCGGCGTACGGAGCGCTCCGCGACGGTCCGGACCCGCTCCAGCAGGGCAGCGGCGACCGGATTGGCGCGGAGCGCGCGCAGGGCGGCGAGGTCGTCGGGCTCCGGTTCGTACCCGGCGGCCAGTGCGTCCTGCAGCAGCTCCAGGTAGCCGGAGAGGCTGCCGGGCAGGGCGCTGCGGTAGCGCACGAGGTCCGCGAGGAGGAACGCTCTGAGCCGGCCCGCCTCCAGGACCGCGTCGTCCACCGACTGCGCGAGGCGCAGGCAGTCCTGGACCTCCTCGGCCGCCAGGGGGGCCGAGGAGGACTGAAGGGCGTGGGCGAGAAGACGCCTGAGCAGGTGCAGCTCAGCGGCGCTGAACGCCATGCCGCCGCGGGATCCGTAGGGCGTGGGCATGGGCCGAAGATACGCGCTAATCGGACAAAATCCCCTGATCGTGGGCACGGCGCGGCGCGGCGGATCCCTCGGCCGGCCCCGCAGCCGGTGCCCCGGCCGATCTCTCAGCCGGTCTCTTTGACCGCGCGCAGGAAGTCCGCCCAGGCGGCCTGGGTGGTGGCGAGCACGAGGTGGGCGGGGTCGGCACGGTCCGCGACCTTGACGAGGGCCCCGGGGGCGGTGGCGACGTACACGCAGGCGTCGCCCTCGCTGCAGAACGAGGACTTCCGCCACGCGGGCTGAGTGGTCATGGTGTCTCCTCCGGGCGCGGTGGCCGGTAATTGCCTGAAGGGACGGTAGCGCCGTGGCTGTTCCGAGCCGGTAAGTTTCCCGGAATTCGGCGTTTCACCACTTCCCTCCCGGGGTGGTGCGGGTGCCACTGCGCGAGCCGCTCTCCCCCACCCTCCCCGAAACCGGGCCCCGCCCGCGCAGCGGCCGCCCTAGATCCGGGCCACGAAGGCCGAGACCGCTTCGTGGACGTCGGATTCCGTCCAGGACAGGCCCGGCTCCGTGATTTCCAGCTCCGTCACCGCGAGCCCCGGCGGCCCCTCCGCGGACCAGCGGCGGAACAGGACCGTGCCCGTCTCCTCCGCCTGCCGCAGCCCCGCCTCCGTCAGCCGGTCCGCCTCGTAGGGCAGCCACACCTGGAACTGGTGCGTGTGCGGCTCCTCCGGGTTGATCCGGGCCCACGGGACCCCCGAGTCCGCGAACGCCGACCGCAGCGCCCCGGCCACCATCCGCGCCCGGGCGACGTACGACGGCAGCCGCGGCAGTTCCCGTTCCAGTCCGGCCAGCGCGGACAGGGCCTGCGGGAACTGCCGGAAGATCTGGCCGCCGTAGCGGTGGCGCCAGACCCGGGTCTCCTCCACGAACTCCCGGGGCCCCGCCAGCGCGGCCCCGGACAGCCCCCCGAGCGACTTGTAGAAGGAGACGTAGACCGAGTCCGCGAGCCCGGCGATCTCCGGCAGCGTGCGCCCGAAGTGGACGGTGGACTCCCACAGCCGGGCCCCGTCGAAGTGGACGACCGCGTCCCGCTCCCGCGCCGCGTCGGTCAGCGCCTCCAGCTCCTCCCAGGTGGGCAGCAGGAAGCCCGCGTCCCGCAGCGGCAGCTCCACCATCAGCGTGCCGAAGGGCTCCCGCAGCGAGGCGACCTCCTCGGCCGACGGCTGGCGCGCCTCCGTCGTCGGGTGCGCCACCCGCAGCCCGGAGACCGCCGACAGGGCGTCCCCCTCCCAGCGCTCGGGATGGCTCATCGGGTGCAGCGCCACCACCGGGTTCCCGGTCCGGGCCGCCCAGCACCGCAGCGCGATCTGCTGCGCCATCGTCCCGCTGGGGAAGAACGCCGCGTCCTGCGTCCCCAGCAGCTCCGCGACCCTGGCCTCCAGCGCGGTGACGACCCCGTCGCCGTAGACGTCGGCCGGACCGTCCAGGTCGTAGGGGGCCTCGGCGAGGGAACCGAGCAGCTCCCCCACCGTGGGCTCCAGCAGGCTGCGGGACAGCCGCCGGTCCGCCCCCCGCCAGGCCGCGACCAGCCGCTTCGTACGTTCCGTGTCCTCGTTGTTGTCGCTCATGAGGACAGATCCTCGCCCCCATCGCCGCCGACCGGCCAACAGCCCCAGGAGCTAGCATGGCGACGTATCGTCCGGTACCCCCCGCGGACTGGAACGGAAGGGCCCTCCCCGCGTGAATCCATCACAGCCGCCACGCCCTGCCCGGCTCGCCGTAGGCGTCGTCGGAGCCGGCCGCGTCGGTCCCGCCCTGGCGCGCGCGCTCCAGCAGGCCGGACACCGCCCCGTCGCCGTCTCCGGGGTCTCCGACACCTCCGTGCGCCGCGCCGCCCGGATGCTGCCCGACGTGCCGCTCGTGCCGCCCGCGCAGGTGCTGGAGCTGGCCGACCTGGTGCTGCTCACCGTCCCCGACGACGCACTGCCGTCCCTCGTGGAGGGCCTCGCCGAGACCGGTGCGATCCGGCCCGGACAGCTCCTCGTGCACACCTCCGGCCGGTACGGGACCGCCGTGCTCGACCCGGCGCGCCGCGCGGGCGCCCTGCCACTGGCCCTGCACCCGGCGATGACCTTCACCGGTACCGAGGTCGACGTGCAGCGGCTCGCCGGCTGCTCCTTCGGCGTCACCGCCCCCGACGAGCTGCGCCTGGCCGCCGAGGCCCTGGTCATCGAGATGGGCGGGGAACCCGAATGGATCGCGGAGGAGAACCGCCCGCTCTACCACGCGGCCCTCGCCCTCGGCGCGAACCACCTGGTCACCCTCGTCGCCCAGTCCATGGAGCTGCTGGCCGAGGCCGGGGTGGAACACCCCGACCGGATGCTCGGCCCGCTGCTCGGCGCCGCCCTCGACAACGCCCTGCGCTCCGGCGACGCCGCCCTGACCGGGCCGGTGGCCCGCGGCGACGCCGGGACGGTCGCCGCGCACGTCTCGGAGCTGCGCCGGCACGCGCCCGCCGCCGTCGCCGGATACCTGGCGATGGCCCGCGCCACCGCGGACCGGGCCCTCGCGCACGGTCTGCTCAAGCCCGAACTCGCCGAGGACCTGCTCGGTGTGCTCGCCGACACGGAGTCCGACGGGGGCGACCAGTGACCGACCTGCTGCTGCACACCGCCGAGGAGCTGCACCAGCTCCCGCGCACCGGCCGCCGGGCCGTGGTGATGACCATGGGCGCCCTCCACGAGGGCCACGCCACCTTGATCCGTACGGCCCGCGAGCAGGCCGGACCGGGCGGCCAGGTCGTCGTCACCGTCTTCGTCAACCCGCTGCAGTTCGGGGCGGGCGAGGACCTCGACCGCTACCCCCGCACCCTCGACGCCGACCTGGCGGTCGCCGAAGGGGCGGGCGCCGACGCGGTGTTCGCCCCCGCCGCCGACGAGGTCTACCCGGGCGGCGACCCGCAGGTGCGGATCACCGCCGGCCCGATGGGCGAGCGCCTCGAAGGGGCCACCCGCCCCGGCCACTTCGACGGGATGCTGACCGTCGTCGCCAAGCTGCTCCACCTCACCCGCCCCGACCTGGCCCTCTTCGGCCAGAAGGACGCGCAGCAACTGGCCCTGATCCGGCGGATGGTGACCGACCTGAACTTCCCCGTCGAGGTGGTCGGCGTACCGACCGTCCGCGAGGAGGACGGGCTCGCGCTGTCGTCCCGCAACCGCTACCTCTCGGCCGCCGAACGGCACACCGCCCTGGCCCTGTCGCGCGCCCTGTTCGCCGGGCGCGACCGGCTCGCCGCGCAGGCGGCCCTGCGCGCCCGCGCCGAGGCCTCCCCGGCCAGCGACGAGCGGGCCACCGCCCTGGCCCGCCTCGGCGAGATCCGCGCCTCCGCCGACGCGCACGCCGTCTCGGCGGCGGGCGCCGGACTGCCGGACGCCGTACGGGCCGCCGCGCTCCACGTCCTGGAGGAGGCGGGCCGCCACGAGCCGCCGCTCGTGCTGGACTACCTGGCGCTGGTGGACCCGCTGGACTTCACCGAGACCGGTCAGGACTTCACCGGGCAGGCCGTGCTGGCCGTCGCCGCGAAGGTGGGCTCGACCCGGCTGATCGACAACATCCCATTGGAATTCGGAGCACACTCGTGAGCACACCGGGCAGAGGCCCCGCAGGCAGCGGCGGCGCAGACACGGCCGCGGGCACCGGCATACGGCTGCACGCGCCGGCCCCCGGCTGGTCCCTCGACGCCGATGTCGTCGTCGTCGGTTCCGGCGTGGCGGGCCTGACCGCGGCGCTGCGCTGCGCCGCCGGGGGCCGCCGTACCGTCGTGGTCACCAAGGCCCGGCTCGACGACGGCTCCACCCGCTGGGCCCAGGGCGGCATCGCCGCGGCCCTCGGCGAGGGCGACACCCCGGAGCAGCACCTCGACGACACCCTGGTCGCGGGTGCGGGCCTGTGCGACGAGGAGGCCGTACGGCTCCTCGTCACCGAGGGCCCGGACGCGGTACGGCGGCTGATGGCCACCGGCGCCGTCTTCGACACCTCCACGGAGACCGGCGAGATAGAACTGACCCGCGAGGGCGGCCACCACCGCCGCCGGATCGCGCACGCGGGCGGCGACGCCACCGGCGCCGAGATCTCCCGGGCGCTCGTCGAGGCCGTGCACGACGCGGGCATCGAGACCGTGGAGAACGCCCTCGTACTGGACCTGCTCCAGGACGCGCAGGGCCGTACGGCCGGTGTCACCCTGCACGTCATGGGCGAGGGCCAGCACGACGGGGTGGGCGCCGTCCACGCGCCCGCCGTGATCCTCGCGACCGGCGGCATGGGCCAGGTCTTCTCCGCCACCACCAACCCGTCGGTGTCCACCGGCGACGGCGTGGCGCTCGCGCTGCGGGCCGGCGCCGAGGTCTCCGACCTCGAGTTCGTGCAGTTCCACCCGACGGTGCTCTTCCTCGGCCCGGACGCCGAGGGGCAGCAGCCGCTGGTGTCGGAGGCGGTCCGCGGCGAGGGCGCGTACCTCGTCGACGCGGACGGCGTGCGCTTCATGCAGGGGCAGCACGAGCTCGCCGAGCTGGCGCCCCGCGACATCGTCGCCAAGGGCATCATGCGCCGCATGCAGGAGCAGGGCGCGCAGCACATGTACCTCGACGCCCGGCACTTCGGCGCGCAGATGTGGGAGCAGCGCTTCCCGACCATCCTGGCCGCCTGCCGCTCCCACGGCATCGACCCGGTGACCGAGCCGATCCCGGTCGCGCCCGCCGCGCACTACGCGTCCGGCGGCGTCCGCACCGACCTGCACGGGCGGACCACCGTCCCCGGCCTGTACGCCTGCGGCGAGGTCGCCTGCACCGGTGTGCACGGCGCGAACCGGCTGGCCTCCAACTCCCTGCTGGAGGGCCTGGTCTTCGCCGAGCGGATCGCCGAGGACATCGTCGCCGCCCGGCCCGCCGGCAGCGGCCCGGGCATACCGGTCCCCGCGACCGGCCCGCTCCAGCCCGCCGGCGCCCGGTACGAGGTCCAGCGGATCATGACGGACGGCGCGGGCGTGCTCCGCTCCGCCGCATCGCTGAGCACCGCCGCCGAGGCCCTCGAAGCGCTCTACGCCACCGCCCTGAACGATCTCGAGGCGCACGGCAAGACCGCCGAGCCGGGCGTGGACACCTGGGAGGCCACGAACCTCCTGTGCGTGGCACGGGTCCTGGTCGCCGCCGCACAGCGGCGCGTGGAGACCCGCGGCTGCCACTGGCGCGAGGACCATCCCGAGCGGGACGATGCGCACTGGCGCCGCCACCTCGTCGTCCGGCTCTCCGCGACCGAGAAGCGCGCCCTGGTCGTCGTACCCACCGACTCCGCGGACTTCCCGTCCGTGCACCCCCTGAGCACCCCGAGCCTGGAGCAGTGACCGTGAGCACCCCCGAACTTCCCCTGATCGACCAGAACGACGGCGGCTGCGGCGACGACTGCGCCTGCGGCGACGGCGAGGAGAGCGGCCTCGACCCGGCGCTCGCCCAGCTGCTGGCGGACGCGGGCCTGGACCCGATCGAGGTCGAGGACATCGCGCACATGGCACTGTCCGAGGACCTGGACGGCGGCGTGGACGTGACGACCGTCGCGACCGTGCCGGAGGAGGCCGAGGCCGTCGCCGACTTCGTCGCGCGCGAGGACGGCGTCGTGGCCGGTCTGCGCATCGCCGAGGCCGTGTTCTCCGTGGTCTGCACCGAGGCCTTCGAGGTGGAGCGGCACGCGGAGGACGGCGACGCCGTCACCGCCGGCCAGCTGCTGCTGTCCGTGCGCTCGCGCACCCGCGACCTGCTCACGGCGGAGCGCAGCGCGCTGAACATCATGTGCCGGCTGTCGGGCATCGCGACGGCCACCCGCCGCTGGGCCGACGTGCTGGAGGGCACCGCGGCGAAGGTCCGCGACACCCGCAAGACCACGCCGGGCCTGCGCTCGCTGGAGAAGTACGCGGTGCGCTGCGGCGGTGGCGTCAACCACCGGATGTCGCTGTCGGACGCCGCACTGGTCAAGGACAACCACGTGGTGGCGGCGGGCGGCGTCGCGCAGGCCTTCAAGGCCGTGCGCGAGGCGTTCCCCGAGGTCCCCATCGAGGTCGAGGTCGACACGCTGGAGCAGATCGGCGAGGTCCTGGAGGCCGGCGCCGACCTGATCCTGCTCGACAACTTCACCGTCGAGCAGACCGCGCGGGCCGTGGCCCTGGTCGCCGGCCGTGCGGTGCTGGAGTCCTCGGGCCGCCTCACCCTGGACTCGGCGCGCGCGTACGCGGAGACCGGCGTGGACTACCTGGCCGTCGGCGCGCTGACCCACTCCTCGCCGATCCTGGACATCGGGCTCGATCTGCGCGAGGCGGTGTAACCCGTGCTCCTCACCATCGACGTAGGCAACACCCACACGGTCCTGGGCCTGTTCGACGGTGACGAGATCGTCGAGCACTGGCGCATCTCGACCGACCCGCGGCGCACGGCCGACGAGATGGCCGTGCTGATGCAGGGCCTCATGGGCATGCACCCGATGCTCGGCACCGAGCTGGGCGACGGGATCCACGGCATCGCGATCTGCTCGACGGTGCCGTCGGTCCTGCACGAGCTGCGCGAGGTCACCCGGCGCTACTACGGCGACGTGCCGGCGGTGCTGGTGGAGCCCGGGATCAAGACGGGCGTGCCGATCCTGATGGACAACCCGAAGGAGGTCGGCGCGGACCGCATCATCAACGCGGTCGCGGCGGTCGAGCTCTACGGGGGCCCGGCGATCGTGGTCGACTTCGGTACGGCGACCACCTTCGACGCGGTGTCCGCGAAGGGCGAGTACGTGGGCGGGGTGATCTCCCCGGGCATCGAGATCTCCATGGAGGCGCTCGGCGTACGGGGTGCCCAGCTGCGGAAGATCGAGCTGGCGCGGCCGCGGAACGTGATCGGGAAGTCCACGGTCGAGGCGATGCAGTCGGGTGTGGTCTACGGCTTCGCGGGGCAGGTCGACGGGGTCGTGACCCGGATGGCGAAGGAGCTGGCCGGACCGCACGGCGACCCGGACGACGTCCGGGTCATCGCCACCGGCGGACTGGCTCCGATGGTGCTGGGCGAGTCCTCGGTGATCGACGACCACGAGCCGTGGCTGACGCTGATCGGGCTGCGGCTGGTGTACCAGCGCAACGCGCCCAACTTCGAGTAGACCGGCGCCGGGCAGGACGAGCGGGGCGGGCGGGAAGTGCGGCACGGGCGGTGCGCGTCCCGCCCGCGTCCCGCGGCCCGCGCCGGGTCAGCACGGCCGCGGGCGGACCAGGATCCGGCGCAGGGCCGCACGCCAGGGGTGGCGGCCCGAGCTGCCGTCCATGACGGCGCGGGCCTGCGCGTAGGTGCGGGCCGAGCGCAGGACGGCGACGTCGTCGCGGCCGGGCGGCGGGGGCATCGGGGCGCCCTGCTGGGAGGCCCGGTAGGTGTCGAGGAGGTACTGCTCGATGGCGGTCATGACCCCAGCCTCACCCCGTCGGCGGCATCCCGCACGACAGTTGACGTTCCCCGTCAATCCACGGCGCGAAAGCGCCCCCGGGTGGCGGATGATCACTCGTCCGGCCGCCGCGCCGGGCCCCTGACGATCACTCGTCCGGCGGCCCCGAACGGACCTCGCCGACCTCCCCGACCTGCGCGGACCGTCAGAATGGCCAGATGAGCGTCACCATCGACATCGCAGGCCTGCCCACCGAGCGGATCACTTTCGCGCCCTCCCCGCTCGCGGAGCTCTGCATGTCCCTGCACGCGCTCTCCCAGCCCGCGCACCACCCCGGGCTGGCCTCCTGGACCACCGCCACCGCCGCCTCGCTCGATCCGTGCCTCGCGGACCGGCTGCTGGAGGCCGACTTCATGTGGCGGAGTTCCTTCTCCGACATCTTCATGGCCTTCGCCGGGATCACCGGCGGTACCGGGCAGCCGGCCGCGACGCTGGCCGAGGAGCTGGACGTACTCGACCGGCTGGACGACGAGCGGTTCGTGCATGCCGCCATGGAGCACTGCTGGCTGGCGCTCTACAACGAAGGCGGCCCGTCCACCTCACCGCTGGCGAACCCGGCGGCGCGGGCCAAGGCGCTGGAGACGGCCGCCGCCCGCGGCCCGCGCCAGCTGGACTTCTCGGTACGGCTGCTCGACGACACCGCCGCCGTACGGGTGTGGATGCGGCGCCTGCTGGAGGACTGCGACGAGGCGTTCTTCGCCGAGACGTGGAAGCGCATCGAGCCCGGCCAGAGCGCCGACGCCCGGCACAAGACCGAGGTGCTGCGCCGCAAGGGGCTGCCGACCGCGCTGAAGGAGGTCTCGGCGGCCCTGAGCATCGACGAGCGCGGCACGACGATCACCGCCGACAAGATGGTCCACGGGTCCACCACGGCCACCGACCACCGAATAGGCGCCGGCCTGGTGTTCGTGCCGACCAACTTCGGCTGGCCGCATCTGCTGGTGCTGCACGCTCCGGGCTGGCGCCCGGTGGTCCACTATCCGCTCGGCTCCCCCGAACTGGCCTCCGCGCCGGGCTCGGTGGAGCTGCTCCAGCTGCGGATGGAGGCGCTGGCGCATCCCATGCGGATGCTGCTGTGCCGGAGCCTGGCCCGGGCCCCGTACACGACGAGCGAACTGGCGACCGTGTACGGGATCACCGCGCCGGAGGTGTCGCGGCACCTGGCCGTCCTGAAGAAGGCCGGCCTGATGCACACGCGGCGTCAGGGACGGTACGTCCAGCACCAGTTGGACCTGTCGGCGGTCGCCCGGATTGGTTCGGACTTCATCGAGGGCATCCTCCGCTAGCTCCGGACGCCGGTTCGGGACGGCGGACGGCTGGCCGGAATCAGACGGCCCGTATTCACCGATATACGGAATTCATAAACCGGAATCAGCGAAAACTCTGGCCATGGTGGCCACTTGCTGTCTAACGTGCGTCCACCGATCCCCCACGTAACGCGCACCACTTCTGCGTACCCGCACCACCGGATCCGCCATGCTCCGCCCCGCTGTGCCCTGTTCCGCCCTGCCCTGCTCGTCTTTGTCGTGGAAGGACCTTCATGCCCTCACGCCGTATAGCCGCAGCAACCGCCGCCCTGGCAGCCGCGGCCCTCGTCTCGCCCCTGCTGCTGGCCGGACCCGCCGGTGCCACCGGGAGCCCGCAGAGCGACGCCGCCCGGGGTGACGCGCTCGCCAAGAAGCTGGTCAAGGAGGCGACCGGCAAGGGCGCCAACAACCACCTCAAGGTGCTGCAGTCGCTCGCCGACTACAACAACGGCAACCGTGCGGCCGGTTCCAAGGGCCACGAGCAGTCGGCCAAGTACATCGAGGCCGTGTTGAAGGCGGCCGGATACCAGGTCACCCGCAACGAGTTCGACTTCGTCTACGTCGAGACCATCGAGGAGAAGCTCACGGTCGGCGGCGCGAACGAGCGCGACGTGCCGATCCACCTGATGACCTACACGGCGAACTCCCCGGAGGGCGGTGTGACGGCCCCGGTCGCCGTCGCCCCGGTCGACGCGGACGGGACCAACGGCTGCGAGCCCGGCGACTTCGCCTCCGGCACCTTCACCGGCAAGATCGCCCTGATCAAGCGCGGCGGCTGCACCTTCGCGGTGAAGCAGCAGAACGCGGCGACCGCCGGCGCGGTCGGCGCGATCATCTACAACAACACCGCGGGCGCCCTGAACGGCACCATCGGCGACCCGGCCGCGGGCAAGGTCCCGACGGGCGGCATCACCCAGGAGGACGGCGAGAAGCTCGCCGCCGAGGCCGCCGCCGGTCCCGTCGAGGTCACCCTCGACATCCGCGAGCTGCGCGAGAACCGCAAGACGTTCAACGTCATCGCCGAGACCAAGGGCGGCGACGAGAACAACACCGTCTTCCTCGGCGCGCACCTCGACTCGGTCGCGGCCGGCCCGGGCATCAACGACAACGGCTCCGGCTCGGCGGGCATCCTCCAGGTCGCCCAGCGGCTCGCGAGCGAGCAGAAGAAGGTCAAGAACAAGGTCAAGTTCGCCTGGTGGTCGGCGGAGGAGTTCGGCCTGCTCGGCTCCGAGGCGTACGTGGCCGGTCTGACGGACGCCCAGAAGAAGCAGATCAAGCTGTACCTGAACTTCGACATGATCGCCTCGCCGAACGCCGCCTACTTCGTCTACGACGGCGACGACTCGGACGCGACCGGCGCGGGCCCCGGCCCGGCGGGCTCCGCCCAGCTGGAGAAGGGGATCACCGACTTCCTCGACTCCAAGAAGATCCCGCACGAGGGCACGGACTTCTCGGGCCGCTCGGACTACGGCCCGTTCATCGAGGTCGGCATCCCCTCCGGCGGTACTTTCACCGGCGCCGAGGGCATCAAGACCCCTGAGCAGGCCGCGAAGTTCGGCGGCCAGGCGGGCGTCGCCTACGACGTGAACTACCACGGCAAGGGTGACGACATCACCAACATCGACCAGAAGGCGCTCGACATCAACGTCGACGTCATCGCGGACGCGGTCGGCCACTACGCGCACGACCTGGCCCCGCTGTCGAAGCCGGTCGTCTCGCAGCCCACCGGCGGCTCGGGCAGCGGCGGCGGCCTGCACCAGGGCCACGACGAGGTCACGCAGTAACCGCACGAGCGCGAGCATGTGTGAGCGCGTGAGCGCGCGCACGTGGTGACGAGGGCCGGGATCCGCCACTGGATCCCGGCCCTCCGCGCTGTCCGCGGGTCAGCGCGCCGCCGGCGCGCCCGGCCACTCGGGGGCCGGGACCCCGACCGGCTGCACCAGCCAGCCGAACGCCCCCAGCCCGGCGCGGTCCGTCAGCTCGGCCGCCTCACCGGCCGCGGACAGGGCCCGTACGTAGGCCACCGGGTCGGTCCCGGCCAGCGCCAGCGGGGGCCGGGCACCCGAGACACCGAGGGCGGCCAGCGCCTCGCGCTGGGTCACCAGGACCGACCCCGGCCCGGCGCAGGAGTCCAGGGCCACGTGCGCGGTCACATCGCACGAGCCGTCCGGGACCGGCGGGACCTCCCGCCCCGCGCGAAAACCCGTCAGGGTGCCGTACGGGGGCCGCGCGTCCCGGGTGTGCACATAGTCCACCGCCACCGCCAGGCCCCGCTCCAGGGTCGCCCTGACCGCCGCCCAGGCCTCGTCACGGGCCCGGCCGATCTCCGCACGGCCGCCGCCCGGCCACCACCGCTCCAGCCAGGCCCGGTCCGCGCCGTCCAGCGGGCCGCCCGCGCTCTCCGTACCGTCCGGCGCGACCAGGACGTAGCGCCCGTCCTCGGCGATGTCCAGGGGCACGTTGTCCAGCCACTCGTTGGCGAAGAGCAGCCCCACCGCCCCGTCGGGCGGGGCCGCGACCCAGCGGATCCGCGGGTCGAGCCCGGCCGGCCGCCCGGCCCGTTCCACGGCGTACGGGCGCACCCGCGCCGCCGTCCCCGGCTCCAGCGCGGCGAGCACCCCGGCCAGCAGCTCCCCCCGCCCGGCCCCCATGTCCACCAGGTCCAGCTCCGCCGGATGCCCGAGCTCGGCGTCCACCCACTCCAGGAGACGGGCCACGGCCCCCGCGTACAGCGGCGAGGCGTGCACCGAGGTACGGAAGTGCCCGGCGGGCCCCGGCCCCCCCGGCCGCACGTAGAAGCCCCCCGGCCCGTACAGCGCGGCGTCCATCGCCGTGCGCCACCGGACCGGATCCACACCTTCACCCTGAGCGCTCACCGGACAAAGGCTATGCTTCCGTCCACCTTGGGGAGTACGCGCCCGGGGCCAGGTTCGGACCTCTGGTTGACTCCAGCACCTATCTGCGTTCCCTACTCTGGGTTACGTGCAGCGCCTCTACGACTTCCTCCGCAGACACCCGACGGGCGTCGACAGCTTCTGGGCTGTCCTCCTCTTCGGGATCGGGATGCTGGAGGTCGCCGACGACAGTTCCCACAGCACCACCGCACGGCTGCTCGCCGTCCCCGCGGTGGTGGCGATGAGCGTCGTGGTGGCCCTGCGCCGCAAGTGGACGCAGCAGATGTTCTGGCTGGCCGTCGGCACCGGCGCCTACCAGCTGATCACCCACACCGAGGCGAACTACGCCGACCTCGCGATGCTGATCATCCTCTACACGGTCGGGGCCTCCTCCGAGGTCTCGCGCCGGATGTCCCGTACCGCGCTCGCCATCGGATTCCTCGCCTCCCCCCTGTACGCCGTGCGCTTCGCGGTGGACACGGGCAACCTGCGCTACAACTTGCTCTTCGTGCTCTTCGCGATCGTCCCGTTCGCCCTCGCCTGGGTGCTCGGCGACTCCCTGCGCACCCGCCGGGCCTACTACGACCAGCTCGTCGAACGCAACCAGCGCCTGGAGAACCAGCGCGAGGCCCAGGCCAAGGTGGCGGTGGCAGCCGAGCGGGCCCGGATCGCCCGCGAGCTGCACGACGTCGTCGCGCACAACGTTTCGGTGATGGTGGTCCAGGCGGACGGGGCGGCCTACGTCATGGACGTGGCCCCCGAACAGGCCAAGGAAGCACTCCAGACCATCTCCGGCACCGGCCGCCAGGCCCTCGCCGAGATGCGGCGGCTGCTGGGCGTCCTGCGCACCGGCGAACCGCAGGAGTCCGAGGACTACGTGCCCCAGCCCGACGTCGAGCAGATCGAGGTCCTGGTCGAGCAGGTACGGGCAGCAGGACTCTCGGTCGACTTCGAGGTCGAGGGCGCCCCGCGCCCGCTCCCCAGCGGGGTCGAGCTGACGGCGTACCGGATCGTGCAGGAGGCCCTGACCAACACCCGCAAGCACGGCGGCCCGGACGCCAGCGCCAGCGTCCGGCTGGTCTACTTCGACGACGGGCTCGGCCTGCTCGTCGAGGACGACGGGCGGGGCGCGGCCCACGAGCTGTACCAGGACGGCGGCGCCGACGGCGCCGGGCACGGGCTGATCGGCATGCGCGAGCGGATCGGTATGGTCGGCGGAACCCTGGACGCGGGGCCGCGGCCCGGTGGCGGCTTCCGGATCAGCGCACTGCTTCCCCTGAAGAAGAGATGACGAGGACGAGGTAACTGATGTCCATCCGCGTGATGCTGGTCGACGACCAGGTGCTGCTGCGCACCGGTTTCCGTATGGTGCTCGCCGCCCAGCCGGACATGGAGGTCGTCGCAGAGGCCGGCGACGGGCTGGAGGCGCTGGAGGTGCTGCGGTCCACGAAGGTGGACGTGGTGCTGATGGACGTCCGCATGCCCCGGCTGGACGGGGTCGAGGCGACCCGGCGCATCTGCGAGCCCGAGGAACACCCGAAGGTGATCATCCTGACCACCTTCGACCTGGACGAGTACGCCTTCTCGGGCCTGAAGGCGGGCGCGAGCGGCTTCATGCTGAAGGACGTCCCGCCGGGCGAGCTGCTCGCGGCCATCCGCTCGGTGCACAGCGGGGACGCGGTGGTCGCCCCGTCGACGACGCGGCGCCTGCTGGACCGCTTCGCCCCGATGCTGCCGACGACCACGCAGGAGCCGCAGAACAAGGAGATCGAGCGGCTGACGGAACGCGAGCGCGAGGTCATGCTGCTCGTGGCGCAGGGCCTGTCGAACGGCGAGATCGCGGCCCGGCTGGTCCTCTCCGAGGCGACGGTGAAGACCCACGTGGGCCGCATCCTGACCAAGCTGGGGCTGCGCGACCGGGTCCAGGTCGTGGTCCTCGCCTACGAGACGGGCCTGGTCCGCGCGGGCGGCGGGGCCGGCTAGAACATCCCCGTCACGCCGGCGCTCCCGGCTCCGGGGCCGACGGCCGTTGCGTCATCCAGCGGTCCGGGCGGGCCGAGGCCCGGGAGGTCCGGGAGCGGGCGGCCTGGGCGTGCAGCAGGGCCGCGGCCTCCGGCTCCGGGCGGAGCCGGGCCGTGACCGTGCAGTTCGCGCCGGTGTCCACGTGGACGTCGGCCACGCCGCGGGCACGGGCCCACGGGCCCTGCGTGAAGCGGACGCTCTGCACCTTGGCGTGCGGGACGATCTCCGTACGCCGGCACAGGCGGCCGTGCCGGGCGGCGAACACCTCCGGGGACACGGCCAGGGCGTAGCCCTTCCACCACACCGGGACCACCCAGCGGGAACCGGTCCGCGGGGAGCCGGAGAAGGACAGGGCCGCCAGGTCCACCCCCGGCAGCACCCGCGCGATGACCGCGAAGGCGGCCTCCCGCGAGGCCACCGGGACCAGGACCGTGTTGTTCGAGCCCGCGACCTTCAGCTCCACGCGGACCAGGCCGCGCCGCCGCCACAGCAGCGGCTCCACGATCCGTACGTTCTGCACGCGCCCGGGCGGCACGGTCTCGTGCGCCCGGTCCAGCAGGCCGTGGTCCAGGCGCAGCCCGTCCGGGGACTCGGCGACCCGCCAGTCGTACTCGGTGAGGAAGCGGCCGACGGTACCCGCCCAGACCGCGCCGAGCATCGGGAGCACGGAGACGAGGGCGGCCCACGGGCTGGAGCTGAGCCACCACACGACGACCGGCACGGTCAGCCCGGGGACCAGCAGGGCCCACACGCCCAGATTGAGCAGGAGCGACACGACGAGCTCGCGCGGCGTCACCCGCAGCAGTTCGCGTTCGGGGGCCTCGCCCAGGCGTACCGCCTCCTCGGGGGCGAAACCGGCCGCGCGGGCGAGGAGCTCGGCGCGCAGGGCAACGGCCTCCTTCTCCCCGAGGAAGGACAGCTGGTCCTTCTCCTCGGTGCCGATGACGTCGAGCCGCAGGCTCGCGACACCGGTCAGCCGGGCCAGGAGGGGGCGGGTGACGTCCACGGCCTGGAGCCGGTCGAGCCGGATGTGCGCGGTGCGCCGGAAGAGGAGCCCGCTGCGGATGCGCAGTTCGGTGTCGGTGATGGCGTAGTGGGTGAACCACCAGCTGAGGAAGCCGTACGCGCCGAAGACCACGACCAGGCCGGCCAGCGCCGCCACCCGCAGCAGGGCGGACAGGTCGGCCACCCACCTCCCGGCCTGGTCGCCCTGCTGGGCGAGGATGCCGACGGTCGCGGCGATCGGGACCCAGGCGCGGCGCAGCGGGGTGAAGGGGTGCAGCCGGCGCTCCACCGGTCCGCCGGCGGCGGGCGCGGCAGCGCCCTCGGGGCGGGGGCCGAAGCCCTCCGGGCCGGGGCTCACAGACCCGCCGACCTTGCCTCGCCGAGGGCGGTCAGCCGGTCGCGCAGCCGCTCCGCCTCGGCCGGCACCAGCCCGGGGATCTTCGCGTCGCTGGCGGCCGCGGCCGTGTGCAGCTGTACGGAGGCCAGGCCGAAGCGGCGTTCCAGCGGGCCCGAGGTGACCTCGACCAGCTGCATCCGCCCGTACGGGACCACGGTCTCCTCCCGCCAGAGCACGCCCCGGCTGATCAGCAGGTCGTCCGCGCGCTCGGCGTACCGCCAGGAGCGCCAGTTCCGGCCGAGGAGCACCCAGCCCCAGGCCAGGACCAGCAGCCAGAACACCCCGAGGACCGCCCACACCGGGCCGAGCGTCAGCCCCGTGACGACGGAGGTCACGACGGCGAGCAGCACCGTCCATGTCACCAGCAGCGTCCGCCGCAGAGTGAGCAGCCCGCCCGGCAGCCCGACCCACGCGGGGCCGCCCGTCTCGCCCATTGTCCCCGTTTCCATGCGTCCACCCTAGGGCTGAGACAATGCCCGCATGACGGAGACCACGGTCGGTATCGGCGGAGCGGCGGAGAGCACCGACATGGTGCTCAACATCGGCCCCCAGCACCCTTCCACGCACGGCGTGCTGCGCCTGCGCCTCGTCCTGGACGGCGAGCGGATCGTCAGCGCCGAACCGGTGGTCGGCTACATGCACCGCGGCGCCGAGAAACTCTTCGAGGCCCGCGACTACCGGCAGATCGTGATGCTGGCGAACCGCCACGACTGGCTGTCCGCCTTCTCGAACGAGCTGGGCGTGGTCATGGCCGTCGAGCGGATGCTCGGCATGGAGGTCCCCGAGCGGGCCGTATGGATGCGGACGCTGCTGGCCGAGCTGAACCGGGTACTGAACCACCTGATGTTCCTCGGCTCGTATCCGCTCGAACTGGGCGGAATCACCCCGATCTTCCACGCGTTCCGCGAGCGCGAGGAGCTCCAGGCCGTGATGGAGGAGATCTCCGGCGGCCGCATGCACTACATGTTCAACCGCGTCGGCGGCCTCAAGGAGGACCTCCCGGCCGGCTGGCTCGGCCGGGCCCGCGCCGCGATCGCCGACGTCCGGAGCCGGATGGACGTCTACGACAAGCTCGTCCACGGGAACGAGATCTTCCGCGCCCGTACGCGCGGCGTCGGCGTCCTGTCCGCCGAGGCGGTGCACGCGTACGGGGTCTCCGGCCCGATCGCCCGCGCCTCCGGCGTCGACTTCGACCTGCGACGCGACGAGCCGTACCTGGCCTACGGCGAGCTCCAGGACGTCCTGAAGGTGATCACCCGCACCGAGGGCGACTGCCTGGCCCGCTTCGAGTGCCTGCTCGACCAGACCCACAACGCGCTCGACCTGGCCGTGGCCTGCCTGGACCGGATGGACGCCCTCCCGCCCGGCCCGGTCAACCAGCGGCTGCCCAAGGTCCTGAAGGCGCCCGAGGGACACACCTACGCCTGGACCGAGAACCCGCTCGGCATCAACGGCTACTACCTCGTCTCCAAGGGCGAGAAGACCCCGTACCGGCTGAAGCTGCGCAGCGCCTCGTACAACAACATCCAGGCGCTGGCGGTGCTGCTGCCGGGGCAGTTGGTCGCGGACATGGTGGCGATCCTGGGCTCGCTCTTCTTCGTGGTCGGCGACATCGACAAATAGGCCGTCCCGCGGACATGTCCGGATCTAGGCTGTCCACATGATCACTGGCATATACACCGACTACCTGGCCCGGATCGGCATCACGGACCCCGGATCCCCCTCCGTGGAAGGGCTGTTCGCACTCACGCGGGCCCATCTGGAGCGGATCCCGTTCGAGAACACCGAGATCCAGCTGGGCCGGCCGCCGGGCATCGACCCGGAGCTGTCCGTGCGCCGCATCGGCGCCGGGCGCGGCGGCTACTGCTTCCACCTCAACGGGGCCTTCGCGGCCCTGCTGGAGCAGCTCGGCTACGACGTGACCCGCCACGTCGGAGGCATGTCCGCGGATCCGCAGTCCACGGAGGTGAGCGGCGACCACCTCACCCTGACCGTACGGATCGACGGTGAGGCCCACTTCGTGGACGTCGGCCTCGGCGACGGCCCGCCCGAGCCGCTGCCCCTGCGCGAGGGCCGCTACGAACGGGGCTTCGGATACGGGCTGCGACCGCTTGCCGACGGTGCGGGCTGGACCTTCCTCAACGAGGAGTCGCCCTTCCCGGCGATGAACTTCCGCTCGGCCCCGGCCACGATGGCCGACTTCGCGGCCGAGCACCTGCGGCTCTCCACCGCCGAGGACTCCCCCTTCCTGCAGTCCTTCTTCATGCTGCGGCGCAACGCCGGGGTCATGAACCGCCTGCACGGCAAGATCCTGCTGACCCTCGACCCGGCGGGCGGACGCGACAAGCGCGAACTGGCCGGACCGGAGGAGCTCTTCGAGGCCATGGCCACGGTCTTCGGGCGGGAGCTCGACGACCTGACGGCGGCGGACCGGGCCGCGCTGTGGGCCCGCATCGAGCGGGCGCACGAGGTGTGGCTCGCCGCCCAGCAGGACTGATGTCGGTGGGGCAGGGCAGACTGGGCGCCATGTCCCACTCCCCCCGCCGGGCCTGCCCCGCCTGCGGCCGCGACTGCGCCGTCACCGCCGGCCGGATCGCCCGCCACGACCCGCCCTCGGGGCGGGGGCGCGGCGATCTGGTCTCCTGCCCCGGCTCCCGTGCGCGGGTCGCCCTCGGCGCCTCGGCCCCCACCCTGGACGGCTTCACCCTCCCCGAACACCCGGGCCAACTCCCCCTGTTCTGAAGGCTCCGCCCCGCCCCGCCCCGCCGTTGCACGGGGCTCCGCCCCGGCCCCCGCGCCTCAAACGCCGGCGAGGCTTGATGCGGCGGGGTCGTGGGGTGGGTCGGTGCCCCGCACGAGGGTCTCCTCGGCTCGGCGCGCGCGGCGGCGTCGTGGCCGTACGGCGGGGGTCGCGCCTCGTCCTGCGGGGACCCTCCTGCGTGTCCCCGCCCCAAGGCAGGCTCCGACCGTGCCCGGGACCTGACCTCGGGGTGTGTCGGCGGAGGGGAGTGGGGACGGGGCGGGGTGTCCCCGCAGGACGAGGCGCGACCACCGGGTACGGCCGAGACATGCCCGCGCGCGCCGAGCCGAGGAGACACCCCGCCCCGGCCCCGCGCACCGACCCAGTCCGACATGCCCGCACCACTCAGCAACGCCGCTCACGAAGGCACGGGCCCGCACCACTCAGCCTCGCCGGCGATTGAGGCGCGGGTCCGGGCAGCGCCCGGCACACCACCGCGAGCCGCACACCGCCGAGCCGCCCGCAGGGCACCCGGCAGCGCCCGGGACACGGGGCCGGGCGTCAGGAGATCGCCGTGCGGAGGCGGACCACGTCGATCGGCTCGGTCTCGTCGTGCGCCGTCAGGTCGATGACCTGGCCCACCGCGCGGGTCTCGTCGGTCGCCGGCTTGAACTCCGGCTCCGCAACGGCCTGCGCGGACTCCGCCTTGTGCACGGCGAGTGCCTCGGCTCCGACCACGTCCGCCAGGTCCTCGTTCTGGACCGCCTCGATCACCGCGCGGGCCTGCGCCGCGTTCTTGGTGCCGAAGAAGTCGAAGCCGCCCTCGACTCGGGAGGCCGTGCGCCGCTGGGCCGCGTACGGGGCCACCGCGGCCGCCGGACGGCGCGCGGGCACCGAGGCCGCCGCGGCCGGTGTGGGGGCGTGGCTCCGCCCGGGGCCGGGCTCCGGGTCCGAGGGGGCCGGCGGGGCCGGCGGCAGCTCCCGCGTCTGCCGCCGGCGGGCCAGCGCGCCCAGCGCCGCGTGGGCCCGGGCGTAGCCGACCGCGGTGGGTGCGCCCGCGGAGGTGCGCTCCTCGGTGACGGCCGGAAGTTCCTTGGGGGCGGCGGCCGGAGCCGCGGACGCCTCGATGGCCAGCAGTCGGCGGCCCTCCAGGGCGCTGGCGCGCTCGGTCTCGGCGGTCGCGTACCGGCGCAGCAGCGCCGCGTGCTCGCCGCGCAGGCCGGCCAGTTCGACGCGTTTGGCCCGCAGCTTGGCGTCGAGCCTGGCCCGCAGCACCCGGGCCTCTTCGAGGTCGGATTCGAGCTCGGCTATCCGCTCGTCGGTCCGCCATTCGTCCTTGACCCGCTCGCGCGCGAGTTCGGCGACGCGGCGGCCCGCCGAGCGGTCCCAGGCGCGCATGACGACGGCGCCGGCGACCCCGGCGGCCGCCGTGACGGCCACGAGCAGCCGCAGCGCCGTCGGTTCCGCCAGCAACCAGGCCGCGCCCGCACTGGCGACGGACACGCCGGCCACGGTCGTCGGCGTGAGCAGCCGGTGCAGGGGTTCGGGATTGCGGTGGCGTCCACGGGGCATGGCCCGAAATTTACAGGGCATGGGGGTCGAGTGGGATACCCGCCCGGCAAACTCTTCCCGGGCAGTTACCCCACATTTCTCCATCAACCCCGTGCGCGCTACTTCTTCAGCAGGCCCTTGGACTCCAGGTAGGCCTTCGCGACGTCGGCCGGCTTGGCGCGCTCGGCGTCCACCTTCCGGTTGAGGTCGACGAGATCGGCCGTCGTGAGTGCCTTGGTCAGCTTGTCGAGCGCGGCCGCGACCTCCGGCGTACCGGCGTCCTTGGCGTTGACGACGGGCAGCACGTTGTCGGCGTTCTGGAGTTTCTTGTCGTCGTCGAGCAGGACCAGGCCGAAGCTGTCGAGGGTGGCGTCGGTGGTCGTGGTGAGCACGAGCTGGTCGGCGCCGTCCTTGACCGCCTGCTTGGCCTGGGGCGTGCCGACGCCCTTCGGGTCGATACCGGAAACCTGAATTCCGTACGTCTTGGTCAACCCCGGTGCGCAGAAGGGCCGGACGCTGCATTCGTCGCCCGCCGCGATCTTCACCTTGAGTCCGGACTTACCAAGATCGGAAAGTGTCTTCAGGTTGTTCTTCTCGGCGAATTCCTTGGTCACCGCGAATGCGTTCTGGTCGACCGCCTCACCCGCGGACAGCGCCTTCAGGCCGAGCGGGGCCGCGAGCTTCTCCAGGGCCGCCACCGTCGCCGTGACGTCGCTGGAGGCGACCGGCTTCTCCTCGGGCGCCTTCGGACCGTTGACCTTGGCGTTGAGGAACTCCGCGAGGGTCGCCGCGTACTCCGGGACGACGTCGATCTCGCCCTTCCCCAGCGACGGCTCGTACAGCTCGCGGTTGTTGACCGTCTTGACCGACGTGCTGTAGCCGGCGTCCTTCAGGACCTGCGCGTACAGCTCGGCGAGCACGTTCGACTCGGTGAACCCGGCCGCGCCGATCACCAGGCTGCCCTTGTCACCGCCCGCGGACGAGGGGGAGTCGGCGGAGGCCGCGCCGCCGTCCTTGCTCTTCTCCAGGCTGTCGCCGCCGCACGCGGCCAGCGACACCGTCAGGGCCAGGGCGCCCAGGGACGCGCCGAGGACGCGCGTGGTCTTGGTCATGGGGGTACTCCGTTCGAGGCGGTGGACAGGGTTCAGCGGGAGGCCGCGGTGCCGGGCAGCAGCCGGTCGGCCGCCACCAGCGCGCCCTCCACCAGGAGGGCGAGGGCGGCGACCAGCAGGGCGCCCGCGACGACCTGCGGGGTGTTGTACGTGTTGAATCCGGCGGTGATGATCCGGCCCAGGCCGCCCTGGCCGACCATGGCGGCGATCGTGGCCGTGGCGATGACCTGCACGGCGCCCGAGCGCAGCCCGGTCATCACCAGGCCGCGGGCGAGCGGCAGTTCGACGCGCAGGAAGAGCTGGGGGCCGGACATGCCCATGCCCCGGGCGGCCTCCACCACCGAGCGGTCCACCTCGCGCATGCCGACGTAGGCGTTGGTCAGCAGCGGCGGAACGGCGAACAGCACGAGTGCGGCGATGGTCGGCAGGTAGCCCGCGTTGCGCAGCGGGGAGACCATGAACAGGGCCAGGACGGCGAAGACGGGGACGGCCCGGCCGATGTTGGAGATGTTGATCGCGAGGGTGCCGCCCTTGCCGAGGTGGCCGAGGAACAGGCCGATCGGCAGCGCCACCGCGCAGGCGATCGCGAGCGCGACCGCACTGACGTAGGCGTGCTCGCCGAGCCGGTGCCAGACGCCGCTCTCTCCGGCCCAGTTCGCGCCGTCGGCCAGCCAGTCCCAGGCCCCTGTGATGACGTCCACGGCTTCAGGCCCCCTTCGCCGGAGCGGGAGCAGGAGCGGGATCCTGGGCCGCGGCCCGGCCCGGATCGGTCGCACGGTCCGCGGATCGGCCGCCGGCACCGGCCCGGGTCCACGGGGTGAGCAGTCGCTGTATGCCGAGCAGCAGCAGGTCGGCGACGAGCGCGAGCAGCACGCACAGCACGGAGGCGGTGAGCACCTGGGCCTTGAAGGAGCTGTTCACGGCCGGGGCGATGAGGTTGCCGAGGCCGCCCTTGCCGACGATGGAGCCGACCGTGGTCAGTGCGACCGTCGAGACGGTGGCGATCCGTACGCCGGCGAGCAGCGCGGGCAGTGCGAGCGGCAGCTCGACCTGCCACAGCAGGCGCCCGGGGCCGTATCCCATGCCGCGCGCGGCCTCCCGTACGTCCTCGGGGACGGCTTCCAGGCCGGCCAGCACGTTGCGGACGAGGATCGTCAGCGAGTAGAGCACCAGCCCGGTGACCACCAGCGAGGCCGAGAGGCCGAAGACGGGCAGCAGCAGGGAGAACATGGCCAGCGAGGGGATCGTGTAGAGCAGGGTGGTCAGGCCCAGGACGGGCGCCGCCCAGCGGCGGCCGCGGCGGGCCAGCAGGGCGAGCGGCACGGACACGGCGATGCCGATGAGGACGGACACGCCCGTGATCCAGATGTGTTCGAGGGTGGCGTCGGTGAGTTCCTGGGAGCGGGAGGTGACGTAGTCCCAGCAGATCCAGTCGTTCGCCACGAGGCAGTTCTGCCCGGCCATGCCCCTCACCCCCCATCATTCGAACGTACGTCTTCACGATCACCCGTTACAGCGACCCTAACCCCCACGACCCACAATGGCCGGAATCCTTCGCAGTCGGGCAACACGCCCTTCACAAATCAGCGCCGCGCGTGCGGAAAGATGAGCTTGTGATCCGATTCGAGCATGTGACCAAGCGCTACCCCGACGGGACGACAGCCGTCGAGGACCTGTCCTTCGAGGTGGCGGAGGGCGAGCTCGTCACGCTCGTGGGCCCGTCCGGCTGCGGCAAGACCACCACGATGAAGATGGTCAACCGGCTGATCGACCCGACCTCCGGCCGGATCCTGCTGAACGGCGAGGACATCGCGGCCGCCGATCCGGTCGAGCTGCGCCGCCGGATCGGCTACGTCATCCAGCAGGTCGGCCTGTTCCCGCACAAGACGGTGCTGGAGAACACGGCGACCGTGCCGCAGCTGATCGGCACCCCCAAGGCGCAGGCCCGCGCCCGGGCGGCGGAACTGCTCGAACTGGTGGGCCTGGACCCGGCCGTGTACGGGGGCCGGTACCCGGAGCAGCTGTCGGGCGGGCAGCGCCAGCGCGTCGGCGTGGCCCGCGCGCTCGCCGCCGATCCGCCGGTGCTGCTGATGGACGAGCCGTTCGGCGCGGTGGACCCGGTGGTGCGCGAGCGGCTGCAGAACGAGTTCCTGACCCTGCAGCGGACGGTGCGCAAGACGATCCTGCTGGTCACGCACGACCTGGAGGAGGCGATCCGGCTCGGCGACCGCATCGCGGTCTACGGAACGGGCACCATCGAGCAGTTCGCCAGCCCGGCGGCGGTGCTCGGGGCGCCTGCCACCGAGTACGTGGCCTCCTTCGTCGGCGCCGACCGGGGGCTCAAGCGGCTCGCGGTGACCGCGGTCGAGGCGGCCGACCTGGCGTCCGCGGAGGGCGGGGCACCGGCCGTGTCGGTGGCGCTGGGGGCGACGCTGCGGGAGGCGCTCGCGGCCCTGCTCCAGGAGGACTCGGGGCGGATCGGCGTCACGGACCCGGACGGCGGCGCGCTGGTCGGCGTACTGACCCCGGAGGGGGTCCACCGGGCACTGCGGCGGGCCCAGTTGCAGGAGGCCTAGCCCCGAACCGGCCCCCGAACCGGCCCCGGAAACGGCTGTGACCGGCCTCGTGGGGCCGGTCACAGGTACGTCGGCGCCTGATCGGCGCGGGGCGGGTCAGGCCTCGATGCGGCTGCTCATCCACGTCAGCATCGGCGGGATCTCCCGTCGCCACGTGTTGAAGTTGTGGCCACCGCTGTCGAGGATGATGGAGGAGACCCGGTCCGGGCCCTGCACCTTCTTGATGAACTTCCGGGTGTCGCCGAGGTTCGGCTCGCCCTTCTCGCTGCTGGTGACGAGGAAGGACGTACCGGTCGGCTTCTTGTTCTCGATGCTGTGCAGCACGTCCGCGCGCTTCTTCAGCTTCTCGTCCCCGTGGAACAGGTCACCGGTCGTCGGGTCGTCCGGGGCGTCGTAGTACGCGGACAGACCGGCGGCGGCACCGAAGGTCTCCGGGTAGTGCGCGGCGATCTTCAGGGCGCAGTAACCGCCCGTGGAGTTGCCGATGAAGCCCATGTTCTGGGGCTTCTTGCCGACCCGGAAGGTGTCCTTGATGGCCTGCGGGAGGTCCTCGCCGAAGAAGGTCTCGGTCTGCGGTCCGCCGGGTATATCGACGCACTCGGTGTCACGCGGCGGCGCGATGGTCGGGCGCAGCATGACCAGGATCATCGGCTTCATCTTGCCCGACTTGGACAGGCTGAAGGCCTTCATCGGGTAGTCGAGCCCTTTGATCAGGTTCTCGGCGGTGCCCGGGTAGCCGGTCAGCACGATGGACGCGGGGAAGTTCTGGTCCTTGTGCTGCGGCTGGAAGTACTCCGGCGGGAGCCAGACGTAGCCGGGGCTCGTTATCTTCGACTTCTGCCCGGTTATGGCAACCTTCAGGATCTGACCACCGACCTGGGGCTTGGCGCCGCCGGGTACGTCCAGCTTCTGCTTGTCGACGACCTTGATGTCCTTGCTGCTCATCGAGTGGTCGACGACCTTGCCCATGGACGTCTCCTGACCGAGCAGGTCGGCCCAGGAACCGTAGAAGAGGAACGACTTGTTAGCCGCGAGCCCCACAGCCGAGAACAGCGCCAGCTGGGTCGCCAGCAGCAGCCCGATGCGGCCGGCGAACGCGCGCCAGGTGCGGCCCGAGAGCTTCGGCCAGAACCAGACCGTGGCCGCGAAGAGCAGCACACCGGCGAGGATGGCCAGCGCCAGAACCGTATTACTGGTGAGACCCATGAGCAGTCAGTCGACTTTCTGGTGGCAGGACTGTTTTTTTCCGACGAAAGAGTGAACCCGCTCCTCGTCGATGTCGTCCTAAGGGACGCACCACACACCGGAGGCTGTCGCGGCCTTCGGCCACATGATCTCTCGCGGAGCAACGGGAAGCGATGTCTAGCAGGATAGATGGCGATAAGTCGGGACAGGTTCCGAGCAGGGTCCGCCGAATCCTCCGAGGTCCACAGCCGGAGTCGGTGCCCGGCCTGGTAGGTACGGCCGTCATGATCGTCGGCCTTCTGGACATCGCGGCAGGGGTGTTCCCGCGTTTCCGGCACAGCCGGATCCACGCGGTGGCCGAGGTGCTGCCGGTCTTCGGACCGTTCGCGGCGGCCCTGGCCATCAGCGCGGGCGTACTGCTCCTGCTGCTCGCGCACGGCCTCAAGCGCCGCAAGCGCCGGGCCTGGCGGGCGGCGGTCGTACTGCTGCCGGCCGGCGCCGTGGCGCAGTTCCTCTACCGGCACTCGATCCCCGGAGTGGTCATCGCGGCGGTGCTCTTCGCGCTGCTGCTGCGCCACCAGGGTGAATTCAAGGCGCTGCCCGACCCGCGCAGCCGCTGGAAGGCGCTCGCGAACTTCGTGCTGATGAGCGCGGGCTCGATCGGGCTCGGCCTGCTCATCGTCAACGTCCACCCGAACAAGGTCGTCGGCAACCCGGGCCTGTACGAGCAGATCACGCACGTCGTCTACGGCCTCTTCGGCTTCGAGGGCCCCGTCGACTACGCCGGCCAGGTCTCCTGGACCGTCGGCTACTCCCTCGGCGCGCTCGGCATGCTGACCGCCCTCACCACGATGTACCTGGCCTTCCGCCCCGAGCACCCGGCCGCCCGGCTCACCGCCGACGACGAGGGCAAGCTGCGCGAGCTGCTCGCCAAGCACGGCGGCCGCGACTCGCTCGGCCACTTCGCGCTCCGCCGCGACAAGGCCGTCGTCTTCTCCCCCAGCGGCAAGGCCGCCGTCACCTACCGCGTCGTCTCCGGTGTGATGCTCGCCTCCGGCGACCCCATCGGCGACGTCGAGGCCTGGCCCGGCGCGATCGAGCGGTTCATGGAGGAGGCCAAGGCCCACTCCTGGACCCCGGCCGTCATGGGCTGCAGCGAGACCGGCGGCGAGGTCTGGACCCGCGAGACCGGTCTCGACGCCCTGGAGCTGGGTGACGAGGCGATTGTCGATGTCAAAGACTTCTCCCTCTCGGGCCGCGCCATGCGCAATGTCCGCCAGATGGTGAAGCGCATCGAGCGCAACGGCTACACCACCAAGGTCCGCCGGGTCAGCGAGCTCACCGAGGCGGAGCTGGAGCAGGTGCGCGGCGCGGCCGAGGCCTGGCGCGGCACCGACACCGAGCGCGGCTTCTCCATGGCGCTGGGCCGGGTCGGCGACCCGGGCGACGGCGACTGCTTCATCGCCACCGCCCACCGCGTCGAGGAGGGCGACACCAGCCCCTTCGGCGACCTGAAGGCCGTCCTGCACTTCGTCCCGTGGGGCACCGACGGCATGTCGCTGGAGCTGATGCGCCGCGACCGCGCCGCCGACCCCGGCATGAACGAGCTCCTGATCGTCGCCTCCCTGGAGGCCGCCCCCGGTCTGAAGATCGAGAAGGTCTCGCTGAACTTCGCGATGTTCCGCTCGGCCCTCGCCCGCGGCGAGAAGATCGGCGCCGGACCGGTCCTGCGGATGTGGCGGGGCCTGCTGGTCTTCCTGTCCCGCTGGTTCCAGATCGAGTCGCTGTACAAGTTCAACGCGAAGTTCCGCCCCCGCTGGGAGCCCCGCTTCGTGGTCTTCCGCACCACCCGTGACCTGCCCCGCATCGGCTTCGCCGCGATGCAGGCCGAGGGCTTCGTGACGCTGGCCCTGCCCCGGCTGTTCGCCAGCCGCCGGCGCCCCAAGCCGGTGCGCACCTGCACGCACAACCACATGACGACGGTGCCCAAGCAGGCCGAGCGCGAGGTCCAGGCGGCGTAGGCCCTCGCACGCAACCGTCCAGGGCCCCGGCGGCCGCGAGGCGCCGGGGCCCTGGTGTATCCAGGTCAGCCCTACCCTTGGACCTATGAACACGATGCGCGGAGCCACCGGCAGGGGCCGGGTCGCAGGTCTGCCGGACTGGGACCGCTGCGGGGTCATGGGCGTGGTCAACGTCACCCCCGACTCCTTCTCCGACGGCGGTCGCTGGTTCGACACCACGGCCGCGGTCAAGCGCGGCCTCGACCTCGTCGAGCACGGCGCCGACCTCGTCGACGTCGGCGGCGAGTCCACCCGCCCCGGAGCCTCCCGCGTCGACGAGGAGGAGGAGCTGCGCCGGGTCGTCCCCGTGGTGCGCGGGCTGGCCTCCGAGGGCGTCACCGTCTCCGTCGACACCATGCGCGCGACCGTCGCCGCCCGGGCCGTCGAGGCCGGCGCGATGCTGGTCAACGACGTCAGCGGCGGCCTGGCCGACCCCGGGATGATCCCGGCCGTCGCCGCCGCCGAGGTGCCCTTCGTGGTGATGCACTGGCGCGGCTTCAGCGCCGGCATGAACAGCCTCGCCGTCTACGAGGACGTGGTCGCCGAGGTGAGCGCCGAGCTGCGGGCCCGGATCGACGCGGTCGTGGCCGGCGGGATCGCCCCCGAGCGGCTGGTGGTCGACCCCGGTCTCGGCTTCGCGAAGAACGCCGAGCACGACCTCGCCCTGGTCGCCCACCTCCCCGAGCTGCGCGCCCTGGGCTTCCCGCTGCTGGTCGCCGCGTCGAGGAAGCGTTTCCTCGGCCGGGTCCTGGCCGGCGCGGCCGACGCCGCCCCGCCGCCCGCCCGCGAGCGCGACGCCGCCACGGCCGCCGTCTCGGCGATCGCCGCCCACCAGGGCGCCTGGGCCGTACGCGTCCACGAGGTACGGGCGACCGCGGACGCCGTTCGGGTTGCCCGGGCCGTCGAAGGGGCACTCTGATCGTCACCCACCGACAAGGAGCACCGTGAGCAGAACCGACATCGAGGCGGTCGAAGAGGTCAACACGGCCTTCTACGAGGCAATGGAGCAGGGGGACTTCGACTCACTGTCGGCGCTCTGGCTGGAGGACGAGATCTCCTGCGTGCACCCCGGCTGGCCGGTGCTCTCGGGACGTGGCGAAGTCCTGCGCTCGTACGCGCTCATCATGTCGCACACCGACTACATCCAGTTCTTCCTGACGGACACCAAAGTGGCCGTAATAGGCGATACCGCCCTGGTCACCTGCACGGAGAACATCCTCAGCGGCGGCCCCGCCGAGGACGGCGGGGAACTGGGCCCGCTCGTCGGTCAGCTGGTCGTCGCCACGAATGTGTTCCGACGCACATCCGAGGGCTGGCGACTGTGGTCCCACCACGGTTCTCCCGTCCTCACGGAGTCCGACGACGACGAGGATGAGGACCCCTCCTGACCCCTCCGGCGGGAGCCGGAGTATTTCGCAGGTAAATTCGAAGACGGACGACGCCGACCGCACTCGGCGCAGGCCCATGGCCCCGGGGAGCCCCGGGACCGGAAGCACTTACGAAAGCAGGAGTGATTCGCGTGGATCGTGTCGCGCTGCGCGGCCTCAAGGCTCGCGGGCACCACGGCGTCTTCCCCCGGGAGCGCGAGGAGGGCCAGACCTTCATCGTCGACCTCGTGCTGCACCTCGACACCCGTCCCGCAGCGGCCGGGGACGACCTGGCGAAGACCGTGCACTACGGGGTCGTCGCCGAAGAGGTCGTCGACGTGGTCCAGGGTGAGCCCGTCGACCTGATCGAAACCCTGGCCGAGCGAATCGCCCAGCAGTGCCTCAAGCACGAAGCGGTGGCGCAGGTGGAGGTCGTCGTCCACAAGCCGGACGCGCCCATCACCGTCCCCTTCGACGACGTGACCATCACGATCACCCGGAGCCGCGCATGAACAACGGACTGAACGCTCAGAGCGACCCCACCGTCCAGCCGGTCCCCGCCTCCGTCGTGGAGGCGGTCGACGCGGCGGACGTCACCCTGTCCAACCCCAAATGGGCCGTCATCGCGCTCGGCGCGAACCTCGGCAACCGGCTGGAGACCCTCCAGGGCGCCATCGACGCCCTCGGCGACACCCCGGGCATGCGGGTCAAGGCCGTCTCCCCCGTCTACGAGACCGAGCCGTGGGGCGTCGAGCCCGGCTCGCAGCCCTCGTACCTCAATGCGGTCGTCGCCGTGAAGACCACCCTGCCGCCGTCCTCGCTCCTGGAGCGCGCGCACGCCGTCGAGGAGGCCTTCGACCGCGTCCGCGAGGAGCGCTGGGGCCCGCGCACCATCGACGTGGACATCGTCGCGTACGCCGACCGCGTCTCCGACGACCCGGTCCTCACCCTCCCGCACCCGCGCGCCCACCAGCGCGCCTTCGTGCTGGCCCCCTGGCACGACATCGACCCCGAGGCCCGGATCCCGGGCCGCGGCGACGTCGCCGCGCTGCTGGCCGAGATCGGTCTGGTCGGCGTGACGCCGCGCCTCGACCTGGAACTCCACCTCCCCGAGTAGTCGTTAGCCTGTTCACGGCTACTCGCTGAAAGTGGGGAACGGGCAAGTGAAGCAACTGAGGCCGGCGGTCCTGGCAGGCATCTTCGTGATCGCCGGGGTCCTGTCCTGGGCCGGCGCGCGCCTGTGGAACGCCTACGGCATCCTGCCGGGCGTTCCGCTGGCCGCGCCGATCGTCCTGGGCGTGATCGCGGTGGTGCTGCTGGCCACCGCCCTGTCACTGCGGGCCCGCCTCAAGGCCCAGCGCGAGCGCCGCCCGGACGCCAAGGGCGTGGAGCCGCTGATGGCAGCCCGCGCGGTGGTCTTCGCCCAGGCGAGCGCCCTGGTGGCGGCGCTGGTCGCGGGCATGTACGGCGGCGTGGGCGTCTTCCTGCTGACCGACGCCCTCGACGTCCCGGCCCGCCGCGACCAGGCCTGGTACGCCGGCTTCTCGGTCCTGGCGGGCGTGGCGGTCATTGGCGCGGCCCTCTTCCTGGAGCACGTCCTCAAGCTCCCCGAGGACGACGAAACCCCGGAAGCCCCGGCCGCCCACGCCTGACGGCCCCGGCCCCGGTCCGGGGCCACGGATCCTACGCGGGGTGGACGTGCCCGATCCACTCCCACAGCCTGCGGCCGCCCGGCCCCTTGTCCTCCCAGTCGCAGAACTGGAGATCCGCGAGAGCCCCGTCGACCGCGAAGAGGGAGACCTCGCCGTCGTAGCCGCCGCCGGCGTCGCACAGGGAGCCCCCGGCCACGACGGCCGTGCGGGTGTCCGTCGGCACCGCCGCCACGGCCTCCGTGTCCACCCGCAGGTACACGCACGGACATGCGCAGTCGCTCGCATGCATCGCCGTGTGCGGGATCTGGCGCCGGAAACCCCGTGCCGCTTCGGACTCCCCGGCCAGCAGCAGCTCGAGCGTCCGCCGTACGTCCTCGCTCAGGGGTGCCCAGTCGTCCGGGCCGGGCACGGGCTCAGCGAGCCATGATCAGGCTCATGGCCTCGTTGCGGGTGGCGGGGTCGCGGAGCTGGCCGCGGACGGCCGAGGTGATCGTCTTCGCGCCCGGCTTGCGGACCCCGCGCATCGTCATGCACATGTGCTCGCACTCGATGACCACGATGGCCCCGCGCGGCTCCAGGATCTCCATCAGGGAGTCCGCTATCTGCGTGGTCAGCCGCTCCTGCACCTGCGGGCGGCGGGCGAACACGTCCACGAGGCGGGCCAGCTTCGACAGGCCGGTGATCTTGCCGTCGGTGGACGGGATGTAGCCGACGTGGGCCACGCCGTGGAAGGGGACCAGATGGTGTTCACACGAACTCATGACCTCGATGTCCTTCACCAGGACCATCTCGTCGTGACCCAGGTCGAACGTCGTGGTCAGGACCTCTTCGGGCGTCTGGTAGAGCCCGGCGAATATCTCCTTGTACGCCCGCGCCACGCGCGCCGGGGTCTCCAGCAGTCCCTCGCGGTCCGGATCCTCGCCGACCGCGATGAGCAGCTCACGGACCGCCGCCTCGGCGCGCTTCTCGTCGAACACGCCGATCGTGCCCTCGTCGCCGGTCAGGGTCACTGGGTCCGTCATTGATTCCTCGTTCCTGTGTGCCTGTGCACTCGCACTCGCGGGCACATAAAAATGAAAGTGCCGCGCCCCCCAGGCTAGAACCTGGGGGGCGCGGCTTCCATTCCGGGTGGACGGGCTCGCGGACTAGTCCGTGAGCTCCTCCGGCGAGGCCTCGGGGGCCTTCTCCACCGACACGGCGGACGTGCCGTTCGCCGAGTTCGTCAGCTGGAGCTCCTTGGGAGAGAGCACCGGCGGGCGGGTGGAGGGGGTGCGGCGGGAGGAGCCGGTCCACGCGGGGCGGGCCGGACGCTTCACGATCGTCGAGAAGATCTCGGCGATCTGCTCCTTGTTCAGCGTCTCCTTCTCCAGCAGCGCGAGGACCAGGTTGTCGAGAACGTCACGGTTCTCGACGAGGATCTCCCAGGCCTCGTTGTGCGCGGTCTCGATGAGCTTCTTGACCTCTTCGTCGACCAGCGCCGCGACCTCTTCCGAGTAGTCCCGCGGGTGCGACATCTCGCGGCCCAGGAACGGCTCGGTGTTGTCGCCGCCGAACTTGATCGCTCCGAGGCGCTCGGTCATGCCGTACTGCGTGACCATGGCCCGTGCCGTGGCGGTGGCCTTCTCGATGTCGTTCGCCGCACCGGTGGTCGGGTCGTGGAAGACCAGCTCCTCGGCCGCGCGCCCGCCCAGCATGTACGCCAGCTGGTCGAGCATCTCGTTGCGCGTGGTCGAGTACTTGTCCTCGTCGGGCAGGACCATGGTGTAACCCAGGGCCCGGCCGCGGGACAGGATCGTGATCTTGTGGACCGGGTCGGAGTTCGGGGAGGCCGCCGCGACCAGGGCGTGTCCGCCCTCGTGGTACGCGGTGATCTTCTTTTCCCGGTCCGACATGATCCGGGTCCGCTTCTGCGGGCCCGCCACGACGCGGTCGATGGCCTCGTCCAGCGAGTGGTTGTCGATCAGCTTCTTGTCCGAGCGGGCCGTGAGCAGCGCGGCCTCGTTCAGGACGTTGGAGAGATCGGCACCGGTGAAGCCGGGCGTGCGACGGGCGACCGCGCCCAGGTCGACGTCCGGGGCGACCGGCTTGCCCTTCTGGTGGACCTTGAGGATCTCCAGACGGCCCTGCATGTCCGGACGGTCGACCGCGATCTGACGGTCGAAGCGGCCGGGGCGCAGGAGGGCCGGGTCGAGGATGTCCGGGCGGTTCGTGGCGGCGATCAGGATGACGCCGCCCTTCACGTCGAATCCGTCCATCTCGACGAGCAGCTGGTTGAGGGTCTGCTCGCGCTCGTCGTGACCGCCGCCGAGGCCGGCACCGCGGTGCCGGCCGACGGCGTCGATCTCGTCGACGAAGACGATCGCCGGCGCGTTGGCCTTGGCCTGCTCGAACAGGTCGCGGACACGCGAGGCACCGACACCGACGAACATCTCGACGAAGTCGGAACCGGAGATCGAGTAGAAGGGGACACCGGCCTCGCCCGCGACGGCACGCGCGAGCAGGGTCTTACCGGTGCCGGGCGGGCCGTAGAGCAGCACACCCTTGGGGATCTTGGCGCCGACGGCCTGGAACTTCGCCGGCTCCTGGAGGAACTCCTTGATCTCGTGGAGTTCCTCGACGGCCTCGTCCGAGCCCGCGACATCGGCGAACGTCGTCTTCGGGGTGTCCTTGGTGATGAGCTTGGCCTTGGACTTCCCGAAGTTCATGACCCGGGAGCCGCCACCCTGCATCTGGTTCATCAGGAACAGGAAGACAACGACGATGAGGACGAAGGGCAGGAGAGAGAGCAGCACGCTCAGGAACGGGCTGGTCTTGTCCGGCGCGACCTTGTAGCCGTCGGGGATCTGGCCGGCTTCGTACTTCTTCTGGAGATTGTCCGCGAGCTGAACGCCCTGGTCTCCGATGTAGTTGGCCTGGAACTTGGTGCCGGAGTTGTCGCCGAGCTTCTGGTCCTTCTTCAGCTCGACCTTGATCATCTGGCTGTCGCCGGTGGTGAGCTCGGCGCTCTGCACCTGGCCGCTGTTGATCGCCTTGATGACCTCGCTGGTGTCCACCGTCTTGTAGCCGCCGCCGGAGCCGACGACATTCATCAACACGACCACGGCGAGGACGGCCAGCACGATCCACATGACCGGCCCACGGAAGTATCGCTTCACGTCCATCCATACGGGGCGCCAGGCGCCCCGTCCCTCCTGCCCGTAGGTAAATGCTGCTGTGAGTAAAGACTGTTCTTCGGAATGTACCCCTGTATTGTCACCCGCGGCCTCATGGGACGGCTGACAGACCCGCCTTCCCCTGCTCCAACGGCGGGAATCGCCCCCAGGTTCCCCGCAGGACTGCCGGGGTTCCAGGGGACGGGAGCTGGATCAGCCGCCGTAGACGTGCGGGGCGAGGGTGCCGACGAACGGCAGGTTGCGGTACTTCTCCGCGTAGTCGAGGCCGTAGCCCACGACGAACTCGTTCGGGATGTCGAAGCCGACCCACTTCACGTCGATCGCGACCTTCGCCGCCTCGGGCTTGCGCAGCAGGGTGACGACCTCCAGGGAGGCCGGCTGGCGCGAGCCCAGGTTCGACAGCAGCCAGGACAGCGTCAGGCCCGAGTCGATGATGTCCTCGACGATCAGGACGTGCTTGTCCTTGATGTCGGTGTCCAGGTCCTTGAGGATCCGCACCACGCCGGAGGACTGGGTCCCGGCGCCGTACGAGGACACCGCCATCCAGTCCATGGTGAGGGGGGTGGACAAGGCACGCGCCAGGTCCGCCATCACCATCACCGCGCCCTTGAGCACACCGACGATGAGCAGGTCCTTGCCCGCGTACTCCGCGTCGATCTTCGCGGCCAGCTCGGCCAGCTTCGCGTCGATCTCTTCCTTGGTGATGAGCACCGACTGGAGGTCGCTGCCCATGTCCTTCTCGTCCACCCGCATCACTTTCGTTGTCGGCCGGGGCTCCGGGGGCGACCCCGGAGGACTCAGCCGTGTTTCAGCACCAATCAGCCCTGCCGAATGACAAGTCTGCCACCCTGCCGCTGGGCCTCGACCCGGCCGGGCAGGTTGATGGCGCCCTGACCGCGCCATCCGGTGATGAGGCGGTCGACTTCTTCGATGTGGCGGGCGAAGAGGGAGCCCGCGGGAGACCCGGCGGCGACCACGGCCCTGCGCAGCACACGGCGCCGGACGGCCGGGGGCAGGGCGTAGAGCTTGGCGCACTCCAGGCGCCCGTCGGCGTCGCGCACGCCGGTCTCCGCCTCGGCGGCCCAGGCGTCCAGGGCGTCGGCGTCGTCCCGGGAGAGCTGCGCGGTGCGGGCGAGTGCCTCGACGACTCCCTTGCCGAGCGCCTTCTCGAGGGCGGGCAGTCCCTCGTGGCGCAGCCGGGAGCGGGTGTAGGCGGGGTCGATGTTGTGCGGGTCGTCCCAGACGGGGAGGGACTGGACCATGCAGGCCTTGCGGGCGGTCTGCCGGTCGATCTGGAGGAAGGGCCGGCGGTAGCGGTTGGTGCGGCCCGCGGTGCCGGGGCCGCCGGGGCCGCCGGAGACCTCGGGCATGCCGGAGAGCGAGCGGATGCCGGAGCCGCGGGCCAGGCCCAGCAGGACGGTTTCGGCTTGATCGTCCCGGGTGTGGCCGAGCAGTACGGCGGCTGCGCCGAGCCGGTCCGCGGCTTCGTCCAGGGCCCCGTAGCGGGCGTCGCGGGCGGCGGCCTCGGGTCCGCCGTCGCGGCCGACGCGCACGGCGACGGACTCCACCGGGTCGAGGCGGAGCGCGGTCATGCGGGTGACGACCTCGGCGGCGCGCAGGTCGGAGCCGGGCTGGAGGCCGTGGTCGACGGTGATGCCGCCGGCCCGGATGCCGAGTTTGGGGGCCTCGAAGGCGAGGGCCGAGGCGAGGGCCATGGAGTCGGCGCCGCCGGAGCAGGCGACGAGGACGAGCGGCAGGGAGCTCCCGGCGGTGCGGGGGGCGGGGGGAGCGCCCGGGTGATCGGTGAGGTCGGTGAGGACGTCGTGGAGTACGCGGCGGACCGCCAGGCGTATCGCCGCGACCGCAGGATGGGGACCCATGTCCGGTGCCCTTCGATGGAGTTCGGATGCCTCGGAGGCGTTGGGGTGGTGTGCTGGGTGCTGCTGCCCGGCTGCCCCCGCGGAACGGGAGGATGTCACTCAGAGTGCGTCGATGGTGACAGAACCGAGCCGTTCCCCGAGCATCGCACGCCCTTCCACGGCTCACGGTCCCTCGGACGGGTGACGCTGCTTCCCCCAGTGAGACATGTTTACGCCCCCTGTGTCACTCCGCTTCGCTCTGTTCGCTCCCCTTGCTGTGCACCCGGGCGACCCAGTCGGCGGGCCTGGCGATCTCCGCCTTGGTCGGCAGAGTGTTCGGGGAGGTCCACACCCGGTTGAAGCCGTCCATGCCGACCTGGCCGACGACGGCGCGCACGAACCGCTCGCCGTCGCGGTACTGGCGCAGCTTGGCGTCGAGGCCCAGCAGCTTGCGCAGGGCGGAGTCGAGCCGGCCGGCGCCGCTGGCCCTGCGCTGCTGGAACTTCTCGCGGATCTCGGCGACCGAGGGCACCACCTGGGGGCCGACCCCGTCCATGACGAAGTCGGCGTGGCCCTCCAGCAGGGACATGACGGCGGTGAGCCGGGCCAGGATCTCGCGCTGCTCGGGCGTCTGCACGAGCTCGACGAAGGAGCGGCCCTCGTCCCCGCTCTCGGCGTCCGGGCGGGCGCCGGCGAAGGACTGGGCGGCCTCACGGATGCGCTCCAGGACGGTGCCGGGGTCCACGTCGGTGGCGCCCAGGAACGTCTGGATTTCGCCTTCGAGGTGGGCGCGCAGCCACGGGACAGCCGTGAACTGTGTACGGTGCGTCTCCTCGTGCAGGCACACCCACAGCCGGAAGTCGTGCGGGTCCACCTCCAGCTCGCGCTCGACGTGCACGATGTTGGGCGCGACCAGCAGCAGCCGGCCGCCCGCGGCCGAGGCCGGCAGGTCGCGGGAGACCGGCGCGAAGGTCTCGTACTGGCCCAGGACCCGGGAGGCCAGGAAGCTGAGCAGCATGCCCAGCTCGACGCCGGTGACCTTGCCGCCGACCGCGCCGAGGACGGCTCCGCCGGGGGCGCCCGCGCGGCGTTCCTGCATCTTGCCGAGGAGCGGCTGGAGCAGCTCGCGGAAGCCCGCGACGTTGGCCTTGACCCAGCCGGCCCGGTCGACCACCAGGACGGGCGTATCGGGGACGGCCGTCCCCTCCGGGATCATCCGGGTGAACTCGCGCACGTGCCGTTCCGAGGTCCTGGCGTGCCTGCGCAGCTCCGCCACGACGGCCCGCGCCTCGTCCCGGGTGACCTCCGGGCCGGGTCGTACCAGCCGGGTCGCGGTCGCCACCGCGAGGTTCCAGTCGACCATCTCCGCACCACCGATGCTCGTCATGCGTCAACCGTACGTGGACCGGCCCTCTTGCGGACCCCCTAGGAGGCGGTCGCGACGGCGGCGGCCAGCTTGTCGAGGGCCTTCTCGGCGCCCTCGGCGCCGGGGCTGTTCGCCGTCAGGAAGGCGAAGGCGAGCAGTCGGCCGGAGGGGTCGACCACGGTGCCGGCGAGGGAGTTGACCCCGGTCAGGGTGCCGGTCTTGGCCCGGAGCAGTCCGGCGGCCGGTGAGCTGCCGGCGTTGCGGGCCTTCAGGGTTCCGGTGAATCCGGCGACGGGCAGTCCGGTGAGGACCGGCCGCAGCTCGGGGCGCTGCGGGTCGGCGGCCTTGGCGAGGAGCCCGGTGAGCAGGCCGGCGCTGACCTTGTCGGCGCGGCCCAGGCCGCTGCCGTCGGCGAAGCGGGAGCCGGCGGTGTCGACGCCGAGGGCGGTGAGCCGGTCGGTGACGGCCTTCTCGGCGCCCTCGAAGCTCGCGGGGCGGCCGGAGGCGAGGGCGGTCTGCCGGGCGAGGGCCTCGGCGATGTCGTTGTCGCTGTTGGTGAGCATCCGCTCGACCAGGCCGGCGATCGGGGTGGACAGGGTGACGGCCAGCGGCTGGACGCCGGTGGCGGCCTTGGCCCGGGCCGGTTCGCCGGTGACCGTGATGCCGCGGTCGGCCAGCAGGGTGCGGAAGGTGCGTGCGGCGTCCCGGGAGGGGTCCTCGGCCCGGTCCACGGGCCCGGAGGTGGAGTCGTCGGGGCGGCCCTCGTCGGCCGCCAGGGCGGTCACCGGAGCGATGTTGGGGTTGACGCCGATCGGGTGGCGGACGGGGCCGGTGTAGAGGCTGTCGTCGTATCCGAGGGTCACCGTGTCGGTGCCGGCCGCCTTGAGGGCCTGCGCGGTGTCGGCGGCGAGGGCGACGAGGCTGCCGCCGGATCCCGCGGGGCTCTTCTTCTTCGCGGTGAGCGAGGGGTCGCCGCCGCCGACGAGGACGATCTGCCCCGGGGCGGCGCCGGGGGCGACCGTGGTCCTGATCCGGTGCTCGGGCCCGAGGGCGGCCAGCACGGCCGCGGCGGTGACGATCTTGACGGTGGAGGCGGGGGTCATGGCGTCCCGCGCCCCGGACTCGTAGAGGACCTGCCCGGTGGCCGTGTCGACCACGGACGCGGTACGGACGGTGCCGAGCGCCGGATCGGCGAGCAGCGGCTTCAGCGCGGCGGCCAGGCCCCCGGCGGAGGCGGGTGCGGCGGGCGCCGACTGTGCGCGCGGGACCCCGGGGCCGATTCCGCCGAGCACCCCGGGGGCGCTGGGCGCGGCCTGCGGCAGGCGCCCGGAACCGGGTCCGTCGCCGTGATCTGCGCCACCCGTACGGCCCCAGGAGGCGGCGCTGTCCCGCTCGGCCTTACGCTGGCCGGAGTCCCAAGGACCGGCGGCGGCCACCGCTGCCACCGACAGGGCCAGGCCGGCGACGGCCGAACCCGCGATGAGCTGCCACGTCTTGTCCAATGGCACCTCGGACCAGCCCCTTTCGCGATCACACATATGCGTGAGGGACACTTAACCACTGCGTCTTGCCGCGAGCATGGCACCCCACCCGGCAGGGCTGGGCCGGACGCGCACGCGGTGCAATCAACGCAGTCTCGAAGCAATGCAGCTGATCATGGAGGAGCAGGACGTGGAGTTCGACGTCACCATCGAGATCCCCAAGGGTTCGCGGAACAAGTACGAGGTGGACCACGAGACCGGCCGGATCCGTCTGGACCGTCGCCTCTTCACCTCGACCAGCTACCCGGCCGACTACGGCTTCGTCGAGAACACCCTCGGCGAGGACGGCGACCCGCTGGACGCGCTGGTCATCCTTGACGAGCCGACCTTCCCGGGCTGCCTGATCAAGTGCCGCGCCATCGGCATGTTCCGCATGACGGACGAGGCGGGCGGCGACGACAAGCTGCTCTGCGTGCCGGCCTCCGACCCGCGTGTCGAGCACCTGCGCGACATCCACCACGTCTCCGAGTTCGACCGCCTGGAGATCCAGCACTTCTTCGAGGTCTACAAGGACCTGGAGCCGGGCAAGTCGGTCGAGGGCGCGAACTGGGTCGGCCGCACCGAGGCCGAGGCCGAGATCGAGGCCTCGTACAAGCGCCTGGAGGCGCAGGGCGGCCACCACTGAGCTCGCGCTCGGCGGTAGCGGGCCGGGGGACTCCCCCGCGCCCCTGATGACATGGCGGGCGGTATCCCCTCGGGGGATGCCGCCCGTCGTCGTGTGCACGGGAGGGCGGGGCCGGTCTGGGTATGCGGCGGGAGGAAACGATTCCGCATACTGATACCCACGGTGATCACGGACTGGAGGACGCGTGGCGGAGGCCGACGGGGCAGAGGACAGGAAGCCCCAGTCCGACGAGGCGCACAGCGCCTTCACGCCGCCGCCCGGGATGGAGCCGGAGGCTCCGGAGGAGGACCAGCCCACCTCCGAATTCGCTCTTCCGGCGGGCACCGAACCGGCGCAGCCGGAGCCCGAGGGGTCCGCCTTCGCCACCCCCGCCACCTACCGGGCCTCGCAGTCCCCGCTCGCCTACACGCCCGGCCAGGGTTTCCCCGTCGTACGGATGAAGGAATCGCCCTGGCAGGACCGGATGCGCACGATGCTGCGCATGCCGGTCGACATCCGGCCCGTGCCGGAGCTGGTCCAGAGGCAGAGCGAGGCGGGTCCCGCCGTGGGCCGCGTGCTCGACCTGACCCTGCGCATCGGCGAGCTGCTGCTCGCGGGCGGTGAGGGCGCCGAGGACGTGGAGGCCGCGATGTTCGCCGTGGCCCGCTCCTACGGGCTGGACCGCTGCGAGCCGACCGTCACCTTCACCATGCTGTCGATCACCCACCACCCCTCGCTGGTGGGCGACCCGGTCTCGGCCAGCCGCACCGTGCGCCGCCGCGGCACCGACTACAACCGGCTCGCGGCCGTGTTCCGGCTCGTGGACGACATCAGCGCGCACGAGATCGACGTGTCGCTGGAGGAGGCCTACCGGCGCCTCGCCGAGATCCGCCGCAACCGGCACCCGTACCCCGGCTGGATGCTCACCGCCTCCGCCGGACTGCTCGCCGGCGCCGCCTCCACCCTGGTCGGCGGTGGGGTCCTCGTCTTCTTCGCCGCCGCGATCGGTGCGATCCTCGGCGACCGCCTGGCCTGGCTGTGCGCCGGCCGCGGACTGCCCGAGTTCTACCAGTTCGTGGTCGCCGCGATGCCGCCCGCCGCGATCGGGGTGGCCCTGAACATGACCGCCATCGACGTCAAGGCCTCCGCGGTGATCACCGGTGGGCTGTTCGCCCTGCTGCCGGGACGGGCCCTGGTGGCGGCCGTGCAGGACGGCCTGACCGGCTACTACATCACCGCGTCGGCCCGGCTGCTGGAGGTCATGTACCTCTTCATCGGCATCATCATGGGCGTGCTGGTGGTGCTCTACGTCGGCTTGCAGTTCGACGCCTCGCCGCGGCCGGAGGAGGTCCTGGAGATCCAGCAGCGGCCGCTGATCCAGATCGCCGCCTCGATGGTGCTGGTGTTCACCTTCGCGATCCTGCTCCAGCAGGAACGCTCCACGGTGGTGATCGTGACGCTCAACGGCGCGGTCGCCTGGGTCACCTTCGGGGCCCTGCACTACGCGGGGGGCATCCCGCCCGTACCCTCCACGGCCATCGCCGCCGGGCTGGTCGGCCTGTTCGGGCAGCTCTTCTCCCGCTACCGCTTCGCGTCCGCCCTGCCGTACGTGACCGCCGCCATCGGCCCGCTGCTGCCCGGCTCGGCGACGTACTACGGGCTGCTGCTGATCGCGGAGGACCGGCTGAACGAGGGCCTGGGCTCGCTGGTGAACGCCGCGGCCATCGCGCTGGCCATCGCGATCGGCGTGAACCTCGGGTCGGAGGCCTCCCGGCTGTTCATGCGCATCCCGGGGGCCGCGAGCGCCGCCAAGCGCCGTGCGGCGAAGCGGACCCGCGGCTTCTGAGGCCCCCGCGGGACCTCGGGCCCGCGCAGGCCCCGTACGCGGGCCCCGCCGCGGGCACACGTACGCCCCGGGGCCTCTCGTGGGCCTCCGGGGCGGTACGGGCGTGCGGGGTGCTTACGGGGCGGGGCGGCGCGGGCGGCTCAGCGCTTGGCGTGCCGGCCGCGCGCGCCGGGGGCCTGCGGGCCGGAGCCGTCGGCGGCGGGAGCCGCGGCCGACTCGGCGCCGGCGTTCGCCTTGCTCTCCTTGCGGGCCTTCAGCACCTCGAAGACCACCGGGACGACCGACAGCAGGACGATGCCCACCAGGATCGACTCGACGTTGGTCTTGATGAACTCGATCTGCCCGAGCCAGTAGCCGGCGATCGTGACGCCCGCTCCCCAGCCGATGCCGCCGATGATGTTGTAGGTGAGGAAGGTGCGGTACTTCATCGTGCCGGCGCCCGCGACCATCGGGGCGAAGGTACGAATGATCGGCACGAAGCGGGCGAGCACGATGGCCTTGGGGCCGTGCTTGTCCATGAACTCGTGCGCCTTGTCCAGGTTCTCCCGCTTGAAGAGCTTGGACTTCGGCCGGTTGAAGAGCTTCGGCCCGAAGAACTTGCCGATCATGTAACCGACCTGGTCACCGATGATCGCGGCGGCCACGATCAGGGTGCAGACCAGCCACAGCGGCTGCTTGATGTACTGCCCGTCCGCGACCAGCAGGCCCGCCGTGAAGAGCAGGGAGTCGCCGGGGAGGAATGCGAAGAGTCCCGACTCGGCGAAGACGATGACCAGGATGCCGATCAGACCGAAGTGCGAGATCAGATAGTCCGGGGACAGCCACTCAGGGCCGAGCGCAAGCGTATACACGGGTTCCGGGCTCTCCTGGATCGGGGGGGCGTAAGGCGGAAGGAGCGGTTTCAATTATCAACGCACACGACCCCCACCCGGTTCCAGGGACCGGAGGGGGTCGGATGCGTGACCTTCGCGCCTACACCTTGCGTACGGCGTTGGCCATGATCGCGTCCCGCAGGAAGACGGCCAGCCCCGGCCGGACGGCGTCGTAGGTGGCCGTGAACCGCTCGTCCGCCACGTACATCTCGCCCAGGCTGGTGTGCATCTCGTACGAGCAGGTGTAGCAGTTCCCGTCGATCCAGCCGCGGTGCTCCTCGGCCAGGTCCATGGCCTCCTCGGACTCCGCGGCCGCTCCCGCGTCCATCAGCGCGGCCAGCCGCCGGTTGATGTCGCCGGCCTCGGCCAGGATCCGCTGCCAGTCCTCCTTCGTGCAGGCGGCGGCCCGGCGCTGCGACTCGGCGTAGGCGTCCGTGCCGCCCCAGCGCTGTTCGGCCTCCGCGGCGTACTGGTCGGGATCGAAGTCCCCGAAGACCTCGAACTTCTCCTCGGGCGTGAGGTTGATGCCCATCTTCTTCGCCTCCATGGCGTGCTCAACGGCCTTGGCCATCTGCTGGAGCCGGTCGATCCGGTCGGTCAGCAGGGCATGCTGCCGGCGCAGATGCTCCCGCGGATCCGTTTCCGGGTCGTCCAGCAGGACCGCGACCTCGTCGAGGGGGAAGCCGAGCTCCCGGTAGAACAGGATCCGCTGCAGCCGGTCCAGGTCGGCGTCGTCGTACCGCCGGTGTCCCGCACTGCTGCGCCCGCTCGGGGAGAGCAGGCCGATCTCGTCGTAGTGGTGCAGGGTGCGCACCGTGACTCCGGCGAATCCGGCGACCTGGCCCACGGAGTGACTCATCTCTTCCGCCCTCTGGTTGGGTACGCCCTTCACTGTGGTCCCTCACGCGGCGTGAGGTGCAAGTCCCCGCTCGGGCCCCTTCGCGGGGTCCCGTCGCACGGGTGCTGCGGCCGCTACTTGCTCAGGGCCCGGAACCTCGCCACCGCCAGCGGGAAGAAGACCGCCAGCAGCAGCACCGGCCAGCCCACGGCGAGCAGCGCGGCATGGTCGGCGGCCCACGACGGCCCGGCCGCCGCCGGATTGCCGAACAGGTCGCGGACCGCAGTGGCCGTCGCCGACATCGGGTTCCATTCCACCACCGCCCCCAGCCAGCCCGGCATCGCCTCCGGCGTGGCGAACGCGTTGGAGAGGAAGCCCACCGGCCACACCAGGATCTGCACCGCCTGCACCAGCTCCGGACGGCCCGCGACCATGCCCAGGCAGATGCCGATCCACAGCATCGCGAAGCGCAGCAGCAGGAGCAGCGCGAAGGCCAGCAGCACGGCCGCCGGGGAGCCGTGCCAGCGCCAGCCCAGCAGCAGGCCGACGCCCGCGAGGACGGCGAGGCCCACCGCCGACTGGAGCATGTCCGCCGCGCTGCGGCCGACCAGCACCGCGGCCGAGGACATCGGCATGGCGCGGAACCGGTCGATCACCCCCTTGCCCAGGTCCTGGGTGACCGCGGTCATCGTCGACTCCAGCCCGAAGGCCATGGTCAGCGCGAGCATCCCGGGCACCAGGAACTCGACGTACTCGCCGTCGATCCCGCGCCCGCCCCCGACCAGGAAGCCGAACATCAGCAGCAGCATCACCGGGAAGACCAGGCCGACGAGCATCTGGACCGGCTGGCGCGCCCAGTGCGCGAGCTCGCGCCGGGTCATCGTCCAGGAGTCCTGGATCACCCAGGGCACGCCCGGGCCGGTGCGCGCGGTCATGGTCGTGTGCGCAGTCATGCGGCCACCTCCGCGGCGTCCGTACGGTCGGTCAGGTGCAGGAAGACCTCGTCGAGCGTGGGGCGGCGGACGGCGAGGTCCGCCGCCTCGATGCCCGCCTCCTCCAGCACGCGCAGGGTCAGGGCCAGGCCCGCCATCCGGTCCTCCACCGGGAAGCTCAGGGTCGCGGAGTCCGGGTCCACGGCCGGATCCGGCAGCAGCCGCGCCGCCTGCGCGAGCCGGGCCGCGTCCCGCAGGACGACGACGATCCGGTCGGCCCCGACGAGGGACTTCAGCTCGTCGGCCGTGCCCTCGGCCGCCACCCGCCCCCCGTCGATCAGCGTGATGCGGTCGGCCAGTTGGTCGGCCTCCTCCAGGTACTGCGTGGTCAGCAGGACGGTCGTGCCGCCGCCGACCAGCGAGCGGACCGCGCTCCACACCTCGGTGCGGCCGCGGGGGTCGAGCCCGGTGGTGGGCTCGTCCAGGAAGAGCACCTCCGGCTCGGTGATCAGGGAGGCCGCGAGGTCGAGCCGGCGCCGCATCCCGCCGCTGTACTGCTTCACGGGCCGCCGGCCGGTGTCGGCGAGGCCGAAGCGGTCCAGCAGTTCGTCGGCGCGCAGGCCGGCCCGGCGGGCGCCGAGGTGGTTCAGGCGGCCGAACATCTCCAGGTTCTGCCGCCCGCCCAGCCCCTCGTCGAGCGCCGCGTGCTGGCCGAGCAGCCCGATCCGGGCCCGGACGGCCGGGGCCTGGGTGCGTACGTCGTGGCCGGCGACCCGGACCACGCCCTCGTCGTGCCGCAGCAGGGTGCTCATGATGCGCACGGCCGTGGTCTTTCCGGCGCCGTTGGGGCCGAGCACGGCCTGCACCGTGCCGGGCTTCACCTCCAGGTCGAGGCCCGCCAGTGCGGACTTGTCGCCGTACCGCTTGTGGACACCTTCGGCGAAGATCGCCAAAACCGCTCCCTCATTAGTCAAATTTGAGTAGCTGGGCCGCCCAAGGTAATGCCCGGTCTTGGGCTAGTCAAACTTGATTACGCATCCTGTCGCGCGGCGTACGGATTCTCCTGGCCGTCCGCGAGGACCCCCACGAACGGATCACCGCCCTCGCCCGCGAAGGAGTACGCGCCCCCCTCGATCCGGGCGACCAGCCCCCGCGTCCACTCCGCCTCGGCATCCGCGGAGTGGACCCACATGTGCATGATCTCGCCGATGTGCCCCAGCGACTCCGGGCCGCCCTCCGGCGTGTAGTACTCCGTCACCGACGACCGCCACAGCGCCAGCTTCGCCATCCGCTCCCGGAGCAGCGCGAGCACCTCCGCCCGCGGCAGATCGACCATGAAGCCGATCGCCGCCGACAGCACGTCCGTCTTCTGGTCGTAGGCGGCGAGGGCCTCGCGCAGCAGCCGGAAGTACTCCTCGCGGCCGGCGTCCGTCACCTCGTACTCGGTGCGCGGCGGGCCGCCCGCCGCGCTCGGCGCCACCTCGTGCGCGTGCAGGACGCCCTGCTTCGCCATCTGCTTCAGCGCGTGGTAGATCGATCCGGGCTTCGTGTTCGACCACTCGTGGGCGCCCCAGTACTCCAGGTCGTTGCGTACCTGGTACCCGTGGGCCCGCCCGTGCTGGCGGACCGCACCGAGGACAAGAAGCCGGATCGCTGACATGGGGCCAGGCTACTCACCCCCGCTCACCCCATGGCGCGGGTGCCGTCCAGGGACTCCCGCACGATGTCGGCGTGGCCCGCGTGCCGGGCGAACTCCTCCACCAGGTGCAGGAGCATCCAGCGGATCGAGACCTTGCCGTTCTCGGGGAACCACGGCGCCGGCGGCAGTGGGAAGGTGGCGTCCAGGCTCGGGACCTCGGCGACGAAGGCCGCCGTCTGCTCCGCGACGTCGTCCCAGAAGGCCAGCACCGACGGGACGGACTCACCTTCGACCAGCCGGAAGGCCTCGGCCCAGGTCTCCTCGGTGCGCCCCAGCTCGTTCGGCCGCTGCTGGGCCATCCGCAGCCAGCTCAGTTCGCACTCGGCCACGTGCTTGAGCAGCCCGGACAGGGTGAGCTCGCTGACGCTGGGCCGGCTCGCGGCCTGCTCCTCACTGAGCCCGAGGAGCGATTCGCGGATCGCCGTGCGCTGGGCCTCGACGAAGGCGAGGAGCGTGCCGCGCTCGTCGCCGAGGACCTCGGTGGAAATCTGAGCCATGACCTGACCGCCTTCTGCTGGAGCCGTACCGCCGGGGGCTGCTCCCTCCGACACGACACACGCTACGGACCATTGCGGTCAGGTCCTGTCCTCAATACGCGGTCAGTTGCCCTCGATCTCCCCGTCCGGGCGAATCGCCGGCAGGGCGGTGGCGGGCTGCGGGAGCAGCGCCTTGGAGAGGTCCTGCTTGCCCGTCGGGTCGAGCCCGTACATCGCCTCGTAGATCTTGCGGACCGCGGGTCCCGACGCGCCCGAGCCGGTGCCGCCCTGCGAGATCGTCATCACGATCGCGTAGTCGTCGGTGTACGAGGCGAACCACGAGGTGGTCTGCTTGCCCTGGACCTCGGCCGTGCCCGTCTTGGCGTGCATCGGGATCTGCTTCTGCGGCCAGCCGCCGAAGCGCCAGGCGGCGCTGCCGTCGGTGGCCACGCCGGCCAGTGCCTGGTCGATGTTGTTGCGGGTCTTCGCGTCCATCGGCAGCTTGCCCTGCTCCTTCGGGGCGATCTCCTGGACCGACTTCCCGTCGGCGCTGACGATCGCCTTGCCGATGCTGGGCTGGTGGATCGTGCCGCCGTTGGCGATCGCCGAGTACACGGAGGCCATCTGGATCGGGGTGACGAGCGTGTCACCCTGGCCGATCGAGTAGTTGATGGCGTCGCCCTCGCGCAGCTGGTTGCCCTGGCGGCAGTTCTCGTAGGCGATCTTCTCGGCGAAGGAGCCGTTCTTCTTGCCGTCCCGGCACCAGGCGACCTTATTCGCCTCGAAGAAGTCCTGCTTCCACTTGCGGTCGGGGACGCGGCCGGGGACCTCGTTGGGCAGGTCGATGCCGGTGCGCTTGCCGAGCCCGAACTCGTGGGCCGTCCTGAAGAACCAGTCGTTCGGGTTCTTCTTCGGGTTGATGCCGCCGTCCTTCTTCCACTCCTGGTCCGCGAGGGCGTAGTAGACGGTGTCGCAGGAGACCTCCAGGGCCCGGCCGATGGTGATGTCGCCGTGGCCCTGCGACTCGAAGTTCGTGAAGGTCTGGCTGCCCACCGAGTACGAGCTGGGGCAGGGGTAGCGGTTGTTGAACGGGTACCCGGCATTGACCGCGGCGGTCGAGGTGACCACCTTGAAGATGGAGCCCGGCGCCGCCTGGGCCTGGATGGCCCGGTTCAGCAGCGGATAGTTGGACTCCTTGTCGGTGAGGCCGGCGTAGTCCTTGGCGGAGATGCCGCCCACCCACGCGTTGGGGTCGTAGGTCGGGTTCGAGGCCATCGCCACGACCCGGCCGGTCTTGGTCTCCATCACCACCACGGAGCCGGAGTCGGCCTCGTAGTTGCGGCGGGTGTTCTTGTCGTAGATCTTGCGGGCGTCGATCATCGCGTTGTTCAGCTCGCGCTCGGCGACCGCCTGCACGCGGGAGTCGATCGAGGTCACGATGTTCGAGCCGGGCTGCGCCGGGTCCGTCTCGCCCTGCCCGATGACCCGGCCGAGGTTGTCCACCTCGTAGCGGGTGATGCCCGCCTTGCCGCGCAGCTCCTTGTCGTAGGTGCGCTCCAGGCCGGAGCGGCCCACCTGGTCGGAGCGCAGGTACGGCGAGTCCGACTTCTTCGCCTTGGCGATCTCCTCGTCGGTGACCGGCGAGAGGTAGCCGAGCACCTGCGAGGTGTTGGCCTCGTCCGGGGCGGCGTAGCGGCGCAGGGCCGTCGCCTCGGCCGTGATGCCCGGGAAGTCCTCGGGGTGCTCACGGATCTGCAGGGCCTGCTCGGTGGTGGCCTCGTCGCTGACCGGGATCGGCTGGTAGGGGGACCCGTTCCAGCAGGGCTGCTTGGTCTTGGAGTCGCAGAGCCGGACCTTGTCGATGACCTCCTGGGCGTCCAGGCCCAGTACCCCGGCGAGCCGGGTCAGCACGGACCTGCCCTTGTCCTTCATGGTCAGCAGCTCGGTACGGCTGGCGGAGACCACGAGGTGGGTCGCGTTGTCGGCGAGCGGCACCCCGCGCGAGTCCAGGATCGAGCCGCGCACGGCCGGCTGCACCACCTGCTGGACGTGGTTGTTCTTCGCCTCGTCCGTGTACTCCGAGCCATTGCGGATCTGGAGGTACCAGAGGCGTCCGCCCAGCGTGAGCAGCAGCGAGAAGACCACGATCTGGATGACGACGAGCCGGTTCTGGACCCGAGGGGTCCGGCCGGTCTCCGGTATGTTGCTCAACTCGATCTCCCCCGGGCGGCTGCCTACGCCCGGCCGAGTCTAGGGGGTGTCTTGCCGATCGGGCCGGATCAGGGAGCGGGGTCCGGTGCCATGGGGTCTCCCCGGGCCCGCCAGGGCCGAGGGGAAGGATCGCAAGGCGGACGAGGGAGGCGATGCGGAGCATCGCCGACCGAGGACAACGCGGCGAGGCGCGGCGCCGGGCCCCGCGAGCCCGGCCTGATCGGCAAGACACCCCCTGGGGGGATGCCGGGGAAGACCTAGAACGGGAAGGTCGTCCGGCCGTGCTGGACGGAGATCCACTTCTGGGTGGTGAACGCCTCGATCGTGGCCTCGCCGTTCAGCCGCCCCAGACCCGAGGCCTTCTCGCCGCCGAACGCGGCCAGCGGCTCGTCCCCGATCGTGGAGTCGTTGACGTGGATCATGCCCGTCTCGATCCGCTGCGCGAAGCGGACGCCCCGCTCCACGTCCCGGGTGTGCACCGCGCCGCTGAGCCCGTAGGGGGTCGCGTTGGTCAGCCGGACGGCCTCGTCCTCGCCGTCGAAGACCACCAGCAGGGCGACCGGCCCGAAGATCTCCTGGCCCAGCAGCGGGGAGTCCTCGGGGATCCCGGCGAGCACCGTGGGTTCGACCAGGTTGCCGCGCGTAGAACCCCGTACGAGCGCCTGCGCTCCGGATTCCACGGCCTGGTCCACGAGTGCGGTCAGGGCGTCGGCCTGGAAGGAGTTGATCAGCGGGCCGATGTGGGTGTCGGCCTCGTGCGGGTCGCCCGTCTTCAGGCTGCGCACGCGCGCGATGAACTTCTGCGTGAACTCCTCGGCGACGGAGGCGTCGACGAGGATGCGGTTGGCGGCCATACAGACCTGGCCCTGGTAGACGAAGCGGCTGAAGACGGCCGCGTCCACCGCGTAGTCGAGGTCGGCGTCGTCGAGGACGACGAGCGCGCTGTTGCCGCTCAGCTCCAGGACCGTGCGCTTGAAGTGGCGGGCGGCGACCGCTCCGACGTGCCGGCCGACCCGGTCCGATCCCGCGAACGAGATGACCTTGGGCACGGGGTGGGTCAGGAGGGCGTCGCCTATCTCGGCGATGTCGGTGACCAGGACGTTCAGCAGGCCGGCCGGCAGCCCCGCGTCCTCGAAGATCTTGGCGATCACGCCGCCGCCGACGACCGGGGCGTTCTGGTTGGGCTTGATGACGACCGCGTTGCCCAGCGCCAGGGCCGGGGCGACCGACTTCAGGGTCACCAGGAACGGGAAGTTGAAGGGGCTGATCACGGTGATGACGCCCACGGGCAGGCGCTGGACCCGGTTCTCCTTGCCCTCGACCGGCGAGGGCAGGATCCGGCCCTCGGGCCGGACGGCCAGCTGGAGCGACTCGCGGATGAACTCCATCGCGAGGTGGACCTCGTACTCGGCCTTGGGACGGGTCCCGCCGAGCTCGTCGATCATCGCCTCGACGATCTCCTTCTCGCGCTCCTCGGTGATCCGCAGGGCGCGCTCCAGGACCGCACGTCTGATGTAGGGGCTGGTGGCGGCCCACTCCCGCTGGGCGCGCTCGGCGCCGCGGTAGGCCTGGTCCACCTGCTCGACGGTGGCCACGGTGATGGCCGCGAGCTTCTCCCCGTTGTACGGGTTGACGTCGATGATGTCCCACGAACCGGTACCGGCCAGCCATTCGCCGTCGATGTACTGGTGAGCCAGGTCGCTGAATATGGACATGCCATCCCTTACTGCGAGCGCGCACCCGTGCGCTGCACCGGAGACCGATCGGTCATCATGCACTGATCAGACGTCATACTACGTGCGAATCAAGACAGTTGGAGCAGACCGCGAAGAAGATCCCGGGTCCGGTCGGGATCGGGGCAGTCGGCCTGGAGCCGTTCCATCGCCCGCTCGTACTGCCCCACTTCCTCGTCCTTGTCCAGGTAGAGGGCACTGGTGAGCTGTTCCAGATAGACGATGTCCTGGAGGTCGGACTCGGGGAAGCGCAGCAGGGTGAAGGCTCCGCTCTCGCCCGCGTGGCCGCCGAAGGAGAAGGGCATCACCTGGAGCTGCACGTTGGGGCGCTGGGAGACCTCGATGAGGTGCTCCAGCTGGCCGCGCATGACCTCGCGGTCGCCGTACGGGCGGCGCAGCGCGGCCTCGTCGAGGACGGCGTGGAAGACCGGGGCGTTCTCGGAGACGAGGACCTTCTGCCGCTCCAGGCGCAGCGCGACGCGGCGGTCGATCTCGGCGCCGGTGGCGCCGGGCATGCCGCGGCTGACGACGGCGTGGGCGTAGGCCTCGGTCTGCAGCAGTCCGTGGACGAACTGGACTTCGTAGATGCGGATGAGGGAGGCGGCGCCCTCCAGACCGATGTACGTCTGGAACCACCCGGGCAGCACGTCGCCGTAACTGTGCCACCAGCCGGTCGCGTTGGCCTCGCGGACCAGTCCGAGCAGCGACTCGCGCTCGGTGCTGTCCGTGACTCCGTAGAGCGTGAGGAGGTCCTCGACGTCTCTGGCCTTGAAGCTCACCCTTCCCAACTCCAAGCGGCTGATCTTCGATTCGGATGCGCGGATCGAGTAGCCGGCCGCCTCACGGGTGATGCCGCGGGATTCTCGGAGTCGCCTGAGCTGGGAGCCCAGGAGGATGCGGCGCACCACAGAACCGCTTGCTTCTGCGGTCACTAGTACTGCCCTCCCCATCGCATTGGCGTGCGCGTGGTGTGCGCGTGCGTCTCGGGGCCCCCGTACCCCAGGGGCCGCAGTCTGCCACCAAAACGCATCGGCCCGTACTCGTTCTGTAACGGAATCCCGTCTGTAGGAAAAGAAGTCCGTAAGTATGCGTAGGAAGAAATGAGTCAGAACCGTCACGGGAGTGGACAGGTCCGGCGCGTGCACGTGCATCTGCCCTTGCATCCGGCTCCGGCATTCGGAACGATGGTCCCCGCGCACCTGCGTGCTGTTCGCGCCGGCGCCGGACCCACCCCGCAGTTCTTTCTGGACGGAGTTGACCGCTCCGCCCGCGAATCCCGGGAGTGCCTCGCATGGGGACGAATGGATCGACCATGCTCGAGCCGTTACGGCAGGGGCTTCCCCCGGTTGACCCCACGGCTGTCTCCGGGTCCGCCTCATGCGCCCTTCCCGCACGCTTCGACGCGGTGCGGGGCGCCCGCACCTTCACCCGGTCGACCCTGTCCCAGTGGGGACTCGACGACCGTTTCGACGACGTCTCCCTGGTCGTCTCCGAACTCGTCACGAACGCGCTGCGCCATGCCCTGCCCGAGGACAGGCGCGGTCCGGACGCCGAGCCGGAGCCGCCGGTACGGCTGCACCTGATGCGGTGGAGCACGCGGCTGGTGTGTGCGGTGCGGGACCCCAGCGAGGACCGGCCGGGCGGGGCGTTCTCACCGGAGCGGACCTCGGAGAACTGCGACCTGGAGTCCGGGCGCGGGCTGTTCCTGGTGGACGCGTACAGCGACAGCTGGGGCTGGCACCCGCTCGCGGGACGGCTCACCGGCAAGGTCGTCTGGGCGCTCTTCCTCCTCCAGGACTGAGCGGCCGACCGCCGCCGATCAGGGGCGCACACAGGACAACTGGCCGGGATTGATCATTGCGATCAGTCCCGGCCAGTGCACGTGCATGGCGTGATTGGGTGCGCTGTTCCGTCAGCCGATCAGATGATCGAACTCGCCGTCCTTGACGCCCAGCAGCAGGGCCTCGATCTCCGCCGGCGTGTAGACCAGTGCCGGTCCGTCGGGAAAGCGCGAGTTGCGCATGGCGACGTCGCCTCCCGGCAGCCGCGCGAACTCCACGCAGGAACCCTGCGAGTTGCTGTGTCTGCTCTTCTGCCACGTCAGCTCAAACAAGGTAGCGAGTTCTGCAGCTGCCATCCCGTTGTACGCGTGGTCCACAGGAAGCCCCCGATAGTGCAGATGTCAACTCCTCCGGATCATAGCTGTGTTCATGAGCGGCTGCATGGGCAGATGCACGTGCACGCGGGGTGGTCCATTGATCACTCACAGGTCCGTCCTCAGGGGTGAAGGGCCTCGGACACCTCGTCCAGCGAGTCCAGGAGCTGCGGGGCGGCCCCGCGCAGCACCCCCTGCCCGGGCGCGCCCCAGTCCGCCAGCACGGCCCTGACCTCGTCCCACTGCGGCACCCGGCGCTCCCGAACGGCCTTGGCGCCCGCCCCGGTGGCAGTGCGCAGCGCCTCGGCCAGGTCGGCGGCGCCCGGCACCGGAGCCTGCCCGCGGTCCGGGACATGGGCCTCCAGCAGCATGGCGCACCGGCCCATCGCGGCGAGGGCGTCCCCCGCGCCGTCGGCGGCCGCGTGGGACAGCCCGCGGTGGCGCACCGGCTCCCCGGCGGCCCGGTCCAGGGCCTCCTGCCACGCGATGCGGGCGTCGCGGGCCGCCAGCAGGGCCTCGCGCACATCGGCCCGCCGGGCCCCCGCCGGATCGGCGTACTGGTCGAGCACGGCGGCCGCGTACCGTCCGCCGGCGGCGATCCAGTCGGCCAGGCGGGTCCGCAGCCGCGGGGTCTCCCAGGCCGGGTAGAGGGCGTAGCCGATCATCGCGAGCACTCCGCCCACCAGGGTGAGGGCGACCCGGTCGGGCACGGTCTGGTCCCAGCGGACCCCGCCCATGCCGAGCAGGAAGACCACGTAGGCCGACACGAAGAGCTGGGCGACGGCGTACCCGGTGCGCATCAGGGTGTACATGAGCCAGGCGCTGACCACGGCGAGGAAGCCGGACAGGTACATGTCGGGCTGGGCGACCTGGACGATGCCGGTGGCCACCGCGACCCCGACGAGGGTGCCACCGAAGCGGGCGACGGCGCGCGCGTAGGTCTGGCTGAAGTCCGGCCGCATGATCATCACGGAGGCCATCGGCGCCCAGTAGCCGTGCCCGAACGGCAGCGCCTGGCCGATCACGTAGCCGGCGCAGGCCACGGCCGTCACCCGCACGGCATGCCGCAGGATCGGCGATCCGGGCCGCAGCTCGGCCCGTACGGCGGTCAGCACCAGCGGCACCATGGCCGGCAGGGTGGGCCGCAGCATCGATTCACCGGGAGCGGCCGTGCGCCCGGATCCCGGCCGGGCGGTCTCCAGTACGTCGTCCAGCAGGGCGGCGAGGCGGCGCGCGGCCCGTAGCGGCGCGCCGGCGAGGAGATCCGCGGTGTCGGGGGACTTCAGGACGGCCGGCGAGGGCGCGGGGAGCCGCACCGGTTCCCCGCTCCGGATCGCGTGCGCGGCCGCGTCCAGGACCTCCCCGGCGGCGGCGAGCAGCTCGCGCACCCGGTCCCGGCCCGGCCCCTCGCCCGGTCCCCCCACGGCCGGATCGGCGAGCGAGGCCAGCACCGGCCGGATCCGCTCCGCGAGCCCGCGCGCCCCGTGCAGCTCGGCGGGGCGCCGCCGGGCCTGGCGGGCGGTGACGGTGGCGGCCGCCCGCGCCCGCATCAGGGGCGCCGGGTCGAAGGGCGCGACGGGGTCCTGGCGCAGCCGGCGGGCGTAGTCGGCCTCGGCGGCGAGCGCATCGGCGAGGGCGTCGCGCTGGGCGCCCCAGCGGCGGACGGGGAAGAACACGATCAGCAGGGCCTGCACCACCCCGCCCGCGGCGATCATCGCGGCGTGCCCGGCGGCCTGCGCCACGGAGGTCGGCAGGGTGACGGTGACGAGCATGACGGCGACGTTGCCGGAGGCGATGATCCCGGCGGTGGGACCGGCCGCCCACAGCAGGCCCGCCACGAGGGTCCAGGCGGCGAGCAGGGCGAGGAACAGCCCGGTGTGCGAAGCGCCGACGAGGTAGCCGACGAAGGTGGACACGGCCAGGGTCAGGCCGGAGGCGAGGGCGAGGACCGGACGGGGGCGCCAGCTCTGCTGGAAGGTGGCGATGGCGGCCATGAACGCGCCGAAGGCGGAACTGGCCGCCGCGCCGGGACCCAGAAGGGCCAGTCCGGCACCGATGACGAGGGCGAGGCCGACAGCGGCCCGCAGGGCGGCGAGGGGTTCGAGGCGGGCCCGCTCGACGGTCAGACCCGAGCGGGCGGTGCCCTTCAGTGCCCGGAGCCAGCTCATGGCGCCGAGCGTAACGGTTTTCAGGACTTCTTCAGATTTGTCCCGACCCGGGGTGTGCGTGTTCCATGAGCCGGTCGTTCGAAAAGAATCCGACTCGTCCGAAGGGTGGAACGCCCGTGTTCCGCAACGCCGTCCAGCCCTGGCACGTGCTCCTGGTCCTGGTGGTCTGCCTGTTGGTGTTCGGTTCCAAGAAGCTCCCCGACATGGCCCGCTCACTGGGCAGGTCGATGCGCATCCTGAAGTCGGAGGCACACGCCCTGCGCACGGACACCCCGGGCACGCCGGAACGGCACGACGGCCCCTAGGCCGTCTCTTCCGGATCCTGTCGGGCCCGGCCCGCCGGGCTCACCCGACAAGATCCGGAAGAGACGGCCTAGCCCCGCGGCAGCGGTCGGCGCCGGCCGCCCATGTGGGCGCGGTCGGCGGCCGCCGTGCCGTCCTCCCAGCCCGCGTGGTCGGTCGCGCCGCGCAGCCGGGTCGTCGTGGTCCGCGGGAACATCTCGTCCGCGCGCGAAGTGACCGCCACGTCCCGGGCCACCAGGGCCGGCAGGTTGTCGGGGGCCTCCGTCGCCGTGTGCTCGGCGGTCTCGGCCAGCCGGTGGCCGAGCCGGCTCGCGTAGGCGAGCAGGAAGGACTGCCTGAAGGTCTTCGTCCGCCTGCGCCCGCCGGAGCGCTGCGCAGCCTCCGCGCGGGTCATCGCCGCCGTGCCCTGCACGAGCAGCGAGGTGTAAAGCAGCTCCACCGCCTCCAGGTCGCTCTCGAAACCGACCACCGTGGAGAACTCGAAGCCGCTGTTCCACACCGCCCGGCAGCGGTTGGCGGTGGCCACCGCGTCGAGCAGCACCGCCTTCGCCTCCTCGTACGGCGGCTCGACGCCGATCCGGCAGGCCCCCGGGACCTGCTTCGGGCCGCCGCCGCGGGCGGCCAGCAGCGCCTCGTCCACGGTGTGCCGGGCCATCAGCTCCTGGGCCTTGGCGCTGAGTGCCTCCGCCTCCTCCGGGAAGGTGGTCGCCTCGGCCTTGGCGAGCAGCGCCCGGATCCGGCCCAGCATGCGCGGCTCGATGTGGGCGTGCTCGGCGAGGGCGTCGGCCGGGTCACCGGGCAGCGGACCCACCGGCTCGATCGAGGGCAGCCGTATCAGCAGCCGCAGCACCTCCAGGAAGGCGGTGGCCAGCGTGAACCGGTCGGCCCGTTCCCGCTGCGCGAGCCGGTCGGCGTACTCCTCGTCGCCCGCCCACCACACCTCGCCCGCACCCCAGCGCGCCGGGAGCCGCGCGTAGCGGCGCGCCTCGGCGGCGATGAGGTCCCCGGTGATGCGCAGGTGCCGCTCGTCGAGGTCCCGCCGGACCAGCCGCAGTACGTCCGCCGGCTGCCAGCCCCGCTCCCAGCCCTGGCGCACGTACGCCTCCCCGCGCGCGAGCAGCTCCCGCCCGACCGCGGCCCAGCCGCCCTGATCGGCGACGAGCAACGAGGCCCCGGTGTCCAGCCCGGCGTCGTCCTGGGCGTAGAGGGCTGCGGCGAAGGCTCGATCGACGATCTCGGCAAGGTCTCTCACACCCCCAGTCTCCCAGCCCACCCGATCCAGCCCCGCCGGCGTTTGAGGCGCGGGGCCCGGGGCGGAGCCCCGCTGTCCCAGCCCCGCCGGCATTTGAGGCGCGGGCCCGGGGCGGAGCTCCGCTGTCCCAGCCCCGCCGGCATTTGAGGCACGGGGCCCGGGGCGGAGCCCCGCTGTCCCAGCCCCACCGGCGCCTGAGGCACGGGGCCCGGGGCGGAGCCCCGCTGTCCCAGCCCCGCCGGCATTTGAGGCACGGGGCCCGGGGCGGAGCCCCGCTGTCCCAGCCCCGCCGGCGTTTGAGGCGCGGGGCCCGGGGCGGAGCCCCGCAACGGCGCCGCACCCGGCACGCCCCCGCACCACGGCCCGGCACGCCGACCCCCCCTGTCAGACCCCGGTGGGACACTCGCACCCATGAGCGACCGCACCCCCCGCTGGGCCCTCGCCGAGGACGGCGACGGGTGGTGGCACGCCGCGCCCGTACCCCCCGCGGACGGAGTCCGGCTCCGCGTCCGCGACCCCGCCGAGGCGATCCGCGCCGCCCCGCCCGGCACCCGCTGGGTCTGGCGGTCCACCGCCGCCGTATATCCCCGCCTGCTCGCCGCAGGCACCCGCGTCGAGCGGTGCCACGACATCGAGGGCGCCGAGCTGCTGCTCCTCGGCCACGAGGGCCGCTCGGGCGAACCCCGCTCCGCGGCCGCGGCCTGGGCCCGGCTCACCCACACCCCCGTGCCGCCCGATCCGCGCCCGCGCGCCGCCGAGCCCCGCGCCCAGGACTCCCTCTTCGACCCGCAGCCCACCCCCGTCCCCCTGGACGCCCTGCTCGCCATCCACGCCGACCAGGCGAAGCGGCTCGATGCCACCGACCGCCCCGACCGGATGCGGCTGCTCATCGCCGCCGAGTCGGCGGCCTTCCTCGTCGCCGCCGAGATGAACCGCGCCGGTCTGCCCTGGCGGGCCGATGTGCACCGCGCCCTGCTGACCGAGCTGCTCGGCGAGCGGTACGCGGGCGGCGGGGAGCCCCGGCGTCTCGCCGAGCTGGCCGACCGGGTGTCCGCCGCCTTCGGCAGACGCGTGCGCCCCGATCTGCCCGCCGACGTCATCAAGGCCTTCGCCGGGGCCGGGATCAAGCTCAGGTCCACCCGCCGCTGGGAGATCCAGGAGCTGGACCATCCCGCCGTCGAGCCGTTGATCGAGTACAAGAAGCTGTACCGGATCTACACCGCCCACGGCTGGTCCTGGCTCGCGGACTGGGTCCGCGACGGCCGCTTCCGCCCGGAGTTCATCCCCGGCGGCACCCTGACCGGCCGCTGGGTCACGAACGGCGGCGGGGCCCTGCAGATCCCCAAGGTGATCCGCCGGGCGGTGGTCGCCGACCCGGGCTGGCGGCTCGTCGTCGCCGACGCCGACCAGATGGAACCGCGCGTACTCGCCGCCATCTCCCGCGACCCGGCCTTCATGGAGGTCGCCGGGGAGACCACCGACCTCTACACCGCCGTCTCCCGCCAGGGCTTCTCCGGCGACCGGGACAAGGCCAAGATCGCCGTGCTCGGTGCCGTCTACGGGCAGACCTCCGGGGACGGCCTGAAGAACCTGGCCGCGCTCCGCCGCCGCTTCCCCCTGGCCGTCGCGTACGTGGACGACGCCGCGAAGGCCGGCGAGGAGGGCCGGCTCGTACGGACCTGGCTGGGCCGTACCTGCCCGCCACCCGCCGGCTCCGGCGAGCGCGACGAGACCGGCGACGGCGGGGTCGATCCGGGCGAGGGGTACGGCGAGGGCGAGGCCGGGGCCCCGCAGGACCGGGAGGACGGCTGGACCCCGAGCTACGCCTCCACCAACACCCGGGCCCGCGGCCGGTTCACCCGTAACTTCGTGGTCCAGGGCAGCGCCGCCGACTGGGCCCTGCTGCTGCTCGCGGCCCTGCGCCAGGCGACCGCCGGCATGCGGGCCGAGCTGGTGTTCTTCCAGCACGACGAGGTGATCGTGCACTGTCCGGCCGAGGAGGCCGAGGCCGTGGTGGAGGCGATCCGCGCCGCCGGCGACCGGGCCGGCCGGATCGCCTTCGGCGACACCCCGGTCCGGTTCCCGTTCACGACGGCGGTCGTGGAGTGCTACGCGGACGCCAAATGAACCACGCCGGACGCCCCGGTCACGGAGGCGTGCAGACGGCCTAGTTGTGGGTGCGGTTCCATCCCGGGGCGAGCGCGATCTCGTGCAGCTGGCCCAGCGTCAGCGCGGGTGAGTCGCGGGTGGGCGTACCGTTCGGATCGGCTCCGTTGAAGGAGGAGACCAGCACGCGCAGACCGTCCTCGCGCAGGGTGTCCACGCTCCACTGCATGACGTCCTTGCCCTTCGTGGCGCGCCCCACCATGGCCTTCACCTTCGTCCCGTCGGGCCGCACGGTGGCATCGGCCGCCGTGAAGCCCGCGTCGCCCTCGCCGCCCTGTTGGATGGTGATCCGGACCAGGGACCTGCCGCTGCCGTCGTCGAGGACGACGTAGCCGGAGCCGCCCTGGCCGCCCCTGGCGACGATGGGGGACTTGACCCCGAGCCCGGTGATCAGGTGTTCCAGGGCCGCCCCGGCGTTGCGGTCCCGCAGCGCGGTCGGCGACTGCTCCTGGGGGGCCTCCGGCTCGACCGTCGGCAGGTCGTTCAGTGCCGGGTGCCAGAGCGTCGAGATGACCAGGGTCTTCAGTTCCTCCGTGGCCAGCGGCGGATCCGTCCGCGAGACGGGGGCGTCCTTCTCCGCCGCGGCGTTCCACTCGGAGGCGCCGACCATGAACCCCTGCGGGGTGACGAGCGTGGCCGACCAGACCTTGGTGTCCACCCGGCGGTCGGGGTACTCGTACCCCTTGTGGAGCATCAGCCTTGACCCGTCCGCCAGTTGCTCGGTGCGACAGTCGTCGTAGCCCTGCACGCTCTTGTCCCCGCACTCCGTCTGGTCCCGGGCCAGGTTGCCGTTCGGGTCCACCCGCTGGAGGCGGACGGAGACGGCGGACCTGCCCTTCCCGTCGTCGTACACGCCGGACACCCAGGGGCCCAGCTCGTCGCTGGTGCCGCGCGCCTCGGCCCCGGTGAGTTCTCCGCCGGGCAGGAGCGACTTCAGGTTCGCGATCAGCTGCTCGGCGGTCACCGCGCCCGTACTGGTACGGGGCTGCTCCCCGTTCCGGCCCGGCCCGGTCGGCGGGGCCGCGACGTCGGCCCTGTGTGCGGCGTCCGTGCCGTCGAACAGGCCTCCGGTGTAGGCGCCGGCCGTGGCGATCACGGCCAGGGCCAGCGCGGAGCCACCGGCCACGGCGGCCCGGCGGCGCGCCACCATCCGTCGGCCGCGCTGCTCGCCCGCGTCCACGAGGGCGTGCCGGTCGGTCGTGAATCCCTCCCCCGTACGCCTCAGGGCTGCGCCGAGTTCGTCTTCAAAAGGCATCTGGAATCAAACCTTCCGCTTGCAGGGTGGGGTGGGCCGAGGGAGTGACCGGGGGGGGACCGAAGTGACCAGCGGGAACCGGAGTCGAGCGGGTCGCTCCGGTCTCAGAGGTCCGCGAAGGCGGAGAGGCTGCCGCCCAGTTGCTCGCGCAGCCGGGCGAGCGCCCGCGAGGTCCGCGTACGGACCGCCGCCGAGCTGGTGTTCATCGCGTCGGCGGTCTCTTCGACACTGCGGTCCTCCCAGTAGCGGAGCACCAGTACCGCCCGGTCCTTGGGCGCCAGCCGCCCCAGCGCCTCCAGTAGCGTCAGCCGCAGCGCCGGATCCTCGCCACCGGGCGCGGGCGCACCCGGGTCGGGCACCGTCCCGACCGGCCGCTCCCCCGCCGAGCGGCGGCGCTGGTGCGTGAGGAAGGCCCGCACCAGCACCGTCTGCGCGTACGCCGCCGGATTGTCGATACGGGAGATCCGCCCCCAGCGCAGGTACATCCGCCCCAGGGTCTCCTGCACCAGGTCCTCCGCGAGGTGGGTGTCCCCGCTCGCCAACAGGCACGCCGACCGGTACAGGTGCCCCGACCGGCCCGCCGCGAACTCACGGAACCCGCTCCCGCGACCGTGCCGCATCCACTCCCCCTCGCGTCCGTCTCACCCCACTGACGCGCCGGCAGTGCGGAAATGTTTCATCACCCTGCCGAGCATCTTCCGGGAGCGTTCCCGCGGAGCCCTGCCGGTCAGCCCAGGTCGTGGAAGTACACGTGGAACTCCTCGCGGACGAAGCCCTCCGCCTCGTACAGCCCCTGGGCGACGGTGTTGTCGTACGCGGTCTCCAACTGCACCCCGGACACCCCGGCCTCGCGGGCCCGGCGCAGCACCTCGAGCAGCAGCGCGCGGCCCGCCCCGGTGCGGCGGCCCGCCGGGGCCACGTACAGGTCGTTGAGGACCCAGGCGGTGCGCAGGGAGAGCGAGGAGAACCCGCGGTAGACCTGGGCGAAGCCGACCGTGCCCGCCCCCGGGACGTCGGCGAGCAGGACCAGGGACTCGTCCTTGGCGATCCGTTCCGCCAGGAAGGCCCGCGGGGCGTCCGGGTCCTCGATGTCCACCTCGTAGAAGTCGAGGTAGCCGCGGAACAGCACGGCCGCCGCATCGACGTCCGCCTCGCCGGCCGCGCGGACCGAGACCGCGGGGGCGGAGGAGGGGGCGGAGGCGGAGGCGGGGCCGGAGGCGGGCGCCGGTGTCGAGTCCTCCGCCGGGGACGGGACGTCCTGCTGTGCCGCCGCCTGTGCCTGATCGTTCATGTGCGTCTCCCTCAGGGGTGTTTCGCGCGCGCCGCGGATCATTGTGCGGGGTGGGCGGCGAGCCGCCCGGCCCTCGACGCCCTACGCTACGGCCGGAGTCGGCCGCCGCGAAGGACCGGCCGCGCACACGACGGCGCCGGGCCCGGGACCGAAGTCCCTGAGCCCGGCGCCCACATGGGGTCCGTGGCCGTCCCGGGTCACGACGGGGGCTGGGCGGGGAGCGTGTAGACCCGCTCGGGCGTCACGATCTTCGTGATCGCCTCCCCGAAGAGGGTGCTGGGCTCCTGGCCCTCGTACCCGATGTCGGTGTTGAGCAGCACGACCAGCGTGGCCCGGGCCTGCGGCAGGTAGAGGACGAGCGAGCCGTAGCCCGGCAGTGAGCCGTTGTGCCCGATCCAGCCCTGGACGTTGAAGATGCCGAGGCCGTAGCCCGCGCCCGGGATCGCGTCGACCACGTCCAGCCGCTGGGCCTGGGTGGCGGGGGTCAGCAGGGTCCCGGTGGCCAGGGTCTTCGCCCAGCTGCGCAGGTCGGGAAGGTCGGAGATCATCGCGCCGGCCGCCCAGCCCCAGGAGGGGTTCCAGTCGGTAGAGTTCTCGATCTTCCCGGAGGCCGTCTGGTTCGTGTAGCCCTGGGCGTGCGGCTCGGGGAACTCCGGGCCCGTGGGGAAGACGGTGTGCTTCAGCCCGGCCGGTGCGACCACCTCCCGCTCGATGAACCGGCCGAGGGGCACACCGCTGACCTTCTCCACCACCAGCCCGAGGAGGATCAGGTTGGTGTTGCAGTAGTAGAACTTCGCGTTCGGCTCGAAGAGCACCGGGTGCTTGAAGGAGTAGTCGAGCAGCTCCTGCGGGGTGAAGGGCCGCTCGGGGTTGCTGGTCAGCGCCTTGTAGAAGTCCTCGTCCGCCGAGTAGTTGAAGAGCCCGCTGCGCATGCCGGCCAGCTCGCGCAGGGTGATCCGGTCGCCGTTCGGCACCCCGTCGACGTACTTGCCGATCGGGTCGTCGAGCCCGACCTTGCCGTCGTCGACCAGTTCCAGGAGGGCGGTGACGGTGAAGGTCTTCGTCACGCTGCCGATCCGCATGTTCAGGTTCGGGGTCATCGGAGCGCCCGTGGCCTTGTCCGCGACGCCGAAGGACCGTATGTACTCGCCCTTGCCGGGCGCCGACACGGCCACGATCACGCCGGGGATCTTCGCCTCGGCCAGGACCTTGCGGATGGCGTCGTCCAACTGCCGGGTCACGGCGGGGGTGAGCTGCGCGAACCCGTCGGAGGCGGGGGTCGGCGTCGGCGTCGGCGTGGGGGTGGGGGCTGCGGCCGTCATGGTCGGCGCGTGCGCCGCCGCGTCCGGCCCGTACACCGCCGCGGCTCCAGCGGGCCCCACGGGCCCCACCAGGAGTCCGGCCACCAGACCGACCGCCGCCGCGCCCACGGCCGTACTGCGCCAGCGTGTCGTCATGCCCGGCCTCCTCGCCCGCCAAGCCCACAACCTCCACTCCACGCTAGACCTGTGCATCCGGACGGGCGACCGGGAGCCGGGAGGGGGCGGCGGGCGGTGTGGGAGGCGCCGAAGAAGTCTAAAAATCTATTCTAGAAAGCCCCCCGAACCGGCCAGACTTCCCCCATGACCGGTCCCACCCCCGGCACACGGCCGGAACCCGACGCGCAGGAGCCCGTCGGCTTCGGGCCGCCGCCCGCACCGTTCGGCCCCGATCAGGGCCCGCGTCCCCGTCCCCGTTCGCGATCCGCCGGCGCCGTCGCGGCCGCCGTCGCGGCTGTGGTCGCAGCCCTGCTCCTGATCGGCGGCGGCGCGTACGGGCTGACGGTCCGCACCGGTGTCGGCGTCCCCGGTCCGCCCGCGGCCGGACCCTCCGGTTCTCCCTCGGTCGACCAGGGCGACGGCAAGGGCCCCGGCGGGACCCCCGCGGCCTACGACCCCAACGCCGGCATCCGGCCGGGCGAGGCCCGGGTCTGGCTGCGCGACAACCAGGCCGAGGTGGCCGGGTCCGGGACCTCGCAGTACGGCCCGTGGCGGGTGGGCGCCACCGTGGTCGCCGCGATCTCCAACGGGCTCACCGCCTACGCGGTGGCCGACGGCCAGGAGAAGTGGAAGCTTCCGCTCCAGACGCCGTTGTGCGGGGTCCCCCCGGCCCCGTCCGCGACCGGCGTACTCGTCGTCGCGGTGAAGGAGACCGCCTCGGACACCTCGCGGTGCACCCACCTCCAGCAGATCGACCTCACCACGGGGAAGGCGGGCTGGAAGGTTCCGGTACCGCGCGAGAACGAGCACGACACCTCGGTGGAATTCGAGTTGGCGATCAGCGGTGACACCGTGGCCGTCGCCCGCCCCGCCGTCATGAGCGGCTTCTCGGTCACCGACGGCCGCAAGCTCTTCGGCACCTCGAAGACCAACGGCTGCTACCCGTCCGCCTTCGCCGGGGGCTCGCGGCTGATCGGAATCCGCCACTGCCCCGACCCGAACGACACCCGCGCGTCGGGACAGGCGATGGTCGAGGAGCTGGATCCGGCCACCGGCAGCGCGCGCTGGAGCCACAAGTACGACCCGGACTGGACGGTCGGCCGGGTGCTCTCGATGGACCCCCTGGTGATCGCCGCGCACCACAAGGACAAGAAGACCTGGAACATCAAGGCCTTCGCCGCCGACGGCACGGTGCGCTCGCAGACCAACCCGGGCTTCGGGGTCAGCGGCCGGTGCAACGGGTTCGGCAACGCGAGCGGCTTCCAGGAGTGCTACGCCGCCGCGGCCGACGCCGACACGCTCTACCTCGGCGCGGGCAAACCCGGCATCAGCCTCGGCATCGACGACACCAACCAGGTCGTCGCCGTCGACCTGAACACGGGCAAGGAGCGGTGGCGCACCGCCGAGCAGCCCAAGGGGCGCACCATGTGGCCGCTCGCGGTGGAGGGCGGCCGCGTCGTCGTGTACGTCTCCCCGGGCAGCGGCGGCGGCGAGGCGGGGGCGGTCGTCTCCCTCGCCGCGGCCGACGGTGCGGCGCAGCCCGTTCTGCAGAGCCCGGCCGCGGCCGCCGGCGCCCAGGGCGTCTTCTACCCGCACGGCCTGCGCACCGCGTGGGCGGACGGTCGGCTGTTCCTGCTCAACGGCAGGGTCTACAGCCCGGAACCACGCAAAGCGAGCCGCGCGATCCTCTCGTTCGGCAAGTAGGAGGGCCACCCGTGCAGAACCCGTACCAGGAGCCGGACCGGCCCGGCGACCTCTACCGGCCGCCGCCGTTCCATCCGCAGCAGCAACCGGGCGGCGCCGGGGGCAGGAAGAGCCGGAAGAAGATCGTGGCCGGGCTCTGCGCCCTGACCGCCCTGGCGGTCGCCGCTGCCGCGACCGGGGTCGTGCTCGGCGTCCGCGAGAACCGGGCGCGCGAGCGCGCCATCCCGCCGGCGTCCGCGGCGGACCCGACGAAGCCGCAGGTCGCGGGCTGGAAAACCGTGGTCAACCCCGAGCACGGCACCGCCTTCGACGTTCCGCCGCAGTGGGAGGTCCTCGAACCCACGGTCTTCAGCGGCTACACGGACGACAAGGACCCGGACAAGGTCCTCATCGGGCACACGGCTCCCGCCTTCTACAAGTCCAAGTGGTGCAGCATCGACGCGGACGGCGACGGCCAGTTCTCGGACGTCCGGCTCGCCAACACGGGCACCAAGGGCGCGGCCGGCGCCAAGACCGCCGAGGAGATCGCCGAGAAGGAGGCACCGACCTGGGTCTACGCCGCCTACACCCAGCCGGACAAGAGCGTGGTCAAGACGGACAAGCCGGTCGCGTACACGACGAAGTCCGGGGTCCGGGGCAGCTACGTCAGAGCCCGCTCCAAGGGCGCCGCCCGGACCGACCACTGCGCGGGCGACGGCCAGGCGGTCGTCTTCGGCTTCAAGAACTCACGGGGCGACTTCGTCTCCTGGGACTTCTACGGCCGCACGGGCGTCCCCGGAGCCGTCGAGGACGCCCTGATCATGCGCGTCCTGAGCACGGTCCGCCTGGCCGGCACCCCCAAGGAACGCTGACCCGCCCACGGAAATAGCAAAAGCCCCAGGTCACGGCGAGTGAGTCCTGGGGCTTCCACAGAGCCGCCTTCGGGATTCGAACCCGAGACCTACGCATTACGAGTGCGTTGCTCTGGCCAACTGAGCTAAGGCGGCACCGCTGGTCAGACAAGTGTTCCCTCGAAGAGGGGCGCTCATCAGCAGCGGCGCCAAGTCTACAGGGTGTGGACGGGTGCCCCGAACCAGGTTTCGGGTGGGTGAGGCGCACGTCACATACCGGGGTGTTCACGTCATTTCGGCAGGCGCACGGCACAGGGTGGCGCGCTCAGCACTTCTTGTTCGCCTCCGGGGGCTTGCCCTCCAGGAGGTAGCGGTTGATCGCGGTGTCGATGCAGTCGCTGCCGCGGCCGTACGCCGTGTGGCCGTCGCCGTCGTAGGTGAGGAGGGTGCCCGAGTCGAGCTGGCCGGCCAAGGCCTGGGCCCACTTGTACGGGGTGGCCGGGTCGCGGGTGGTGCCCACCACCACGATCGGCGAGGCGCCCTTCGCGGTCAGCTCCCTCGCCTTGCCCGTGGCCTTCACGGGCCAGTAGGTGCAGTTCAGCGAGGCCCAGGCCAGGCCCGCGCCGAAGACCGGGGAGGCCTTCTGGAAGGAGGGCAGGGCGGAGTCGACCGCCTCCGGGCCGGTGAAGGCCGGGGGCTGGTCGATGCAGTTGACGGCGGCGTTCGCGAACATCAGGTTGGCGTACTTGCCGTCCGCCTCGCGCTCGTAGTAGCTGTCGGCCAGGCTCAGCAGGCCCGAGCCGTCACCGTTCATCGCCGAGGAGAGCGCCTCGCGCAGCTGCGGCCAGGCGCTCTCGTCGTACAGCGCCGCGATCACCCCGGTCGTCGCCAGGGACTCGCCCAGCGGCCGCTTGGGATCGCCGCTCGGAACGGGCTGCGCGTCGACCTTGCGGAAGAACTCCTTCAGGCGCGCTGCCACCGCGTCCGGGTCGCCCTTGCCGAGCGGGCAGTCGGCCTGCTTCGCGCAGTCCTTGGCGAAGGACGTGAAGGCCGTCTCGAAGCCCTCGGTCTGGTCCCGGTTCAGTTCGAGCGCAGGACGGGCGGGGTCCATCGCCCCGTCCAGGACCAGCCGGCCGACCCGGTCCGGGAAGAGGTCCGCGTACGTCGCCCCGAGGAGGGTGCCGTACGAGGCCCCGACGTAGTTGAGCTTCTCGTCGCCGAGCACCGCACGCAGCAGGTCCATGTCCCGGGCGGCTTCGACGGTCGAGACGTGCGGCAGGACCCGCTGCGCGTTCTTCTCGCAGCCGGCCGCGAACTCCTTGAACGCCGCCACCAGCTCGGCCCGCTCGGCCGCGTCGTCCGGCGTCTGGTCCACCTGCGTGTACTTGTCCATGGCCGGGCCGTCCAGGCACTCGACGGGATTGCTGCGTTCCACCCCGCGCGGGTCGAAGGACACCATGTCGTACTGGGCCCGGACCGCCGCGGGATAGCCGATGCCCGCGTACGCCTGGAGGTAGCCGATGCCCGAGCCGCCCGGGCCGCCCGGGTTGACCAGCAGCGAGCCGAGACGCTTGCCGGGACCGGTGGCCTTGCGCCGCGCCACGGCGATGTCGACGTCCTGGCCCGAGCCGGGGTTCGCGTAGTCCAGCGGGGCTTTCATGGTGGAGCACTCGAAGCCGGGGACACCGCACTCGCGCCAGGTCAGCTTCTGCGCGTAGTACGGGCGCAGCGCGGCCGCGGTCGGGGACGGTTGCGCCGACGGCGGGGCGGACTCCGGCGCGGAGGACGCGGCGGCCCGGGGTTCCCCCGACCCGCCCGAGGTGCACCCGGAGAGCAGCAGCCCGGTGGCTGCGATCACGGTCCCGGTGGTACGCAGCAGGCGATGGGTGTCCATCTACGGAGCCTACGTCCTGCCGATGGAGGTGAGCGGGCCCGCCGGGACCGGACGGCTGCGCGCCTTCCGTGGCCCGCACCGGGCAGGGCCCGGACCGGGCGCCACCGGGCCCGGACGGCGGTCCGCCCGTACGGGTGAACCGTCAACCGGGTGTGGACCGCCGACCTGCCGGTCAGCCCCCGCACGGCCTGCGATCAGCGCTCGATCAGCCCGCGCGCAGCGACATCGTCATCGCCTCGACGGCCAGGAGCGGGGCGACATTGCGGTCGAGGGCGTCCCGGCAGGCGATGATCGCCTCGATCCGGCGCAGGGTCCGCTCGGGACCTGAGGCGCGGGCGACGCGGTCCAGGTCGGGCCGTATCTCCTCATTGGCGATGGCCACGGACGAGCCGAGCTGCAGCGCCAGCACGTCCCGGTAGAAGCCGGTGAGATCGGTCAGCGCCAGGTCGAGGGTGTCGCGCTGGGTGCGGGTGCGGCGGCGCTTCTGCCGGTCCTCCAGCTCCTTCATCACGCCCGCCGTACCGCGCGGCATCCGGCTGCCGGCACCCGCGCCGGCGCCGAGCGCGGCGCGCAGCTCCTCGGTCTCCTTGGTGTCGACCTCCTCCGCGACCTGCTTGGCGTCCTCGGCGGCGGCGTCGACCAGCTCCTGCGCGGCCTTGAGGCAGCCGCCCACGTCGTCGACGCGCAGCGGGAGCTTCAGCACGGCGGCCCGGCGGGTACGGGCGGACTCGTCGGTGGCGAGCCGGCGGGCCCGGTCGATGTGCCCCTGGGTCGCCCGGGCCACGGCCGCGGCGACGGCGGGCTCGATGCCGTCGCGCCGGACCAGCAGATCGGCGACGGCGTCGACGCTCGGGGTGCGCAGGCTCAGGTGCCGGCAGCGGGAGCGGATGGTGGGCAGCACGTCCTCCAGCGAGGGCGCGCACAGCAGCCACACCGTCCGCGGAGCGGGTTCCTCCACGGCCTTGAGGATCACGTTGCCGGCGCCCTCGGTGAGCCGGTCGGCGTCCTCCAGGACGATGACCTGCCAGCGGCCGACGGCCGGGGACAGCTGGGCCCGGCGGACCAGGTCGCGGGTCTCCTTCACGCCGATGGACAGCAGGTCGGTGCGGACGATCTGCACGTCGGCGTGCGTACCGATGACGGTGGTGTGGCAGCCGTCGCAGAACCCGCAGCCCGGCTCACCGCCGAGGGCGCGGTCGGGGCTGGTGCACTGCAGGGCGGCCGCGAAGGCCCGGGCGGCGGTGGACCGCCCGGCTCCGGGCGGTCCGGTGAACAGCCAGGCGTGGGTCATCTTGGAGGCGGGGGGCGGCGCGGTCCCGTCCGTGATGGCCGTGACCAGTGCGTCGGCGTCGCGGGCGGCGGCGGCCAGCTGCTTCTGGACCCGCTCCTGTCCCACCAGGTCGTCCCATACGGGCATCCCGCCCACCACCTTTCACTCTCCGTGCACCCATTGTGGCGGGCGGCACTGACAATCCGTCCCGCTCGGCTCAGCGGCGGCGGCGCGGTGCGCGTTCGCCCTCGTCGCCGTCCTCGTCGTCCCGGTGGCGGCCCAGCAGTTCGTCCGCGAGCGTCGGCAGATCGTCCAGCGGGGTCTCCTCGGCCCAGTCCGGGCGTGCCCGGCGCGGCCGGCCCTCGTCATCGACGACGGGCAGTTCCCGGGTCCGGTCGTTGCCGGAGTCGCGGAAGATGCCCGACGGCACCCGGTCGGCCGGGTTCTCCTCGGGGCGCTGGGCCGTCGGCCGGGTGGCGGAGCGGTGCCCGCCCCCACCGGCCCGCGGGGCCTGCGGGGTCCGGGGGGGCCTGCGGCGCGTCCGGGCGTACGGGGGGGCAGTACCGCCGTCTCGTCCGTCGCGCGGACCGGCGGCAGCACCGCGGTCTCCTCGGCGGACGCCGGGTCGATCTTCGGCACCGGGACGGTCTGGGTGACGTCGTCCGGCTGGACGACCCGCTTGACCGGCGGCGCGGCCATCGGGGTCTCCACCGTCACCGCGTCGTCCGGGTGCGGTTCCGCGTCCGGCTCCGGCTTCTTGGTCATGCCGACCTTGGGCGCGGACGCCGGTGCGGGGGCAGGCGCAGGGGCGGGGGACGGGGACTGAGCCGGTGCAGGGGCCGCCTGGGGCGCAGGCGCGGGCGCCGCAGCCGCGGCCTCGGCAGCCGCAGCCGCCGCGACGGCCGCCGCCTTCGCCGCCGCCTCGGCCTCCACCAGCCGGCGTGCCTCCTCGGCCTTCAGCAGGGCCTCCTCGGCCCTGCGCTGCTTCTCCAGCCGCCGCTCCTCGGCCTCGGCCCGCAGCCGGGCCTCCTCCTCGGCCTGCCGGCGCAGCCGCTCGGCCTCCGCCGCGCGCGCCTTCTCCTCGGCCTCCGCGCGCAGCCGCTCGGCCTCGGCCCGGGCCCGGGCCTCCTCCTCGGCGCGCAGCCGCTCCTCCTGCGCCCTGCGGGCGGCCTCCGCCTCGGCCTTGATCCGCGCTTCCTCGGCCTCGCGCGCCTTGCGGGCCTCTTCCTCGGCGCGCAGCCGCTCTTCCTCCGCCTTGCGCGCGGCCTCTTCCTCGGCCCTGCGCCGGGCCTCCTCCTCGGCGAGGCGCCGCGCCTCCGCCTGGGCGGCCACTTCGGCCTCCGAGAGCGGCAGCATCCGGTCCAACCGGTGCCGTACGACCGTGGTCACCGAATCCGGGTCCTGCCCCGCGTCGACCACGAGGTAGCGGCCGGGGTCGGACGCGGCGAGGGTCAGGAACCCGGACCGCACCCGCTGGTGGAACTCCGCCGGCTCCGACTCCAGCCGGTCCGGCGCCTCCGTGAACCGCTCGCGCGCCGCCTCCGGCGATACGTCGAGCAGCACGGTCAGGTTCGGGACGAGCCCGTCGGTCGCCCAGCGCGAGATCCGGGCGATCTCGGTGGGGGACAGGTCGCGGCCCGCGCCCTGGTAGGCCACCGAGGAGTCGATGTAGCGGTCCGAGATGACGACCGCGCCGCGCTCGAGGGCCGGGCGCACCACGGTGTCCACGTGCTCCGCGCGGTCGGCGGCGTACAGCAGGGCCTCGGCACGGTTCGAGAGACCGGCGGAGGAGATGTCGAGCAGGATCGAACGGAGCCGCTTGCCGACGGGGGTCGCCCCGGGCTCCCGGGTCACCACGACCTCGTGGCCCTTGCCCCGTATCCAGGAGGCCAGCGCCTCGACCTGGGTGGACTTGCCGGCCCCGTCGCCGCCCTCCAGGGCGATGAAGAAGCCGGTGGCGGACGCCGCCTGGACGGGCTCGCCGCCGCGCAGCGCCTCGCGCAGATCGCGCCGCAGGGGTACGCCCCGGCGGTCGTCGGCCTTGGTGAGCACCACCACGGCGACGGGCAGCAGCAGGGCGCCGACCAGCATCAGCGTGAAGGCGGCGCCGCCGTGCGCGAAGACGATCTCGGCGCCGGTCAGCCGGTGCGGGCCGATCGCCGCGGCCAGGACGGGGGCGACGACGGCGCCGAGCGCCACGGCCACCCGGACGGCCGCCTGGAGGTGCTCGGTGACCCGGGCCCGGCGGAACTCCTCGGTCTCCTGGTCCAGCAGGGTGTGGCCGGTGTTGGCCGCGACGCCCGCGGCGAGGCCGGCGAGCAGCGACAGGAACAGCACGGTCGCCATGTCGGGGACGAGCCCGGTCAGCAGCAGCGCGAGCCCGGTCACCGCTATGGCGAGGGCCAGCAGCCGGCGCCGGGACAGGGCGGGCAGCACCTTGCCGGCCTGGGTGGCGCGGATGCCGGCGGCGGTGCCGCCGACGAGCGCGAGGACGAACAGGGCGAAGGCGGCCGGGCCGCCACCCAGGTCGAGGGCGTGCAGTACGGAGACGGCGACGGCGCTGGACACCGCTCCGGCGACCGCGGCGCAGCTCACGACCAGCAGCGGGACGGCGCCCGTACGGCCCTTGTCGGGCCGGTCGCCCGCCTTGGGGGCGCGCAGGCCCTCCAGCGGGGAACGCGGACGCGGGGTCGCCCCGCCGGGCAGCACCAGGGGCAGCAGCAGCGAGACGGAGGCGGCGAACAGGCCGGAGGCCACGTACGAGCCGAGCGCGGCCTGGTTCGCGGCGAACCAGTCGATGCCGAGGCCGAGCGCCTTGCCGACCAGGGTCGCGGCGAGCAGCAGGGCCGCGGCGAGGGGCAGCGCCGCGAAGGCGGTGCGCAGGGTCAGCCGGCGCAGCGCGTCCAGGTGGTCCGGGAGCGGCCGTACGGTGGCCCCCTCCGGCGGCGGCGCGGGCAGCAGGGCGGGCGCCGCGCTCTCCTTGGCCAGGGTCCACAGCCGCTCGGCGGCGCCGGAGACGAACACGGTGGCCAGCAGGGCGGTGAGCGCCTGGGCCGGGATCCAGTCGAGCCACAGCGGGGCGACGACGAAGAGCGCGAGGCGGACCCCGTCGGCCCCGATCATGGTCCAGCGGCGGTCCAGCTTGCCGCCCGCGCCCAACAGCCCGGCCAGCGGGCCGAGGAGGACCGCGCCGAAGAGGAGGGTGGCGAGGATGCGGACCCCGAAGACGGCGGCGACGGCGAGGGCCGCGCCGCGGTACCCGCCGCCGAAGGCCCCTTCCGAGGCGGCGGCCTGAAGGGCCAGCAGCACCAGCACCAGGAGGGTCAGGGCATCGCCGATGCCGCTCACCAACTGGGCGCTCCACAGCCGTCGCAGCCTGGGAGTGCGCAGCAGTGCGCGCACCGCACGCTCGCGGGAATCCGCGGCTAGGGCTTCGTCGTAGGTGGGGTTCGCCGGGGCGGTAACGACCGCCGGCTGCTCGGCTCGCGTCATCCGCCCAGCCTATCCGCTGCACTGTGCGGGTGCGGAAGCCTGTGGACGAGGCCGGGTGTGACCCAGGACCCACCTTTTTCCCGGGGGCGGCCGGCGCCGCTGCGGGACCCTGCCCCGGACCCCGGACCGCAAACGCCGGCGGGGCCGGAAACAGCCCCGCCGGCGACGGGTCGCCTACTCGTCCGCGGCCGGGGCGGCGGCCGTCTTCTTGGCCGTCGCCTTCTTGGCGGTGGTCGCGGTGGTCTTCTTGGCGGTGGTCGTCTTCTTGGCCGCCGTCGTCTTCTTCGCGGCAGCGGTCTTGGTCGCCGTCGCCTTCTTCGCCGGGGCCTTCTTGGCGGGAGCCTTCTTCGCCACCTTCTTGGCCGGGCCCTTCGCCCGCTTCTCCGCGAGCAGCTCGTAGCCCCGCTCCGGCGTGATCGTCTCGACGTCGTCGTCCCGCCGCAGCGTCGCGTTCGTCTCGCCGTCCGTCACGTACGGACCGAAGCGGCCGTCCTTGACCACCACCGGCTTCTCGCTGACCGGGTCCGTGCCCAGCTCCTTCAGCGGCGGCTTGGCCGCGGCCCGGCCCCGCTGCTTGGGCTGCGCGTAGATGGCGAGGGCCTCGTCCAGCGTGATCGAGAAGAGCTGGTCCTCGGTCTCCAGCGACCGCGAGTCCGTGCCCTTCTTCAGGTACGGGCCGTAGCGGCCGTTCTGGGCCGTGATCTCCACGCCCTCGGCGTCCGCGCCGACCACGCGCGGCAGCGACATCAGCTTCAGCGCCTCGTCGAGGGTGACCGTGTCCAGGCTCATGGACTTGAAGAGCGAGGCCGTCCGCGGCTTGACCGCGTTCTTGCCCGTCTTCGGGGTGCCCTCGGGGAGGATCTCCGTCACGTACGGGCCGTAGCGGCCGAGCTTCGCGACGATCTCGTTGCCGCTGACCGGGTCCTTGCCGAGCTCGAACTCGCCGCTCGGCGCGGCGAACAGCTCCTCCGCGTACTCGATCGTCAGCTCGTCCGGAGCCATATCGTCCGGTACGTCGGCGCGCTGGTGGCCCTCCGCGGCCTTCTCGCCGCGCTCGATGTACGGCCCGTAGCGGCCGACGCGCAGCACGATGCCGTCGCCGACCGGGAAGGAGGAGATCTCCCGGGCGTCGATCGCGCCGAGGTCGGTGACCAGCTCCTTCAGACCGCCGAGGTGGTCCCCGTCGGCCGGCACGACCTCGGTCGCGTCCTCCGAGCCGAAGTAGAAGCGCTTCAGCCACGGCACGGACTGGGCCTCGCCCCGCGCGATGCGGTCGAGGTCGTCCTCCATCTTCGCGGTGAAGTCGTAGTCGACGAGCCGCCCGAAGTGCGTCTCCAGCAGGTTCACCACGGCGAACGACAGGAAGGACGGCACCAGGGCCGTGCCCTTCTTGAAGACGTATCCGCGGTCGAGGATGGTGCCGATGATCGACGCGTACGTCGACGGACGGCCGATCTCGCGCTCTTCGAGCTCCTTGACCAGCGAGGCCTCGGTGTAGCGGGCCGGCGGCTTGGTCGAGTGCCCGTCCGCCGTGATCTCCTCGGCGGCCAGCGCGTCGCCCTCGGCGACCTGGGGCAGCCGCTTCTCGCGGTCGTCGAGCTCGGCGTTCGGGTCGTCCGCGCCCTCGACGTACGCCTTCATGAAGCCGTGGAAGGTGATCGTCTTGCCGGAGGCGGTGAACTCGGCGTCGCGCCCGTCCGAGGCGCGGCCGCCGATCTTCACGGTGACGCTGTTGCCGACCGCGTCCTTCATCTGGGAGGCGACGGTCCGCTTCCAGATCAGCTCGTACAGGCGGAACTGGTCGCCGGTCAGACCCGTCTCGGCGGGGGTGCGGAAACGATCACCCGAGGGGCGAATCGCCTCGTGCGCCTCCTGCGCGTTCTTGACCTTGCCGGCGTAGACGCGCGGCTTCTCCGGCAGGTAGTCGGCCCCGTAGAGCTGGGTGACCTGCGCCCGCGCCGCCGACACCGCGGTGTCGGACAGCGTGGTGGAGTCCGTACGCATATAGGTGATGAAGCCGTTCTCGTACAGCTTCTGCGCCACCTGCATCGTCGCCTTCGCACCGAAGCCCAGCTTGCGCGAGGCCTCCTGCTGGAGCGTCGTCGTACGGAAGGGGGCGTACGGGGAGCGGCGGTACGGCTTGGACTCGACCGAGCGGACGGCGAACGAGGTGTCCGCCAGCGCAGCGGCCAGCGCCCGGGCGTTCGCCTCGTCGAGGTGCAGCACCTCGCTCTTGAGCTGCCCGTTCGAGCCGAAGTCACGGCCCTGTGCGACGCGCTTGCCGTCCACCGTGTTCAGGCGGGCGACCAGCGTCGACGGGTCGGAGGCGTCACCGGCCCGGCCGGTGGAGAAGGTGCCGGTCAGGTCCCAGTACTCGGCGGTGCGGAAGGCGATGCGCTCGCGCTCCCGCTCGACGACGAGGCGGGTGGCCACCGACTGGACGCGGCCCGCCGACAGCTTCGGCATGACCTTCTTCCACAGGACCGGCGATACCTCGTAGCCGTAGAGGCGGTCGAGGATGCGGCGGGTCTCCTGGGCGTCGACCATGCGCTGGTTCAGCTCGCGCGGGTTGGCGACGGCGTCGCGGATCGCGTCCTTGGTGATCTCGTGGAAGACCATCCGGTGGACGGGGACCTTGGGCTTGAGGACTTCCTGCAGGTGCCACGCGATGGCTTCGCCCTCGCGGTCCTCATCGGTGGCGAGGAAGAGTTCGTCGGACTCGGCCAGCAGCTCCTTGAGCTTCCTGACCTGGGCCTTCTTGTCCGCGTTGACGACATAGATCGGCGCGAAGTCGTGCTCGACGTCGACGCCGAGGCGGCGGACCTCGCCCGTGTACTTGTCGGGAACCTCGGCCGCGCCGCTGGGGAGGTCGCGGATGTGCCCGACGCTCGCCTCGACGACGTATCCGGGGCCGAGGTAGCCCTTGATCGTCTTCGCCTTGGCTGGGGACTCGACGATGACGAGTCGGCGGCCGCCCTTTGCGGTCTCGCTAGTCGGGGACAACTTGGCTCTTCTCTCCGGTCGGCACTCGGTCGCAGTACGGCGACGCTGCGGAGTGTGACGGTACAACCCGCCCCCGTGTCAAACGGCAGAAGCCCGCAACGGCCACTCGAACGGTAACCCGACAAGTGCCGTTTCTGCCGCCCGGATGCCGCGCCGGGGCGTTCCCGATCACCGGGCAGGGTGGTCGAAGGGCCGTCTGGCCGCGCCTTCGCACCCGGTCCCGCGCCTGCTCCGACGTCGTGTTTTCGCGCCGGGGCCTCCTCGTGATCCCGGTCCGGTCCAGACCCGCGATCTCGTTGCGGCAGCCGCGCGAGGCGCCCCGGTCCGAGGGCCGCCGGCGCTGCGCCGACGAGCCGGAGCGGCGGTACGACCGCGACGGGGCGCACGCCGTCCGCCACCGGCTCACGGTGGAAGAGTGCGCGCCCCGTCCAGGCCTGCAGAGCCGCCCCGAGCAGCGGGAACACGGGCCGGGCGAAGATCGCCGGACCGTTTTCCGCGCCGCTCCCCCACTCCCCCGGGCCGCTCTCGGGATCCCCCCGGATCCCTCTGACCGACAGACTGGCAGCCCCGGGGGTACGCCGGGCGAACCCCGGGTTACATCCAGGGGCGGCTACGGGGTGCGGCCCGCCACGGGGTCCAGGAAACCCTGCTCGACCAGCAGCCGGATGGCCTCCGGAGTGCGGTCCCGCAGCACGACCGGGTCCTCCTGCATCAGCTGCGCGATCGCGTCCAGGATCCGGCCCGCGCTCAGTGAGCCGTCACACACTCCGGCGAACCCGGCGCCGACCGTGTCGACCTTGGTCGCGCGGCGCATTCCGCGGTTCTGGCGCAGCACGACGTGTTCCGGATCCTCCGCGCCGGGCGCGCCGACCTGCTCCTGGACCACTTCCTCGGCGAGCGTGAAACGAGCCTCCAGCAGGGCCGCGTCATCGTGCTCGCGCAGGTAGTCCTGGCGCGCGAAATGGGCCAGCACGGCGTCGCCGAGCGGCTGCTCGACCGTGTGCGGCCACTCCTCGACCACGATCGAGGGCTCGGCCGCGTCCGTCCGGCGCAAGGTGATCCACCCGAAGCCGACGGACTTGGTCCCGCGCGCCTCGAACTCGTCCAGCCAGTCCTCGTACCGGCGGGCGTACTCGGCCGGGTCGGTCCGGTGGTCACCCGCGTCGCGCAGCCACAGCTCGGCGTACTGCGTGACGTCCTGCACATCACGCTGCACGATCCAGGCGTCGCAGCCGCGCGGCACCCAGGAGCGGAGCCGGTCGTGCCAGTCCTCGCCCTCCACGTGCTGCCAGTTGCCGAGGAACTGCGCGTACCCGCCCGGGTTGAGCCGCGCACCGGCCTGCTGGACCAGGGTCCGGCACAGGTCGTCGCCGCCCATGCCGCCGTCCCGGTACGTCAGCCGGGCGCCGGGGGAGATCACGAACGGCGGGTTGGACACGATCAGGTCGTACGTGGCCTCCCCGACCGGCTCGAAGAGCGACCCGGTGAGCAGCTCGGCCTCCGGGGCCCCGGACAGGGCCAGCGTCAGGCGGGTGAATTCCAGGGCCCTGGGGTTGACGTCCGTGGCGGTGACCCGGGTGGCGTGCCGGGAGGCGTGCAGCGCCTGGATTCCGGATCCGGTGCCGACGTCCAGGGCGGAGCCGACCGGGGTGCGGACGGTGATCCCGGCCAGGGTGGTGGACGCACCGCCCACACCGAGGACCACGCCCTCCTCGCGGCTGCCGATCCCGCCGGCCCCGCCGACGGCGCAGCCGAGGTCGGAGACGATGAACCAGTCCTCGCCGTCCGGCCCGCCGTACGGGCGTACGTCGACGGTGGCGTGCACCTCGTCACCCTCCAGCCGCAGCCAGCCGTCGGCCAGGGCCGCGTCGACGGGCAGCGCCCCGGCGGCGTGCACGTACGGCTCCGGCTGCTGGAGCAGGAACAGCCGGACCAGGCTCGCGAGCGCCCCGTCGCCGGGGCCGCGGGTGGCGCGCAGGGCCGGGACGGTCTCGCTGCGGGCCAGCGCGGCGTAGGCGGGGGCGCCGAGCAGGTCGAGCAGCCCGTCGGCGGTGAAACCGGCGTCGAGCAGGGCTTCGCGGAGCTCGGCGGCGCGGTCGGGCGTGGGAAGGCTGGTGGTACTCACGCGTCCATTGTGTCCGCTGGGACCCGTCCTGCCGATCACACCGGGCCCGGGCCCGGCGGCCGACCGTGAGAAAGGGCGGCCGGGCGCGAAAGGGCGGCCGGGCTCCCTTGCGGGATCCCGGCCGCCCTTTTCGGCGTACCGCGCCGAAAGCCGCCCGCGGGGGCCGGCCGCGCTACTGCGGAGCCGGCGCCGTCGCGACCTGGCAGCCCTTCTGGTTGTTGATCGCCTTGTCCAGGCCGCCCGCGTTGAGCTGGGCGAGCGCGTCCTGGCCGCCCTTCGTGGCCTCCTGGAGGCCGCCCGCGACCTCCTTGAGGCCGTCGGCGAACTTCGGCTGGTCCTTCGGGTCGAGGGCGTCCATCTTCGCCTTCAGATCGGCGTAGCCCTTGGAGGTCGACTCGAATCCCTTGGCCGCCGCCGCCTGGGTCGCGGCGCCGTTCTTGGCGGGCGGAATGCCTGCTGACTGCAGGGCGGCCCCCATCGTCCGGTAGGACTCGGACATGATCCCGAAGGCCGCCGAGTCGGTCTTCTGGACGTCCTCGGGCTTACTGCTCTCGGAGGCCACGCGCTTGATGTCGGCGTTGGCGGTCTCGATCTTCTTGAGTTCGGGTTGCCACTGGTCACAGACCTTTTTGGCCCAGGCACTGGCCTTCTCGTCGGTCTCATCGCCGCTGCAGCCGGACAGGACGAGCATCAGCACCGCACCGCCCGACATTGCGGCCGCAAGCTTCTTGTTCACCGGATTGGTCCCTTCGAAGGCTCTCGGCCCGGAAGATACACGCATGCCGTCCGGGGACGCACAAAGGCGGACAGACGGCGCGTGAGTCCGCGCCGCCCGTCCGCCGTTCGGGCGTACCGGCCGGCCCTGCCCGGCCCTGCCCGTTCCGCTGGCCGAACCTCGGGTCAGGAGACCGTCGCGGGGTCGGCCGACTGGGCCACCCGCTCGGCGGCTCCGCCTTCGCTCTCGTCGCCGACGGCGATGCCGCGGCGCTTGGAGATGTACACCGCCGCGATGATCACTCCGATCGCGAGGACCGCGACGATCGCCCGCACGGTCGGGCTGCTGTCCGCGCCGTAGCTGAACTGCACGACGGCGGGAGCGATCAGCAGCGCCACCAGGTTCATGACCTTGAGCAGCGGGTTGATCGCGGGACCGGCGGTGTCCTTGAACGGGTCGCCGACGGTGTCGCCGATGACGACGGCCGCGTGCGCCTCGCTGCCCTTGCCGCCGTGGTGGCCGTCCTCGACGAGCTTCTTCGCGTTGTCCCACGCGCCGCCGGAGTTGGCGAGGAAGACCGCCATCAGGGTGCCCGTGCCGATGGCTCCGGCCAGGAAGGAGCCGAGGGCGCCCACACCGAGGGAGAAGCCCACGGCGATGGGGGTGAGCACGGCGAGCAGGCCGGGTGTGGCGAGCTCGCGCAGCGCGTCCTTGGTGCAGATGTCGACGACGCGCCCGTACTCGGGCTTCTCGGTGTAGTCCATGATCCCGGGGTGCTCGCGGAACTGGCGGCGCACCTCGTAGACGACGGCGCCCGCGGAGCGGGAGACGGCGTTGATGGCGAGGCCGGAGAACAGGAACACGACGGCCGCGCCCAGGATCAGCCCGACGAGGTTGTTGGGCTGTGCGATGTCGAGGCTGAGGTTCATCTCCCCGGCCTTGGCTCCCACCTCCTTGACCGCGGTGGCGATCGCGTCGTTGTACGAGCCGAAGAGCGCCGCCGCGGCGAGCACGGCCGTGGCGATGGCGATGCCCTTGGTGATGGCCTTGGTGGTGTTGCCCACGGCGTCGAGGTCGGTCAGGACCTGCGCACCGGCGCCCTCGACGTCGCCGGACATCTCGGCGATGCCCTGGGCGTTGTCGGAGACGGGCCCGAAGGTGTCCATGGCGACGATGACGCCGACGGTGGTGAGCAGGCCGGTGCCGGCCAGGGCCACCGCGAAGAGCGCGAGCAGGATCGACGTACCGCCGAGCAGGAACGCGCCGTAGACGCCGAGGCCGATGAGCAGCGCCGTGTAGACGGCGGACTCCAGACCGACGGAGATGCCGGCGAGGACGACGGTGGCCGCGCCGGTCAGGGAGGACTTGCCGATGTCCCGGACGGGGCGCCGGTTGGTCTCCGTGAAGTAGCCGGTCAGTTGCTGGATCAGGGCCGCCAGCACGATGCCGATGGCGACGGCGACGACCGCCAGGATGCGCGGGTCACCGGAGTGGTTGGTGATCGCCGGGTTCTCGACGCCGACCAGCTCCTTGTAGGTGGCCGGCAGGTAGGCGTAGACGGCGATCGCGACCAGCACCAGGGAGATCACGGCCGAGATGAAGAAGCCGCGGTTGATGGCGGTCATGCCGCTGCGGTCGGAGCGCCGCGGGGAGACCGCGAAGATGCCGATCATCGCGGTGATGACGCCGATCGCGGGGACGATCAGCGGGAAGGCGAGGCCCAGGTCACCGAAGGCGGCCTTGCCGAGGATGAGCGCGGCCACGAGGGTGACGGCGTACGACTCGAAGAGGTCGGCCGCCATTCCGGCGCAGTCTCCGACGTTGTCGCCCACGTTGTCGGCGATGGTCGCGGCATTGCGCGGGTCGTCCTCCGGAATGCCCTGCTCGACCTTGCCGACCAGGTCGGCGCCGACGTCGGCGGCCTTGGTGAAGATTCCGCCGCCCACGCGCATGAACATCGCGATCAGGGCGGCGCCGAGGCCGAAGCCCTCCAGGACCTTGGGGGCGTCGGCGGCGTAGACCAGCACGACGCAGGAGGCGCCGAGCAGGCCGAGTCCGACGGTGAACATGCCGACGACGCCGCCCGTGCGGAAAGCGATCTTCATCGCCTTGTGGGAGACCTCGGTCAGGTCCTTGGCGGGCTCCCCCTCGGCCGGGGTGGCCTCGCGTGCGGCGGCGGCGACGCGGACGTTGGCCCGGACCGCCAGACGCATGCCGATGTAGCCGGTGGCGGCCGAGAAGATGGCGCCCACGAGGAAGAAGGCCGAACGCCCGCTCCGCTGCGACCAGTCGTCGGCGGGGAGCAGGAAGAGCAGGAAGAAGACCACGACGGCGAAAACGCCGAGGGTGCGCAACTGCCGGCCGAGATAGGCGTTGGCGCCCTCCTGGACGGCTGCTGCGATCTTCTTCATGCTGTCGGTTCCCTCGTCGGCGGCGAGGACCTGGCGGACCAGGATCTGCGCGACGACGAGTGCGGCAAGTGCCACGGCCGCAATGACGATCACGATGAGCCGATTGTCATCGGTGAGTACTGCGGATGCCAGATCTGTGGTGCGATCCGGCGCGATAGGGGTGAAGAGCCCCGTCATTCGTCCTCCTTGACGTGATGAGCTCAAGATGTGGACGGATTGTAGGGAGCGCGACCCGATCAAAACAGTGCGCAGGAAACGTAATTGGCGTGCTCCTGCTCCTCAGCAATAGATCGCGTCACTCCATTACCCTCGAAAGTAGTAATGGGGCAAAGGCATTGACGCCGGATCAATGATCTAGGGAAATCAAAAAGGCCCTGCTCAGCAGGGCCTTGATAAAGATCGGAAGATACGAAGGATTGCGCGCGCGGTGGATGGCGCGGAGCGCGGTGGATCTCAGGGCAGCTCGGAGACACCGGCGACGGGCCAGCTCATCCGAATCGTTCCGCCCGATTCCCCACTGGTCACCTCGACGTCGTCGACGAGCCCGCTGATCACCGCGAGCCCCATCTCGTCCTCGGCCTCGCCGTCGGACTCCAGGACGGCGGTGATGCCGGAGACGGCGTCCGAGGTACCGCCGGACGGGTGGGGGACCTCGTCACCGACCTCGATGGAGAACACCTTCTCGTCCTCGGTCAGCACGACGCGGACGGGCGCGGTCAGCCCGTTGAGCCGATGGAGTCCCACGGCACGCGAACAGGCCTCACCCACGGCGAGGCGGACCTCGTCGAGGACGGCTTCCTCCACACCGACCCGGCGCGCGACGGCGGCCGCGACCAGGCGGGCCGTACGGACGTGTTCGGGCTGGGCGCTGAAGCGCAGTTCAACGGTGGCCATGCGCGTCCCCCTCGGACTACGGGCGTGCCTTGACAGGGGCCCGGACCAACCATGGCCCGGCACCCCCGCTCTCCTTGTCGGCTCCCTGCCGCCCGGAGGCCGCGGGGAGCCGCTCGGAGCCGTCAGTCAGTGGCGTTGACGGCGTCTTCCACAGTGGTGTGGATCGGAAACACCTTGGTCAGACCGGTGATGCGGAAGATCTTCAGGATGCGCTCCTGGTTGCACACCAGACGGAGCGAGCCCTCGTGCGCACGGACGCGCTTGAGGCCTCCCACGAGCACACCAAGCCCGGTGGAGTCGAGGAAGTCCACTCGCTCCATGTCGACAACCAGGTGGTAGCTGCCGTCGTTCACCAACTCGACCAACTGCTCGCGCAGCTTGGGCGCGGTATACACATCAATCTCGCCACCGACCTCCACGACCGTACGGTCGCCGACAGTGCGAGTCGACAGGGACAGGTCCACGGATCCTCCAGCACCTTGCTATCGAGCGACGCCCCCTCACCCGAAGGTAGGCGAGGGATTGGCTGCCGCGATGGCATTCAATCACTTACCGGCAGGCGCGCACGACGCCTTCGGACCATTGTCCCGCACGCCGGTGACACACTCGGTTCCGATGGCCAACACTCACGGTCCCGGACGGCCCACGGCGCCCGCGGACCCTCGACCCACCCCCGACACGGTCCTGGACCGTCTGTCACGGGGGCCTTCCCGTGCTGCGCGCATCACCCATACGGAGCACTTGCCCCCTCGGGCGGGTCGTCATGCAGTCTGGCCCGACCGCATCCGAACAGACGTCGTGGCCGCGATCCGATCGGCCGGAATCGACCATCCGTGGGAACACCAGGCCGCGGCGGCCGAGCTCGCCCTCGACGGAACGTCCGTGGTCGTGGCCACCGGCACCGCCTCCGGCAAGTCCCTGGCCTACCTCGCTCCCGTGCTCTCCGCCCTCGCGGACGGCGCCGAGGCCCCGAACGGCCGGGGCGCGACCGCCCTGTACCTGGCCCCCACCAAGGCCCTGGCGGCCGACCAGCGGCGCGCCGTACGGGAACTGGCCGCCCCGCTGGGCAACGCCGTACGCCCCGCGGTCTACGACGGGGACACGCCCGTCGAGGAACGCGAATGGGTCCGCCAGTACGCGAACTACGTCCTGACCAACCCCGACATGCTGCACCGCGGGATCCTCCCGGCCCACCCGCGCTGGTCCTCCTTCCTGCGGGCCCTGCGCTACGTGGTGATCGACGAGTGCCACACCTACCGCGGGGTCTTCGGCTCCCACGTGGCCCAGGTCCTGCGCCGGCTGCGGCGGCTGTGCGCCCGTTACGGCGCCAATCCGGTCTTCCTGCTGGCCTCCGCCACCGCGAGCGACCCGGCGGCGGCCGCGTCCCGGCTGACCGGCGTACGGGTGATCGAGATCACCGACGACGCCTCTCCGCGCGGCGAAGTGGTCTTCGCCCTGTGGGAGCCTCCGCTGCTCACCGAGCTGCGCGGCGAGAAGGGCGCGCCCGTACGCCGTACGGCCACCGCGGAGACGGCCGACCTGCTGACCGACCTGGTCGTCCAGGGGGTCCGTACGGTCGCCTTCGTCCGCTCCCGGCGCGGTGCCGAGCTGATCTCCGTCATCACCCAGGAACGGCTGGCGTCGGTCGACCGGTCGCTGCCGCGCCGGGTCGCCGCCTACCGGGGCGGCTACCTCCCCGAGGAGCGCCGGGCCCTGGAGCGGGCCCTGCACTCGGGGGAGCTGCTCGGGCTGGCCGCGACAACGGCCCTGGAGCTGGGTGTGGACGTCTCGGGCCTGGACGCCGTCCTGATCACCGGCTACCCGGGCACCAGGGCCTCCCTGTGGCAGCAGGCCGGCCGCGCAGGGCGCTCGGGCCAGGGCGCCCTGGCCGTGCTGATCGCCCGGGACGACCCGCTGGACACCTACCTCGTGCACCATCCGGAGGCGCTGTTCCGCCAACCGGTGGAAGCCACCGTCCTGGACCCCGACAACCCGTACGTCCTCGCCCCCCACCTGTGCGCGGCGGCGGCGGAGCTGCCGCTGACCGACGCGGACCTGGAACTCTTCGGCCCGGCGACCGCGGAACTCCTCCCCCAGCTCGAAGCGGCGAAGCTGCTGCGCCGCCGGGCGACCGCCTGGCACTGGACCCGCCGGGAACGAGCCTCGGACCTGACCGACATCCGGGGCGGCGGCGGCCGCCCGGTGCAGATCGTCGAGGCCACGACCGGCCGGCTGCTGGGCACCGTCGACGAGTCGGCGGCCCACACCGCCGTCCACGAGGGAGCCGTCCACCTCCACCAGGGCCGCACGTATCTCGTGAAGCACCTGGACCTGGAGGACTCCGTGGCCCTCGTGGAACAGGCGGACCCGCCCTTCTCCACCACGGCCCGTGACACCACCTCCATCTCCATCCTGGAGACCGAGACCGAAATCCCGTGGGGCTCGGCCCGGCTCTGCTTCGGTTCCGTCGAGGTCACCAACCAGGTCGTCTCCTACCTGCGCCGCAAACTGATCACCGGGGAGGTGCTGGGCGAGGCCAAGCTCGACCTGCCGCCCCGCACCCTGCGCACCCGGGCCGTGTGGTGGACCGTGACCGAGGACCAGCTCGACGAGGCCCGGATCAACCCGGAGATCCTCGGCGGCGCCCTGCACGCCGCCGAACACGCCTCCATCGGCATGCTCCCGCTCTTCGCCACCTGCGACCGCTGGGACATCGGCGGCGTCTCCGTGCCGCTCCATCCCGACACCCTCCTCCCCACGGTCTTCGTCTACGACGGCCACCCCGGCGGCGCCGGCTTCGCGGAGCGCGCCTTCCGCACGGCCCGCGCCTGGCTGACGGCCACCCGCGACGCGATCGCCGCCTGCGAGTGCGAGTCCGGCTGCCCTTCCTGCATCCAGTCCCCCAAGTGCGGCAACGGCAACGAGCCCCTGCACAAGCGCGGCGCCATCCGCCTCCTCACGCGCCTCCTCTCCGAATCCCCGCCCCCCGAAGCCCCCGAGTCCTGACGGGGGTCCCGCGGGGCCCGACGGGGTCCCACGGAGCCTGACCGGGTTCAGCGGGGCCCGAGGGGGTCCAGCGGGGCCCGACAGGAGTCCCGCGGGGCCCGGCGCGGCCCTGCCGAAGCCTGGCGCGCGGCCCCATCGACGTTCCGGGGCCCGGCGGGCGGCGGCCCGGGGCGGCTGCGGGAGCGCCCCGGGGCCGCCCGACTGCGGGCTCAACCAACCCGGCCGCGGGCTCAGCCCGGCCGAGGCTCGGGCGGGCCCGCCCGGGCCCGGACCGCGGGGGTGAAGGGGCCCGCCGCGACCCGCGCGGTGACCTCGGCGACCTCCCCCCGCAGCAGGCACCCGCCCAGTGCCGCGCCCTGTGCCCGGGCCACCCGCAGGGCCGCCGCGCACGCCGGCTCCGGCCCGTGCGCCCAGGTCGCCGCCGCCGCGAGCGCCGCCAGGTCGGCGGCCGCCGCCGCGCGGTGGCGGGCCACGACGGCCTGGCCGAGCAGCAGCACACCACCGAACACCGCGCCCAGTACCGTCGCCACCAGTGCCGCCCAGACCGTGGCCGAACCCCGGTCCCCGCTCATGGCGGCGGCCCCACGCTGTCCTCCGCCAGGGCCACCGCCTGCGCGCCGAGCCGTACCGGCAGCCCGCCCGGACCCGGAGCGGGCGCCGCCACCCGGACCCGCCACAGGTCGCCCACCCGCTCCAGCTCCACCCGCGCCCCCTGCGGAGCAGCCGCCCGGGCGGCCGCCTCCGCCACCTCCACCGGCTCCGACCTGGCCGCGGCCCGGGCGCCGGCCCGGGCCGCGTCCACACACCGGATCTGCGCGGCCGCCGCCATCAGCGCCCACACCAGCAGCGCCGCGAACAGCACCAGCGCCGGGATCACGAGGGCGGCCTCCGCCGTCACATATCCCCGGTCCGATTTTCCGCGGACGCCCCGTGACCCGCCCTCAGAACGGCACATCGAGCGCCTTTCCGATGGTCGACTGAAGGGCCGTGGCGACGACTTCACTCGTCACCACCTTGTACAGGACGGCCGCGAATGCACAGGCCGCGATCGTGCCCATGGCGTATTCCGAGGTCGACATCCCCGCGTCGCCCCCACGCCCCGCCAACACCTTCCGTACACGAAACCAGATGATCCTCATGACAACCTCCTGTGGATTTCCGCTGTTGATGTCTGTGGTCAATGCGACTTCAGGTGTTCGAGAGAAGTCCCGAGGCCATACCGATCACCACCGGCGCGACCCCGATCGCGAGAAAAGCGGGGAGAAAACACAGCCCCACCGGCGCCGTGACGAGCACCGCCGCCCGCTGCGCCCGCGCTCCCGCACTGCGGGCGCGGTCCTCCCGCAGCCCGGAGGCGAGCCGGGAGACCGGTTCCGCCGCGGGTGCACCCGTCCGGGCGGCCCGTTCCAGGCATTCCGCGAGGGCACGGGCACCGGGTATCTCCGCCAACCTCCCCCACGCGGCGCCCGGTTCGCCGCCGAGCCGCAGCTCCGCCCCCGCTCTCGCCAGCCGCTCGCCCACCGGGCCTCCCAGCGACTCCCCGACCACCTCGGCGGCCTCCACCGGGCCCGCCCCGGCCGCCAGGCAGGCAGCCAACAGATCCGCGGCAAAAGGCAGCTGACGCTCCGCCTCCTTCGGATCCACCGCGACCGGCGACCGGGCCCTGGACCGCCACCGCCGCACGCCGAGCGCCACCAGACCGCCGACGGCCACACCCGCCACCCCGCCGACGAGCACCCAGCCCGCCAGCAGCACCCCGGCCGGCCCGGCCCACACCGCCACCGCGCCGCGCACCGCGGAGCCGAACACCGGCCCCCGCAGTCCGGGCTCCACCCCCAGCAGGGCCACGATCCTGCGCCGGGCCGCCCGCGACCGGACCCGCGCGGTCACCTCTCGCACCGTCCACAGCGCCGCCGCCGCGAGGCATACGACAATCCCCAGCCTGTGGACGAGATGCCCGCCCATCACCGCTCCCCCGCCCGGACGATCCGCCGGCACCACAGCAGTCCCAGTGCCTCCAGCACGCCGCCCGCCACCAGACACCCCCACCCCATGGGGGTGTGCAGCAGCACCCGCAGCGGATCCGCGCCCAGCCCGGTGCCGATCAGCAGGCCCACCAGCGGCAGCAGGGCCAGCACCAGCACCGTCGACCGCGCCCCCGCCAACTGGGCCCGCAGCGACTCCTGCCGGTCCCGCTCGGCCCTCAGCGCCCCCTCCAACCGCTCCAGTCCGGCGGCCAGTCCCGCACCGCCGTCGACCGACACCCGCCAGCAGGCCGCCATCCCGGCCAGCCCCTCCGCGCCGGGCTCCCGCGCCGCCTGGCGCAGCGCACCGGGCACGTCCCCGCCGAACGCCGCCGCGGCCAGGACGCCGGTCTCCAATGCGCCCGGGCCGCCGGGTCCGACGACCGTGCGCCGCATCGCCGCCGTCAGGGCCTGCCCCGGCTGGGCGCCCGCACGCAGCTCACCCACCACCGCCCCACACAGGGCCACCGCCTCGGCGGCCCGCGCGGCCCGGGCCCGTACCCGCGCCCGTACCCGCAGCCAGCGCCGTACCAGCGGCACCGCGGCCGCCCCCGCCAGCAGCGGGATCACCGACCCGCCGAGCGCCGCGATCACCAGCCCGGCCCCGAGGCAGGACCACTCCCGCCATCGCGCCGCCCGCACCCGTACGGCAATCAGCAGCCGCTCCCGGCGCAGTGGCCCGCCCGGAACCATCGGGGCGCCCGCGGCGAGCACCACCCGGGCCCGCCGGGACACCCGGTCCGCCCCTGCGAGGCCCCAGACTGCCGCCCCGGCGCACAGCACCCCCGCGAACAGGGGCACCGGCAGCGCGGCCCCCGCGTTCACCGGGCACCGCGCAACAGCGGACGAAGCCGTTCCCAGCCGCGCTCCCGCACGAAGCCCCGGGCCGCCCACCGCAGTGCCGGTACGGTGACCACCAGCCCGGCGGCGTCCCGCTCCAGCACGTGCACCTCGGCCAGCCGGCGCCGGCCCTCCCGGTCCCGGACCAGGTGGAGCACCAGGGTCAGCGCCGCGGCCAACTGGCTGTGCAGGGCCACCCGATCGAGCCCCGCGGCCGTCCCCAGCGCCTCCAGCCGCGCCGGGACATGGGCCGCGGCATTGGCGTGGACCGTCCCGCAGCCGCCCTCGTGCCCGGTGTTCAGGGCGGCCAGCAGGTCCGCCACCTCGGCGCCCCGCACCTCGCCCACCACCAGCCGGTCGGGCCGCATCCGCAGTGCCTGGCGGACCAGGTCCGCGAGGGTGACCAGACCCGCCCCCTCCTGATTGGCGGGCCGGGTCTCCAGCCGCACCACGTGCGGATGGTCGGGCCGCAGCTCGGCCGAGTCCTCGGCCAGGACGATCCGCTCGCCGGGCCCGACGAGCCCCAACAGGGCGCTGAGGAGCGTGGTCTTGCCCGTTCCAGTGCCGCCGGAGACCAGGAAGGACAGCCGTGCCTCGACCATGTCCCGGAGCAGTCGGTGCCCGCCGGGCGGCAGGGTGCCCGCGGCGACGAGCTCCTCCAGCGTGAAGGCCCGCGGGCGCACCACCCGCAGCGAGAGGCAGGCGGACCCGACCGAGACCGGCGGCAGCACGGCGTGCAGCCGGGTCCCGTCGGGCATCCGGGCGTCCACCCAGGGCCGGGCGTCGTCCAGGCGCCGCCCCGCCACGGCGGCCAGCCGCTGCGCGAGCCTGCGCACGGCATCGGCATCGGTGAAGGTCACCCCGGTCAACTCCAGCCCGCCGCCCCGGTCCACCCACACCCGGTCGGGGGCCGCCACCAGCACGTCGGTGACCTCCGGGTCGGCGAGCAGCGGCTCCAGCGGGCCCGCGCCGACCAGTTCGGACCGTAACTCGGCGGCCACCCCGAGCACTTCGGCGTCGCCGAGCAGCCTGCCCTGGGCCCGCAGGGCGGCCGCCACCCGCGCCGGGGTCGGTTCCGCCCCGGTCTCGGCCAGGCGACGGCGCACCGCGTCCAGGAGCACCGCGCTCATGCCGGCACCCCCTGGGCGGAACCGAGGGCCCGCTGCCAGAAGCCGTCGCAGAAGCGGGCCAGCGCACTGCGCCCCTGCGACCCAGGCGGTTCCCCCTCGGCCACCCGCCCGGGGAGCCCCACCTCGACCGGAACCTCCCCGGCCAGCGGAGCCCCCAACAGCCCGGCCACGGCTTCCGGATCGAGACCGCCCGGGCAGCGTCCCCGGACGACGACGCGCACGTCCCGGGCCACCATGCGCACCCCGGCCGCCACCCGGCCCGCGGCGGCCACCGACCGCAACTCGCCCGGCACCACCATCAGCACCAGGTCGAGCTGGGCCAGCACCTCGGCCACGGCCTCGTCGACCCGCCGCGGGAGGTCGACCACGACCACCCCGCCCCTGCGGCGCGCGGCGGCCACCACGGACCGGATCGCCGGGGGCGGCACCACCAACCGGTCCCCGCGGTCCCAGCTGAGCACGCGCAGGTCGTGCAGCTCGGGCAGGGACTCCTCCAGCGCTCCGGCGCCGACCCGGCCCCGCGAGGCCGCGAAGTCGGGCCAGCGCAGACCTTCGGCGCTCTCGCCGCCGAGCAGGACGTCCATGCCCCCGCCCAGCGGGTCGCCGTCGATGAGGATGGTCCGCTCCCCGGTGCGGGCGGCCCGCAGGGCGAGCGCGCACGCGAGGGTGGAGGCTCCGGCGCCGCCGCTGCCGCCGATGACTCCCACGGCGAGGGCGGGCCGGCCGGCCCCCTCCACCACGTCGGCGATGCGGTCGACGAGCAGGCTCTCGGCGTCCGGGAGCCGCAGCACCTCCTCGGCGCCGATCTCCACCGCCCGCTGCCACACCCGGGGGTCGTCCAGCTCGCGGCCGACGAGGAACACCCCGGCCCTGCGCGGCGCCCCGCGCACCCGCCGGGCGGCGTCGTCGCCGACCAGTACGAGCGGCGCCGTTTCCCAACCCGCGCTCCCCGCCGCCCCGTCCGCCTCCGGTCCGAGCCCCGGGTCCGCCGGCGCCACCCCTTCCGCCCCGACTGCCCCGGCCTGCTCGGGAAGCCCGTGGTGCACATGCGGTTCGGCACCGGCCGCGGCGCACAGCCTCAGCAGATCGTCGAGCAGCAGCGGGTCCTCGGTGATGATCAGCGGCCGCCCGCCGCCGGGTGTGGATCCGGCCACGGAACCGGGGTCGGGGCCCACCCCGGCCCTCGTCCTCCTTCCGCCGACCACGGACTCCGGCGTTTCACACGACTTCGATCGCGCCACGATCTCCGCCCCCTTCTCACTGCAAATGCTTCCGCCACGGACTTCGCGGCTGGAATCACCGTGCAGCGATCAGGAAAAACAAGTGGATCTTGCTCGATAACTGTGGACAACCCATCGATTGTGAATAACCCGGTCACCCTCGCAGGTGAGTTCCGGAGCGCGGCGGAACCATCACGCACCGTGACGAGTCTGATGTGGTGAGGGCCTTCGCCGCGTCGGCCCCGCGCAAGAGGAGGGGCCGGAGGATGGTCACTTGGGGCCGAAGGCAGGGACGCGAACCGCGTCCGGACATGCGACGACCCCCGCCGGGGGGGAGAGCGGGGGTCGTCCCCACGGTCCGACTCGGGGGGGGAGGAGCCAGACCGGGTTAGCACGGTCGCGAACGATCCGTGACTTCCATGGTGTACCCGAGAGCCTTCTCAGGCAAACCCACGCGCCACACCTTACGCCGAATGGTGGGCGCATATGCTCGGGGCGTGGAAAATCAGCCCTTGCCGCACTCCTCGCCTCGCACCGCAGCCTTCTTCGACCTGGACAAGACGGTCATTGCGAAGTCGAGCACCTTGACGTTCAGCAAGTCCTTCTACCAAGGCGGCCTGATCAACCGGCGAGCCGTGTTGCGCACCGCGTACACGCAGTTCATCTTCCTGGCCGGCGGCGCCGACCACGATCAGATGGAACGGATGCGGGAGTACCTGTCCGCCCTCTGCAAGGGGTGGAACGTGCAGCAGGTGCGGGAGATCGTCGCGGAGACCCTGCACGACCTCATCGACCCGATCATCTACGACGAGGCCGCGTCCCTGATCGAGGCCCACCACACCGCGGGCCGCGACGTGGTGATCGTCTCCACCTCCGGCGCGGAGGTCGTCGAGCCCATCGGGGAAATGCTCGGCGCGGACCGGGTCGTCGCCACCCGCATGGTCGTGGGTGAGGACGGTTGCTTCACCGGCGAGATCGAGTACTACGCCTACGGGCCCACCAAGGCCGAGGCCGTACGCGAGCTCGCCGAGTCCGAGGGCTACGACCTGACCCGGTGCTACGCCTACAGCGACTCGGCGACCGACGTCCCCATGCTCGAAGCCGTCGGGCACCCGCACGCCGTCAACCCCGACCGGGCGCTGCGGCGGGAGGCCGTGGCCCGAGAGTGGCCGGTCCTCGTCTTCAACCGGCCCGTGCGGCTCAAGCAGCGCCTTCCCGGGCTGTCCATGCCCACCCGGCCGGCCCTGGTCGCCGCTGCGGCCGTGGGTGCGGCAGCCGCCACGGCGGGGCTGGTCTGGTACGCGAGCCGGCGCCGAGCCCACGCCCTGGCCGCCACCCGCTCTGCCTGAATGTCCTGACCTGCGGGGATAAAGGCCGTCCGGTTCGCCCTTGATCGTCCAGGAAAGTAAAAAGTGGAGCCAGGGGTTTCGCATGGCTCCGAAGCGGAGTACAAATAAAGCAACGGCCCGCGAGACCAAAGAACATCCGAGAGGATCATCTTTAAAACGCAGTAAGGCCCACGGACCGAAGCATGAGCGCCGAGCACCCACGCGACGTCGACCCGTCGATTACGGGCCAGCCGCACCAGGTAACGGGCAAAGACCCCGACCTGATGGGCATATATCGAGGACGCTTGGTAACTGGGCGTAAATGCCAGCGGCGACACCAAAGCAAGACGGTGTCGCCGCAACCCATGTCCGAGAGCCGGGGGCCGAGAGCCGGGAGCGTCCGGCAGCCGAGCGCCCGACAGCCGGACGGGCGCAGTCAGGCCGCGCCGCGCTGCAGGGCCTCACAGACCGCCGTCGATTCGCGGACGCCCAGTTCGACCGCCCGGCCGCAGTGGGCGATCCAGGCGGCCATCCCCTCCGCGGTGCCGGAGACATAGCCTGCGAAGGCGGCCATATAGGCCTCGGTCCCCTGTTCGGCGTGGCCCACCTCCGCCGGGCAGATCGCCTTCGGGTCCAGCCCGCTGTTGATCAGCACGATCCGCTCGGCCGCCCGCGCGACGAGCCCGTTGTACGAGGCGAAGGGGCGCAGGGCCAGCAGCTCGCCGTGCACCACCGCCGCCGTGATCAGAGCCGGCGCGGAGCCGCCCGCGATGATCAGGCGGGAGAGTCCGTCCAGCCGGCCGGCGACCTCCTCGGCGCTCGGCAGCGGAAGCTCCACCAGCGGCTCGACGACCGGCTCGCCCGCCAGCCGGGGTCGGCCCACCACATCGCCGTCCGCCGTCGACCCGCACGCCACCAGGTGCAGCCGCGCCAGGACCCGGAGCGGCGACTGGCGCCAGATGCTGAGCAGTTGACCGGCCTCCGCCGTCAGCCGCAGCGCCGCGCCCACCGTCAGGGCCTCCGACTCCGATCCGAAGTCGGTCCGGCGGCGCACCTCCTCCAGCGCCCAGTCCGCACCGGACAGCGCCGCGCTCCCGCGGGCGCCGCGCAGGGCGGCCTCGGAGGTGATCTCACCGCTGCGGCGGCGCATCACGCGGTGCCCGTAGACCCGGTCCACGGCCTTGCGTACGGAATCCACGGACTCGGCGACACCCGGGAGGCCGGCCAGGGGGGCCAGCGGGTCAGCAGCGCTACTCATAAGTAGGGAGCCTACGCACTGCTCACCCATAGCACCGACCCCTCCTTGGAGTGGTCTTCTTCACTCACCTTGACAACACCCTGCTATCAACCCACTACGCTTGGTGAACATGAAGATCGCTTTCGTGGGAAAGGGCGGCAGCGGCAAGACGACCCTGTCCTCCCTCTTCATCCGCCACCTCGCAGCCAATGAAGCCCCTGTCGTCGCGGTGGACGCCGACATCAACCAGCACCTGGGCGCCGCGCTCGGACTCACCGAGGAGGAGGCCGCCGAGCTGCCCGCCCTCGGCGCGCACCTGCCCCTGATCAAGGAGTACCTGCGGGGCTCCAACCCGCGCATCGCGTCCGCCGACGCGATGATCAAGACCACTCCGCCCGGGCGCGGCTCGCGCCTGCTGCGGGTCACCGAGGACAACCCGGTCTACGAGAGCTGCGCGCGCACGCTCGTGCTCGACGGGGAGCCCGTCCGGCTCATGGCCACCGGGCCGTTCACCGAGGCCGACCTGGGCGTGGCCTGCTACCACTCCAAGGTCGGGGCGGTCGAGCTCTGCCTGAACCACCTGGTCGACGGCCCGGACGAGTACGTGGTCGTCGACATGACGGCCGGCTCGGACTCCTTCGCCTCGGGCATGTTCACCCGCTTCGACGTGACCTTCCTGGTGGCCGAACCGACCCGCAAGGGCGTGTCCGTCTACCGCCAGTACAAGGAGTACGCGCGGGACTTCGGGGTCGCGCTCAAGGTCGTCGGGAACAAGGTGCAGGGGCCCGAGGACATCGAGTTCCTCCAGGACGAGGTGGGCGAGGACCTGCTGGTCACCGTGGGGCACTCCGACTGGGTGCGGGCGATGGAGAAGGGCCGGCCGGCCCCCTTCGAGCTGCTGGAGGCGTCCAACCGGTTCGCCCTCCAGGAGCTCCAGGACGCCGCCGACGACTCGTACGCCCACCGCGACTGGGCCCGGTACACCGAGCAGATGGTGCGCTTCCACCTCAAGAACGCGGAGAGCTGGGGCAACGCCAAGACCGGGGTCGACCTGGCGGACCAGGTCGACCCCGATTTCGTCCTGCGCGAGGGGGTCGAGGCGCTCGTCAGCCCTCGTCCCCACTCCCCTCGGCCTGCTCCGCAGCCGGCTTGACGCCCGCGGGGGCGGCCGGCTTCGCCGGCGGCCCCGCGGTCAGGAACTTCGCCCAGCCCTCCTTCGGCGACTCGCCGACGTCGAGGGTGCGCATCCACTCCAGGGCCTTCGGGTCCTGCGCGTCCAGCCAGTCCGCCAGCTCGCGGAACGGGACGCAGCGGACCTCCTTCTGGGTGCACATGGTCTTGATGGACTCCTCGACGGCGCGCATGTACGTCCCGCCGTTCCAGGACTCGAAGTGATTGCCGATGATCAGCGGCGCGCGGTTGCCCTGGTAGACGCGGTCGAAGGCCTGGTTCAGGCCGTCACGCATCTGCTCGCCCCAGTAGGCGTGTTGCGAGGGGTCGCCCTGGGAGGTCGTCCCGGACTGGTTGACCATGTAGTTGTAGTCCATGCTCAGGGTGTCGAAGGCGCGCCCCGGCATGGGCACCAGCTGGAGCGGGATGTCCCAGAGACCGTCCGTCTTCTTGGGCCAGATCTGCTTGCTGATGCCGCTGGAGTCGTAGCGGAAGCCCATGTCCTTCGCCGCCAGCATGAAGTTCTTCTGGCCTTCGAGGCAGGGGGTGCGGGCGCCGATGAGTTCCTTGTCGTAGTCGAAGGGGAGCGCCGCCAGGTTCTTCAGACCGGAGTTGGTCTTCCAGTTCTTGACGAAGGACTTCGCCTGGTTGATCTCGCTCTTCCACTCGTCCACGGACCAGGTGCCGACGCCGCCGTCGGGGCCGCAGAAGTGCCCGTTGAAGTGGGTGCCGATCTCGTTGCCCTCCAGCCAGGCCGCGCGGACCTGGGTGGCGGTGTCCTTGATCCCCTGGAGGTCGCCGAAGCCGATGTCGGAGCGGCCGGGCGCATGCTGGGGCGCCGTGTAGAGGGAGCTCTTCTCCTCCGGGAGCATGTAGACGCCGCTGAGGAAGTACGTCATGCGGGCGTTGTACTTCTTGCCGACCTCGCGGAAGTGCGAGAAGAGCTTCTGACTGTCCTCGCCGGCCCCGTCCCACGAGAACACCACGAACTGCGGTGGCTTTTCGCCGGGCTTCAGCTTCTGCGGCTTCTGCACGTTCGGCTGGGTGCCGGTGTACGCGGTCGAGCCGTCGCCGATGGGACGGTTGACGCTGCCGGGCGCCTCCGGGGCGGCGGCCCCCTTCGGCGCGTTCGGGGCCCCTGGAGCCGGGGACTTGGCGGGTTCGGAGACGCTGCACCCGGCGGCTCCCAGGACCAGCGCCGTGGCGACCAGGCCGCCGGCGATCTTCTTCGTGGCGGCGATCATCCGCCCCACCTCTCCCTCGCAGTTCCATCGCAGGACTTCCGCGCCGCAACGTCCCATGCGGTCTGCTTTGAGGAAGGTATGACAAGCCGGACAAAATGCTTAATCACTCGTGCGTGCTAATTTGTCGGCCATTTGCCCGTATTATTCACCGCTCACCTTTACTCTCCATTACCATCCATTTACCGAGTGTTGAGACTCCCGCCGCTTCATCCCTCCCCCGAGGAGACGGGAACCCATGACAGTCAGCTCCCCCACCCGCCCGACCCGGGAGATCCGCAAGGACCTCCCGGCGGACCTCTCCGCCTCCATCGCCGTCTTCCTGATCGCCCTGCCGCTCTCGCTCGGCATCGCCCTGGCCACCGGCGCCCCGCTCCAGGCCGGGCTGGTGGCCGCAGCGGTCGGCGGAATCGTCGCCGGGCGCCTCGGCGGCGCCCCGCTCCAGGTGAGCGGCCCCGCCGCCGGACTCACCGTGGTCACCGCCGAGTTGATCCAGCGCTACGGCTGGCGCACCACCTGCGCCATCACCGTGCTCGCCGGCGCGTGCCAGCTCGGCCTCGCCGCACTGCGCACCGCCCGGTCGGCGCTCATGGTCAGCCCGGCCATCGTGCACGGTCTGCTCGCCGGGATCGGTGTGACGATCGCCCTCGCCCAGCTGCACATCGTGCTCGGCGGCAACCCCCAGAGCTCCTCCATCGACAACGTCCTCGGGCTGCCGGCCCAGTTGGCCGATCTGCATCCCGCGGCACTCGGCGTCAGCACCCTGACCCTCGCCGTCCTGCTCGCCTGGCCGTGGCTGCCGGGACGGGCCGGCCGAGCCCTGCGCAAGGCCCCCGCCGCACTGGCCGCCGTGGCCGCTGCCACCGCCGCCGCCTCGCTGTCCGGACTCGCCCTGCCCCGGGTCGACCTGCCGTCCTGGCGCAGCCACGCCCTGCCCGAGCTGCCCACCGGCCCCGTCCTCGGCATCCTCGCCGCCGTCCTGACCATCGCCCTGGTCGGCAGTGTGCAGTCCCTGCTCTCCGCGGTCGCGACCGACAAGCTGATCGCCTCCGAGCGGCGGACGGACAACCGCCCGCCGCGCGCCGACCTCAACCGCGAGCTGTGGGGGCAGGGTGCGGCGAACATCGTCTCCGGCGCGCTCGGAGGGCTGCCCGTCGCGGGTGTGGCCGTCCGGAGCGTGGCCAACGTCAAGTCCGGCGCGGTCAGCCGGAGGTCGACCATGCTGCACGGCCTCTGGGTGGTGCTTGCGGCCGGCCTGCTCGTCCCGGTCCTCGACCTGATCCCGCTGGCCGCACTGGCCGCCCTGGTGATGGCGGTCGGCGTGCAGATGGTCAGCATCACGCACATGCGCACCGTCACCCGGCACCGGGAGATCGTGGTCTACGGCACGACCATCGTGGCCGTGGTGCTCGGCGGGGTCCTGGAGGGCGTGGCCATCGGGATCGCGGTGGCCGTCGCCCTGGCCCTGCACCGGCTCGCGCGGACCCGGATCACCGCGGAGCGCGAGGACAACGGGGTCCACCGGGTTTGGGCGCGCGGGCAGTTGACCTTCCTGGCCGTGCCCCGGCTGAGCCGGGTGCTGAACCAGATCCCGCACGACGCGCACGCGGTGATCGAGCTGGACGGCTCGTTCATGGACCACGCGGCCTACGAGACGCTGCACGACTGGCAGGAGTTCCATCTGGCGCACGGGGGCACGCTGGAGGTGACCGGCCGGGCCGGATCCTCGGCGCGGCTGCCGGGCACCACCTCCGCCGACGAGTCCGACGAGTCCGGGGAGCCCGACACGTTCGAGAAGGTCGCAGGACCCACCGGGCCCGGCGCGAGCGACGCGGGCGGCCCGGGCGGCGCGAGCCACCACGCGGACCGGTCCCGCCGCGGGGCGCACCAGTGCTGCCGGCCCTGGACGCCCTGGCAGAACCACTGCGACCACCGCCCCGCAGGCACCCGTACGGTCACTGCCGCGGCCGCGGCCAAGGCGGCCGCGGCGAGCACCGAGGCCACGGCGGAGCCGGAGCCGGCAGCCGAGCAGGCCGCCTCGCCCGCGCTGCGGGGGCGCGGCGCGGGTCAACTGGCCAACGGGATCAGCGCCTTCCAGCGCGACACCGCACCACACGTGCGGGACGAGCTGGCCCGGCTGGCCCGCGAGGGGCAGCGGCCCTCCCAGCTCTTCCTCACCTGCGCGGACTCGCGCCTGGTGACCAGCATGATCACGGCCAGCGGCCCCGGCGACCTGTTCACGGTCCGCAACGTCGGCAATCTCGTACCGCTGCCCGGCGCGGAGTCCACGGACGACTCCGTCGCCGCGGCCATCGAGTACGCCGTGGACGTGCTGAAGGTGGACAGCATCACCGTGTGCGGGCACTCGGGCTGCGGGGCCATGCAGGCCCTGCTCAGCTCCGCGCCCGGCACCCCGATGACCCCGCTGCGGCGCTGGCTCAAGCACGGGCTGCCCAGCCTGGAGCGGATGGCCAGCCGCCACCACGCCTGGGCCCGGATCTCCGGCCGGCTCCCGGCGGACGCCGTGGAGCAGCTGTGCCTGACCAATGTGGTCCAGCAGCTGGAGCACCTGCGGGCCCACGAATCGGTGGCCAGGCGACTCGCCGAGGGCACCCTGGAGCTGCACGGGATGTACTTCCACGTGGGCGAGGCACAGGCGTATCTGCTGTCCGAGGGCGAGGACTTCTTCGACTGCCGCGTCTTCGACAGCGTCGGCCAGCACGCCTGAACCGATACCCTCCCGTATTCGTGCAATCGTTTGGCCCCTTCCCGCCCCCTGCAGCGGGGAGGGGCCATTCGCACTCCGTTCTCGCGCGGGCCAGGTCGTGATATAGGTCTAAACCAATTCCCGGCTACCCCTTGTCACCTGGGCCGCTGACTGATGAGCTATGCCCGGGGACACAACGGACACCCTGGGAAAGGGAGATGTCGTGAGCAATGAGAGCCTGGCCAATCTGCTCAAGGAGGAGCGGCGGTTCGCACCGCCCGCCGATCTGGCCGCCGCCTCCAATGTGACCGAGGCTGCGTACACACAGGCCGACGCGGACCGGCTGGGCTTCTGGGCCGAGCAGGCCCGGCGGCTGACCTGGGCCACCGAGCCGACGGAGACGCTCGACTGGACGAACCCGCCCTTCGCGAAGTGGTTCGCGGACGGCACGCTCAACGTCGCGTACAACTGCGTGGACCGCCACGTCGAGGCCGGCAACGGCGACCGCGTCGCCCTCCACTTCGAGGGCGAGCCCGGCGACAGCCGCGCGATCACCTACGCCGAGCTCAAGGACGAGGTCTCCAAGGCCGCCAACGCCCTCACCGAGCTGGGCGTCGAGGCCGGCGACCGGGTCGCCGTCTACCTGCCGATGATCCCCGAGGCGGTCATCGCGATGCTCGCGTGCGCCCGCGTCGGCGCCGCCCACTCCGTCGTCTTCGGCGGCTTCTCCGCCGATGCCGTCGCCTCCCGCATCCAGGACGCCGACGCCAAGCTGGTCATCACCGCCGACGGCGGCTACCGCCGTGGCAAGCCCTCGGCCCTGAAGCCCGCCATCGACGAGGCCGTCGCCAAGTGCCCGCAGGTCGAGAACGTTCTCGTCGTGCGCCGCACCGGCCAGGACACCGCCTTCACCGAGGGCCGTGACATCTGGTGGCACGACCTGGTCGGCCGGCAGTCCGCCGAGCACACCCCGCAGCCCTTCGATGCCGAGCACCCGCTCTTCATCCTCTACACCTCGGGGACCACGGGTAAGCCGAAGGGCATCCTGCACACCTCCGGCGGCTACCTCACGCAGGCCGCGTACACCCACCACGCGGTCTTCGACCTGAAGCCGGAGTCCGACGTCTACTGGTGCACCGCCGACATCGGCTGGGTGACCGGGCACTCCTACATCGTCTACGGGCCGCTCGCGAACGGCGCCACCCAGGTGATGTACGAGGGCACCCCCGACACCCCGCACCAGGGCCGGTTCTGGGAGGTCGTCCAGAAGTACGGCGTCACCATCCTCTACACGGCGCCCACGGCCATCCGCACGTTCATGAAGTGGGGCGACGACATCCCCGCGAAGTTCGACCTGTCGAGCCTGCGCGTGCTGGGCTCGGTCGGCGAGCCGATCAACCCCGAGGCCTGGATCTGGTACCGCAAGCACATCGGCGGCGACCGCTGCCCGATCGTCGACACCTGGTGGCAGACCGAGACCGGCGCGATGATGATCTCCCCGCTGCCGGGCGTCACCGCCACCAAGCCGGGCTCCGCCCAGCGCGCCCTGCCCGGAATCTCCGCCACCGTCGTCGACGACGAGGCGCACGAGGTCCCGAACGGCGGGGGCGGCTACCTGGTCCTCACCGAGCCGTGGCCGTCGATGCTGCGCACCATCTGGGGCGACGACCAGCGGTTCATCGACACCTACTGGTCGCGGTTCGAGGGCAAGTACTTCGCGGGCGACGGCGCCAAGAAGGACGACGACGGCGACATCTGGCTGCTCGGCCGAGTGGACGACGTGATGCTGGTGTCCGGCCACAACATCTCGACCACCGAGGTCGAGTCGGCGCTCGTCTCGCACCCCGCGGTCGCCGAGGCGGCCGTGGTCGGCGCCGCCGACGAGACCACCGGTCAGGCCATCGTCGCCTTCGTCATCCTGCGCGGCAGCGCCTCCGAGACCGAGGGTCTGGTCGCGGAGCTGCGCAACCACGTGGGCAGCACGCTCGGCCCGATCGCCAAGCCGAAGCGGATCCTGCCGGTCCAGGAGCTCCCGAAGACCCGCTCGGGCAAGATCATGCGCCGCCTGCTGCGCGATGTCGCGGAGAACCGCGCGGTCGGTGACGTCACCACGCTCGCCGACTCCTCGGTGATGGACCTGATCCAGAGCAAGCTTCCGGCCGCGGGCAGCGAGGACTGAGCGGCCGCCCGTGCTGCGGGCGGACCGGGACACATCGAAAGGGGCATTCGGCGCGCCGCGCCGGGTGCCCCTTTCGCGCTTAAAGTGATGATCGCCGGATACGTCCTCGCGTACACCCTGTAAAATATTGAAAGCGTAAAGAAAGACCACAGGGTGCGCCGGGAAGTCTGGTCGGCAATGAGCTTCGCCATGCCGTCCGATCCGACCCCCGGAGGTGTCCCCTCGTGGCCGCGCCCAGCCCCACCGACCACCAGAGCCGCAAGCTGCTCGGCCTGCTCTCCCTGCCCGAGCGCCGCTTCGTCGCCGACGCGCTGCGCACCGAGACGGTCGGCGGCGTGCTGCTGCTCGTGGCCGCGATCGCGGCGCTCGTATGGGCGAACATCCCGGCCATCTCCGACAGCTACGCCGACGTCCGGTCCTTCCACATCGGCCCCGCGTCCCTCGGCCTGGACCTCTCGCTCCAGCACTGGGCGGCCGACGGCCTCCTCGCCATCTTCTTCTTCGTCGCCGGCATCGAGCTCAAGCGCGAGCTCGTCGCGGGCGATCTGCGCGATGCCCGGGCAGCCGCCCTTCCGGTGATCGCCGCCGTCTGCGGCATGGCCGTACCCGCGGTGGTCTACGTACTCGTCAACATCGCGGGCGACGGCTCCACGGACGGCTGGGCCGTCCCGACCGCGACCGACATCGCCTTCGCGCTCGCCGTCCTCGCCGTCATCGGCACCTCGCTGCCGTCGGCCCTGCGCGCCTTCCTCCTGACCCTCGCGGTCGTCGACGACCTCTTCGCCATCATGATCATCGCGGTGTTCTTCACCAGCGACATCGACTTCCTGGCCCTCGGCGGCGCCTTCGTGGGACTGGCCCTCTTCTGGTTCCTGCTCCGCACGGGCGTGCACGGCTGGTACGTGTACGTTCCGCTCGCCCTGGTCATCTGGGGCCTGATGTACAACAGCGGCGTCCACGCCACCATCGCCGGCGTCGCCATGGGCCTGATGCTCCGCTGCACCCGCCGCGACGGCGAACGGCAGTCCCCCGGCGAGCACATCGAGCACCTGGTGCGCCCCCTGTCGGCCGGTCTGGCCGTACCGCTCTTCGCCCTCCTCTCCGCCGGTGTCTCCCTCTCCGACGAGGCCATCGCCCAGGTCTTCACCCGGCCCGAAACCCTCGGCGTGGTCCTCGGCCTCGTCGTCGGCAAGACCGTCGGCATCTTCGGCGGCACCTGGCTGGCCGCCCGCTTCACCAAGGCCGAACTGAACGAGGACCTCGCCTGGCCCGACGTACTGGCCGTGGCCACGCTCGCCGGCATCGGCTTCACCGTCTCCCTCCTGATCGGCGAACTCGCCTTCGCCGACGACGCCGTCCTCACCGACGAGGTCAAGGCCGCCGTCCTGATCGGCTCGCTGATCGCCGCCGCGCTCGCGTGCGTCATGCTCAAGCTCCGCAACCGCCGGTACAAGGCGCTCACCGACGCCGAGGAGCGCGACGAGGACGACGACGGCATCCCGGACATCTACGAGCAGCACAACCCCGAGTACCACCTGCGGATGGCCAGGATCCACGAGGACAGGGCCGCGGAACACCGCCGCAAGGCCGAGGAGGCGGCCGCCGCCGCGCTCCAAACGGCAGCCGGGTCCACCACCGAGGGCGACCGTCCGGCATGATCTGACTGACGACGCAGGACAGCCGCGCCGCCCGGCAGCAGACGACAGAGGGAGAGAGCGATGAGCGCAGTGGACCAAGAGGCGCAGGGAGCCGAGCTCACACTCGGCCAGCTGGTCGCCTCGGCCACCGCCGAGATGTCCGCGCTGGTGCACGACGAGATCGCCCTCGCCAAGGCGGAGATCCGCGAGGACGTCAAGCGCGTGGGCAGCGGTTCCGCCTCCATCGCCGCCGCAGGAGTGTTCGCGGTCTTCTCGCTCCCGGTGCTGACCTTCGCCGCGGCGTACGGGATCCACAACCTCGGGCTCGGGCTCGCATGGTCCTTCCTCATCGTCGGCAGCGCGTTCCTGCTGATCGCGGGCGTGCTCGTGCTGATCGCCGTCCGCAAGTTCAAGAAGATCAAGCCGCCGGAGAAGTCCATCGCCTCCGTCAAGCAGACCGCCGCGCTGGTCGGGACCGTCAAGCCGCACCCGCGGCCGGTGAGTGACAAGGCTGTGGGTGTGGCACGCTCGTCCTCATGACAGCGCCCACGCCGGACTCCAGCGTTCCTCCCACGGCTGCCACGGCGGTACGGCTCGACCTCCCCGGCGGCCGGACGGTGACGCACCGGGACGTCGCCGCCAACGGCGCCCGCTTCCACGTCGCCGAGCTGGGTGACGGACCGCTGGTCCTGCTGCTGCACGGCTTCCCGCAGTTCTGGTGGACCTGGCGGCACCAGATGACCGCGCTCGCCGACGCCGGGTACCGGGCGGTCGCGATGGACCTGCGCGGTGTGGGCGGCAGCGACCGCACCCCGCGCGGATACGACCCCGCCAACCTGGCACTCGACATCACCGGGGTCGTACGGTCCCTCGGCGAGCCCGACGCCGCGCTGGTCGGGCACGACCTGGGCGGCTACCTCGCCTGGACGGCGGCCGTGATGCGGCCCAAGCTGGTGCGCCGGCTGGTCGTCTCGTCGATGCCGCATCCGCGCCGCTGGCGCTCGGCGATGCTGTCGGACTTCGGTCAGACACGGGCGAGTTCCCACATCTGGGGCTTTCAGCGGCCCTTCGTTCCCGAGCGGCAGCTGGTCGCCGACGGCGGGGCGCTCGTAGGAGATCTGATCCGGGACTGGTCGGGTCCGCGGCCCCCCGAGGACGAGGACCTGGCCGTGTACCGGCGGGCCATGTGCATCCCGTCCACCGCGCACTGCTCGGTCGAGCCGTACCGCTGGATGATGCGGTCGATGGCGCGGCCGGACGGGATCCAGTTCAACCGGCGGATGAAGCGGCCGGTGCGGGTGCCCACGCTGCACCTGCACGGTTCGCTCGACCCGGTCATGCGCACGCGCAGTGCGGCCGGTTCCGGTGAGTACGTCGAAGCCCCGTACCGGTGGCGGCTGTTCGACGGGCTCGGGCACTTCCCGCACGAGGAGGACCCGGTCGCCTTCTCGTCCGAGCTGGTGAACTGGCTGGCGGACTCCGAGCCGGATCGCTGACGGGCCGTCGGCGCGGGCGGCGACCACCGCTGAACGGGCGGCAGTTCGCCCGTGCGCTTGTCCGACGAGCATTCAATTGCCCGGCGCATAGGCCAATTGGCCGCGCCCGACGGGATTACGGACCTTGGGGCACGGGCACAGCTCGGAGTATGAGCTGGACGCACGACTACGGTGACACCGCGCACGAACGACGCTCGGCAGCTACGCCGGGCACCCACGAGAGGGCCGGCCGGCACGGCCACGACCCCCGCCTCGGGATTCCGCTCATCCTGCGCCGACGGGCCCGCTGGGTCTCCGCGCGCCTGCGCCATCCACGGACGTAGGGACCCGGCGGGAGCGGAAACGGGAGCTGGACCGGCTGCGGCTGCGACTGCGACTCAGAGGGCGCAGCCCTGGCTGTCGACCCGGCGTACGGCGTCCTTGCCGATCCGGATGTCGTCGCGGATCTCGTCCACGGTCAGCACGTAACCGGTGTTGGGGTCGTCGAGGGACTTCGCGAAGACGACCCCGTACACCTTGCCGTCGGGGGTCAGCAGCGGCCCTCCGGAGTTGCCCTGGCGAACGGTCGCGTACAGCGAGTAGACGTCCCGTCGGACAGTACCGCGGTGGTAGATGTCCGGGCCGTTGGCGTTGATCCGACCGCGGACGCGGGCGGGGCGGACGTCGTACGCGCCGTTCTCCGGGAAGCCGGCGACGATCGCGTCACTGCCGCTCGCCGCGTCCTTCTCGGAGAACTCCAGCACCGGGGCCTTCAGCTTCGGCACGTCCAGGACGGCGATGTCGCGCGCCCAGTCGTAGAGCACGACCTTGGCGTCGTACAGCTTGCCCTCGCCGCCGATCTGCACCGTCGGCTCGCCGACGCCGCCGACGACGTGCGCGTTGGTCATCACCTTGCCGGGCGCGAAGACGAAGCCCGTGCCCTCCAGCACCTTGCTGCAGCTGGGCGCGGTGCCGACGACCTTCACGATCGAGCGTTTGGCCTGCTCGGCGACGGGACTGCTGGCGAGTGCCGGGTCGGGCGCCCGCACCTCGGTGATGGGCTCGTTCGAGAACGGGCTGAAGACCTGGGGGAAGCCGTTGCGCGCCAGGGTGGAGCTGAAGTCCGAGAACCAGGTGTTCGCCTGGTCGGGCAGCACCCGCGACACACCGAGGAGGACCTTGGAGTTGCGGACCTCCTTGCCCAGGGTGGGCAGCGAGGTCCCGGCGAGCGCAGAACCGATCAGCCACGCCACCAGCAGCATCGCGACCACGTTGACCAGGGCCCCGCCGGTCGCATCGAGCGCGCGCGCCGGTGACCAGGTGATCTGGCGGCGCAGTTTGCTTCCGAGATGGGTGGTCAGGGCCTGGCCGATCGAGGCACAGATGATGATCACGACCACGGCGATCACGACGACCGTGGTGGACACCTGGGTGCCGTTGTCCGTCACCCGGTCCCAGATCAGCGGGAGCAGGGACACGGCAATGAGACCACCGCCGAGGAAGCCGATCACCGACAGGATGCCGACGACGAACCCCTGGCGGTAGCCGACGATCGCGAACCACACGGCGGCGAGCAACAACAGGATGTCCAGCACGTTCACGTGGGTCACCGTCTCATGCGCGCCAGTCGAGTGGGACCTGTCGTGACCGGTCCCACGGTCGCTCCCAGCCCGCGAAGTGCAGGATCCGGTCGATCACCCCGGCGGTGAAACCCCAGACCAGAGCCGATTCGACGGTGAACGCCGGCCCCAGGTGACCCCGCGGATGAACGGCCATGACCCGGTGCTCGGGATCCGTGAGATCGGCAACGGGAACCGTGAAGACCCGGGCCGTCTCGGCCGGATCGACGGCACCGACGGGGCTGGGAGTGCGCCACCAGCCGAGGACCGGGGTCACCACGAACTCGCTGACCGGGATGTAGAGCCGGGGCAGCACGCCGAAGAGCTGGACACCGGAAGGATCAAGTCCGGTTTCCTCCTCGGCCTCGCGGAGCGCGGCGCGCAGCGGTCCGGTGGTGTGCGGATCGCCGTCCTCCGGGTCCAGCGCGCCGCCCGGGAAGGACGGCTGGCCCGCATGCGAGCGCAGGGTGCCGGCGCGCTCCATCAGGAGCAGCTCGGGGCCGCGGGGGCCCTCCCCGAAGAGGACGAGCACGGCGGACTGCCGCCCGCCGCCGTCCTCGGGCGGCAGGAAGCGGCTCAGCTGGCCCGGCTGGACGGACCGGGCCGCCTCGACGACGGGATCGAGCCAACCGGGGAGGCCGTCCGTGGTGACGGGCGGGGCGCCGCCCTCGCGGGCGCCCACCCTGGCCCCGGTCTCGTCCCGCGTACCGCGCGTCATGGGCACCTCTGTCCGCGTCGTCCTGTCCAACACCGTCTCCACACACCGCAAACGCGGCCCTGGTACCGATTCGTTCCTACGCGTTCGTCCTGCGTCTTCGTCCTGCGTCTTCGTTCCTGCGCCCCTGCGTGCTTGGTGCCGGGGTGATCCGCGCCTACGCGCCGGCGTCCTGCGCGCCCGCGGCCGCCCCGGCGCCGCCCAGCGGCGGGGCCGGCAGTCCCGGGTAGTCCGGGGGAGGGCTCAGCCGCTGGCCCGGCTGGCCGCCCTTCTCGTACTTGAGCAGCTTCTTCGCCTTCTCCGGGTCGGTCTCGCCCTCCCCGTACGCCGGGCAGAGCGGGGCGATCGGACAGGCCCCGCACGCGGGCTTTCGCGCGTGGCAGATCCGGCGGCCGTGGAAGACGACCCGGTGCGAGAGCATCGTCCACTCGCTCTTCGGGAAGATCGCGCAGATCTCCGCCTCGACCTTCTCCGGGTCCTCCTGCTCGGTCAGCTTCCAGCGGCGCACCAGCCGGCCGAAATGGGTGTCCACGGTGATCCCCGGGACACCGAACGCATTGCCGAGGACCACGTTCGCGGTCTTGCGGCCCACTCCGGGCAGCGTCACCAGGTCCTCGATGCGGCCCGGCACCTCCCCGCCGAAGTTGTCCCGCAGGGCCTGCGAGAGGCCGAGCAGGGATCTCGACTTGGCCCGGAAGAACCCGGTCGGCCGGATCAGCTCCTCCAGATCCTCGGGGGCGGCCGCGGCCATGTCCTCGGGGGTCGGGTAGGCGGCGAAGAGGGCCGGGGTCGTCTGGTTCACCCGCAGGTCGGTGGTCTGGGCGGACAGCACCGTCGCGACGAGCAGCTCGAAGGGATTGCGGAAGTCGAGCTCCGGATGGGCGTACGGATAGATCTCGGCCAGCTCGCGGTTGATGCGCCGCGCCCTGCGCACCATGGCCAGGCGCGATTCGGGCTTGGCCGACTTCGGTTTCTTGGCCGAAACTTTGCCCTGAGGGGTGGCCGCGGCCCGCGCGGACGTCTTCACTGGGACATGTTCGCCCACGGCAGAATTTTGGGGCTCCGTCACTCCGGCGGACCCCTTGGCCTGTGCTCTCACCGGCTTATTGGACACCCGGCCAGCCTAAGGCCGGCCGCTGACACCCGCCCGGACCTCAGGTAACACGACTCCGATTGGCCTCTCGCCGCACAGCACGCCCGTCCGTCCGGCATCCTTGTGATTGATCGCACTGTTTGAGCCGTCCGGCAAAATGGGGAGCACGGTCCCCTGAGCCGGTCGACATAGGAGAGAGACTCGTGGACGACGTTCTGCGGCGCGCCCCGCTCTTCGCGGCGCTCGATGACGAGCAGGCCGCGGAGCTCCGCGCCTCCATGGGCGAGGTGACCCTCGCACGCGGTGACGCCCTGTTCCACGAGGGCGACCCCGGGGACCGGCTGTATGTCGTGACCGAGGGGAAGGTGAAGCTCCACCGCACCTCCCCCGACGGCCGCGAGAACATGCTGGCCGTCCTCGGCCCCGGCGAGCTGATCGGAGAGCTGTCGCTCTTCGACCCGGGCCCGCGCACCGCCACCGCCACCGCGCTGACCGAGGTCAAGCTCCTCGGCCTCGGCCACGGTGACCTCCAGCCCTGGCTCAACGCCCGGCCCGAGGTCGCGACCGCGCTGCTGCGCGCCGTCGCCCGCCGCCTGCGCAAGACCAACGACCAGATGTCCGACCTGGTCTTCTCCGACGTTCCCGGCCGTGTCGCGCGGGCGCTCCTCGACCTGTCGCGCCGCTTCGGCGTGCAGTCGGAGGAGGGCATCCACGTGGTGCACGACCTGACGCAGGAGGAGCTCGCCCAGCTCGTCGGCGCCTCGCGCGAGACCGTGAACAAGGCCCTGGCCGACTTCGCGGGCCGCGGCTGGCTCCGCCTGGAGGCCCGCGCGGTCATCCTGCTGGACGTCGAGCGCCTCGCGAAGCGCTCCCGCTGACACCGGCCACCGCCGTTGGAGGGGTCCTGCCCGATCGGGCAGGACCCCTCCGTGGTTTCCCCGCCTCCCCGCCCCGGACCGCCCCGGACCGCCCCGTGCCGTCCCCGTGCCGCCGCAGGAGCGCTGTCCGGCTGACGCACGGCGCCGGGTCGGCCGTCCCGGCCGGCCGGAGGGGCACAGTGGAACCATGGAGCACAGAGGGCTGGACGCGTACGGGTACATCGAGCGGGAGGGTTCGCTCGGGCAGGTACGGAGCGAGTTCCGCGGCCTCGTGGCGGCCGTACGGGGGCGCACCTCCGAGGCGTACGGGCGGCGCCTGCACAGCGCGTACCTCTACGGGTCCGTACCGCGCGGCACGGCCCGGCCCGGGCGCTCCGACCTGAACCTGCTGCTGGTCCTGCACCACGAGCCCTCCGACGAGGACCGGGACACCGCCGAGGTGCTCGCGCGCGGGCTCGACGAGGACTTCCCGGAGATCGACGGCGTCGGCATCCTGCTCCGGGACAAGGCCGCCGTGCTGAGCGAAGCGGAACGATTCGACCTGGGGTGGTTCCTCGCCTGCCTGTGCACCCCGCTGCTCGGGGCGGACCTCGCCGAGCACCTCCCGCGCTACCGTCCGGACAGCCTGCTCGCCCGCGAGACCAACGGGGACCTGGCCGAACTGCTGCCCGGGTGGCGGACGCGGGTGCGGGAGGCGTCGACCCCGCAGGAGTCCCGGACGCTGTGCCGGCTCGTCTCTCGGCACCTGGTGCGCACGGCCTTCACCCTCGTCATGCCGCAGTGGGGCGGCTGGACCAGCGACCTCGGCGAGTCCGCGGAGGTCTTCGGCCTGTACTACCCGGAGCGCGCGGCCCAGCTGCGGGCGGCAGCCGCCGCTGCGGACGACCCCGTCGCGGACCCGGAGGTACTGCGCGCGTACGTCGAGGACCTCGGTCCGTGGCTCGCGGACGAGTACACGGCCCGGCACGGGACGAAGACTGCGCGCCTGCGCCGCTGAGCGGCCTGCCGGGCCCGCCTCAGGACGTGGTGGACGTGGTGGACTCCGTCACCGCGAGCGCCTCGACGGCCTGCTTGGCCTCCGCCAGGCCCGCCCCGGTGATCCGGCGGTACTCCTTGATCGCCGCGATCTGCCGGTCCGCCCCGAGCAGGGCGCGTACCCCGTCCATCCCGGCGGGCTCCGGCTCCTCGATGCCGAAGTGGTCCAGGACCAGGGCCAGGCGGCGCTCCGCCCGGTCCGCCTGGCGCTGGAGGCTCTGCACCCGCAGGGTCACCGTGGAGGTGATCCAGCCGGCGGTCGCGACCAGCACGACGAGCAGGAACACGGTGTTCATTCGAGCCCTCCGGGGATAAGTCCGTGATCTTGAAGGTACTCGAGCTGCGCCCGGACGGACCATTCGGCGGCCGGCCACAAGGACCGGTCCACATCCGCGTAGACCTGGGCGACGACCGCCTCCGGCGTCACGAAGCCGTTCTCGACGGCGGTCTCGACCTGGGCGAGCCGGTGCGCGCGATGGGCCAGGTAGAACTCCACGGCGCCCTGCGCGTCCTCCAGGACCGGCCCGTGGCCCGGCAGGACGGTGTGCACGCCGTCGTCCACGGTGAGCGAGCGCAGCCGGCGCAGGGAGTCCAGGTAGTCGCCGAGGCGCCCGTCGGGATGGGCGACGACGGTGGTGCCGCGGCCCAGGATGGTGTCGCCGGTCAGGACGGCCCGGTCGGCGGGCAGGTGGAAGCAGAGCGAGTCGCTGGTGTGGCCGGGGGTCGGCACCACGCGCAGCTCCAGCCCGCCCGTCCGGATCACGTCCCCGGCCGCCAGGCCCTCGTCGCCGAGGCGCAGGGCCGGGTCCAGGGCGCGCACCTTGGTACGGGTGAGCTCGGCGAAGCGGCCCGCGCCCTCGGCGTGGTCGGGATGGCCGTGGGTGAGCAGGGTGAGGGCGATCCGCTTGCCCTCCCGCTCGGCGGCGGCGATGACGGCCCGCAGGTGTACGTCGTCCAGTGGGCCGGGATCGATCACGACGGCCAGGTCGGAGCCGGGCTCCGACACCAGCCAGGTGTTGGTGCCGTCGAGGGTCATCGCGGAGGCGTTGGGAGCCAGGACGTTCACCGCGCGGGCGGTCGCCCGCCCGGAGGTGACCACTCCGCGGGGCTGTCCGGGCAGTGCGGCGGCGTCGGTCATGCGGGGCCTCCGGGAGCTGCGCCGCCCGCGGGATCCGCGGGACCGGCGGGGCCCGCAGGGCGGACCCGCTTGGTGAACTCGTCGTGGCCCGGCCAGCTGAGCACCACCTCGCCGTCCTCCAGCGCGGCCCGCGCCAGGACCGGCGCGAGGTCCTGCCCGGCGGCGGCGGCGAGCGCCCCCGCGGCGCTCCCGTACGGCTCCAGGGAGCGCAGGGTGGAGATGGTCGGCGGCATCATCAGCAGCTCGCCCTTGTCGTAGCCGGCGGCCGCGTCGGCCGGGCGGATCCACACGGTCCGGTCGGCCTCGGTGGAGGCGTTGCGGGTGCGCTGGCCCTCGGGGAGGGCGGCGACGAAGAACCAGGTGTCGTAGCGGCGGGGCTCGAACTCGGGGGTGATCCAGCGCGCCCAGGCCCCGAGCAGGTCGCTGCGCAGCCGCAGGCCGCGGCGGTCGAGGAACTCCGCGAAGGACAGCTCCCGCCCCACCAGCGCCTGCCGGTCTGCCTCCCAGTCGTCCCCGGTGGTGTCGCCGACGATCGTGTCCGGGGTCTGCCCGGCGAGCAGGACGCCCGCCTCCTCGAAGGTCTCCCGTACGGCCCCGCAGACGATCGCCTGGGCGGTGAGCGGGTCGGTCCCGAGCCGGGCCGCCCAGTCCTCCTGCGACGGGCCCGCCCAGCCGACCTGGTGCTCCTCGTCGCGGGGGTCGACCCCGCCGCCCGGATAGGCGTACGCGCCCCCGGCGAAGGCCATGGAGGCCCGCCTGCGCAGCATGTGCACGGCGGGACCGTCGGGAGTGTCGCGCAGGAGCATCACGGTGGCGGCGCGCCGCGGCTCCACCGGGACGAGCGAGCCGTCCGCGAGCGCGCGGATGCGGTCGGGCCACTCCGGCGGGTACCACTGGCCTCCGGCGGGGGGCTGCTGCTGACCATGCTGACCATTCGGCATGGGCGGATGCTACGGCCATCCGGCCCGATGTTCGAGGGTCACCCCTTCCGGCCTGCGGCGCGGACGGGCCGCGCCGGCGTTCGAGGGCTGCGGCCGGGCCCGTCCCCGCTCCTCGAGCGCCGGCGGGCCGGATGCTGCCGAGCCCGGCCGTCCGCCGCGCGGGGCGGGGACGGCCGGGCTCGTGGAACGCTTCCGAGGGGTCAGGCTCCGGCGACCAGCTCGACCTGGATCTCGACCTCGACCGGGGCGTCGAGCGGCAGGACCGCCACGCCGACGGCGCTGCGGGCGTGGACGCCCTTCTCGCCGAGGACGGCGCCCAGCAGCTCGCTCGCACCGTTCAGCACGCCCGGCTGGGCCGTGAAGTCGGGGGCCGAGGCGATGAAGCCGACCACCTTCACGACACGCGCGATCTTGTCCAGGTCACCGACGACGGACTTCACGGCGGCCAGGGCGTTCAGCGCGCACGTGGCGGCCAGCTCCTTGGCCTGCTCCGCCGAGACCTCGGCGCCGACCTTGCCGGTGACCGGCAGGTTGCCCTTGATCATCGGGAGCTGGCCCGCGGTGAAGACGTACGAGTCCGACCGCACGGCCGGCTGGTACGTGGCCAGCGGCGGGACGACCTCGGGCAGGGTCAGGCCGAGCTCGGCCAGCTTCGCCTCGACGACGCCGCTCATGCCTTCTCCCGCTTCAGGTAGGCCACGAGCTGCTCGGGGTTGTTCGGGCCGGGCACGACCTGGACGAGCTCCCAGCCGTCCTCGCCCCAGGTGTCCAGGATCTGCTTGGTGGCGTGAACCAGCAGCGGGACCGTCGCATATTCGAACTTCTTGGTCATGGGAGCGAGGGTAGTGCCTCGCGTGCGGGGTGCACGCCGCACGCGGAACCGACGCAGCCGACGCGGCCCGCGCCCCCGAACACTCCGGCAGAACCACCCGGCACCACCGGACCGGAACCGGAGGAATTAGGCTCGGACGCTGTGAGCAGGCTCCAGGTGGTCAGCGGCAAGGGCGGCACCGGCAAGACCACGGTCGCCGCAGCACTCGCGCTTGCCCTCGCACGCGAGGGCGGCCGGACTCTTCTCGTGGAGGTCGAAGGCAGGCAGGGACTCGCACAGCTCTTCGGCGCCGAGGCACTCCCCTACGAGGAACGGAAGATCGCCGTGGCGCCCGGCGGGGGCGGTGAGGTCTTCGCGCTCGCCATCGACGCCGAACGGGCGCTGCTGGACTACCTCCAGATGTTCTACAAGCTCGGCTCGGCCGGCCGCGCGCTCAAGAAGCTCGGCGCCATCGACTTCGCGACGACCATCGCCCCCGGGCTGCGCGACGTCCTGCTGACCGGCAAGGCGTGCGAGGCGGTGCGGCGCAAGGACAAGGCCGGCCGGTACGTCTACGACCACGTGATCATGGACGCGCCGCCGACCGGGCGGATCACCCGCTTCCTGAACGTCAACGACGAGGTGGCGGGCCTGGCCCGGTTCGGGCCGATCCACAACCAGGCCCAGGCCGTCATGAAGGTCCTCAAGTCCCCCGAGACGGCCGTGCACCTGGTCACCCTCCTGGAGGAGATGCCCGTCCAGGAGACCGCGGACGGCATCGAGGAACTGCGCGCGGCCGGGCTGCCGGTCGGCCGGGTCATCGTCAACATGGTCCGGCCGCACCACTTGGACGAGGACACCCTGCGCAGCGCGGCCGGCGACCACCGCGCCGAGGTGGCGAAGGCGCTGTCCCGGGCGGGCCTGGGCGGCGCGCGCCGCGGCGGGCTGGCCGAGCGGCTGGTGGACCCGCTGCTCGCGCAGGCCGCCGAGCACGCGAGCCGGGTGGAGCTGGAGCGCGCGCAGCGCGGCGTACTGACGGGGCTGGACCTGCCGACGTACGAACTGCCCCTGCTCGGTGCGGGGATGGATCTGGCCGGGCTGTATGCGCTGGCCAAGGAATTGCGGAAGCAGTCGGTGGCCGAATGAGCGAGGGGGTGGACACCGTGGGCATGGACACTCCGCCGCGGCTGGCGGTCGACCGGCTGTTGGACGACCCGGAGACCCGGATCATCGTGTGCTGCGGGGCGGGCGGCGTCGGCAAGACCACGACGGCCGCGGCGCTCGGCGTACGGGCCGCCGGGCGCGGGCGCAAGGCCGTCGTGCTGACCATCGACCCGGCGCGGCGGCTCGCGCAGTCGATGGGGATCGACTCGCTGGACAACACCCCGCGCAGGGTGGAGACCGTGGGGGCGGGCGAGGGTGAACTGCACGCCATGATGCTGGACATGAAGCGGACCTTCGACGAGATCGTCGAGGCGCACGCGGACGGCGAGCGGGCCCGGGCCATCCTCGCCAACCCCTTCTACCAGTCGCTGTCGGCCGGCTTCGCGGGCACGCAGGAGTACATGGCGATGGAGAAGCTGGGGCAGCTGCGGGCCCGGGACGACTGGGACCTGATCATCGTCGACACTCCGCCGAGCCGGTCCGCGCTGGACTTCCTGGATGCGCCGAAGCGGCTCGGGTCCTTCCTGGACGGCAAGTTCATCCGGGTGCTGATGGCGCCGGCGAAGGTGGGCGGCCGGGCCGGAATGAAGTTCCTGAATGTCGGCATGTCGATGATGACCGGCACCCTCAGCAAGCTGATGGGGGCCTCGCTCCTGAAGGACGTCCAGACCTTCGTGGCCGCGATGGACACGATGTTCGGCGGCTTCCGGACGCGCGCGGACGCGACCTTCCGGCTGCTCCAGGCTCCCGGCACGGCGTTCCTCGTGGTCGCCGCGCCCGAACCGGACGCCCTGCGCGAGGCGGCGTACTTCGTGGACCGGCTGGCCGCGGAGAACATGCCGCTGGCCGGTCTGGTACTGAACCGGGTGCACGGCAGTGGCGCCGACCAGCTGTCCGCCGAACGGGCGTTGGCCGCCGCAGAGAATCTTGAAGAAGGCGGCATTGTCGATCAGGAGTCCGGGAAAGCTGGACTTCGTGACTCGGGCGCGGAACCCATGGGAACCGCCGAGACCGCCGGGTCCACCCCGACCGAACGGACAGCACCAACCGCACGGACCGCTCAGACCACACGGACCGCGGACTCTCCCGAGACAGGCTCCCCCGGCACCGGATACGACACCGGAGCCGGTAGCACGGACAGCGGTATCGCGGTCGACACCGCGGTCGTCGACCGGATCACGGCAGGACTGCTGCGCCTGCACGCCGAGCGCATGCAGGTGATCGCGCGCGAACAGCGCACACGCGATCGCTTCACCTCGCTGCACCCCGAAGTGGCGGTGGCGGAAGTGGCTGCCCTGCCCGGCGATGTGCACGACCTCGCCGGGCTGCGGGCGATCGGAGAGCGACTCGCGGCCGGTGTACCGGCCGGAGCGTAGGCGTTCGTACGTCGTGGCGGCCGTGTGGTCTACCCGGCTGCCGCGTAAGTCTCGTACGACACGTCGATCTCCGCGTCTGCATCCATGGTGAGGATGCCCGTGCTGCGCTCGTACTCCGTACGTGCGGTTTCGAGCAACCGTCGCCACGAGGTGACGGTGGGACGCCGGCGCAGCAGCGCGCGTCGTTCCCGCTCGGTCATTCCGCCCCACACGCCGAACTCGACACGGTTGTCGAGCGCGTCGGCCAGGCACTCGGTCCGCACCGGACATCCGGTGCACACCGCCTTGGCCCTGTTCTGTGCCGCTCCTTGAACGAATAGTTCATCCGGATCGGTAGTGCGGCAGGCTGCCTGCGCACTCCAGTCGGTAACCCAGCCCATCCCGGCGCCGTCCTCTCCCGAATCGAGGCTCCCCCACGGCGGTAGCGGCATATTCACCGCTGCCAGTTGAGGACGTTACGGAAGGCGGGCACAGTGCAACACCCCCGACGGGCCCAATCTTGAATGGTCCGAACGGACTATGGGTAAGCGGCAGATCACCCGACGGAGTGATCCGGCGACATGCCCGACCATTCCGGCAATTCGGGTGCAATCGTCGGTTCGACTTCAGCAGAGGGGCCAGATTCGGACATGTGTCCACCCCATTCGGGAAGGGTGAAAATCAAGCCGAGGGGTTGATGTCGCACCACACTGCTGTGACAGTTGGGGACAGCTTAGGCCAAGGCATTCGCGTGTGTCCGGCGAATCAGAACGTAGGCTGCCCCCTATGGGAAAGAAGCGCTCGGGCGGCGGGCTCACGGGGAGCCAGCAGGCCGCCAAGTTCCTCGGGGTGTCCGTTCTCTCCGGGGTTGTACTGGCCGGCATGGCGATTCCGGCCGCAGGCGCCCTGGGCCTCGCGGCCAAGGGGACGGTCGAGGGATTCGATGAGATCCCGGCCAATCTCAAGACTCCGCCGCTGAGCCAGCGGACCACGATTCTGGACGCCGAGGGTGGCTTGATCGCCACCATCTATTCGCGCGACCGCCAGGTGGTCCCCCTCACGGCCATCTCCCCGTACATGCAGAAGGCGATCGTCGCCATCGAGGACTCGCGTTTCTACGAGCACGGCGCGGTCGACCTCAAGGGCATCCTGCGCGCGGTCAACCGCAACGCACAGGAGGGCGGCGCCGCACAGGGCGCCTCCACGCTCACCCAGCAGTACGTGAAGAACGTGTTCGTCGAAGAGGCCGGCGACGACGAGACCAAGGTGCGCGAGGCCCAGGAGAAGAGCCTCGGCCGCAAGATCCGCGAACTGAAGTACTCGATCCAGGTCGAGGAGGAGCTCGGGAAGAAGAAGATCCTCGAGAACTACCTCAACATCACGTACTTCGGTCAGCAGGCCTACGGAATCGAATCCGCCGCCCAGCGCTACTTCAGCAAGCCGGCCAAGGACCTCACCCTGGAGGAGTCCGCGATGCTGGCCGGCGTCGTGCAGTCGCCGAGCCGGTACGACCCGGTGAACGACACGCAGGAAGCGACGAAGCGCCGCAACATCGTCCTCCAGCGGATGGCCGACACCAAGGACGTCTCGCAGGCCGAGGCGGACGCGGCGAAGGCCAAGCCGCTCACCCTCAAGGTCACCAAGCCGAAGAACGGCTGCATCACCGCAGTCAAGGGCGCGGGCTTCTTCTGCGACTACGTGCGCAACTCGTTCCTGACCGACGCGGCCTTCGGCAAGACGCGCGAGGAGCGGGCGAAGGTCTGGAACCAGGGCGGCCTGACGGTCCGCACCACCCTGGACCCGCAGTCGCAGGACGCCGCCAACGAGTCGATCAAGGACCACGTCTACCAGGACGATGCGATCGCGACGGCCGTGACCCTGGTCCAGCCGGGCACCGGCCGGGTACTGGCGATGGGTCAGTCCAAGCCCTACGGCTTCGGGAAGAACGAGACCCAGATCAACTACTCCGTGGACAAGCGGATGGGCGGATCGAACTTCGGCTTCCAGGTCGGCTCGACCTTCAAGCCGTTCATCGCGGCCGCCGCCCTGGAGAAGGGGATGCCGCCGACGAAGGTGTACCCGGCGCCGAACAAGATGGACTACCCGAGCCCGATCTCCCGCTGTGACGGCTCGCAGTACATCAACACCACGGGCGAAGCGGCGGAGAACGAGACCGAGGACGAGGTCGGCCCCTACGCGCTGCGGACCGCGATGGAGAAGTCGATCAACACCTACTTCGTCGACATGATCTCCGAGATCGGCCTGTGCCCGGTGTCGGAGATGGCGCAGAAGCTCGGTGTGGTCCCGGCGAGCGGGGCGAAGCTGGCCGACGGTCCCGCCATCGCCCTCGGCGCGGAGGAGATGTCCCCGCTGACGATGGCCAACGCGTACGCGACCTTCGCCAACCGCGGCGTCTACTGCACCCCCACCGCCATCGAGTCGATCACCGACGCGCACGGCAAGGCGCTCTCGGTGCCGAAGAGCAAGTGCTCGCGGGCGATGTCGCAGACGACCGCCGACACCATCAACACCCTGCTGCGCGGAGTGGTCGACTCCGGTACCGGTGAGCGCGCCGGGCTGAGCGACCGCGACAGCGCCGGCAAGACCGGTACGACGGACTCCCGCTACAACGCCTGGTTCGTCGGCTACACGTCGAACATGTCCGGCGCGGTGTGGGTCGGCTCCGGCGGCGCGAAGAAGATCACGATGGAGAACATCGTGATCGGCGGCAAGCCCTTCGACAAGGTCTTCGGTGGCGGTCTGCCCGGCCCGATCTGGAAGGACGCGGTCTCCGGCGCGCTGTCCGGCCGCGAGTCCTCGAACTTCACCACGGTCGGCATCCCGGAGCCGAACGTTCCGTCCGGAGGCCCGCGCGGCAACAAGCCGTCCACCAACCCGTCCAAGCCCGGCAAGCCCGGCGGTGACGGCAAGCCCGGCGGCCGGCCCGGAGGGCAGACCGCCGCCGGGGCCAACGGGGCCACGGGCGGCGGCGCCGACCCGCAGCCCCCGTTCCCGCCGATCTCGATCGACCCGAACATCGGCGGCGTGGTCGGCGGCCGCGACAACCAGTAGGTACGGGTACGTACGCAGACGGGTAAGAGGGAGGGCCCCAGCCGGTTTCGGCCGGGGCCCTCCCTCTTACCCGCTGTTGCTCGTGCTCGTCTCCGGGGCCCTACGAGAGCTGCTGCTTGACGACGGCGGCGACACGCCCGCCCTCCGCCAGCCCGGCGACCTTCGGGTTCACGATCTTCATGACGGCGCCCATGGCCCGCGGCCCCTCGGCACCCGCGGCCCTGGCCTCCTCGACGGCCTGCGTCACGATCGCGACGAGCTCGTCGTCGCTGAGCTGCTTGGGCAGGTACGTGTCGAGGAACTCGCCCTCCGCGGTCTCCCGTGCGGCCTGCTCGGGGCGGCCGCCCTGGGCGAAGGCCTCGGCGGCCTCGCGACGCTTCTTCGCCTCCTTGGCGATCACCTTGAGGACTTCCTCGTCGGAGAGCACGCGTGCTTCCTTGCCCGCGACCTCCTCCTTGGTGATGGCGGAGAGGGTCAGGCGCAGCGTGGACGAGTGCAGCTCGTCACGCGCCTTGATGGCGGTCGTGAGGTCTTCCTGGAGCTTGGCCTTGAGCGTGGTCATACAGGTGAGTCTGCCAGGTGCGGGGCGGATGGCGCTCACCTGTTTTCCGGGTCTGCGACGATGGGTCCATGCGTGCGCGTTACGGAGTACCCCTGAAGGCGGCTGCGGGAATCGCTGCGGTGGGGGCCGCGGGTGTGGCCTATGCCGCCGGTTTCGAGGCGCGGTCCTTCCGCCTGCGCCGGGTCACGATTCCTGTTCTTCCCCGGGGGATGCGCCCGCTGCGCGTACTCCAGGTGTCCGACATCCACATGGTCGGCGGACAGCGCAAGAAACGTGCCTGGCTCCAGTCCCTGGCCGGGCTGCGCCCCGACTTCGTCGTGAACACCGGCGACAACCTCTCGGACACCGAGGGCATCCCCGAGCTGCTCGACGCGCTGGGCCCCCTGATGAAGTTCCCGGGCGTGTACGTCTTCGGGTCGAACGACTACTACGGGCCGCGGCTGCGCAATCCCGGGCTCTACCTGCTGGAGAAGGCACAGGGCCGGCACGGGCTGAACGGCAACAAGCCGGTCGTCGGCGCCGTCCACAACCCGTGGGAGGAGATGCGGGACGCCTTCGACGCGGCGGGCTGGCTGAACCTCACCAACACCCGGGCGCGGCTGAAGCTGGACGGCGTGGAGCTGGCCTTCACCGGGCTCGACGACCCGCACATCAAGCGCGACCGCTACGCGGAGGTCGCCGGCGGCCCGGACGCGGACGCGGACTTCTCGATGGCCGTGGTGCACGCCCCGTACCTGCGCGTCCTGGAGTCCTTCACCGCCGACCGGTACCCGCTGATCCTCGCGGGCCACACCCACGGCGGGCAGCTGTGCATCCCCTTCTACGGGGCCCTCGTCACCAACTGCGACCTGGACACGAAGCGGGTCAAGGGGCTCTCCACGCACGAGGCCGAGGGCAACCGCGCGTACCTGCACGTCTCGGCCGGCTGCGGCACGAACCGCTTCACCCCGGTCCGCTTCGCCTGCCCGCCCGAGGCGACGCTCCTGACCCTGACGCCGCAGGCGTAATACGCTGCCGGGATGACCGCACCGTCGCGCCTCGTCCCGGCGGTGTTCCGCGGTCTGATCTGCGCGGCGGCCGTGGCGGGGCTGGTGATCGACTGCGCGTACGGGAGCGTGCCCGTCGTCCTGAGCTACTTCACCATCTGGACGAACATCCTGGTCGCGGTCGTCCTCGGGGCGTCCGCGGCGCGCGCCCGGCAGGGCCGGCCCGACATCGCTCCCCTCTACCGGGGCGGAGTGCTGCTCTTCATCCTGATCACCGGGCTCGTCTTCCACCTGGTCCTCGCCAACCCGTCGAGCCCGTTCAACGTCGTCGCCGAACTCGACAGGCTCACCGGCGCCCGGGCCGTGGCCAACCAGCTCCTCCACACGGTCACCCCGGCCGGCGTCCTCCTGGACTTCCTCCTCCTCACCGCCCCGCGCACCCTGCGCCCGCGCCACGCCGCGCTGTGGCTGGCGTACCCGCTGGCGTACGCGGCCTTCGCGCTGACCCGCGGCGCCCTGCTCGCCCCCGGCACCGCCCGCCGGTACCCGTACCCCTTCATCGACGTGGCCCAGTACGGCTACGCCCGCGTGGCCGTGAACGCCCTGGTCCTGGGCGCCGCCTTCTACACCCTCGGCCTCGTCCTGGTCGCGGCGGACCACTACCGCCCACGGTCGCGCCTGGCCCCGCGACCGCCCCGCGAAAACCGGATTTCGTCTCCGGCGAGAGGTCCGCTAAAGTAATCGATGTCGCCAGGGCAGCAAGCGCTGCAAAGGCGGCGATCGGGGTGTAGCGCAGCTTGGCAGCGCGCTTCGTTCGGGACGAAGAGGTCGTGGGTTCAAATCCCGCCACCCCGACAGCTGAGTACAAGGCCAGAGGCCCTTTCCCTTCGGGGAGAGGGCCTCTGGCTTTTGTGCGTGGCGGTGGGGTCAGTAGGGGCGCGGGGACATGATGTGGGGTTCCGTCGCCGGGGCCTCGAAGATGCAGCGCGGGAGGCCCGGGCCGGGGGTCGCGCGGACCGTGACCTGGGTCGGGGGGTCCGTCGGCAGCTCGACGTGGACGGTCACCGGGTGGTCGTGGTGGGTCGTGGCGTAGCCGGTCTCCTTGCCGTCGACCAGGACCTCCACGACGGCGGTGTGCCCCGTCTGGACCGTGGCGCTCACCGAGTGCCCGTGGTGGTCGATGTGGAAGTGATGGCGCCGACGCATGAGATCGCCTCCCGCAGTGCCCCCTGTCATCCAGAGTAGCCACGCGGCACGGCTCAGGGCTCGGCGAGCTCCGCGAGGGTGGTCCGGGTCAGGGCGAGGAGGGATTCGGCGGGGGCCGCGGAGGCCAGGGCGTCGAGGTGGGCCAGCAGCGCGCCGACGGTGTTGAAGGGGCCGACCGGGCGGAGCAGCCAGAGGCGGCCGCGCGGGCGGGGCGGGAGGCCGAGCGCGGCGAGTGCCTCGTCGGCCTCCCGGTCGAGGTCCCGGAGGTCGGGCTCGGGCAGCGGGGCGCACTCCACGCCGGTGATGTGGCCGCGGCCGTCGAGGGAGGTGTCCACCGCCCAGTGGGTGGAGCGGTCGGGGATCCAGGTGCGGGCCGCGGGGGGCCAGACGTACGGGAGGAACACCCAGCGCAGGTCCTCGGGCGCCGGCTCCCAGCCGAGCACCTCCAGCTCCCGCATCTCGGGCAGCCGGTCCGGCTCCAGTTCGCTGCGGCCGGTGCGGCGCAGTGCGAGCGGGTGTGGTGTTCCGTCCTCGTCCCACGACATGCGGGCACGCTATCCGACCCCGTGGGCGATATGCGTGACCCCCGCGTACGGGCCTACGCCTGCGGCCGGTCCAGCGGGTTGGCCGCGATACGGGTGGCCGCGCCGCCGGCCACGTACGCGGCGGCCGCGCAGTCCGGCTTGCGCACGGCCTGGTCCTCGACGAGGGCCAGGAACGCGGCGCCGAAGTCGCCCCGCGGGTACGCGGCGAGGAGGTCGGCGGTGAAGGCGGGATCGAAGGAGGCGAGGCCCAGGCCCGAGACGTCCGCGCTGGTGCCGACCTGCAGCAGGTGGCTCTCCACGTCCTCGGCCGCGCTCACGTCGTCCCGCATGTGCAGGACGATGATTTCTTCGGCGCGCGCCCGGCGGGCCGCCGGCCAGCCCAGGCCCGCCGTCAGGACGCGCGCGACGTGCCCGCCCGCCTCCTCGAAGGGAAGGGTGTGGCTGTCGAAGGGCGCGGTCAGGCCCAGGTCGTGCAGCAGGGCGCTGACGTAGAGGAGTTCCGCGTCGTACGCCAGCCCGTGCTGCTGCGCGTGCTGGGCTGCGAAGGCGTAGGAGCGGACCGAATGGTTCAGCAGCGTGGTGTCCGCGTATTCCGAGGCGATCTCGTGGGCGGCGCGGGCCGATGCGGTGTCAAGAATCCACGTTTTCATGGGGCGTCAGCGTAGGCGGCGGCCGAAGTCGACCTCGGACGGGGGCTCCCCCGGCCAGTTGAGCCGGGTCGGGGCGGGCGGGGTCTCGGCGAGGACGGTCCCGCGCGAGACGACGTACCGCGGGCGGACCTGGCGGCGGATCGCCTCCTCGGGCGACGGGGCCGGGAGCAGGACGAAGGAGGCGGGGGCGCCCGCGGTGATGCCGTACTCCGTCTCCGCGAGGCCGAGCACCCGCGCCGCGCGCTCCGTCACCATCGAGAAGGCCAGCGGAACCTCGTCGCCGCCGGTGAGCTGGGCGGCGTACAGCCCGACGAGGGCGGTCTGCAGGGGGTTGGCGGTGCCGAGCGGGTTCCAGGGGTCCATCACGTCGTCGTGGCCGAAGGCGACATTGACCCCGGCCGCCAGCATCTCCTTGACCTGGGTGAGGCCGCGGCGCTTGGGATAGGCGTCGAAGCGGCCCTGGAGGCCCAGGTTGGCGAAGGGGTTGGAGACGAGGTTGATGCCGGAGCGGGAGAGCAGCCGCTGCAGTTTGTAGCTGTAGGAGCCGTTGTAGGAGCCCATGGCCGTGGTGTGCGAGGCCGTGGCACGGCCGCGCAGCCCCGAGCGCAGGGCCAGGGTGGCCAGCACCTCCACGAAGCGCGACTGCTCGTCGTCGATCTCGTCGCAGTGCGCGTCGACCCGCAGGCCGTGTTCCTCGGCCAGCGCGAAGGCGGTGTGCAGCGAGGCCACGCCGTCCTCGCGGGTGTCCTCGAAGTGCGGGATCGCGCCCACGACGTCCGCGCCGCGGGCCACGGCCTCGCGCAGCAGTCCCTCGCCGCCGGGGAAGGAGACGATGCCCTCCTGCGGGAAGGCCACGATCTGCAGGGTCATGAAGTCCCGCACCCGGTCGCGGACCTCGAGCAGCGCGTCGAGCGCGGTGAGGTCCGGGTCGGTGATGTCGCAGTGGGTCCGCACGTGCAGGACCCCGTGGGCGGCCTGCCAGCGCAGCACCTCGGTGGCCCGCGCGATCACGTCCTCGCGGGTCAGGGTCTGCTTGCGCTCGCTCCAGCAGGCGATGCCCTCCCAGAGGGTGCCGGAGGCGTTGGGGCGCGGCTCCCCGGCGGTCAGGGCCGTGTCCAGGTGGATGTGGGGCTCGACGAAGGGGGCGCTGAGCAGGCCGCCGTGGGCCTCGATGAGGATGCCGGTGGCGGGTGGTTCCTTCTGGTCGTCGTACGGGACCACCCGCGCGATGCGGCCATCCTCCGCGACCTCGACGTCGCACAGGCCGTGGGTGTGCAGCAGCCGGGCGCCCCGGACGATCATCCGCATGGCGCCAGCCTAGGCGCTGCCGCGCCGATCGGCCGGACAACGCGGGCCCGGCCCGATCGACGGGACACCACCTCTAGCCGCGCTTGGCCTGGGCCTTCTGCTGCATGCCGCGGGTCTTCGCTGCGGTGCTGTGGATGTCCCGGACCGCGGCTTTGGCGCGGGCCTCGGCGGCCGTGTTCTTGGCCTGCGCGCGCTCGGAGTCCTGATGGCGGTGGTGGCCGGTGTGGGCCTTCTTGGCCATGATCGTTCCTCCTCGGACGGGACGGCCGATGCGTTCCACTCTGCGCCCGTTCCGGGCGGTCGGCATCCGGGGGACCGCTGCGGCCACAATGGGCGCATGACCAGCGACAGCGAGATGACCCCCGACATGCCCGACTGGGAGAAGCGGTTCCGGGCACCGCGCGTCGGGCTCCCCGACTGGGCCGAGGACGCCCCGGACCGTTCGCTCTTCGTCTCCAACGCGACCGGGACCTTCGAGATCTACGCCTGGGACCGCGCGACCGGCGGGCAGCGACAGGCCACCGACCGCCCCAACGGCACCACCGACGGCACCCTCTCCCCCGACGGCGAGTGGATCTGGTGGTTCTCCGACACCGACGGCGACGAGTTCGGCACCTGGGTGCGCCAGCCCTTCGCGGGCGGCCCCGACGAACCGGCCACCCCGGGCCTGGAGCCCTCGTACCCCGCCGGGCTGGCCATCGGGCGGGACGGGACGGCCGTCGTGGGGCGCTCCACCGACGAGGGCGGCTCCACGGTCCACGTGGTCCGGCCGGACGGCTCCGCGCCCACCGTGATCTACCGGCACCGGGAGTCGGCCGGCGTCGGCGACCTGTCCCGCGACGGAACGCTCGTGGCCGTGGAGCACACCGAGCACGGCGACGCGATGCACTCCTCCCTGCGCGTCCTGACCCTCGACGGGAGCACCGTCGCCGAGCTGGACGACTCCGCCGGCGGGACGAAGGAGCTGGGCCTGGAGGTCCTCGGCTTCGCGCCGGTCGTCGGCGACACCCGGCTGCTCGTCGGCCACCAGCGGCGCGGCCGCTGGGAGCCGATGATCTGGGACGTGGCAACCGGCGCCGAGGAGGAGCTCGCGATCGAGCTGCCGGGCGACGTGAGCGCCGAGTGGTACCCGGACGGTTCCGCCCTGCTGGTCGCGCACAGCTTCGAGGCGCGCAGCGAGCTGTGGCGCTACGACCTGGCCGCCGGCGAGCTCGTACGCGTGGACACGCCGCCGGGGTCGGTGTCGGGAGCCACCGCGCGCCCCGACGGGACGGTGGAGTACCTGTGGTCCTCGGCGGCCGAGCCCTCGACGGTACGGTCCACCGCGGGCGGGGTCGTACTGGACCCGCCCGGCTTCCGGGCGCCCGGTTCGCTGCCGGTCCAGGACGTATGGGTCGAGGGCCCGGGCGGGCGGATCCACGCGCTCGCGCAGCGGCCGGCGGGCCACGGCGAGGGCCCCTTCCCGACGATCTTCGAGATCCACGGCGGACCGACCTGGCACGACAGCGACTCCTTCGCGTCGACCCCGGCGGCCTGGCTGGACCACGGCTTCGCCGTGGTGCGGGTCAACTACCGCGGCTCGACGGGCTACGGCCGCGAGTGGACCGACGCGCTCAAGCACCGGGTCGGGCTGATCGAGCTGGAGGACATCGAGGCGGTCCGCGCGTGGGCGGTCTCCTCCGGTCTCGCGGATCCGGCGCGCCTGGTGCTGTCGGGCGGGTCCTGGGGCGGGTACCTGGCCCTGCTGGGCCTGGGTACGCAGCCGGACGCCTGGGCCGTGGGGCTGGCCGCCGTACCGGTCGCGGACTACGTGACGGCCTACCACGACGAGATGGAGGCCCTGAAGGCCCTGGACCGCACCCTCTTCGGCGGCACGCCGGAGGAGGTCCCGGAGCGCTTCGAGGCGTCCTCGCCGCTGACGTACGTGGACGCCGTGAAGGCGCCCGTGCACATCGCGGCGGGGGTGAACGACCCGCGCTGCCCGATCCGCCAGATCGACAACTACGTGGACCGGCTCGCGGCGCGCGGGGCGGTGCACGAGGTGTACCGCTACGACGCCGGGCACGGCTCGCTGGTGGTGGAGGAGCGGATCAAGCAGGTGCGGATGGAGCTGGAGTTCGCGCTGAAGCACCTGCCGCACTGACCCTGCGGGAGGGCGACCGGTGCACCCCCCGTACCGTGGTGGGGTGCACCGGTTTCTCCTGACCCCGCGCTGGTGGGGGATCAACGTCTTCGTCGCGCTCGCCGTCCCCTTCTGCCTGTTCATGGGTTCCTGGCAGCTCGGCCGTTTCGAGGACCGCGTCGACAGCCACCGGGAGGCGTCCGCCGAGCGGCCCGCCGACCAGGTGGCCGAGCCCCTGGAGTCGCTGCTCCCGGTCGACAAGACGACTTCCGGGCGGCTGGCCGCCGCGGCCGGGGAGTACGGCGACCAGCTGCTGGTGCCCGAGCGCCGACTGGACGGCGAGTCCGGGTTCTACGTGCTGACCCTGCTGAAGACCGACTCCGGCAAGGCCGTCCCGGTGGTCCGGGGCTGGCTGCCGGGGGCGGCGGATCCCGCGAAGGCGCCGGCCCCGCCCACCGGGCGGGTCGAGGTCACCGGGGCCCTGCAGGCGTCGGAGAACTCCGGCACCAAGGGCGCCCACACCCAGGGCGGGCTGCCGGCCGGGCAGCTCGGGGTGATCGGGGCGGCCTCGCTGGTCAACCTCGTCGCCTACGACCTGTACGACGCCTGGCTGACCGTGCAGACCCCGTCGGACGGGATGGTTCCGGTGCCTGCGCAGGCGCCGACGAACACCGGGCTCGACCTGAAGGCCTTCCAGAACCTCGGCTACACCGGCGAGTGGTTCGTCTTCGCCGCCTTCGTGCTCTTCATGTGGTTCCGGCTCTACCGCCGCGAGGTGGAGACCATCCGCGACGCCGAAGCCGGCCTGGTGGCACCCGCCGCGTAGGTATAAAACTGCCCGACCCGCGCGGCCTGCCCGACGTCCATCCGACCGGTCGGCATGGCGACCGGTCGGCAGGGCGTCGCTCAGGACACCGGGATCGCGCCCGTCCGGTACACCGTTCCGCCGCAGGCCTCGGGGATCGTCGTCCGGGTGGTCGCGGCCCCCGGCTGCGGGGTGTGCGAGACGGCCACGCCCGACGGCGTCTGGCCCGCTCCGGCCCCTGGGTCGGAGGCGATCCCGCTGCCCGCGCCGGCCGAGGTGCCCGCGGAGTCGGTCTGCGGCGGCTTCCCGCCCGCGTCCGGGTTCCCCGGTGCGCAGGTCTCCCCCGACGGCACCCATGCGAAGCGGACCTCGTACGCGGTGTTCGGCGGGAGCACGAGGGCCGCGGACGCCGCCGACGGATCGGGCAACAGGCCGGTCGCCGGGTCCCCCGCCGTGTGGCCGACCACCGCGACCGCGGGGCCCGAGGCGGTTCCGGCCCCGGCCGCCGGGGCGGCCGTGACGGTGTCCTGGCCGGTGACCGCGCAGGCCTGCGTCGAGACGTTGGCGACCCGGAAGCTGCCGTACACCCTGCCGTCGTTCTCCGGGGGCCGGGACGAGCCCACCACCCCGAGCTGGACCGCACCGCACCCGGGCACGCCCGGCGCCGCGACCGGCGGCATCGGGCCCGAGCCCATCGCCGACCCGGCGGAACCACCGGGTCCGGCGGTCGTACCGGTACCCGACGGGCCGGCCGTCTGACCGCCCGCCGGGGAGCCCACCGGTGCGTCCGGCTGCCCGGTGACACCGCCGATGGCCGGGACGTCGCCGAAGGAGCGGCTCGACCTCGGGCGGTCCCCGAATCCGTTCTGGTGCGGGTCGGAGGCGTGCGCGTCGCGCCGGTCCCCCGTGGCCTCCCCGTGCCCGGCCATGGCCGGGTGGTCGTCGGCCGCGCTGCCGGCTCCGGACAGGTGCAGGACGGTCGGGATGGCGCTCCCGGCGAGCAGCACCGCGGCGGCGGCGCCCACGAAGGCGGCCCGGCGGTTACGGGTCCGGCGCGCGGGGACGGCGTGGCGCAGTCGCTCCAGCGCGTCGGTGGAGGGCTGGAGGCCCTCGACGGCCCCGCGCAGCAGGATGCGCAGCTCGTCCTCCCCGCCCGGTGTTGCCGATGCGCCCCGCGAAGTGTGGTCGTCCATCATGACTGCGCAGCCTCCATCGCCACCCGCAGCGCGGCAATGCCCCGCGATCCGTACGCCTTCACCGAGCCGAGCGATATCCCGAGCGTCTCGGCGACCTGGGCCTCCGTCATGTCCGCGAAGTAGCGCAGGACCAGCACCTCGCGCTGGCGGCGCTGCAGCCCGCGCATCGCCTTGATCAGATCGTCCCGCTCCAGCTGGTCGTACGCGCCCTCTTCGGCGCTCGCCATGTCGGGCATCGGCTTCGAGAGCAGCTTGAGGCCGAGGATGCGGCGGCGCAGGGCGGACCGCGAGAGGTTCACGACGGTCTGGCGCAGGTACGCCAGGGTCTTCTCCCGGTCGCGGACCCGGTTGCGGGCGGAGTGCACCCGGATGAAGGCCTCCTGGACCACGTCCTCGCAGGAGGCGGTGTCGTCGAGGAGCAGCGCGGCCAGGCCCAGGAGCGAGCGGTAGTGCGCCTGATAGGTCGCGGTGAGGTGGTCGACGGTGGTGCCGGCCACCACCTCGGCCGTCTCGCTCTTGGCTGCTCCGTCCGCCTCAGCGCTGTCGCGCGGTGCGGGCACGAGGCCGCCCAGGATCGGTACGGCGGTCCGTACGGGCGCCTCTGACGGCCCCGCCGGCGGGACGGGCACGATCACGGGGAAACCGCCGCCGGGCGCGCGGAGACCCCGGCGCGACGGGATGATCCCGATCTGCGCCGGTCGGACGACTGGTTCGAGCAGTGCCTCTGCCACGCCAGTTGGACACGCGTCCCCCCATCAGGGTTGTACGCGCGAGGCAGTCTCACCGCCGCAATCCCTATTGCCCTCATGCGTACCCGCTCTTCCCGATTGCCCCGTCTTATCGAGACGGCAGTCGGGCCATCACCTTGATCAAGGGATCAGCACCGATCCTACAAAGCGAATTACGCAAATTCACCCGCGATCAGTTCCGCGATCTGTGTGGCATTCAGCGCTGCGCCCTTGCGGAGATTGTCGGCGCACACGAAGAACTCCAGGGCGTACGGGTCGTCGAGCGAGGCCCGCACCCGTCCCACCCAGGCGGGATCCGTCCCGGCGGCGTCCACGGGCGTGGGGAACTCCCCCGCCGCGGGGTCGTCCACGAGCACCACGCCGGGCGCGGCCTCCAGGATCTCCCGGGCGTGCGGGGCCTCCACCTCGCGCTCGAACCGGGCCCGCACGGTCAGCGAGTGCCCGATCAGCACCGGCACCTGGACGCAGGTCACCGACACCGGGAGCTGCTCCAGGTCCAGGATCCGGCGCGTCTCGCCGCGCACCGCCAGTTCGTGCGAGGACCAGCCGTCCGCGCGCAGTTCGCCGGACCAGGGCACGACGTTGAGCGCGAGCGGGGCGGCGAAGGGGCCGGTGTCCTCGCCGACGGCGCGGCGCACGTCCCCGGGCTGCTCGCCCAGGGAGGTGCCGGCGACCAGCGACTGTTGGCGTCGCAGCACCTCGGAGCCGGCCCGGCCGACGGCGCTGGCGGCCTGGTACGAGGAGACGGCCAGGTCGCGCAGGGAGTACTCGGAGTGCAGTGCGCCCAGCGCCGCGATCATGGTGGCGGTCACGCAGTCCGGACCGGCGACGATCCCGCGCGGCCGGATCCGTGCGGCGTGCCCGTTGACCTCGGGCACCACCAGCGGGACCTCGGGGTCCTCGCGGAAGGCGGCGGAGGCGTCGATGACGACCGCGCCGCGCGCGGTCACGACGGGCGCCCACCGGGCCGAGATGTCGGCCGGGGTGAGGAAGACGGCGATGTCGCCCGGTCCGAGGCCGTCGAAGGCGTCCTCGGTGAGGGCGACCACCTCGCTCTCCTCCCCGCGCACGGTCAGCATGCGGCCGGCCGAGCGGGCGGAGGCGATCAGGCGGATCTCGCCCCACACGTCCGCACGCTGGGACAGCATCTGGAGCAGGACCGAACCGACTGCTCCGGTCGCCCCGACCACGGCGAGCGCCGGGCCGGAGGACCGGGTGCGGGTCATCGTCCGGTGCCTCCGTAGACGACGGCCTCGTCGCTGTCGGAGTCGAGGCCGAAGGCCGTGTGCACGGCGCGGACGGCCTCGTTGACGTCGTCCTGGCGGGTGACGACGGAGATGCGGATCTCGGAGGTCGAGATCAGCTCGATGTTCACGCCCGCGTCGGACAGCGCCTGGAAGAACGAGGCGGTGACGCCCGGGTTCGTCTTCATGCCCGCGCCGACCAGGGAGATCTTGCCGATCTGGTCGTCGTAGCGCAGCGAGTCGAAGCCGATCGCTCCCTTCGCCTTCTCCAGGGCCTCGATGGCCTTGTGGCCCTCGGCCTTGGGGAGGGTGAAGGAGATGTCCGTGAGGCCCGTGGAGGCCGCGGAGACGTTCTGCACGATCATGTCGATGTTGATCTCGGCGTCCGCGATGGCGCGGAAGATCGCCGCGGCCTCGCCCGGCTTGTCCGGGACACCGACGACCGTGATCTTGGCTTCGGAGACGTCGTGCGCGACTCCGGAGATGATGGCGTGCTCCACCTGCGCGTCCCCTTGCGGATTCTCGTTGCTGACCCAGGTGCCCGGCAGTCCGGAGAAGGACGAGCGGACGTGGATCGGGATGTTGTAGCGGCGCGCGTACTCGACGCAGCGGTGCAGCAGCACCTTGGAGCCGGAGGCCGCGAGCTCCAGCATGTCCTCGGAGGAGATCCAGTCGATCTTCCGGGCCTTCTTCACGACGCGGGGGTCCGCGGTGAAGACGCCGTCGACGTCGGTGTAGATCTCGCAGACCTCGGCGTCCAGCGCCGCGGCGAGGGCGACGGCAGTGGTGTCCGAGCCGCCCCGGCCGAGGGTGGTGATGTCCTTGGAGTCCGCGGACACGCCCTGGAAGCCGGCGACGATGGCGATGTTGCCCTCGTCCAGCGCGGTGCGGATTCGGCCCGGCGTGACATCGATGATGCGCGCTTTGTTGTGGACCGAGTCGGTGATCACGCCTGCCTGGCTACCGGTGAACGACTGGGCCTCGTGGCCCAGGTTTTTGATCGCCATGGCCAGCAGGGCCATGGAGATCCGCTCTCCGGCGGTCAGCAGCATGTCGAATTCGCGCCCGGCCGGCATCGGGGATACCTGCTCGGCGAGATCGATCAGCTCGTCCGTCGTGTCGCCCATCGCGGAAACCACGACGACCACCTGGTGGCCGTTCTTCTTGGCATCCACGATCCGCTTGGCAACACGCTTGATGCCCTCGGCATCGGCTACGGAGGAGCCTCCGTACTTCTGCACGACAAGGCCCACGTGCGCTCCTCGCTCAGTCCGTCTCATTGCTGGTGCAGTGTAACGAGCGACCGGGATCCGACCGCCTCGTACCACATCATGAGACGACAAGATCACAGAATGAGTTCCCGATCAGGACGCTCACTTGCGGCCGAGACCACCGAGCTCCTCGGCCATCACCGCTCCGGCCTGCTCCGCGAGATCGTCCTCGGCCAGGTCCTCGTCCGTGTCCAGGCCGTCCAGGGCGGCCAGCGGCTGGTCCAGGCGTACGTGGGCGATCAGCGACTGGAGGGCGCGCAGGGTGGCCGAGGCCGTCGGACCCCAGTTGGTGAAGTACGAGAACTGCCACCACCACAGCGCCTCCGTGATGCGGCCCGACTGGTGGTGGATGAGCCCGTGCCGCAGGTCGGCGACCACGTCGGCCAGGTCGTCGGAGATCCGGTGCGCCACCGGGGCCTTGCGCGGCTCGTAGGGGTCGAACACCTCGGAGTAGACGTCGACCGGCTCCAGCATGATCGCGAACCGCTCGCGCAGGTCGTCCACGTCCGGCTCCGGGCCGAGATCGGGCTCGTACCGCTCGTCCGGCAGCACGTCCTGGTACGCGCCCAGCCGGCCGCCCGCCAGCAGCAGCTGGGACACCTCCAGGAGGAGGAAGGGCACCGCACTGTCCGGGTCCTCGCCCTTGGCCACTTCGGTGACGGCAACGATGAACGACTCGATCTGGTCCGCGATCGAGGCGGCGAAGTCGTCCGGATCCTGGCCGAGGGCGTGCAGCGTTGCGTCAGACATCGAGAAGTCGCCTTCCTTCAAAGGCCCGCCCGAGCGTGACCTCGTCCGCATACTCCAGATCTCCCCCGACGGGGAGCCCGCTGGCCAGGCGGGTGACCTTCAGGCCCATGGGCTTGATCATGCGGGCGAGGTAGGTGGCGGTCGCCTCGCCCTCCAGGTTCGGGTCGGTGGCCAGGATCAGCTCGGTCACCGCACCGTCCGCCAGCCGCGCCAGCAGCTCGCGGATGCGCAGGTCGTCCGGGCCGACGCCCTCGATGGGACTGATCGCGCCGCCGAGGACGTGGTACTTGCCCCGGAACTCGCGCGTCCGCTCGATGGCGACGACGTCCTTCGGCTCCTCCACGACGCAGATGACCGTGGTGTCCCTGCGCGGATCACGGCAGATGCCGCACCGCTCCTCCTGCGCCACATTCCCGCACACCGCGCAGAACCGGACCTTGTCCTTGACCTCCAGCAGCGCGTGCGCGAGGCGGCGGACGTCGGTGGGCTCGGCCTGCAGGATGTGGAAGGCGATCCGCTGCGCGCTCTTGGGCCCGACGCCGGGCAGCCTGCCCAGTTCGTCGATCAGGTCCTGAACCACGCCTTCGTACAACGGACTGCCTTCTTTCGTCGGGTAGGGGGGAGGAGGGCTAGAACGGGAGGCCGGGGATACCGCTGCCGCCGCCCAGGCCCTGGGCCAGGGGGCCCAGCTTCTGCTGCTGGAGCGCCTGCGCATTCTCGTTGGCCGCCTGCACCGCGGCGACCACCAGGTCGGCGAGCGTCTCCGTGTCCTCGGGGTCCACGGCCTTCGGGTCGATCACCAGGGCACGCAGCTCGCCGGAACCGGTGACGGTCGCCCGCACCAGACCGCCGCCCGCCTGGCCCTCGACCTCGGCGTGTGCGAGCTCCTCCTGCGCGGCCGCGAGATCCTGCTGCATCTTCTGGGCCTGCTGGAGCAGCTGCTGCATGTTGGGCTGGCCACCACCGGGAATCACAGGGCACTCACTCCATACGTCGTACGTCGAGACCTTCGGAACGCTTGGTCAATCCGAGCCTACGTGCTCCCCGGGCCCCGCGCCCTACGCCGTGAGGACCAACTCTTTCGAGTGAGAGTCGGGGCGTACGCGTACCTGCTGGAGACCTCCTTGCGGGCGGAAAACCCGGGAATCGTCGCCCATCGGCCGTCATTCGAAGGTAGGAAGAGCATGCGCATCATTGCGCACACGCGCACCACCACACGTCAGCGCAGGCAGAGGGAGTGCCGGGTGAGCCAGCCGGAGATGCAGCCCGAGGGGCCACCCCGGGATCCCCGGGAGGAAGGCGGCGGACCGATGGCGGCGGGCGATCTGACCGGCCGGCCGTTCCCCCTCGGGGACTGGGGCGAGCCCGCCGAGCGGCTCGACGAGCTCTACCGGCGGGTCGAGGCCGACGCGCTGCGCACCGCCGAGTGGTACCTGTCCGACCGGGCCTGGAAGCGGCGCGGTGCGCGCGTGCTGCGCGCCGGGGCGGCCGTCGGCGCGGTCACGGGCGCCTCGATGCCGCTGCTGGAGCTGACCGGCTCGATCCCGGGCGCCTCCACGTACGGCTACCTCGCACTGCTGCTGGGTGCGGCCGCGCTGGCCTGCGACCGGTTCTTCGGGCTGACCTCGGGGTGGATGCGGGACGTGGCCACGGCCCAGGCGGTGCAGCGCCGGCTCCAGACCCTCCAGTTCGACTGGGCCTCGGAGAACGTGCGCGAGGTGCTCGGGCCCACCGAGGGCACGGCCAGCGAGGCCGCCGAGCGGTGCCTGACCGTGCTGCGCCGCTTCTCGGAGGACATCACGGAGCTGGTGCGCTCGGAGACGGCGGACTGGATGGTGGAGTTCCGGGCCGGGCCCGCGCCGCTGGTGATGCAGTCGCTGGGGTCCTCCGGTGGGCGCGCGGACGCGAACATCCCGCCCGCCCGCTTCCCGCTGCCGCCGGGCACCAGACCGAACATGCCCCGGCAACGGCCGCCGGAGCAGCCGCGCTGAGGAACGGGCGGGGCCGCGGCCGCGCGCAGCGGACCCGTACCCCGCCCACCGGCCGCCGTCCCGGCCGCCGCCTCAGCTGAAGATGATCATCGAGCCCTGGCCGAGACTCCGCGTCGCAGCCGCGTGCAGTCCCAGCCATACGTGCCGCTCCCGGGCGAAGGGACTGTCGTCGTACGGGATCGGCCCCGCCGGCTCCTCCAGCAGCGTCGGCCGCCCGGGCGGCGCCGGCGCGGCGGGCGGGTTCCCCGGGTCTATCCCGATCGCGGGGGCCACGAACAGCAGCTCCCGCAGCAGCCCCTGCACGGACCCCAGCGGCCCGCCCCCGGCCAGCAGCTCCTCGTTGGCAAGCGGAGCGGCGAAGTCCACCGGGACGTACGCCCCGGCGTGGTCGTAGTGCCAGACCAGGTGCGACTGCTGGGCCGTGGGCTCGAACATCTCCAGCAGCTGCTCGTAGTCCCCGCCCAGCTCGTCCACGGGGGTCACGGGCAGCCCGCAGAGCTGGAGCAGGTACGCCCGCCTCAGGAAATGCAGGGCGTCGTAGTCGAAACCGGCCACCGGGGCGACGTCCCCGCTCAGGCCCGGCATGTAGGCGAACACGGGCACGGACGGCAGTCCGGCGGCACCCAGCGCCTTGTCGTACGAGGCGATCTCTTCCGCGAAGGGGTTGTCGGGGCTGTGGCACAGCACGTCGACAAGGGGGACCAGCCACAGGTCACAGGCCACTCGGCCTCCGATCAGTCGTTGTCGCCGATCGGGCCAGCGTAGTGGCCCGGACACCCTCCGCGAAGGGGTGCGCAGAACCTCGGCCCTCAGAGCCGGGCGGCCCAGGCCAGCGCGTGCTCGTTGTAGCCCTGTACGAGGCCGCGCACCGCGTCGGCGTCGGCGAGCGTCACGGCGTCCACCAGCTCGCTGTGGCCGTCCCACAGCGCCGCCCGAAGCTGCGGCTCGCGCTGGAGGTGGGGGACGGCGAAGACCCAGCACTGCACGCGGATGCGGTGCAGGAACTCGGATATGTAGGTGTTGGCGACCAGCCCGCTCAGCTCCCGCCAGAAGCGCAGGTCGTAGCCGATCAGCACTTCGAGCGAACCGCTCTGCGCGGCCCGTCGCGCCTCCTCGCCCCGGCGGCGCACCGACACGAGCAGCTCGCCGGAGCCGGGGGCGGTGCCGCGCTCGGCGAGGCGGCGGAAGATCCCGTCCACGACCAGCGAGCGGGCCTCGATCATGCCGCGGAAGTCGTCGACGGTGAAGATCCGCACCCGGAAGCCGCGGTGCTGGACCAGTTCGAGCAGCCCCTGGGCGGAGAGGTCCACGAGTGCCTCGCGCACCGGGGTCGCGGAGACCTCGTACTGCTCGGCGATCTGCTTGACGGTGAACTCGGTCCCCGGAGGCAGGCGTCCCGCGAGCACTTCGTCACGCAGCGCGTCCGCGATCTGCTGGCGAAGTGTGTTGCGGGTGACAGCGCCGCTGCCTGGCATAGGGGTCCGTCTCCTGTCGTAGAGCTCCGGACACCATAGGCCAGACAACGCGGCTGAAAACCGATCGGTAGCCAACCGATATACGGAATCCGCACCCGCTGTGCGGATGCGGATTCCGGACCGGTCCGACCGGCTCCCACGCAGGTGGGCGGGCCGGCTCCCACGCAGGTGGGCGGGCCCCCGCGCCAGGTGGGCGGGCCGGGCGCCGCGCAGGTGGGCGGGCCGGCCGGGGCGCCGGGGCGCCGGGGCCTAGCCGGCCGTGGTGTGGCGGTCCGCGACCGTCAGCGCCTCGTCCAGCAGGGCCAGGCCCTCCTTCGCCTCGGCCTCCGTGACGTTGCACGGGGGGACGACGTGCGTCCGGTTCATGTTCACGAACGGCCACAGGCCCGACGCCTTGCAGGCCGCCGCGAACTCGGCCATCGGGGCGTTGTCCGCGCCCGCCGCGTTGTACGGGACCAGCGGCTCGCGCGTCTCCTTGTCCCGTACGAGTTCCAGGGCCCAGAAGGCGCCGAGCCCGCGGACCTCCCCGACCGACGGGTGGCGCTCGGCGATCTCGGCGAGCGCCGGGCCGATCACGTTCTCGCCGAGGTGGGCGGCGTGCTCGACGATGCCCTCCTCCTCCATCGTGTTGATCGTCGCGACGGCGGCGGCGCAGGCCAGGGGGTGGCCGGAGTAGGTCAGTCCGCCCGGGTAGGGGCGCGTGGCGAAGGTCTCGGCGATGGCGTCCGAGATGGCCACGCCGCCGAGCGGCACGTAGCCGCTGTTCACGCCCTTGGCGAAGGTGATCAGGTCGGGGGTGACACCCCAGTGGTCCGCGGCGAACCACTGGCCGGTGCGGCCGAAGCCCGACATGACCTCGTCCAGGATGAAGACGATGCCGTGGCGGTCGCAGAGCTCGCGGACGCCCGCGAGGTAGCCGGCCGGCGGGGTCATGATGCCGGCGGTGCCCGGCACGCTCTCCAGGATGATCGCCGCGATGGTCTGCGGCCCCTCGAAGGCGATGGTGTCGGCGAGGTGGGCGAGGGCGCGGGCGCACTCCTCGGCCTCGGTGGTGGCGTGGAAGGCGGAGCGGTAGAGGTAGGGGCCCCAGAAGTGCACGACGCCGGCGGCGGCCGTGTCGGAGGGCCAGCGGCGCGGGTCGCCGGTGAGGTTGATCGCGGCGGCGGTGGCCCCGTGGTACGAGCGGTAGGTGGAGAGCACCTTGGCGCGGCCCGTGTGCAGACGGGCCATGCGGACGGCGTTCTCGACGGCCTCGGCGCCGCCGTTGGTGAAGAAGATCTTGTCGAGGTCGCCCGGGGTCCGCTCGGCGATGAGGCGTGCGGCCTCGGAGCGGACGTCGACGGCGAATCCGGGCGCCAGCGTGCAGAGCCGGGCGGCCTGCTCCTGGATCGCGGCGACGACCTTGGGGTGCTGGTGGCCGATGTTGGTGTTGACCAACTGGGAGGAGAAGTCGAGGAAGCGCTTGCCCTCGTAGTCCCAGAAGTACGACCCCTCGGCCCCGGCGACGGCGAGGGGGTCGATCAGGGCCTGGGCGGACCAGGAGTGGAAGACGTGCTTCCGATCTGCGTCCTTCACGGCGGCAAGGGTGTGCGGGGTGACATGAGGGGTCATGGCGTCACGCTAGAAGTGCGCAGGTGGGGCGGGATATCGGCGGACTGTATGGGGGTGGGCTGCCGCTCTCGGCAGTCTGTCTGCGAGGGGGCCCGAAGCCCCTCCCAGCATTGACAGCATCCTGTCGTTATGACAGTCTATTGTCATCAGCAGGAACCACGCTGGAGGCGAAAGCACCATGAGCGAGACCCCGCGCAAGCCCGTCCACCTCGCGGTCTACGACACGTACGCGGACTGGGAGACGGGCCACACCACGGCGCACCTCACCCAGCGCGGCCACCTCGTGCGCACCGTCGGCATCGACGCGGCGCAGCCGGTGACCACCATGGGCGGTCTGCGCATCCAGCCCGACCTGGCCCTGGCCGACCTGCGGCCCGAGGACTCCTCGCTGCTGATCCTCACCGGCGCGTCCCTGTGGGACACGAGCGAGGATCTGGCGCCCTTCGCGGCGAAGGCGAGGGAGTTCCTGGCGGCCGGTGTGCCGGTCGCGGCGATCTGCGGAGCCACCGCCGGCCTCGCGCGCGAAGGCCTGCTGGACGGCCGGACCCACACCAGCGGCGCCTCCTTCTACCTGGCCGAGCAGCCGGGCTACGGCGGCGCCGACGGGTACGTCGAGGCCGACGCGGTGACCGACGGCGACCTGATCACGGCCGGGCCGACGGAGCCGGTGGCCTTCGCCCGCGAGGTCTTCGCCCGCCTGGACGTCTACAAGCCGGACGTCCTGGACGCCTGGTACGGGCTCTTCCACGACTCGGACCCGGATGCGTACCCGGTCCTGATGGCCGCATCGGCGGCGGGCGATGCGTGAGGCGATGGACTCGCGGACCCGGCAGGACCTGCTGAGCAGCACCGCGCTCGGGGTGTTCCGGCTGAACGGCCAGTTCCTCGCCATCTCGGAGGAACTGGCCAGGCCGGCCGGCCTGACGGCCGCCTGGTGGCAGGTACTGGGCGCGGTACTGCGGGAGCCGCTGCCCGTCGCCGGCATCGCCCGGAGCATGGGCATCACCCGCCAGAGCGTCCAGCGGATCGCCGACCTGCTCGTGGACAAGGGCCTGGCCGAATACGCCCCGAACCCGGCCCACCGCCGGGCGAAACTGCTGCGGCCCACGCAGGAGGGGCGGGACGCGGTGGACCGGATCGGCCCGGGGCACGCGGCACTGGCCGCCCGCCTGGCGGCGGAACTGGGTGACGCGGCGTTCGCGGAGACCGTGCACGCCCTGGAACGCCTGGCCACGGCGCTGGACACGCTGGAGGCCGCGGCCGCGATCCCGGGTCCGGCGGCGTCCGACGGTCCCTGAGGGGCCGTCGGCCGGATGCGGGGGAGCGGTCGGGTTGGGGGCGCTGTCGGCCGGATGCGGGGGAGCGGTCGGCCGGCTCCGGCGGCGCTGTCGGGTTGGGGGCGCTGTCGGGTCACCCTTGCGGTGGGCAACCGGCCGGAGCCGGCCGCCGTCCTTCCCTGCAGAGCCGCTCGGCACGGCGAGCACGGGGAGCACGGGGAGGGACCACCCGGCCATGGAGCAACTGCATCCGTACGACCCGCACCAGATAGGCCCGTACCGTCTGCTGTCCCGCCTGGGCGCCGGCGGCATGGGCCAGGTCTACCTCGCCCGCTCGGACCGCGGCCGGACCGTGGCCGTGAAGCTGGTCCACCACGACCTCGCCGCCCGCGAGGAGTTCCGGATCCGCTTCCGCCAGGAGGTCGACGCGGCCCGTCGCGTCGGCGGCGAGTGGACCGCCCCGGTCCTCGACGCCGACACCGAGGCCGCGACCCCCTGGTTCGCCACGGGCTACGTCGCCGGGCCGAGCCTGCGCCAGGTCGTCGCGCACGAGTTCGGCCCGCTGCCGGGCCGTTCCGTACGGATCCTGGCCGCGGGCCTCGCGTACGCCCTCCAGGACATCCACCGGGCCGGCATCGTGCACCGCGATCTGAAGCCCTCGAACGTCCTGATCACCCTCGACGGCCCCCGCGTCATCGACTTCGGCATCGCCCGCGCCCCGGCCGGCTCCGCGGCGGGACCCGACCGGCCGGACCCCGGGCTGACGCGGGTGGGCGAGGTCATCGGCTCCCCCGGTTTCATGGCCCCGGAACAGATCCGCGGCGAACCCGTCACCGCCGCCTGCGACATCTTCTGCCTCGGCGCAGTCCTGGTCTACGCGGCCACCGGCCGGCTGCCCTTCGGCGACGCGGAACAGCCCGGCGGCCTCGCGGGGCTCCTGCTGCGCAGCACCGGGGCGGAGCCGGACCTGACCGGCGTACCGGCCGAGCTGCACGACCTCGTACGGGACTGCCTGCGCGCGGATCCCGCCGCTCGGCCGGGGCCCGCCGAGGTGCTGGCCCGGGTCGGCGCGGGCGACACCGTGGCCGACGGGCGGGCCCTGGAGCCCTGGCTTCCGGCGCCGCTGGTGGCGGGGCTCGGGCGGCACGCCGTACGGCTGCTGGACCGGGAGGACGCCGGTCCGGACCGGGCCGCGGCCCCGCCGCCGCCTGCGCCTGCGCCTGCCGTTCCGGCGTACTCCGCCGCCGTTCCCGCGCCCTCGTACCCGGCGTACCCGGGCTATCCGGGCTATCCGGCTCATCCGGGCTGTCCGCCGGGGGTGTCGCAGCCCCAGCCGCAGCCACTGCCGCCGCGGCCGCGGACCGCGTCCACGGCCCTGCTGCTCGTGGTGGCCACGCTCGTCGCCGTCCTGTCCGCCGGCACCGTGTACGCGGTGATGAGCGGGGCCGAGGATCCCAGGCCGCCCGTGGGCACCGGCCGTACGCCGAGCGCGTCCGCTTCCTCGGCGGCCTCGGCCTCGGCGTCGGCTTCCGCTTCCCCGTCCGCTTCCGCGTCCGCAGCCCCGTACGGCGCTCTGCCCGAGGCCTACCTCGGCACCTGGGAGGCCGTCCAGGACGGCCGGACGTGGACACTCACGCTCTCCCGCGGGGCGGTCGGCGACCCGGTGATGTCCCTGGCCGTCGAGGGCAGCGGCTTCGCCTGCGCCTGGTCGGCGCCCCTGCGCAGCGCGTCCGAACCCGTCGAGCTCGATGCCTCCACCGTCACCTCCGGCGCCCCGCCGACCTGTACGCCGGGGGCCTGGAGCCGGCTGCGGCTGCTGCCCGACGGCACCCTTTCCCGCGAGCTGGCGGGCAGCGACAATCCGCCCCTGACCTACCGCAGACAGTGAGCGTCGACCGTTTATGTCGAAGTCAATAAGCCTGCAAGCAAAGCTTGTTACGTATAACGGGGCTGTCGGACACTGCGGCACATGGAGCCGTTGAAGGTAGTGGCACGTCTGTGGGAGCGGATCGAGGCACGCGACTGGGACGGCGTGGCCGCACTCATCGCCGAGGACGCGGTCATCGAATGGCCCGTGAGCGGTGAGCGCATCGTGGGGCGCGCCAACTTCATAGCCGTGATCAGCGACGACGGCTGTACGGACGAGAGATCCGTGGAACTGCTGCGGATCCTGGCCGACGGGAACCTCGTCGTCACCGAGGTGGAGATGCCTCAGGAGCACGTCGTCTACCGGGCCGTATCCCTGTGGACCGTACGGGACGGGGAGGTCGTGGGGGCTCGGGAGTACTGGACCAGCCCCGGCCAGGACCCTGCGCCCCGATGGCGGGCCGGGTACGTCGAGCCCCTGGCGGCCGACTGAGCCGCGAGGCCCGCCACCCGCATCGGGGCGGACGGGCCTCGCGGGCGGTGGGCTCAGGCCAGGTCGCTGCGGTACCAGTTCCAGGATCCGGTGCCCCGGGCGCTGTCCCACGGCATCGCGGGGGCGTTGAAGCCCGTGCCGGTGCTGGTGAACGTGCATAGGCCGGTGCGGTTCACGCCCTGCTCGTCCTGACCGTAGTGGTAGAGGACGCCCACGTCGGCCTTGCCGTCGCCGTCGAAGTCGCTGACCGTCAGCTTGCTCCGGTCCGCGTTCCAGGAGGCCGTGCTCGCGTCGTCGTTCGCTGCCCGGCGGCGTCGGAAGGGATCTTCGCTGACCGGAACGGGCCGGGGCCACAAGCGTCCAGGCGCCGGATCAGGCGTGGTCGTGCCTCTCACGTATCCCCCGTCATACCTGAGAGCTACCTGCGAACACGGCTCCATGGCGTGACGCGGACCACGGGCCCGGATTTCTAACTTCGGTAGCAGAGAAGAGCATTGACAGCTCTTCCGGGCGACCGAAGGAAGAGACCATGGCAACGGGGACGGGGACTGGGGCGGGTACGGGGGCTGTTACCGGTCCAGGCACGGGGTCGGGGGCTGGGTCCGGGCCGGGTGCCGGGGCTGAGGTGTGCGGGGCGGGCACGGTGCGCGCCTCCCGGCGGGCGGGGGCCGGGAGGGGCCGGCTGCGCCGGACCCTGCTGGGCGCTTTGGTCGCGGCGGCTGTCGCCGTCCCGATATCCGCCGCCGCCTCCCCGCATGTCCCCGCCCCCGCTCCCGCCGTGTTCGCCGAGGACGCCGCGCCGCAGAGCCGGTATGCCGCGAACCGCGCCAACATCGCCGAGGCGGTCCGGCGCGCCGAGGACGCCGACCGTCCCGGCCGGGCGGCCAGGCTGCGCACCATGGAGGCGTCCGGAGCGGCGCAGTTCCTCGTCTTCGACGGTCGCGGCAGGGGCCGGGCCGTCGAGGTCTTCGGCGAGCTGGAGAGCGCCGACCGGGTCGCCGTCCTGGTGCCCGGCTCCGACACCACGCTCGACACCTACGAGAGGTTCCGCGCCGGGGCGCTCTCCCTCCAGCAGCGCCTGCAGAGGGAGCATCCGCGCTCCGCCGTCGTCGCCTGGCTCGGGTACGACACCCCGGGGACGGTGAGCACCACCGTCGTGACCGCCGGCCGGGCCGATGAGGCCGCCGCCGAACTGGGGCCCTTCCTGGACCGGTTGCGGGGCCTGGCCGGACCGGGCGCCCGGCTCTCGCTCCTGTGCCACTCCTACGGTTCGGTGGTCTGCGCCCGGACGGCCACCGGCCCCGCGGTCGGCGACATGGCACTGTTCGGCAGCCCCGGTACGGGGGCCGGATCCGTCCGGGAGCTGCCGACCGGCGCCCGGGTCTGGGCCGGCCGCGGTGACGGCGACTGGATCGGGAATGTGCCGCACGTCCGGCTCGGTGGCATCGGTTTCGGCACCGACCCCGTCGACCCCGCCTTCGGGGCCCGGGCCTTCCGCGCCGGCGCCGTCGGGCACAGCGACTACCTCAAGCCGGGCACCGCGTCCCTCGACAGCCTGGCCGCCATCGTCCTCGGCACCACCGCTCCCGACCCGGAGGCCGACCATGGTTGAAGTCCGCGCCCGCTGGTCCGCCCTGGCGGCGGGCATCGAAGCGGCCACCCCCGCCGAGCGCGACCGGACCGTGGACGCGCTACGGGCCCTCGCGATCCTCGGCGTGGTCCTCGGCCACTGGCTGGTCACCGCACTGACCGCCCGCGACGGCGGCCTGAGCACCACCAGCCCGCTCGAGCACATGCCGTGGCTGGCACCGGTGTCGTGGCTGTTCCAGACCCTGTCCGTCTTCTTCCTCGTGGGCGGTCATGTCGCCGCCCGCGGGTACGCATCGGCGCGCGAGCGCGGGATCTCGTACGGCGCCTGGGTCGGGCAGCGGCTGGGTCGGCTGTTCCGTCCGGTCGTGGCGGTGCTCGCCCTCTGGGGGGTGGTCGCGGCCGCCATGCTGATCGGCGGGGCGGAGTTCGACACCGTCCGGTCGCTGGTCAGGCTGGTGCTGTCGCCGCTCTGGTTCCTGCTGGTGTTCGCCGCGCTCACGGCGGCGACCCCGCTCGTGGCCCGGATCGGCCCGCTGTGGCCGCTCGCCGTGGTGGCGGCCGTGGACCTCTGGCGCTTCGGGCTGGAGGGGCCCGAGTGGATCGGCTGGGTCAATGTGGCCGCCGGCTGGCTCGTCCCCTTCACCCTGGGCGCCGCCTGGTCCCGCGGGGCCCTCGCCCGGCGGGCACTGGCGCTGCTCCTGCTCGGCGGGGGCGTCGCGGCCACGGCCGCGCTGGTCCTCTGGGGCGGCTACCCCGCCTCCATGGTGGGTGTTCCGGGGGCCTCGATCTCGAACCTGAACCCGCCGACGCTGGCCGCGGCCACCTTCGGACTGGCCCAGTGCGGGCTGGCGTTGCTGGTGCGCGAGCCGCTGGCCCGGGCCGTGCGACGGCCGACGGCCTGGGCGGGGGTGGCCCTGGTGAACCTGTCCGCCATGACCGTCTTCCTGTGGCACCAGACCGCCATGATGGCCGTCACCGCCCTCGGGCTGCTGGTCTCGACCGACCTGCCCGGACTGCACACCGTGCCCGACTCGGTGGGCTGGACGGCGGCCCGGCTGCTGTGGCTGCCGGTGTTCGCCGCCGCGCTGATGGTCTGCTGGGCCGCATTCCGTACGCACGAGCAGGCCGGACGCCGCCCGAAGGCGTCCCGCGCCGCCCGCAGCGCCGCTGTTGCGCCCACCGCCGCCGCTGCGCGAACGGCCGCGGCTGCGCGAACGGCCGGTGCTCCCCGTACCGCCGTCCCCCGCCCCGGGACGGGCCCCGCCAAGGAGATCACCCATGTCTAGGGCCCGCCTTAGCCTGGACGGCGTGAACCAGCAGAGCGCGCCACCCGCCGACGACCGCACCCGCCTGCCGCGCGGCCTGGCCCGGGAGCTGTTCACCCTGAAACGGGACCCGCTGCCGAAGATGTCGCGGCCGCGCTGGCTGGCCTGGCTCCCGCATGTGGTCCTCTGCTACGTGGCCATCCCCTGCGGTGTCCTCACGGGGATGCAGCTCAACGACCATTACAAGGTCTACGGTTCGGCCGTGCTGGGGTTGTCGCTGCTGACCTCCGCGTCCGTCGTGCTCAGCATGTTCCGGCCGATCGCCGCCTGGTGGCTCGCCCTCGTCACCGCGGCCTCCACCGCCTGGGTCATCCACGACCACGTCGGCCAGGGGCAGTCCTGGCCGTGGACACCCGCCGGGCCGTTGACACTGGCGCCCGTGCTCCTGATGGTCGCCCTGCGGGTGCCGCCCCGGGTGACCGTCTCGGTCATCGGCATCACCCTCACCCTCAACGGGCTGGCCGACATCGTCCTCAGGCCGCCGCAGAGCCAGACAATCATCGGCGGGGTGGCCCTGCTCTTCGCGTTCGTGGGGATCCTCGGCTATGCGCTGCGGGCCACCCGCCTCGCCCGGACCAAGCTCGTCGAGCAGGAGACCCTCACCGAGGAGGAGCGGGCCCGGCGCACCCTGCTGGAGGAGCGCAGCCGCATCGCCCGCGAACTGCACGACGTCGTCGCCCACCACATGTCGGTGATCTCCATCCAGGCGCAGGTCGCCCCGCACCTCGTGGAGAACCCGTCCGAGGAGCTCAAGGAGAATCTGGCCGGCATCCGGGAGAACGCGCTGAAGGCGCTGACGGAGCTGCGGCGGGTGCTGGGCGTGCTGCGGTCCGAGCAGCCCGACGATCCCGCGACCCGTCAGCATCCGCAGCCGACCCTCGCCGAGCTGGACGGTCTCGTGGACAACGTGCGGGGCGCCGGGCTGGACGTCACGACCGAGATCGCGGGGATACGGCGTCCGCTGACCCCGGGCGTGGAGCTCACCGCGTACCGGATCGTGCAGGAGGCGCTGAGCAACGCGCTGCGCCACGCGCCCGGTTCGCGGGTGGAGGTGGGCATCGCGTACGGGCCGCGGGATCTGCACCTGTGCGTCGCGAACAGCGCGCCGACCCGGTCGGCACCGCCCTCGCCCGGTGCGGGGCACGGGCTGCTGGGGATGCGGGAGCGGGCAGGCATGCTGGGGGGTGAGCTGGCCGCCGGCCCACGACCCGACGGGGGGTACGAGGTGAGCGCCGTACTCCCGATGGATCCGCAGGACCTGCCCGCGGTTCTCGCACCCGAGACGAAGAAGGCCTCATGAGCACCCCGATCAAGGTGATGATCGCCGACGACCAGATGATGGTCCGGCAGGGCTTCACCGTGCTTCTCAACGCGCAGCCAGACATAGAGGTCGTGGGGCAGGCGGTGGACGGGGCGGACGCGGTGGCGAAGGTCGCCGAGCTGGCCCCGGACGTGGTGCTGATGGACATCCGTATGCCGGGGATGGGCGGGATCGAGGCCACGTCCGTCATCACCGCGGTGCCGGACGCCGCCGTGAAGGTGCTGGTGCTGACGACCTTCGATCTCGACGAGTACGTGTACGAGGCGCTGCGCGCCGGGGCCTCCGGGTTCCTGCTCAAGGACGCGTCGGCCGACCAGCTCGCCGAGGCGGTGCGGGTGGTGGCGGCCGGCGAGGCTCTGCTGTCGCCGAACATCACGAAGCGGCTGATCACGGAGTTCTCCCGGCTGGGGGCGCCGCGCGCGCCGTCGCGGGCCCGGATCGAGGCGCTGACCGAGCGGGAGACCGAGGTGCTGTCGCTGATCGCCCAGGGCCTGTCGAATGCCGAGATCTCGGAGCACCTGGTGCTGGCCGAGCAGACGGTGAAGACGCATGTGAGCCGGATCCTGGTGAAGCTCGGCCTGCGGGACCGCACGCAGGCGGCCGTGTTCGCGTACGAGACCGGTCTGATCCGCCCGACGGGCTACTGAGTCACCCGCGTAGTACTTGAGGGGGACTCCCGGAAATCCCCATCAGCGCCGACGCGGACGAGGGCGGTGCGGACCTACGGTGGTGTGTATGACCGATACGACCACCGGGGGGACAGCCCGGACGCCTGAATTCCGAATGGCATCGGAGGTGATCGGGACCCTGCGCCAGGATCTCCTCACCGATGCCTTCGCGTACCGGCCGCTGCCGCTGGCGGAGGGCCCCGGGCGCTTCGCGCGGGTGCTTCCCCGGGTGCTGCGTCAGTACGCGCCGTGGCGGCAGTATGCGGCGGTGGCAGCACTGGCCTTCCTCGTCCTGCTGTTCACGGTCAATACGCACTCGGGGTATCTGGGAGATGCGGCCCAGCTCGCCATGGGGCTGATAGCCGCGGTCCCGGTGCTCATGACGCTGGTGCGGCCGATTGCCGCGTGGTGGGCGGCCGTCGCGATGACGGTGGTGCTGGCCGCCCTGGGCGGCGCGGTCAACTGGCCGTGGCCCCCGGGCAGCTTCCTCTCCTACATCGCGGTCATGGTCCTCGTCACCCTGCGGACGCGGCCGCGGGTGGCGGCCTGGATGTGGGCGCTCACTCTCGCGCTGGGCTTCGCGCTCACCGTGGTGCTCGGCAACCGCTGGGGGTCGAACCTGCCCGAGATGGCGGTGACCTCGGCCTTCGCCCTGGTGATCGCCGGCAGCATTCAGATACGGCGTGCCGCGAGGGCCGAGGTCAGCGCGCAGCAGGAGGTCACGGCCGTCGAGCGGGACAAGCGGACGCTACTGGAGGAGCGGACCACGATCGCGCGGGAGCTTCACGACGTGGTGGCCCACCACATGTCGGTGGTGGCGATCCAGGCGGAGGCCGCACCGTACCGGGTGAAGAACCCGCCGCCGGAGCTGGAGGCGGCGTTCGTCACCATCCGGGAGAACGCGGTGGCGGCCCTGACGGAGCTGCGGCGGGTGCTGGGTGTGGTGCGGTCCGCGGACTACGAGGCGCCGGACGCCCCGCAGCCGACGCTGGCCTCGCTGGACGGGCTGCTGGCCAATGTGCGGGAGGCCGGGCTGAGCGTGGAGAAGACGATCACCGGCGCGGTGCGGGAGCTGCCCCAGGGCGTGGAGCTGTCGGCGTACCGGATCATCCAGGAGGCCCTGAGCAACACCCTGCGGCACGCGCCGGGAGCCGCGGCCGGGGTGGAGGTCTCGTACGTCCTGGGCGGTTTGGGGATACGGATCGTCAATGACCCGGCGACCGGGGATGCGCGGCCCTCGCCGGGCGCCGGGCACGGGATCACCGGCATGCGGGAGCGGGTGGCCATGCTGGAGGGCGAGATGACGGCCGGACGGACGGCCGATGGCGGGTACGAGGTGGCAGTGTTCATACCGGTGCCCCACCGTCCGGAGCCGGTGCCGGAGCCACAGGGGGAGCAGGCATGACGATCAGGGTGCTGATCGTCGACGACCAGGTGATGGTCCGCGAGGGGTTCTCCGTCCTGCTGAACGCGATGGACGGCATCGAGGTGGTCGGCGAGGCGGTCGACGGCCGGGAGGCCATCGACCAGGTGGCGGCGCTGCGGCCGGATGTGGTGCTGATGGACATCCGGATGCCACGGATGAACGGCCTGGAGGCCACGCGGGAGATCGTGGCCGCCGACACGGACGCGAAGGTGCTGGTCCTGACGACCTTCGACCTCGACGAGTACGTGTACCAGGCGCTGCGGGCCGGGGCCTCCGGGTTCCTCCTCAAGGACGCGTCGGCCCGTCAGCTGGCCGACGGAGTAAGGGTGGTGGCGGCGGGCGAGGCCCTGCTGGCGCCGTCGGTGACCAAGCGGCTGATCGTGGAGTTCTCGAAGATCTCCGAGGCGCGCAGGCTCGCGGACCCGGCGGGTGCGGGGGAACTGACGGAGCGGGAGACGGAGGTGCTGGTGCTGATCGCGCAGGGTCTGTCCAATGCGGAGATAGCCGACCGGCTGGTCGTCGCGGAGTCCACCATCAAGACCCATGTGAGCCGGATCCTGGTGAAGCTGGGCCTGCGGGACCGGACCCAGGCGGCCGTGTACGCATACGAGACCCGCTTGGTGACACCCGCCTGATCGGGTTCGGCTGCCCTTAGGGTGCGGGGATGGGCTTTGATCCGTGGGATGCCGCGTTCGTCGCCGATCCGTACCCGGCCTACCGGGAGTTGCGGGAGCAGGGGCGGGCCGTGTGGTGCGAGGCCACCGGGCAGTGGCTGGTGCCGCACTACGCCGATGTGAGTGCGCTGCTGCGGGACCGGCGGCTGGGGCGGACCTACCTCCACCGGTTCACGCACGAGGAGTTCGGGCGCGAGGCGCCGCCGCCGGAGCACGAGCCCTTCCACGTGCTCAACGGCAACGGCCTGCTGGACCTGGAGGATCCCGCGCACGCGCGGGTCCGCAGGCTGGTCGCGAAGGCGTTCACCCCGCGGACGGTGGAGCGGCTCGTGCCCGCCGTGCAGCGGCTGGCCGGGGAGTTGGTGGGGCGGCTGCGCGCGGACGGTGGCGGGGATCTGCTCAGCGTCGTCGCCGAGCCGCTGCCGGTGGCGGTGATCGCGGAGCTGCTGGGTGTGCCCGAGGCGGACCGGGGGTTGCTGCGGCCCTGGTCGGCGGACATCTGCGGGATGTTCGAGCTCCGGCCGGACGAGGAGACGGCGCGGCGTGCGGTGCGGGCGAGCGTCGAGTTCAGCGCGTACCTGCGCGGGCTGATTGCCGAGCGGCGCACGCGCCCCGGTGAGGATTTGATCTCCGGGTTGATCGCCGCTCACGATGAGGACGGGCGGCTCAGCGAGCAGGAGATGATCTCCACCTGTGTGCTCCTGCTGAACGCCGGGCACGAGGCCACCGTCAATACGACCGTCAACGGGTGGTGGGCGCTGTTCCGCAATCCCGCGGAGCTCGCCGCGCTCCGTGCGAGCCGCGATCCCGAAAAGTTGTCCACAGCTGTGGATGAACTCATGCGGTACGACACTCCCCTCCAGATGTTCGAGCGCTGGGTGCTCGACGACATCCACATCGGTGACACCGTCATCCCCCGCGGAGCCGAAGTCGTACTGTTGTTCGGATCGGCGAATCGGGATCCTGCGCGGTTCGACGAGCCCGATGCGCTCGACCTCGTACGGGCCGACAATCCGCATCTGACCTTCGGGGCCGGGATCCACTACTGCCTCGGGGCGCCGCTGGCGCGGCGGGAGTTGGAGGCTTCCTTCGGGGCGCTGCTGGCGGACGGAGTTCCGCCACTGCGGCTCGTCGAGGAGCCGCAGTGGCAGGACGGGTACGTCATCCGGGGGCTGAAGCAGCTGCTCGTGGAGTTCTAGGACCGCAGGCCCACCGGTCCGCCGCCGCCCGGACGGGGCTACGCGATCATGTCCCGGTGGCGCAGGGCGCCGAGGCCCGCCGCCGTCAGGGCCACCGCCAGGGCGGTCAGGGCCAGCAGCGGTGTCCAGTCCAGGGCCTGCGCGCCCGGCAGCCGGGGCAGGTGGGCGAAGGGCGAGAGGTTCAGGACGCCCTGCGGGAGGTTCAGCGCCGGCCCGATCCAGCCCAGGGCCAGCACACCCCCCGCCACGGCCCAGGCGGCGGCCGCGTACTGGGGCACCGCCCCGTACAGCAGCGCAGCCAGCGCCCCGATCAGCCACACCGCCGGAAGCTGGGCGAGCGTGGCACCGATCGCCGCGCCGAGTCCCCGGCCGTGCCCGAGGCCGAGACCGAGGCCCGCCAGCAGCAGGATCAGCGCCGAGCCGCCGAAGGCCACGGCCAGGTGCCCGCCGGCCCAGCGCAGCCGGCCGACCGCGTTCGCGAGCAGCGGCTCCGCGCGCTGCCCCGACTCCTCGCCGCTCAGCCGGAGCACGGATGCGACGGCGTACAGGGCGGCGACCATGCCGAACATGCCCGCCATCGTGGCGAGGAAGGCGTCGGTGAGCACGCCCGACCCGCCCGACCCGCCCGACCCGCCCGACCCGCCCATCCGCTCGATGATCTCGCGGGTCCGGTCGTTGTCGCCGACCAGGTCCGCGGCGCCGTCCGCCATCCCGCCGAAGACGACACCGGCGATCAGGAAGGCCGCGCTCCACCCCAGGACGCTGCCGCGCTGCAGCCGCCGGGCCAGTGCGCCCGCCGTGCCCAGGCGCCCCTCGGCCGGCCCCGGCCGGGACGGCAGGAAGCTCATGCCCAGGTCGCGGCGCCCGGCCAGGACGTACGCGGCGCCCGCCTGCACCGCGACGGCGGCGGCGAACAGTAGGAGCACCCACCAGCGTTCGGCCGCGAAGGCCCGTACGTTCTCCACCCAGCCGAGCGGCGAAACCCGGGTCAGCGCCGAGCGCCCGCCCTGCGTACCGGCGTCGCCGGCGGCCTTGAGGACGAAGGCCGCACCGAGCGCGGCCGCGGTGATCCCCTTGGCGGCGCGGGCGCTCTCCGTCAACTGGGCGGCGATGGCGGCCGTGCACGCGAAGAGCATGCCGGTACCCGCGACGGCCAGCCCGAGCGCGAGGGCCCCGGGCGCGCCCTGCCCCGCGAGCCCGCCCGCGATCAGCAGGGCGACCGCCGCGTCGGCCGCGAGGGCGGCCAGCAGGGACGCGGTCAGCGGGGCCCGCCGTCCCACCATCGCCGCGGACAGCAGCTCCTGACGGCCCGTCTCCTCCTCCTCGCGGGTGTGCCGCACGACGATGACCAGGCTCATGACGGCCGCGAGGACGGCGGCGTAGACCCCTCCCCGCCAGGCGGTCAGGGCGCCGAGGGAATCGCCGAAGACCGGCCCGTACAGGGCGCGCATCGAGCTGTTGGCGTTCATCGAGGCGGCGGCCCGGGCGCGTTCGGCGGCGGTGGCGTACACGCTGCCCAGGGAGCCGGGCATGCTCACCACCAGGAGCGTGGTGAGCAGGATCCACACCGGCATCATCACGCGGTCGCGCCGCAGGGCGAGCCGCAGCAGCGTCCCGGTCCCGGCCAGTTGGTCCGTCATCGGGACGCCTCTTCCGTGTAGTGGCGCAGGAAGAGCTCTTCGAGGGTGGGCGGGGTCGAGGTGAGCGAGCGGACCCCGGACGCGGTGAGGGAGCGCAGTACGGCGTCCAGCTTGTCGGTGTCGGCCTGGAGGCGGACCTTGAGCCCCTGCACCTCCACGTCGTGCACGCCCGGCAGGTGTGCGAGGCCGTTCGGCGGGCCGGCGAGCTCGGCGCTGATCGACGTACGGGTGAGGTGGCGCAGTTCGGCGAGGGTGCCGCTCTCCACGGTGCGGCCCTTGCGGACGATGCTGACCCGGTCGCAGAGGGCCTCGACCTCGCTGAGGAGGTGCGAGCTGAGCAGGACGGTGCGCCCGGCGGCGCGGGCCTCGGCGACGCAGCTCTGGAAGACCTCCTCCATCAGCGGGTCGAGACCGGAGGTCGGTTCGTCGAGGACGAGCAGTTCGGCGTCGGAGGCGAAGGCGGCGACGAGGGCGACCTTCTGCCGGTTGCCCTTGGAGTAGGTGCGCCCCTTCTTGGTGGGGTCCAGCTCGAACCGCTCGACGAGCTCGGCGCGCCGGGTCCGGTCCAGGCCGCCGCGCAGGCGTCCGTAGAGGTCTATGACCTCGCCGCCGGAGAGGTTGCGCCACAGGGTGACGTCCCCGGGGACGTAGGCGATGCGGCGATGGAGGGACACGGCGTCGGCCCAGGGGTCGCCGCCGAGGAGTTCGGCGGTGCCGGAGTCGGCGCGCAGCAGGCCCAGCAGGACCCGGATGGTGGTGGACTTGCCGGCGCCGTTGGGGCCGAGGAAGCCGTGGACCTCGCCGGTGGCGACCGAGAGGTCGAGCCCGTCCAGTGCGCACGTGCGGCCGAACGCCTTATGGAGGCCGGCAACGCTGATTGCCTTCGTCATGTTTCCGAACGTACGCTACTTTCACAAACTTGTGAAGATTGGGAATCTCAAGAATCACGTAAAGTCGGGAAGGTGGCGGATGACATGGCGGACCTGAACGTGACCGAGGGCGCGGCCGGCGCGCGGCGGGACGGCGACGCCGTCTCCCGTTTCGTCGAGCGGTTCGCCGCGCAGCTGACCGACGCCGGGATGCAGCGGATGGCCGCGCGCGTCTTCGCACAGCTGCTGGCCAGCGACGGCGCCGCGATGACCTCGGCGGAACTGGGCGAAGCGCTGCAGATCAGCCCGGCCGCGGTGTCGGGCGCCGTGTCCTACCTGACACAGGTCAACATGGTCAGCCGCGAACGCGAACCGGGCTCCCGGCGCGACCGCTACGTCCTGCACAACGAGCTCTGGTACGAGACCTTCACCCGCCGCGACCAGGTCCTGACCCTGTGGGAGAAGACCCTGCGCGAGGGCGCGGCCACCCTCGGCACGGACTCCCCGGCCGGGGCGCGCGTCGCGGAGACGGCGGCCTTCTTCGAGTTCATGCAGGGCGAGATGCTGGGCCTGATGGACCGCTGGCGGACCCACCGGGCGACGCTCGGCCTCGGCCCTGCCGGCCAAGCCCTCTGATCGAATCCGGAAGCACCGATACCCGCAGACGGGTCGGCGCCCGCGTGCCATGCTGGAACGCATGAACCTGGAGGACCTGGTACGGCTGCGCCGCGCCCGGGACATGATGGACCGCTCGTACGCGGAACCGCTGGACGTTCAGGCGCTCGCGAACGTCGCCCTCATGTCGTCCGGACACTTCTCGCGCAGCTTCCGCGCCGCCTTCGGGGAAACCCCCTACAGCTACCTCATGACCCGCCGCGTGGAGCGCGCGAAGGCGCTGCTGCGGCGCGGGGACATGAGCGTCACGGACGTCTGCTTCGCCGTCGGATGTACCTCACTGGGGTCCTTCAGCTCGCGCTTCACCGAGCTCGTCGGCGAGACCCCGAGCGCCTACCGGGCCCGCAGCCACGAGGACGGCGCCGACATCCCGGCGTGCGTCGCCAAGGTCTTCACCCGACCGGTCAGGATCGGAGAAGCGAAATCCACGCCCTCCTCGTAGCGTCGACGGCATGAACATCAACCTCTCGCAGTGCTTCATCGCAGTCGACGACCACGACAAGGCGCTCGCGTTCTACCGCGACGTCCTCGGCCTGGAAGTACGCAACGACGTCGGATTCGAAGGGATGCGCTGGGTGACCGTCGGCTCCCCCAACCAGCCCGACGTGGAGATCGTCCTCGAACCGCCGCTCGCCGACCCGGGCGCCTCCCCGGCCGACCGCCGGGCGATGGCCGAGCTGCTGGCCAAGGGGATGCTGCGCGGCGTGATCTTCTCCACCGACGACGTCGACGCCACCTTCGAACGCATCCGGGCCGCCGGCGGGGAGGTGCTGCAGGAGCCGGTCGACCAGCCGTACGGCGTCCGCGACTGCGCCTTCCGCGACCCGGCGGGCAACATGCTCCGCTTCAACCAGCCGCGCAAGCACTGAGGACCGACAGCCGCAGGAGTCCGCCCAGGCGGCCCGCCCGAGAAATGGAGACACGATGAGCAGGGCCACCGAGCCGGACCGCACGCCGCAGACGCCGCACGCCGCCGACAGCCACGGTCTGATCCGCGTGCACGGTGCGCGCGTGAACAACCTCAAGGACGTCAGCATCGAGATCCCCAAGCGCCGGCTCACGGTGTTCACGGGAGTCTCCGGCTCCGGCAAGAGCTCGCTGGTGTTCGACACCATCGCCGCCGAGTCCCAGCGGATGATCAACGAGACCTACAGCACCTTCGTGCAGGGCTTCATGCCGACGCTGGCCCGCCCCGAGGTCGACGTACTCGACGGCCTGACCACCGCGATCACCGTCGACCAGCAGCGCATGGGCGGCGACCCCCGCTCCACGGTCGGCACCGCCACCGACGCCAACGCGATGCTGCGCATCCTCTTCAGCCGGCTCGGCAAGCCGCACATCGGCCCGCCCAGCGCCTACTCCTTCAACGTCGCCTCCGTCCGCGCCAGCGGCGGGATCACGGTCGAACGCGGCGCCGACAGGACGAAGACCGTGAAGGCGACCTTCTCCCGCACCGGCGGCATGTGCGTGCGCTGCGAGGGCCGCGGCTCGGTCTCCGACATCGACCTCGCCCAGCTCTACGACGACTCCAAGTCGCTCGCCGAGGGGGCCTTCACCATTCCCGGATGGAAGTCCGACAGCTTCTGGACGGTACGGGTCTACGCCGAGTCGGGATTCCTCGACCCGAACAAGCCGATCCGCAAGTTCACCAAGAAGGAGATGCAGGACTTCCTCTACCGGGAGCCCACCAAGGTCAAGGTCGAGGGCGTCAACCTCACCTACGAGGGCCTCATCCCCAAGATCCAGAAGTCCTTCCTGTCCAAGGACAAGGAAGCGATGCAGCCCCACATCAGGGCCTTCGTGGAACGCGCCGTCACCTTCGCCACCTGCCCCGAGTGCGGCGGCAGCCGGCTCAGCGAGGGCGCCCGGTCCTCGAAGATCAAGAAGATCAGCATCGCCGACGCCTGCGCCATGCAGATCAGCGACCTGGCCGAGTGGGTCCGCGGCCTCACCGAGCCCTCGGTGGCCCCGCTGCTCACCGCCCTGCAACTGACCCTCGACTCCTTCGTGGAGATCGGCCTCGGCTACCTCTCGCTCGACCGGGCGTCCGGCACCCTCTCCGGCGGCGAGGCACAGCGCGTCAAGATGATCCGCCACCTCGGCTCCTCGCTCACCGACGTCACCTACGTCTTCGACGAGCCCACCATCGGCCTGCACCCGCACGACATCCAGCGCATGAACGACCTCCTGCTGCGGCTGCGCGACAAGGGCAACACGGTGCTCGTCGTCGAGCACAAGCCGGAGACCATCGCGATCGCCGACCACGTCGTCGACATCGGCCCCGGCGCGGGCACCGAGGGCGGCACCGTCTGCTACGAGGGCACCGTCGCGGGACTGCGCTCCGCCGGCACCATCACCGGCCGCCACCTCGACGACCGGGCGAAGCTCAAGCCGTCGGTGCGCAAGGCCACCGGCGCGCTGGAGATCCGCGGTGCGACGGCGAACAACCTGCGCGACGTCGACGTCGACATCCCGCTCGGCGTGCTCACGGTCGTCACCGGCGTCGCCGGTTCCGGCAAGAGCTCACTCCTGCACAAGTCGCTCTCCCCGGACGCGGACGTGGTCTCGATCGACCAGGGTGCGATCCGCGGTTCGCGCCGGAGCAACCCGGCGACGTACACGGGGCTGCTCGACCCGATCCGCAAGGCCTTCGCCAAGGCCAACGGGGTGAAGCCGGCCCTGTTCAGCGCCAACTCCGAGGGGGCCTGCCCCAACTGCAACGGCGCCGGCGTCATCTACACCGACCTCGCGATGATGGCCGGGGTCAGCACCACCTGCGAGGAGTGCGAGGGGAAGCGCTTCGAGGCATCGGTGCTGGAGTACCACCTCGGCGGCCGCGACATCAGCGAGGTGCTCGCGATGCCGGTGACCGAGGCCGTGGAGTTCTTCGGCGACGGCGAGGCGCACACCCCCGCCGCGCACCGCATCCTCACCCGGCTCGCCGACGTCGGGCTCGGCTACCTCAGCCTCGGCCAGCCGCTCACCACGCTGTCCGGCGGCGAGCGGCAGCGACTCAAGCTGGCCACCCACATGGCGGAGAAGGGTGGTGTCTACGTGCTCGACGAGCCGACCACCGGCCTGCACCTCGCCGATGTGGAGCAGCTGCTCGGCCTGCTGGACCGGCTGGTCGACTCGGGCAAGTCGGTCGTCGTCATCGAGCACCACCAGGCCGTCATGGCGCATGCCGACTGGATCATCGACCTCGGGCCGGGCGCCGGCCACGACGGCGGCCGGATCGTCTTCGAGGGCACCCCCACCGACCTCGTGGCGGACCGTTCCACCCTCACCGGGGAACACCTCGCGGCCTACGTCGGCGCCTGACCGCCGCCGTCCGGCGCGTACCGGTCGCCGGGCCCCGTCCGGGTCGTCACGGCTGCGCCAGGGCCGCGCCCTCGCCCTCGCCCGCGGGAGAGGACCCGGGCACGGGCGGGGCGCGCGGGCCGGGCGTAGCCCAGCGCGCCGGAATGCGGGGCCCACAGGGCCCCGCCCACGGCCGGGTCACCCGCGCACCGCACCACCACGACGGCCGGAGCGGCAGCCGTACGGGGCCACGGGCGCGGCGGCAGCACCCGGCGGCCCAGCACCCCCAGGGTCAGTACGTGCCGCCCGCCGGCCAGGACCAGCACGGGCGGCCGCCACCGCGCGCGGACCACGACGGCCTCGTACGGGGTCCAGCGCACGGCGGGGTCCCGCAGCGCGCGCCGGACCCGCCGGGCGGCGTGCAGTTCCCGTGCTCCGAGCAGCACCGGGGCCAGCGCCGCGCACAGCGCCGCCACCAGCACCGGCGGCCGGCCGAGCACGGCGGCGACCAGCGCGGGCCAGCAGAACACCGGCAGCAGGCAGAGCAGCAGCGCATCGCGCCGCCAGTCGCCCAGCGCCTCGCCGAGCGCCTCACGCGCCCCGCCCGCCTCGCCCAGCGCCTCGCCCGCCTCGCCCGCTTCGCCCAGCGCCCCGTCCGTCACCGGGGCACGGTCAGCGTCCATGCCCCCGGCCGCAGGGTCCACGTACGGCGGCGGACCGGTCCGGTCATCGCCGCGTCGGCGCGGTAGCGGAAGTCCGCGCCCGACACCGTCACCGTCTGCGCCCTCACCGTCACCGTCGAGTCGGCGGTGGCGCCGCCGCCGGTGCGCACCACGACCTCCGCCGGGCCGCCGTCGTCCCGCGTGCGAACCGAGACGTCCTCCACGGGCCGGTCCAGGTCGGCCAGCACCACCCCGTCGGCCTCGACGCGCAGCCGGTGACGGCTCGTGCCCGTGCCGCCGGCCGCCGCCACCGGGCGGACCAGCGTCCGCACCAGCGAGCGGTACGCACTCCACACCGACGGCCCCGCGGGCCGCGGGACCCCGTGCACCGGCGGGATCCGCAGCGCGCCCAGCACCACCCCGTCGCTGTCGTCGACCAGCAGGTCGCAGATCCGCACCGACCCGTCGAGCACCGCCCGGGCCGCGGAGACGGCCGAAAGTGGCACGCCGAGGGACCTCGCCAGCCCCAGCGACCCCACCGGGCCCACGGGAACCAGCGCCAGAGGTCCCTCGCCCAGCCCCCGCTCCCGGTGCAACAGCCCCACGGTGCGCACCAGCGCCCGATCGTCACCGACGATCACCAGCCGCCGATGACCCCGGCGGGCAAGCGCCCGCGCAAATTCCTCCTGCGAATCCGGGAGGCAGATTTTCGCTGCCGCGCCCGCTGACAACACATCCTTCGCGATCCGCACGGACTCGCCGTCAAGACGGCGGGCGACCGGGTCGACGAGCACGAGCAGACCGCCTACCGGCGCGCCCGCATGGCTCATGGTGGGCTCTGGAGCCGACACCTCGGTCCTTCCTCGGGTAGCATCTTTGTGCAAGAGGCCCTTGCGCTATTGCGCCAGGGCCTTCGTCTATTCCGGGGTACCGGTCCGACGGCTCAGCCTGCGGTGTACATCGTCGTACGCCCCCTGACCTTGGACATGCCCCATCCGGAAGAGGTGTACGCCTGTGCCCGCTCTTGTGCTGCTCGGAGCTCAGTGGGGTGACGAGGGCAAGGGAAAGGCCACCGACCTGCTCGGTGGATCCGTTGACTATGTAGTGCGCTACCAGGGCGGCAACAATGCCGGCCACACGGTCGTCGTGGGCGACCAGAAGTACGCACTGCACCTTCTCCCTTCCGGCATCCTCTCCCCCGGATGCACCCCGGTCATCGGTAACGGTGTCGTCGTGGACCCGGCCGTCCTGCTCTCCGAGCTGCGCGGCCTCAACGAGCGCGGCATCGACACCTCCAAGCTGCTCATCAGCGGCAACGCGCACCTGATCACGCCGTACAACGTGACCCTCGACAAGGTGGGCGAGCGTTTCCTGGGCAAGCGCAAGATCGGTACGACCGGTCGCGGCATCGGCCCGACGTACGCGGACAAGATCAACCGCATCGGCATCCGCGTCCAGGACCTCTACGACGAGTCGATCCTGATCCAGAAGGTCGAGGCGGCGCTGGAGGGCAAGAACCAGCTCCTCGCGAAGCTGTACAACCGCCGCGCGATCGACGCCGCCCAGATCGTCGAGGAGATGCTCCAGTACGCGGAGCAGATCAAGCCGTACGTCGCCGACACCACCCTGATCCTCAACAACGCGCTGGACGAGGACAAGGTCGTGCTGTTCGAGGGCGGCCAGGGCACGCTGCTCGACGTCGACCACGGCACCTATCCCTTCGTCACCTCGTCCAACCCGACCGCCGGCGGCGCCTGCACCGGTACCGGCGTGGGCCCGACGAAGATCAGCCGTGTCATCGGCATCCTCAAGGCCTACACGACCCGGGTCGGCGCGGGCCCGTTCCCGACCGAGCTGTTCGACCAGGACGGCGAGGACCTGCGCCGCATCGGCGGCGAGCGCGGCGTGACCACCGGACGTGACCGCCGCTGCGGTTGGTTCGATGCGCCGATCGCACGTTACGCCACCCGCGTGAACGGCCTCACGGACTTCTTCCTGACGAAGCTGGACGTACTGACCGGCTGGGAGCAGATCCCGGTCTGCGTCGCGTACGAGATCGACGGCAAGCGCGTCGAGGAGCTGCCGTACTCGCAGACGGACTTCCACCACGCGAAGCCGATCTACGAATACCTCCCCGGCTGGTCCGAGGACATCACCAAGGCCAAGACCTTCGAGGAGCTGCCGGCGAACGCCCAGGCGTACGTCAAGGCCCTGGAGGAGATGTCGGGCGCCCCGATCTCCGCGATCGGCGTCGGCCCCGGCCGTACCGAGACGATCGAGATCAACTCGTTCCTCTAGTACCGGGCAGTCCCGGGCAGTCCCGACCGGACCCCCGAAGGGGCGGCAGGCGCATCCGCGCCCGCCGCCCCTTCGGCGTTCACCGGGGGGGGCCGCGCCGGCCGCGGTGGCCGCGAAAAAGTGCCGGACGAAATTTTCCCGTCCCCTGTCACATTCGGGCGCGCGCATGGGTCAGTGCGGTGTGGACCCCGATCGAGACCCCGATCGGGAGTCGCCCCGACACCGACCGAAGGACAGCAGACATGGCGAACACCTCCATCTCGCGGATGCCCAACCCGGCCGAGTTCGTCCCCGAGCTGAACGACATCAGCGCCGCCCTGTTCCGGGCCACGGGCAACCGCTCGGTCCCGCGCACCACCATGAGCCTGGTCCACCTGCGGGCCGGGCAGATCGTCGGCAACACCTACCTGACCATCCTGAACACCGGCTTCCTCCGCAAGGCCGGGGAGTCCGAGGAGCGCATCACCGCCGTCTCCTCCTGGCAGGACGCCCCCTACTTCACGGACGCCGAGCGCGCCGCCCTCGCCCTCGTGGAGGCCACCCTCCAGCCCGCCCCGCACGGGCGGGAGCGGGTCACCGACGAGCTGTACGCCGAGGTCGCCGCGCACTACGACGAGAAGGCCCTGGCCACCCTCACGATCGCGATCGGGCAGATCAACTTCTTCATCGCCCTGGCGGTCATCGGCAAGCCGCAGCCGGTCGCCTCGCTGGCCGACGAGCAGTGGGACTAGCCCCCACCCCCCGGCGGGGGCCTCGGCCCGCCCCAGCAGGGCGGGCCGGCTCTCGGGGGGCGGGTTCCGGGTGGGCGGAAATATGATGTGCACGGGCTGTGCACGCAGCGGAAGCAGGGACGGATGGATGCATCTCGGAGCGTTCCGTGAGTCCTCGCCGTGCCCCGCGGGCGGCCAGCGCCGACCTGCTCAGCACCCTCGGACGGCTCGCCGACCAGGCCCGCCGCGGGGTGGAGCTCCAGCAGGCCCGGGTGGACCTGGCCGAGGCGCTGCAGAGCGAGATGCTGCCCGCCTCCCTGCCCGCGCTGCCGGGCCTGCGCACCGCGGCCCGGTACTCGCCGGCCCGGCACGGCCTGGACATCGGCGGCGACTGGTATGACGGCTTCAAGCTGCCGGAGGGTGCGCTCGCCTTCTGCATCGGTGACGTCCAGGGGCACGACGTGGAGGCGGCCGCCTTCATGGGGCAGGTGCGGATCTGTCTGCGTGCCGTGGCCGGTGTCGTCGTCGATCCGGGCGAGGTGCTGAGCCGGGCCAACGAGGTGCTGCTCTCCATGGACCGCGAGCTCTTCGCGACCTGCACCCTGCTCCGCTTCGATCCGGAGACCCGGGAGCTGGAGACCGCCCGGGCCGGCCATGTCCCGGCGGTCTGGGCCACCGTCGACGGCGCCTACGGCATAGCCGAGGACGACGGCGGCCTGCCGCTGAACCTGATGCCCGGGGCGGGCTACGCCGTCACCCGGCGCCGCCTGACGAAGGCGGGGTCGATCGTCCTGCTCACGGACGGCGTGGTGGAGGGGCCGAAGTTCCCGATCGAGGTGGGACTGGAGCGGGTGGCCCAGGTGGTCCGGGAGGCCGCGGGCACCGATCCGGGCGAGCTGGCCGCCGAGGTGATGAAGGTGGCCGACTCCACCGGCCACACCGATGACGCCGCCGTGCTCGTCCTCAGCCACGACGCCTTCGGACCCCGGTAGCGCACGGTAGAGGTAGAGCGCGGTAGCGCGTGTCACGGCCCGCCCGGGCCTCGGCCTGTTGTCTGATGCTGTGGTGCGCACCGAGGGATGGCGACGTCTGCCCGCAGCTCTGCTGCCGATCCTCGCCGTCGCCCTCGCCTACTACGCGGGCGGACTGATCGGCCTCTACCAGCGCGTGGTCGTGGGCGGTGCCGAGGTCACGCCCCTGTGGCTGCCGACCGGAGTCGCCGTGACCGCCCTGCTGTGGCTGGGCCTGCGGGCCTGGCCGGGGATCGCGCTCGGTACGTACCTCACCATCGAGCGGCTCACCGATTTCGACCCGCCCGGTCTGATCATCGTCGCGGGGAACGTCCTCGCCCCGGTGTGCGCGTACCTGATGCTCCGCAAGGCCGGTTTCCGTACCGAGCTGGACCGGCTGCGGGACGCGCTGGCGCTGGTCTTCCTGGGCGGCCTGTGGCCCATGCTCATCAGCGCCACGATCGGAACCTGGACGCTGGTGCTCACCGGCGACCTGCCGATGTCGCAGTTCTGGCCCGTGTGGACCGCCTGGTGGGCCGGGGACGCGATGGGTGTGCTGGTGCTGACCCCGCTGCTGCTCGTGCTGCCCAGGGTCGTGGCGGCCCGGCGGCCCCTGGACGGTTACCGCGCGGCCGAGGCGGCGGCGCTGGCGATCACGGTCGTCGTCGTCACCCTGGTGGCCACCCGGAGCAGCCTCTCGCTGCTCTTCCTCGTCTTCCCCGTGATCATCTGGGCGGCCGTCCGCTTCCAGCTCGCCGGGAGCGCCCCGGTCACCCTCCTGGTCTCGGTCCTGGCGATCTCGGCGGCCACCGACCACGCCGGGCCCTTCGCCGATCACAGCCTCCTGGAGGTCATGATCAACCTCCAGGGGCTCAACGGCGCTGCGGCCCTGACCGGGCTGCTGCTGGCGGCTCTGGTCACCGAGCAGAACAATGTGCGGCTGAAGATCGAGCAGGTCTGCGAGGACCTGGCCGAACTGGTGGAACACCTGGCCCCGGGAACGTCGGACCGCTGGACGGAGCCGGACGGCTAGACGCGCCGTACCGGGCACCTCCGGGCAGCTCGCTCAGCGGCTGGGAGTGGGGGTGGACCCGCCCTTTTCGAGGACGAGGTCGGCCGACCAGGCTTCACCGAACTTGGTCTCCTTGCCGTCGGCGTTGGCGGAGTACACGCCTTCCAGCGGGATCTTCTCGCCGGCCGAGGAGGACTGGAGCACGTCGCAGACCTCGGCGACCGTGGACACCGGGGTGTCCTTGATCGCAGTGACGACGTCGTACGTGCCCAGGTTGGCCTTGGCCGCGGGCGAGTTCGTCCGGGTGCTGACGACGAACACCCCGGTCACACCCTTGTCCATCAGCTTCTTCTGGGTCTGCTCCGCCTCGGCCTGCTCCTCCTCGACGAAGTTCGCGCCGAGTTCCGGGTCGTCCAGGGCCAGGAGCCGCCAACCGGGGTCGTTCTTCATGACTCCGGAGGCCAGGCTGTCGATCACCGGACGGGCGTGATCGGCGCTGATGGCGTAGAACTGCCCCTGCACTTCCCCGGTGGCGGCCAGCGAGTTGATCCCGACGACCTTCCCCTCGCCGTTGAGCAGCGGGCCACCGGAGTTGCCCGCGTTCACGGTCGCGGAGTGCTGGATCGTGGCGGGATAGCGCGGCATCGAGGTGGAGGGCTCGGCGTCCACGACGTTCGGGTTCTGCACCGAGCCGGCCGTGTAGATGGCCTTCTGGTCCGCCTGGCCGAGCCCTGCCGGGTAGCCGAGCGCGGTGACCGTGTCGGCGACCTCGACCTCCTTGCTCTTGTCGAACTCCAGGGCCTTCAGCTCCGCAGGCTTCGAGGTGAACGCCAGGACCGCCAGGTCCTCGCAGGGATCGATGCCGATCACCCGGGCGGCTGCCGGGGGCTGGTCCCCGACCGCGACCTTCAGGGAGGGCTCGTCGGCGACCACATGGGCATTGGTGACGATGAGCCCCCTGTCCGCGTCGTAGACGAAGCCGCTCCCCTCGGAGTACTTCCCGACGACGCGAACGGTGGCGGGCGCCGCCTGTTCGTAGATCTTCTTGGGGTCCTTGTCGTCCGCCCGGGCGGACGGCAAGGACAGGGCCCCGAGCACCACTGTCGCGGCGGCCAACACGGCGCCGCTGCGCTGCACCTTCATAGGTCCGCAACCTTCCAGAGGTCGGATCCCTCTTTCAGGCTAGTCCCGGGTGCCCGACGTGTCCTGGCAGACGGTTGGTTGAGCGTTGCACGAAGTGACGGGCCGTCGGTGGGGCCCGATACGGGGACACGGATTCGGGGACACCGGCGTCCGGAACGCGCAAAAGCGCCCCGGGAGCGGATCCCGGGGCGCCCTCACACGACGGACTAGTTGGTCTCGTAGTAGCCGAAGACGTCGACGACCAGGTCGGCGGTCGCCCACTCCTCCCAGCTCTGGTTGAAGAAGTCGACGATGCCGTTCTCACCGGAGCTCGCCTGGACCAGGTTCGCGACGGTCTTGCCGGTCGTCCAGTTCAGGGTGGAGGAACCGGGGGCGTCCACCGGATCGGTGGTCCCGTTGCGGTAGTCCTCGATCGAGTTCGGGTCCGGGGCGACGGACAGGTAGCCGGTGTTGGCCGTGTTGGTGACCGTGGTGTTCAGCACGTAGCCCGAGATCCCGTCCTCCGCGGCGTCGGGGGTGAACGGCACGGGCAGGAAGTAGCCGCCGGGGATCTTCCCGTGGAAGGCGTCCTTGGGCTCGCGGGTGTCCAGTCGGCGGACCGGGGAGATCGGGACGAAGGAGCCCCTGCTGTCCGGACTGTAGAAGCCGACCACGTCGACGACAACGTCGATACCGGCGTAGGCGCCGTTGCGGAAGCTGATCTTGCCGTCCTTGCCGACCGGCACGATCACCGAGTTGGCGATGGTCTGCCCGGCGGCGAAGTTCAGGCTGGAGGTGTCCGGCGCCGCCTGGCCGCTCGGGTAGACGGTCAGGTGACCGTACTTGCCCGGGTCGGTGACGGTGACGTTCAGCGCGACGGCGGTGACGCCGTGGGGCACGCCGCGCAGGCCGCTGATCTGGGTGCTGAAGGAGCCCTGGCCGCCCAGCTTGCCGCGGTACGTGCCGAGACCCTCGCGGGTGTCGACGAAGCGGGCCGGGGTCATCGAGGTGTAGCCGCTGGCCGACTTCGTCGTGAAGTAGCCGGTGACGTCGGCGATCAGGTGGGCCGAGCCGGTCCAGCTGCCGTTGTACAGGTCGACGTAGCCGTTCTTGCCGACCGGCACGATGACCTGGTTCGGTACGGTCTGACCCTTCTCCCAGTTGACGTTGGACGTCTTCGGGCGGACCCCGCCCTCCGGGAAGGCGGTGACGAAGCCGGAGTCGCTGGTCTCGGTGGCGGTCACGTTGAGGACGACCGCCGTGACCCCCTCGGGGATGCCGGCGTTGCCGCCGACCTTCACCCGGGCGGTACCGGAGGACCACACGGCGCCCTGGGGCCCGCCGAGCCCGGTACGGGTGTCCAGGAGGCGCGTGGGAGCCAGCGGGGTGAACTCCGAGCCCGCGGTGCCGTAGGGGAGCTCGTTGACGACCTGGACCGCGTTCGCGGTGTCGGTCACCGTGACCTTGATGTTGTACTCGCCGAGCTCCGCGTAGGAGTGCCGGTGCGTCAGCGGGCCGGCACCGGAGGCCGCGACGACGCTCTGCTGCCCGTCGCCCCACTCGACGGTGACGGTCAGCGACGCGTTCTCGCTGATCAGGTCGGTCACCAGCTCCAGCCCGTGGGCCGTGGTGCTCGTGGCCGCCAGGACGACGTTCAGGCCCGGGTTGCCCTCGGCCGCGACTGCCTTCCCCTTGGCAGCCGGCAGGGTCTTGCGGACCGACTTCTCGGCAGGGCTCCTGAACGTCTTGAAGTTCGACGCCGCGGCCTTGTCGAGGTCGAGCTTCGGCGCCGACACGGGCGGCGCCACGGGCTCGGCCGCCTGGGCCATGCCCGGCGCGAGACCGAGCGTGGCCGCGATGACGGCAACGGAAATTACGAGACGGCGACTGCGCACCGGCCCCCCCATTTTTTGAACGTGCTCAGTATTGAAGTTCCAGAGTACACAATCCTTCCGGGTGTGATCAGGAATTTCCTTCTGAGTGCGGGGAGTTGGCGTGATTCTGTCCGACAGTGCGCACAATGCCCCCTTCGGAATCTGCGGGACCTACCAGGCCAGCTGCGAGATCTCCTCGGCGACCACCGCGCACGCGTCCGCCGCCGGATCGATCAGCGGGAAGTGACCCACCGCGTCCAGCAGCGTCAGCCCGACCATCTCCCCGGCCTTCGCGGCCGCCGCCACGTACGCCTCGGCCACCTGCTGCGGGACCACGATGTCGTCCCGGCCCTGCACCACCGCCGTGGCGATCCCCGTCGGCAGCAGCGCCGCCGGATCGGCGTACGGCAGTCGCTCCTCCCAGTGCTCCGCCCCGCCCAGCAGCTGCGCACTCGCGCCGCCGCACACGCCCAGCTCCTGCGCCACCGTGAAGTCCGCGATCGGCGCCAGTGCCACCACACCGCGCAGCATCGGCGGGGAGGGCAGCCGCCACGGGGAGTCGGACGCGAGCACGTGCCGGGCCGCGGCCCACAGCGCGAGGTGGCCGCCCGCCGAGTGGCCGGTGACCACCGTGCGGCGGACATCGGCCTGCGGGAGCGCGGTGGCCGCCAGCGCCGGGAGGGCGTCCATCGCGGCGGCGACGTCGTCGAAGGTCTCCGGCCAGCGCCCGGCGACCGGACCCTCGGCGTTCTGGTGCGGCAGGGTACTGCCGCGCCGGTACTCGACGTTGGCGACCGCGAAACCCCGCCGGGCCAGGAAGTCCGCGAAGGGCGTGACGTGCTGCCGGTCGTACGGGGCCCGCCACGCACCGCCGTGCAGCAGCACCACCAGAGGGGCCGGGCCCCGGGTCTCGCCGCGCGGGGCGTAGAAGTCGACGACGTGGTCGGGGTGTTCCCCGTACGCGGCGGTCGCGTCCGGTGCCACGGCCGGATGGGCGAAGGCCGAGGCGGCCTCGGCGGCGTCCCGTTCCACTGCGGCGGGGTCCGTCATCGGCTCAACCTCTCGGTAACGCGTGGGACAGCGGGGACAGATGTTCCGGTGTTTCGGCAGAGCGGGACCGTATCAGTCTGGAACGGGCCGTTCCGTGCAGGTCCCGGAATATGACCGGGCGGACGGAGCCGTAGCCCCGCCCGCCCGGTGATGTGACGTTTCGCTACCGAGTCACCCGAAAACGTGACCCAGTGCGCGCGCGGCACGCTCGGCGTCGGCGAAACCGACATAGAGCGGGGTGAAGCCGAAGCGCAGGACGTCGGGTGCGCGGAAGTCGCCGATGACGCCCCGGGAGATGAGCTCGCCCATGACCTCGCGGGCGTTCTCGGTCCGCAGCGAGATCTGGCTGCCGCGGCGCTCGTGCTCGTCCGGGGTGACCGATTCGACCCGGCCCTGCGGGACGTACGCCGCCACGCACTCGAGGAAGAAGTCGGTCAGGGCGAGGGACTTGGCCCGTACCGCTTCGACGGACACCCCGTCCCAGGCGTCGAGCGCCGACTCCAGGGCCAGCATGGACAGGATGTCCGGCGTGCCGACGCGGCCGCGGGTCGCGCCCTGCGCCGCCTCGAACGCCGGGGTCATCGCGAAGGGGTCCGCGTGACCGTTCCAGCCCGGGAGCGGGGAGTCGAAGCCGGCCTGGTGGCGGGCGGCGATGTACAGGTACGCGGGCGCGCCGGGGCCGCCGTTGAGGTACTTGTACGTGCAGCCCACCGCGAGGTCGACGGCGTGCTCGTCCAGACCGACCGGCAGGGCGCCGGCGGAGTGGCACAGGTCCCAGACCGTGATCGCCCCGGCGGCGCGGGCCGCCGCGGTGAGGGCGGGCAGGTCGTGGAGCCGTCCGCTGCGGTAGTCGACGTGGTTGAGGAGCACCACGGCGGTGTCCGCGTCCATGGCCTCGGCCGCGTCCGAGGGGTCCACCGGGACGACGGTCAGGCCCGTCATCCGGGCCGCCGACTGCGCGATGTAGCCGTCGGTGGGGAAGGTGGCGGCGTCGACCAGCATCTTGGTCCGGCCGGGGGCCGCGAGACGGGCGGCGCCGACCAGGGCCTTGAAGAGGTTGACGCTGGTGGAGTCGCCGACGACCACCTGGCCGGGGGCCGCGCCGACGAGCGGGGCCAGCTTGTCGCCGATCCGCTCGGGCGCGGTCCACCAGCCGCTCTCGTCCCAGGACCGGATGAGGAGCTCGCCCCACTGCCTGGCGACGACGTCGGCGGTGGTGTCCGCGACCCCGGCCGGCAGGGCGCCGAGGGAGTTGCCGTCCAGGTAGACGACCCCGTCGGGGAGGGTGAAGCGCTCGCGCAGCTTCGCCAGCCCGTCCGCGGCGTCCAGCTCGGCCGCACGGCTGCGCAGGTCCGCCGAGGCGTCCTTCGCCGTGTGCTCCGCGGTGTCCTGCATGGTGTCCTGCGCCGTGTCCTTCGTGTCCGCCGCTGTGACGGTGGAGTCGTCAGACATAGCTGCGGGCCGTCCAGAGCTCCGGGAAGACGTTCTTCGTCGCCCGCTTCTCCAGCCAGGTCACACCGGCCGAGCCGCCCGTGCCCGTCTTCGCGCCCATGGCGCGGCGGGTGGCGACCAAGTGGTCGTTGCGCCAGCGCCAGACGAGCTCGGCGACATCGGTGAGGACCTCGCCGAGGCGGTGCAGGTCCACGGTCTCGGGCGTGTCCGGGGCGGCGTACAGGCCGGTCCAGACGGCCTCGACCTCGGCCGAGGGCTCGTAGCGCAGGGAGAGGTCGCGGTTCAGGACGGCGTCCGGGACCGGGAGCCCGCGGCGGGCGAGCAGGCGCAGCACCTCGTCGTAGAGGCTGGGCTCGTGCAGGGCCTTCTCCAGCTCCGCGTGGACGCGCGGGGCGCCCCGGTGCGGGACCAGCATGGAGGAGGACTTCTCGCCGAGCAGGAACTCCATCCGGCGGTACATCGCCGACTGGAAACCGGAGCCCTCGCCGAGGGCGGAGCGGTAGGCGTTGAACTGCCCCGGGGTGAGCTGGGCCAGCGGGCGCCAGGAGGCGTTGAGGGCCTCCAGCTCGCGGAGTGAACGTTTCAGCGCATCCATCGCGACCGGGATGCGGTCCTCGCGCAGGGCCTTCGTGGCGGTTTCCCACTCATGGACGATGACCGTGAACCACAGCTCCATGACCTGGGTCGTGACCAGGAAGACCATCTCGCCCGGGTCGTCCGAACGGAGGTGCTGGAGGTGGGTGAGAACGTCCGCCTGGACGTAGTCCTCGTACGGGGTCGTGCCGTCGAAGTCGAGGTTCGGGGTGTCCGACCCGCCGACTCCGGAGGCATCAAGGGTTTTCGACATCGCTGTCTCCTCGACACGTGCTTCCGGGTAGCGGTCCGCCCCTTCCGTGAGGTGAGTGGAGCCCCGGTCCCCTGCCCGCATCATAGGACCCTGTCGCGGCCGCGCTCCAGCGGAGAGTGACGCAGACCACACTATTTCGGTCGCGTCACTCCCCGCCGTACGGGATCAGGCGCTCAGCGTGTCCGCCGCCGTCGGGGAGGAGTCGCGCAGGAAGGTCGAGCAGCGCTCGTACTCCTCCTTCTCGCCGATGGCCTCGGCCGCGCGGGCCAGGGCGTTCAGGGCGCGCAGGAAGCCGCGGTTCGGCTCGTGCTCCCACGGCACCGGGCCGTGGCCCTTCCACCCGGCGCGGCGCAGGGCGTCGAGGCCGCGGTGGTAACCCGTACGGGCATAGGCGTACGACTCGACCGTGTTGCCGGCGGCGAAGGCCTCGTCGGCAAGGACCGCCCAGGCGAGCGACGACGTGGGGTGCGCGGCGGCCACCTCGACGGCGGGGGTGCCGGCGGCGATGGCCTCGCGGCCCGGCTCGTCGGGCAGGTGGGTGGGGGCGGGGCCCCCGAGCAGGTTCTGGTGAATGGACATGCCCCCAGTCTGCCGGGCCGCCGCCCCCGGGTTGAGCGGCGGTACGCCGCGTCCTCGTACGGGGCGGCACGGACCCGGGGCCGAGGGCCTCTGCGGGGCCCCGTGCGGGGGCGGTTCACACCGTCACCGAGCGGGTGTTCACCTCCCTGCGCGGCCACTCGCCGGGGCGAACGCCGAAGGGCCCGGCCTCCGTCACGGGACGGGGGCCGGGCCCTTCGGTACGGCTCGCTGCGGCCGACTACTTCAGCTTGGTGCCCGTGGAGCGCAGGTTCGCGCACGCCTCGGCGACGCGCGCGGCCATGCCCGCCTCGGCGGCCTTGCCCCAGGTGCGGGGGTCGTACTTGGACTTCGTACCGACCTCGCCGTCGACCTTCAGGACGCCCGCGTAGTTGCGGAACATGTGGTCGACGACCGGGCGGGTGAAGGCGTACTGGGTGTCGGTGTCGAGGTTCATCTTCACGACGCCGTTCTCCAGCGCGGTGGCGATCTCCTCGGCCGTGGAGCCCGAACCGCCGTGGAAGACGAAGTCGAACGGCGAGGCCTTGCCGTACTTCTCGGCGACACCGGCCTGGAGGTCCTTGAGGAGCTCGGGGCGCAGGACGACGTTGCCCGGCTTGTAGACGCCGTGCACGTTGCCGAACGAGGCGGCCAGCAGGTAGCGGCCCTTCTCGCCCAGGCCGAGGGCCTCGGCGGTGCGGATCGCGTCGTCGACGGTCGTGTACAGCTCGTCGTTGATCTCGTGGCTGACGCCGTCCTCCTCGCCACCGGTCGGGGTGATCTCGACCTCAAGGATGATCTTGGCGGCGACGGCCTTGGCGAGCAGCTCCTGGCCGATGGCCAGGTTGTCGGCCAGGGTCTCGGCGGAACCGTCCCACATGTGCGACTGGAAGAGCGGGTTCAGACCGCGGGCCACGCGCTCGGCGGAGATGTCGAGCAGCGGACGTACGTAGCCGTCCAGCTTGTCCTTCGGGCAGTGGTCCGTGTGCAGGGCGACCGTGATGTCGTACTTGGCGGCCACGATGTGCGCGAACTCGGCCAGGGCGACCGCGCCGGTGACCATGTCCTTGTTGTGCTGGCCACCCAGGAACTCCGCACCACCGGTGGAGATCTGGATGATGCCGTCGCTCTCGGCCTCCGCGAAGCCGCGCAGGGCAGCGTGCAGGGTCTGGGAGGAGGTCACATTGATGGCCGGGTAGGCGAACTTGCCTGCCTTCGCCCGGTCGAGCATCTCGTTGTAGACCTCGGGGGTTGCGATGGGCATCTGTCCGCTCCTTGGATGTGCGGGGAGTGTGCTTATTGCGGGCCCTGACCTGGGGGCGACGTCATCGTCGCGCCTATCTTTCCAGACTCGGCGCGGGGGTCCAGCCCGCCGGTCTCACGTGGTGGGCGAACGGCCCGGGATGTTTCACGTGAAACATCCCGGGCCGCCGTGTTTCGCCAGGTCAGACCACTCGCAGGGGCGGCCGCGGACCTTCTTCACCAGTTCGCGCGGTGGCCGGACCTAGGACAGGCCGAGGTCCCCGAGGCGGTACCCGGTGAGGTAGGGCAGACCGGCCTCGGCAATGGCGCCGGCCGCACCGCGGTCGACGATCGTCGCGACGGCGACGACCTCGCCGCCGGCCTCGCGGACCGCCTCGACGGCGGTCAGCGGGGACCCGCCGGTGGTCGAGGTGTCCTCGACGACCAGGCAGCGCTTGCCCTTCACGTCGGTGCCCTCGATGCGGCGCTGCATGCCGTGGGCCTTCTGCGCCTTGCGGACGACGAAGGCGTCCAAGCGCTGACCGCGTGCGGCGGAGGCGTGCAGCATCGAGGTCGCGACCGGGTCGGCGCCCAGGGTCAGACCGCCGACGCAGTCGAATGCGAGCTCGGCGGTCAGGTCGAGCATGACCTGACCGACCAGCGGGGCCGCCTCGCCGTCGAGGGTGATCCGGCGGAGGTCGATGTAGTAGTCGGCCTCCAGCCCGGAGGAGAGGGTCACCTTGCCGTGCACGACGGCCTTGTCCTTGATCTGCTGCAGAAGCGCATCGCGTGTGCCTGACGGCGTTACTTCATTGACGTCACTCATGCCCCTGAGCTTAAGGGGGCCCGAGGGGTCGCTAGCCGAGACGGCGCCAGGTCCAGGTGGTGGAGACCTCCAGCGGATCCACCGGGGTGACCAGGCGCGGGAGGGTGTTCAGCCCGTTCGGCGGGCCCGACTGGGGCTCCACGCAGACCGCCTCGGGCTCCTCGTCGTAGATGACCACCCATTCGGCCCGGCTGGTGACCCGCAGCTCGAGGGCACCGGGCCAGGTGAGGGTGACGTCGACGCCGTGCGGCATCCCGAAGCAGTCGTCCCAGGGGCGGGGCTTCGGGTCGATGCGGTTGCCGGTGGGGATGTGGTCGGCGCCGCGCTCCTCCTGCCATGCGGGCTCGAAGGAGACCTCCGCGTCGGGGCCGCCCGCCTCGAGGTTGCGCAGGAACCAGGGGTGCCAGCCGACCTGGGCCGGGAAGGAGTCCCCGTACGTTTCGACGCCCATCGTGAGGGTCAGCGAATCCTCGGCGAGCGAGACGACCTGGGTCACCCGGCCGTGGTACGGCCACGGGTCGGTGAGGTCGTAGGCGAAGGCGGCCTCGGTGGCGCCGGCTCCGGCCGGGCGCCAGGGTGCGTCGCGGGCGAAGCCGTGGAGCGCGTGCGGCGGGTGGTTGAGCGGCATCTGATGGACGGTCGCGCCGTCGCGGAACCGCCCGTTCGCGACCCGGCCGCACCACGGGACCATCGGGAAGGCCCCGTACCTGGGACCCTGGCGCAGCAGTTCCGTCCCGTCGATGCGCAGGCTGCTGATCCGGCAGCCGTTCTCCTGGTCGACCGTCACCTCGGCGCCGCCGGCGCTCAGTTGCGTACTCATGCGGTCGACCCTAATGCGGCGGGCCCGCCGTTCAGCGACGACGGCGCAGGGCCCGGCCGATCACGACGGCCGAGGCCAGCGCGAGGGCGGCGGCCGGGGCGATCCAGCGCAGGCTGTCGCCGGCGGTGGCGGAGGCGGGCGCGGGGACCGGGGCGTACCGGCCGCGCGGCGGCGCGTGGTCCACCTCCTCCGCACTGCGGCCGATCATGGTGCGGCGGGCATGGGCGGCCTCGGCCGGGGGCTGCGGGGCCCCGTCGGTGCTGTCGAACTGACCGGCGAGGAAGGGGTCCAGGGAAGGAGGCGGCACTTCGGTCTCGAACAGGGAGGCGCTGACCTCGGAGACGTCGTCCGCGCCCCCGCCGGCCACGGACTCGGACTCGGCCACCGGGTCGTCGGGCGCGGACCCGAGGGTCAGCTGCCCGGCCGCCCGGTCCAGCAGCCGCTGCAGGGCCGTGGCCGTGGCCTCGGGCGGGAAGGCGGCGGCGCGCCCGTCGGCGGTGGCCGTGGCGGTGAAGTCCAGCCGGGTCCCCTCCGGGACGGGTGTCAGCCGCAGCTCCAGGGCGAACTTCACGGTCCCGCGTCCCCGGACCTCCGTCCCCTCGCCGTCGAAGGCGAAGTGCCCGGGGTCCCGCTCGGTGACGGTCAGGGCCCCCCGGTAGGTCACGGTGCTCCCGCCGACGCGGACCTTGAGCCGGCCCGAGACCGGCCCGGCGTCGGTGTCGGCGTCCTGCTGGAGTCCCGGCACGCACCGGGCCACCCGGGCGGGGTCGCGCAGCACGGCGCGGAGATCGTCTGCCGGTACCGGAACGAACACCTGATGCTCCATGCGGTCGAGCCTACCGACGAGACCGCACCGGGTCACGAATACCGCGGGTGCGGCAGGGTCGACGGGGGAAGTCCGGGCACCCGGGTGCGTTCCGCGTCGCGTGCGGCGTCCTGCAGGGAGCGGGTCGACAGGGAGCGCAGCGCGGGCGTGTCGCGGTCCACGCGCAGGGGCGGGTCCTGGTCCCGGGCGGCCAGGACGAAGCCCCAGTCCTGCGGCGGTGCGTCGGTCACCCCGAGCGGGGTGCGGTCGGGGCCGGCGGCGAAGCCCGTGAGGCGGCCGCCCGCGCTGTAGGGGGCGGTGCGCAGCCCGGCCGCGCGGAGGGTGGAGTCGACGGTCCAGTACGCACGCGGACGCGTGGCGAGCGGTCCGGCGTGCACGGCGATCCGGCCCCCGGGGCGCAGGGCCCGCGCGGCCAGCCCGTAGAACTCCTGCGAGTACAGCTTCGTACTGGGGGTGATGCCCGGGTCCGGGAGGTCGGAGACGATGACGTCGAAGCCGTCGCCGGCGGCCGGTCCCCGCAGCCAGCGGAAGGCGTCCTGGGTGACCACGGCCAACCGCGGGTCCTCGTAGACCCGGGCGTTGAGCGCGGAGAGCATCGGATCGGTGCGGGCCAGGCGGACCACGCCCGGGTCGAGCTCGACGACGGTCACGGAGGAGACGTCCCGGTAGCGCAGCACCTCGCGGGCGGCGAGCCCGTCGCCTCCGCCGAGGACCAGGACGCGGGCGTGCGGTCCGGTCATCGCGGGGTGGACCAGGGCCTCGTGGTACCGGTACTCGTCGTAGCCGCTGACCCGCAGCCGCCCGTCGAGGTAGAGGTCGAGGGAGCGCGGGGAGCCGGTCGACGGCCCGGTGAGCACCAGTTCCTGCACCCCGGTCTGGACGGCGACCCGCACCTCCCCGCCGTATACGGCGCGCCGGGCGGTCCGCTCGAAGTCGTCGGCGAGGACCGTCGCGGAGGCGAGCACGGCCAGTACGGTCACGTTCGCGGCGACCAGCAGCCAGCGGCAGCGCCTGCTCAGGTCCCGGCGGAACAGCCACAGGACCAGCCCGCCCCCGACGATCACGTTGACGGTGCCGGTGACCATGGCGCCGGTGAGCTGGCCGAGCATCGGGAGCAGCAGGAAGGGGAAGGCGAGGCCGCCGACGAGGGCGCCCACGTAGTCGGCGGCGAACAGGTCGGCGACGGCTCCGCCCGCGTCCTGTCTGCGGATCCGCTGGATGAGGACCATCAGCAGCGGGATCTCCGCGCCGATGAGCACCCCGATCGCGAAGGAGAAGGCGACGAGCGCGGGGCGGGACTCCCCCAGCCAGGCGAAGCTCGCGTACAGCGCTATGGCCGAGAGCCCGCCGAGGAGGGCGAGCCCGGCCTCGATGGCGCCGAAGCCGAAGGCGGGCCGGTGGCGGAAGCGCTTGGCGAGCAGGGAGCCGACGCCCATGGCGAAGACCATGACGGACAGGACGACCGACGCCTGGGTGACGGAGTCACCGATCAGATAGGTGCCGAGGGCGAGCAGCTCCAGCTCGTACACGAGCCCGCAGGCGGCGCAGATGAACACGGTGGCCAGGACGAGGAGTCGGCCGGTCCGGGGCCGTACGGGCAGGGCGGCCGGGACGGTCGCGGCGCGCCGAGGCTCCGGGGCCGGGAGCACCCGGCGCGGGACGGAACGGTCGATCATGAAGCGAACCGTACGTCACCGCCCACTCGCATCCGGTCACCCACATGGGTGCAAGTGGGGTGCTGATCCCGCCAGTTGGCGTAACCAGGGCGGGATAATCGCGCCCCGGCGCCCGCTACAGCAGCGCGGGTGATTCCAGCGCCGTCGCGGGTGCCCCCATCCGTACGCCCACCCGCGTGCGGGTGGCCACCAGCTGGCCCTCCTGCGGGTACGCGTGCCAGGTCCGCCAGCGCACCTGCCCCTCGAAGCGCTGCGCGAGCATGGCGGTGAAGGCGTGCGGACTTCCGGGAAAGGTCCCCGCTAGCCCGTTCGGGTGGTCCGCCACCAATGCGAGCAGCTCCTGGGCCCGCCCGGCGAAGGACCCGCGCGACAGGGTCTCGACCCGCGCGGCGAACTCGTACTCCCAGTCGCCGACCCGCTTGGCCACGCCGAGCGGCAGCGGCGTGCTGCTGCCGGGCATACAGGCGACCGTCTCCGAGCAGAGCACCTCCCCCTCCTCCAGGAGCACCTGGTGGGAGGCCCCGAGCAGGCGCAACTCCACCTTCGCCCCCGAGAGTTCGAGGTTCAGTACGGCCAGGGCGGGCAGCCGGTCCCGACCCAGGGCCCAGGCGAGATCGGCGGCACGCGTGTCGGTGTATGAGGTCTGGAGGGTCGTGAGCATGAGTCGGCTCCGCAAACGCGCGAGGGAGATGGGCCGGGGCCCGCCAGCGGTAGCAAGCACGGGTGGGGGGAAACCGGCACGGGTCCACAGGAAGTCCAGGGAGGTCCGAGGACTGGTCTACTCAACCGAGGGAATCATGAAAGGCACGGCACTCACAGCGTTTTTACCCAACTTGAACGGGTTTACATCCCCCCGGGGGCTCCGCAGTTCACGTGTTCAACAGGTTGCGCCCCGCGCGTCGTCATGCATCGACGAACAAGAGGGCGCCCGGCGGCAGTCAGGCCGTCGAACGCCCTCGTCACACGCGGTGCCCGCGGCCCCGCGTCAGCTGGATCCGCCGCACCCGCCACCGCCGCCGCACGAGGAGGACGATCCCCCGCACGACGAGGAGGAGCCACAGCTGGAGGAGGACGACCCGCAGCCCGAGTTCGACGAGGAGCCGCCGTCCGCCCACCAGCTGCCGCGGCCCCGGCGGCCGGACCGGGTCCGCCGCCTGGACGACCGGCCCAGCGCGTTCAGGAGGACCACCACGAAGAGAGCCACGATCACCACGAAAACGAAGACGAACCCCATGTCCGCCACCTCTCTCACACCCCGGTCTTCCCGGGGGAGCAGGATCCCCGCGTCCTGCGTGAAGGGGGGATGCCCACGGCCCGTACGACCCAAAGCACACTTGAGGAAGTCCAGAGGTTGCCCGCAGGATGACGCCCATGAGCGCACCCGTGAGCAGCGACCGCCCCTTCCTGAACCGCCGCCTCGCGGCCTTCGGCACGACGATCTTCGCGGAGATGTCGGCGCTGGCCGGCCGCACCGGTTCGATCAACCTCGGCCAGGGCTTCCCCGACACCGACGGTCCCGCGCAGATCGCGCAGGCGGCCTCCCGCGCGGTCCTCACGGGACTCGGCAACCAGTACCCGCCGGGGCCCGGCGTCCCGGAGCTGCGCACCGCGATCGCCGCGCACCAGCAGCGCTTCTACGGCCTCGCGTACGACCCCGACACCGAGGTCCTCGTCACCGCCGGCGCCACGGAGGCCATCGCCGCGTCCCTGCTCGCCCTGCTGGAACCGGGTGACGAGGTCATCGCGCTGGAGCCGTACTACGACTCGTACGCGGCCTGCATCGCCATGGCCGGCGCGGTGCGCGTCCCCGTCACCCTGCGCCCGCACGCCGGAGCCTTCGTCCTCGACCTGGACGAACTGCGCGCCGCCGTCACCCCGCGCACCCGCCTGCTGCTCCTGAACACCCCGCACAACCCGACGGGCACCGTCCTGACCCCGGCCGAACTCGCCGCGGTCGCCGAGCTGGCCGTCGAGCGCGACCTGCTGGTCGTCACGGACGAGGTGTACGAGCACCTGGTCTTCGAAGGCGCCCACACCCCCCTGGCGGGCCTGCCGGGCATGCGCGAGCGGACGGTCACCATCTCCTCGGCCGGCAAGACCTTCTCGTTCACGGGCTGGAAGGTCGGCTGGGTCACCGCGCCCCCGGAACTGGTCACGGCGGTCCGCTCGGCGAAGCAGTTCCTCACCTACGTCTCCTCGGGCCCCTTCCAGTACGCGATCGCCGAGGCCCTCGCCCTGCCCGACGCGTACTACGACACCTTCCGCGCGGACCTGGCCGCCAAGCGCGACATCCTCGCCGACGGCCTGGCGGCGGCCGGCTTCGAGGTCTACCGCCCGCAGGGCACCTACTTCATCACCACGGACATCACCCCCCTCGGCGAGAAGGACGGCCTCGCCTTCTGCCGCGCCCTCCCCGAACGCTGCGGCGTGGTCGCCATCCCGAACCAGGTCTTCTACGACGACAAGTCCGCGGGCGCCACCCAGGTCCGCTGGGCCTTCTGCAAGCGCGAGGAAGTCCTGCGGGAGGCCGTGGAGCGGCTGCGGGAGCTTTAGGGGCGCGGCGCGGATTCCGTCCGGAGCGGGCGTTCGCGTGCCGGTCACCAAGCGTCCTTGCGGGGTTGTGTGGCCGGTGTGAAGCTGTGCGTCGTGCACCTGCCCCAAGCCCTCACCAACGGGTGAGCGGACCCACCACGGCGAGCCGGAAAGTCGGGATTCATGGCAACGGGCAGAGCGGCCGTGTCCGCGTCGCCGCTGGAGATGCGCGCGGTCAGGGCCGTACGGTCCGCCGCGCCCACCACCGTGATAGCGCTCGGGGTGTTCGCCGCCGTGCGCGGGGCCGGGGTGCTGGTGCTCGCCCTCGGGGCCTGGTGGGCCGGGCGGGATCCGCTCAAGGTGCTCGGCCGGTCCTGGGACTCCGACTGGTACCTCAGGATCGCCGCCCACGGCTACGGGCGGACCCTGATGTGGCCCGAGGCCGCCACCGGCACCGGGCCCGTGCAGAGCGACCTCGCCTTCTTCCCGCTCTACCCGACCCTGGTACGGGTCGTCTCCGAGGTACTGCCCGGCGGGACGGTCCCCGCCGCGCTCCTCGTCGCCTGGGTCTCCGCCGGGGTGGCCGCCCTCGGGATCTACCGGGTCGGGGAGCGGGTGATCGGCCCGCGCGCCGGACTGCTGCTCGTCGGGCTGTGGGCGGCGCTGCCGCACGCGGTGGTGCTGACCCTCGCCTACACCGAGGCCCTGCTGGCCGCCTTCGCCGCGTGGGCGCTGCACGCCCTGCTGCGCGGCCGCTGGCTGTGGGCCGCGGGCCTCGCCGTACTGGCCGGGCTGACCCGGCCCACCGGGCTGGCCGTCGCGGCCGCCGTCTCGGCCATGGCCCTCCACGAGATCGTCGTACGAAGATCCCGGGAACCCGAGGTGTGGCTGGCCGGGCTGCTGGCGCCGGCGGGCTGGGCGGCGTACGTCCTCGGCGTCGGGCTGAAGGTGGACGACCCGCTCGGCGGATACTTCGCCGTGCAGCGCAGCTGGGGATCGCGCTTCGACTTCGGCATCGGGGCGCTGCGCTCGGCGGAGCGGGTGCTGACCGGCGGGCACGTGCCGCTCGCCACCACCGTGACGGTGGTCCTGCTGGCCGCCGCCGGGCTGCTGGCGGCCTCGCTGCTCCTGGACCGCACCCCGCTGCCGCTGCTCGCGTACACCGCGGTCCTGCTGGTGATGGCCTACGGCGGGGCGGGCTTCTTCGAGTCCAAGCCGCGCTTCCTGCTGCCGGCCTTCCCGCTGCTCCTGCCGGTGGCCGCGGTCATGGCGAGAGCCCGGCCGCGCACCGCGGTCATGGTGACCGCGGTGGTGGCCGGGCTCTCGTACGGCTACGGGCTGTACCTGTTGCTGGTCGCCCGCGTGCCGCTGTAACGGCTAGTTGCTGGCGTCGCCGTTGCTGTCGTCGTCGCCGTCGGCGGAGTCGATGTCCTGCTCCAGGCCGAGCTGCTCGACGAGCCACTTGTCGAACTCGATGGACGCGCGGACCCAGCTGACCGTGGAGGACACGAAGTGCTCCAGGTTGACGCCGGTGCCGATCAGCATCTGCGCCTCACCGATCAGGCGGACCGAGCCGTCGTCGTGGGTGTGGCTGTAGACCTTCGGCCACAGGGTGCGGCGGTTCCAGTCGTCGATCGACTCGAGAAGCTGGGGCTTCTCGTCGATCTTGTGCGGACGGTCGTAGAAGGTACGCACAGAGAAAACCTGCTGCTCGTCCTCGCCGCGGAACATGAAGTAGGTACGGAACTCCTCCCACGGCGCCGCGAGGTCACCCTCGTCGTCGACGACGTACTTGAGTTCCATCTGCTCCAGCAGCTGCTTGACCAGATCCTGGTCGGGGACGACGGGGCCCGCCGGTCCTGTGGCCTGCGGTTCGGGCTGCTGCCCTCCGAAGTTCGGAATCGAGGCCGGGTCGATGCTCACCGTGTACTTCCCTTCGTGCGGATACCTGCATCCTCCCCCATGTCGCCCACCCCGTGTCCAGCCCCGGAGGCCCTATCCGCTCCGGGCGGAAACGCGTCCCGCCCGGAGCCCGGCCCCGGCCCGCCCGGAGCCCGCCCGGAGCCCGCCCGGAGCCCGCCCGGAGCGGGCCGGGGGCCGGCCGGGGGAGCTCAGAGTGCCTTGCCGACCAGCAGGTCCTCGCCCGCCACGTCGACCCGTACCGTGTCGCCGTCCCTGACCTCGCCGGAGAGGATCTCCTTCGCCAGCCGGTCGCCGATCGCCGTCTGGATCAGGCGGCGCAGCGGCCGGGCGCCGTACGCCGGGTCGTTGCCCTTGTCCGCCAGCCAGGCCAGGGCCTCGGGGGTGACGTCCAGGGTCAGCCGGCGGTCGGCGAGGCGCCGGGCCAGGCGGCCGATCTGGAGCTCCGCGATGTGGGCGAGCTCGTCCCGGTTCAGCGCGGAGAAGACGACCAGGTCGTCCAGGCGGTTGAGGAACTCCGGCTTGAAGGAGGCCCGCACCACGTCCAGGACCTGCTGCTTCTTCTGCTCCGCCGGGGTGAGCGGGTCCACCAGGAACTGGCTGCCCAGGTTCGAGGTCAGGATGAGGATGGTGTTGCGGAAATCCACCGTCCGGCCCTGCCCGTCCGTGAGCCGGCCGTCGTCCAGGACCTGGAGCAGGACGTCGAAGACCTCGGGGTGGGCCTTCTCCACCTCGTCCAGCAGCACCACGCTGTAGGGGCGGCGGCGGACGGCCTCGGTCAGCTGGCCGCCCTCCTCGTAGCCGACGTAGCCGGGCGGGGCGCCGACGAGACGGGCCACGCTGTGCTTCTCGCCGTACTCCGACATGTCGATGCGGACCATGGCCCGCTCGTCGTCGAAGAGGAAGTCGGCGAGCGCCTTGGCCAGCTCCGTCTTGCCCACGCCGGTGGGGCCGAGGAAGAGGAAGGAGCCGGTCGGGCGGTCCGGGTCGGCGATGCCGGCGCGGGTGCGGCGCACGGCGTCCGAGACGGCCCGCACGGCCTCGCCCTGGCCGATCAGCCGGCGGCCCAGCTCGTCCTCCATGCGGAGCAGCTTCTGGGTCTCGCCCTCCAGCAGCCGGCCGGCCGGGATGCCGGTCCAGGCGCCCACCACGTCGGCGATGTCGTCGGGGCCGACCTCGTCCTTGACCATCGCGGACTTGGAGCTGCCGGTCTTGGAGGCCTCTTCCTCCTCCTCGGTGGCCTCCGCCAGCTCGCGCTCCAGGGTCGGGATCTCCCCGTAGAGCAGCTTGGAGGCGGTGTCGAAGTCGCCGTCGCGCTGGGCGCGCTCGGCCTGGCCGCGCAGGTCGTCCAGGCGTTCCTTGAGTTCACCGACCCGGTTGAGGGACTGCTTCTCCTTCTCCCAGCGGGCGGTCAGGCCGCGCAGCTCCTCCTCCCGGTCCGCGAGGTCCTTGCGGATCTTCTCCAGGCGCTCGATGGAGGCCGGGTCGGACTCGTTCTTCAGGGCCAGCTCCTCCATCCGCAGCCGGTCCACGGAGCGCTGGAGCTCGTCGATCTCCAGCGGGGAGGAGTCGATCTCCATGCGCAGCCGGGACGCGGCCTCGTCGACGAGGTCGATGGCCTTGTCGGGGAGGAAGCGGGAGGTGATGTACCGGTCGGAGAGGGTCGCGGCGGCCACCAGCGCACTGTCGTTGATCACGACCTTGTGGTGGGCCTCGTAGCGGCCCTTGAGCCCGCGCAGGATCGCGATCGTGTCCTCGACGGACGGCTCGGCGACCAGCACCTGCTGGAAGCGCCGCTCCAGCGCCGGGTCCTTCTCGATCCGCTCGCGGTACTCGTCGAGGGTGGTCGCGCCGACCATCCGCAGCTCGCCGCGGGCCAGCATGGGCTTGAGCATGTTGCCGGCGTCCATGGCGGAGTCGCCGCCGGCGCCCGCGCCGACGACCGTGTGCAGCTCGTCGATGAAGGTGATGATCTGGCCGTCGCTCGACTTGATCTCGGCCAGTACGGTCTTCAGCCGCTCCTCGAACTCGCCGCGGTACTTGGCGCCGGCGACCATGGCGCCGAGGTCCAGGGAGACGAGGCGCTTGTTCTTCAGGGACTCGGGGACGTCGCCCTTGATGATGCGCTGGGCCAGGCCCTCGACGACGGCGGTCTTGCCGACGCCGGGCTCGCCGATGAGCACCGGGTTGTTCTTCGTACGGCGCGAGAGCACCTGCACGACGCGCCGGATCTCCTGGTCGCGGCCGATGACCGGGTCGAGCTTGCCCTCACGCGCCGCTGCGGTGAAGTCGGTGCCGAACTTCTCCAGGGCCTTGTACTGGCCCTCGGGATCGGGGGTGGTCACCCGCCGTCCTCCTCGTGCGTTCTCGAAGGCGTCGAGCAGCTTCTTCGCCGTCGCGCCCTGGGTGGAAAGGACCTCGCCGGCCGCGCCGCCCTTGGCGGCGATGGCGATGAGGAGGTGTTCGGTGGAGAGGTAGTCGTCGCCGAGCCGGCCGGCCTGCGCGTCGGCCTCGGCGAGTACGGCGAGCAGGTCGCGGGAGGGCTGCGGGGGCGCGACCGTGGACCCGGTGACGCTGGGCAGGGCCGCGAGCAGCCGCTCGGCGCCGCTGCGCACGGCGACCAGGTCGGCGTCGGTGGCGACCAGCAGGTCGGTCAGGTTCTCGTTGTCCTCGCCGGCGAGGAGGGCCAGCAGCAGGTGCGCGGGGGTCAGATCCGCATGGCCGTCCTTGACGGCCCTGCTGGTGGCGGCGTTCAGCGCGTCACGGCTCTTGTTGGTCAGCTCGGCGTCCACTGCGTCTTCTCCTCTCCCCGAGGGGTGCGTCCTCCAACAACACTGACAGCGTCAGCGTATGCAAAGTTGAGTCTATTCCACTCAAGGCAACTGAGGACACCGTTGCGCCGTACCCTTCGGCGCATGTCCCATGACGTACTCAACCCGACGCCCGAGTACCTCGCCTTCTGGCGGGAGCGGCACGTCTGCACCCTGACCACCCCGCGCCCCGACGGCACGCCCCACGTGGTGCCGGTGGGCGTGACGTACGACCCGGAGGCCGGCCTGGCCCGGGTGATCAGCAACCGGCACAGCAAGAAGGTGCGCAACATCCTGGTGGCGCAGGAGGCGCAGCCGCAGGGCGCACGCGTCGCGGTCTGCCAGATGGAGGGGCGGCGCTGGGCCACCCTGGAGGGCCGCGCGGTGATCCGCACGGACGAGGCGTCGGTCGCCGACGCGGTGGCGCGCTACGCGGAGCGCTACGGGCGCACGCCGTCGCCCAATCCCGACCGCGTGGTCATGGAGATCACCCTGGACCGGGCCATGGGGCGCGCGTAGAAGGGGTGCCGTGCCGGTCGGGCCGGACACACCCCTGGGGCGGTTGATTCTTCATCTTGTCCGGTTCAGGCACTGGACGCGGACATCACAACGGCGCCATCGTGGTCAGGTCCACGATGGCGCCGTTGTGTGGGGGTAGCGCCTGAGCGATCTGGAACGACGGGGGAATCGCTTCAGGCACTGCGGGGGGTGGCGGTGGTGATATCGGGTTCGAAGAGCTGGTGGTCGCGCTGATCGAGATTGACGAAGACCATTCCGTAGCGCACCTCGCAGCGGACGGGCTGCGGCGCGCCCCGCGGGCGGCGCAGGCACCGGTAGGCACGTACGTCCTCGTCCTCCTCGCGCACGACGACGATCGGTTGGCCGAACAGGGTGACCATCAGCGAGTCGCCAGGGTGGGGGATGGCCGTGGCGAGATCGATGAACTGCCAGCCCGAGCGGTACGCGGAGGCCATCTCGCGGCGGAAGCCGCGGTCGTCGGGGGTCACGCGGACACCGTCACAGGGGTCTCGGTCCAGCCCGTATCGTCCTTACCCCCGCCACTCAGCCGGCCGCTGGTCCAGCCGGTGTCCGCGTACTTACCCACGGGCGCCGTGGTCCAGCCGGTGTCGAACTCCGTGCTCGTCAGGCTCGTGCCCTGACCGTCCCTAGCGCTCCCCGCGTCACTTTCGACGGCGCTGACTGCCCCAAAAACCGCAACGGCGGAGAAAACTATGGCAAGCACCGAGCGAAGCATTCTCTTGTACATGGTCGGCTTCGTCCTCACTTGATGGAATCCTCTCCCCCGCGTGACAGACGATGGCTCATTCAGGCACGTCAATGCCACAGGGACGATGCATCATGTTCTTGCATGTTCAGGACCCTGGGGGGTGGAGATTTGACGCGAATCGAGACAAAAGCGACACATCCGCACCCCGTCACGTCCATGTGCGCCGAGGGGACGCGGCTCTACGCGACCGCGCTGAGCACCGGCCGGATCGCCCGGGGCGAGATCAAGAACGCCCCCTGCCTGCTTGAATTCGCTCTTCTGCAACCCGACCCGGATGACGCGAACCAACTGCGTCCGGTTCCCCCGTCCGTCGCATTGGCTCAACGGCTTCATCCGATTGAACGTGAGATCCAGGACCGCCGACGCAGCGCTGTAGATCTCACCGACACTTTCGAGCCTTTCCTTGCCATCAGCGCACAGAGCCCGGCCAACACCCATGCCATCACGGTGCTGGAGGGTTTCGAACAGATCAACGCCGCCCTGAACCTCGCGACGGCCGAATGCCACACCGAGGTGCTGACGGTCCAGCCGGGCGGAGCGCGGCCCTCCCTGGCCCTCACCCAGGCCCTGGAACGCGACCAGCCGCTGATCGACCGCGGGGTCAGCATACGGACCCTGTACCAGCACACCGCACGGCACAGCCAGGGCACGCTCGCCTACGTGGAGCGGATCTCGACGGGCAAGGTGGAGATCCGCACCCTGGAGGAGCTGATCGAGCGCCTCATCATCTTCGACCGCACGGTCGCCTTCATCCCGGTGAGCGACGACCGCCGGGTCGCCCTGGAACTGCGCCACCCGGGCCTGGTCGACTACCTCATCAAGGTGTTCGAGCAGCTCTGGCACCGCGCCGTGCCCCTCCAGGAGGAAGTGACGTACCGCAGCACCCCCGGCGGGATCTCCGGCGTGCAGCGGACCATCGCGCAGCTCCTGATCGAGGGTCACGTCGACGAGGCCATCGCGCGCCGCCTCGGTATGAACGTCCGCACCTGCCGGGCGCACATCGCCAAGCTCGCCACCACCCTCGGCAGCGGCAGCCGCGCCCAGCTCGGCTATCTCATCGCCCGTTCCGGCATCCTGGGCCGCCCCTCCGGGCCCGAACAGGACTGCGAGGGGCATCCGGACCACGAGGACCACGAAGCGGACCGGGAAGGGCTCTGACAGCCCTCAGGCCCCGCCCCCGGGAAGGGGAACGGGGCCTGAAGCATGCGGGCCTCGGTGAGGGACCTGCTCAGTCCATCGGGCGCTTGGGGCTGGGCCGCCAGACGACCAGGGCACTGCCCGGCTGCGGGGGCTGGTACGGAACCAGGTCCCGGCGGTACGAGGCGTGCACCTGGGCCTCGCGGGCCTGCAGCGTGGCCGCCGCGCCGTCCACGGCCGCGGCGAGCTCGGCGACGCGCTGCTGGAGCGCGGCGACCTGGTTCTCCAGTTCGATGATCCGCTTGATGCCCGCCAGATTGATGCCCTCGTCCTGCGACAGCGCCTGCACCGTGCGGAGCAGTTCGATGTCACGGGCCGAGTAGCGCCGGCCGCGGCCGGCCGTCCGGTCCGGGGAGACCAGGCCCAGGCGGTCGTACTGACGGAGGGTCTGCGGATGCAGGCCCGAGAGCTGGGCGGCCACCGAGATCACGTAGACCGGGGTCTCGTCGGTGAGCTGGTAGCCCCCGCCCAGGCGGGAGGACTGTCGTCGGCGGCCGTCCATGGTCATGCTCCCTTCGCGGACTCGAACAGCGCGGTGCGCGGGTCCTGCGACTCCGTCGCCTCGCGGTACATCTCCAGGGCCTCGCGGGCCTTGTCGGACAGTTCGGTCGGGACCGCGACCTCCACCGTGACCAGCAGGTCGCCGCGGGTGCCGTCCTTGCGGACCGCGCCCTTGCCGCGGGCCCGCATGGTGCGCCCGTTGGGGGTGCCCGGCGGCAGCTTCAGCGTGACCGAGGGTCCGTTCAGGGTCGGGACCTTGATGTCGGCGCCCAGGGCCGCCTCGGCGAAGGTCACCGGGACGGTCACCGTCAGGTTGTCGTCCTTGCGGCCGAACACCGGGTGGGAATCGACGTGCACGACCACGTAGAGGTCACCGCCGGGACCGCCGCGCTCGCCCGGCGCACCCTTGCCGCGCAGCCGGATCCGCTGGCCGTCGGAGACGCCCGCCGGGATCCTGACCTGCATGGTGCGGGAGCTGCGGGCGCGCCCGCTGCCCTTGCAGACGTCGCAGGGGGTCTCCGCGATCAGACCGCGGCCCTTGCAGTCCGCGCAGGGGTCGGTCAGCGAGAAGCCGCCGCCGCTGCCGCGCGAGACCTGGCCGGTGCCGACGCAGGTCGGGCACACCCTGGGGGTGCCGTTCTTGTCACCGGTGCCCGAACAGGCCTTGCAGGGAGCCTGGGAGGACATCCGGAGCGGGACCGTGGCCCCGTCCACCGCCTCCGTGAAGGAGAGGGTGACCTCCGACTCGATGTCCTGGCCGCGGCGCGGCTGGGTACGGGTTCCCGTACCGGGGCCGGCGCCGCGGTTGAAGAGGCCGCCGAAGACGTCGCCCAGGCCGCCGCCGAAGCCGCCGGCCTGGCCGGCGCCCTGCTGCTGGCCCCCGAAGAGGTCACCCAGGTCGAAGTTGAACGAGCCGCCGCCGCCCGGCCCGGGGCGGAAGCCGCCGTTGCCGAACAGGGCGCGCGCCTCGTCGTACTCCTTGCGCTTCTTGGCGTCGCCGAGGATGTCGTTCGCCTCGGAGATCTCCTTGAAGCGCTCCTCGGCCGAGGCGTCGCCCTTGTTGGCGTCCGGGTGGTACTCACGGGCGAGCTTCCGGTACGCCTTCTTGATCTCGGCCTCGGTGGCGTCCTTCGGGACACCGAGGACCTTGTAGTAGTCCTTCTCGACGAAGTCCTTCGTGCTCATCCCCGGTGTCCCTCCTCTCGTGCTCCTACATGTGGTGCATCAGCCCTTGTCGGGGGCATCCGTGTCCAAGCCGTCCGGTGCTTCGCCCTCCGCCGACTCGGACTTGGGGGCCGCGCCCGGCTGGGGCTCGGCCACCGCGACCCGTGCGGGACGGATCGTACGCTCGCCGATGCGGTACCCCGGCTGCAGGATCGCCACGCAGGTGTCCTCGGTGATGTCCGGCGCGTACGAGTGCATCAGGGCCTCGTGGATCGTCGGGTCGAAGGGCTCGCCCTCCTTGCCGAACTGCTGCAGGCCCATCTTGGCGGCGACCGTCTCCAGCGATTCGGCCACCGACTTGAAGCCGCCGACCAGCTCGCCATGCTCCCGCGCCCGGCCGACGTCGTCCAGGGTCGGGAGCAGTTCCGTCAGGAGGGACGCGACCGCGATCTCCTTGACGGTGATCCGGTCCCGCTCCACCCGGCGGCGGTAGTTCTGGTACTCCGCCTGGAGCCGCTGGAGGTCCGCGGTGCGCTCGGAGAGCGCCGTACGGGCCTGGTCCAGCTGCGCCAGCAGCGCTACGTCCTGGCTTGCGTCCCCGGCCGGGGCCGCCGCCTCCTCCGTGGCGGAGTCGGCGGCCTTCGGCTCGGCGTCGTTCTGACCGGCGTCGGGGACTTCGGGCTTCTCGTCGAAACCCGGGGTCTCCTCCGACATCAGGCAGCGCCGCCCTTCGGCTTCTCGTCGTCGACGATCTCGGCGTCGACGACATCGTCGTCGGCCTTGGCCTGGCCCGCGTCACCGGCGGCGCCGGCCGCACCCTGGGCGGCCTGGGCGTCGGCGTAGATCGCCTGGCCGAGCTTCTGGCTGACCGCGGCGAGCTTCTCCGTCGCGGTGCGGATCTCGGCCGTGTCCTCGCCCTTGAGCGATTCCTTCAGCTCGGAGACGGCGGCCTCGACCTCGGTCTTGACGTCGGCCGGGACCTTGTCCTCGTTGTCCTTGACGAACTTCTCCGTCTGGTAGACGAGCTGCTCGCCCTGGTTGCGGGACTCGGCCGCCTCCTTGCGGCGCAGGTCCTCGTCCGCGTACTGCTCCGCCTCCTGGCGCATGCGGTCGACCTCGTCCTTGCCGAGCGAAGAGCCGCCGGTGACGGTCATCTTCTGCTCCTTGCCCGTGCCGAGGTCCTTGGCCGTGACGTGCATGATGCCGTTCGCGTCGATGTCGAAGGAGACCTCGATCTGCGGGACACCGCGCGGGGCCGGGGGCAGGCCCGTCAGCTCGAACATGCCGAGCTTCTTGTTGTACGCCGCGATCTCGCGCTCGCCCTGGTAGACCTGGATCTGGACGGACGGCTGGTTGTCCTCGGCCGTCGTGAAGATCTCGGAGCGCTTCGTCGGGATCGTGGTGTTGCGCTCGATCAGCTTGGTCATGATGCCGCCCTTGGTCTCGATACCGAGGGACAGCGGGGTCACGTCGAGGAGCAGGACGTCCTTGACCTCACCCTTGAGCACACCGGCCTGGAGGGTGGCGCCGATGGCGACGACCTCGTCCGGGTTGACGCCCTTGTTGGCGTCCTGGCCGCCGGTGAGCTCCTTGACGAGCTCGGCGACGGCCGGCATACGGGTGGAGCCGCCGACCAGGACCACGTGGTCGATCTCGGACAGCTGGATGCCGGCGTCCTTGATGACGTTGTGGAACGGGGTCTTGCAGCGGTCGAGCAGGTCCGCGGTCAGCTGCTGGAACTGGGCGCGCGTGAGCTTCTCGTCCAGGTGCAGCGGGCCCTCGGCGGAAGCCGTGATGTAGGGCAGGTTGATCGTGGTCTCCGTGGAGGAGGACAGCTCGATCTTCGCCTTCTCGGCGGCCTCGCGCAGGCGCTGGAGCGCCATCTTGTCCTTGGAGAGGTCCACGCCGTGACCGTTGGCGAACTGCTTCACCAGGTAGTCGACGACGCGCTGGTCCCAGTCGTCACCACCGAGGTGGTTGTCACCGTTGGTGGCCTTCACCTCGACGACGCCGTCGCCGATCTCCAGGAGCGACACGTCGAAGGTGCCGCCACCGAGGTCGAAGACGAGAATGGTCTGGTCGTCCTTGTCGAGGCCGTAGGCCAGGGCGGCGGCCGTCGGCTCGTTGACAATGCGCAGGACGTTCAGGCCCGCGATCTCGCCGGCCTCCTTCGTCGCCTGACGCTCGGAGTCGTTGAAGTAGGCCGGGACGGTGATGACCGCGTCCGTGACCTTCTCGCCCAGGTACGCCTCGGCGTCGCGCTTCAGCTTCTGCAGGATGAAGGCGCTCATCTGCTGCGGGTTGAAGTCCTTGCCATCCAGGTTGATCTTCCAGTCAGTGCCCATGTGGCGCTTGACGGAGCGGATGGTCCGGTCCACGTTCGTGACCGCCTGGCGCTTGGCCACCTCGCCGACGAGGACCTCGCCGTTCTTGGCGAAGGCGACGACGGACGGCGTGGTCCTGGCGCCCTCGGCGTTGGTGATGACGGTGGGCTCGCCGCCTTCCAGAACGCTGACGACGGAGTTAGTGGTGCCCAGGTCGATGCCGACCGCACGTGCCATTTCAATTCCTCCAGCTGACTTGAGTGGAACAGACTCAACCATGCCGCATCGCGGCGCATGCGTCAACAGAGCTGAGTCGAGTCGGCTCAACCTTTAGCTGCCCCTTACGCGCAACCCTGGGCACGGTGACCCGTTCGGCCCCGACGGCGGGGCCGGGGCCGAACGGGTCACCGTGGCCGCGCGCCACCGCAAGACCGCCGGGGGCATGCGGCACCGTGCTGGCATGCCGCTCACTCCGACCGCCGCCCTGCCGCGGGTCCGCGTCCCCACGCTCCCGCCGGCGAAAAGGGTGTTCGACCTCATCGGAGCGGCAATCCTGCTGATCCTGCTCGCACCCGCCCTGACCGCGGCCGCCGCGCTGCTGTACGCGACCCAGGGCGGCCGCCCCTTCGCCCGGGAGGCCGCGGTCGGCCTGGCCGGACGACCCTTCCGCACCTGGCGGCTGCGCACCGCCGACACGGGCCGGCTCGGCGCCGCCCTGGACCGCTGCGCCCTCGACGCCCTCCCGCAGCTGCTGAACGTGGTCCGCGGCGAGATGTCGCTGGTCGGGCCGCGCCCGCAGACCCGTACGGACCACCCCGAGCGGCTGGTCGTACGCCCCGGAATGACCGGATTGTGGCAGGTGAGCGCGCGCTCCGACCTCCCCTGGGAGGAGATGGCTCTGCTCGACCGGCATTATGTGGAGAACCACTGGCTCGGGATGGACCTCGCGATCCTGGCGCAGACCCCGCGCGCGGCGTACCGGCAAAGGGTCGCCTGAGCGACACAGATCACCGCACGCTCAGCTACATTGCGGCGTCGGGAATGGGTAACCTCAAGCCTTGACTTCATAAGTTACCGCTTAGTAAGTGCCGCCCGAGGAGCCCTTCCATGCAACTCGCCGCGATCATCGTGTCGCTGGTCCTGACCGTGGTCGGCGTCGCGCTGCTCGCACGAGCCGTGGCGCAGATCTACCGCTTCGTGAAGCTCGGCCAGCCCGTGCCGGCAGGCAGCCGTACGGACGACCCGAAGGCCCGAACGCTCACCCTCGTCCGCGAGTTCCTCGGCCACAGCCGCATGAACCGCTGGGGCATCGTCGGCTTCGCGCACTGGTTCGTCGCGATCGGCTTCCTGACGCTGCCGCCGACCCTGGCACAGGCCTACGGCCAGCTCTTCCAGGCCGACTGGGTGCTGCCGATCGTCGGCGGCTTCCTGCCGTTCGAGCTCTACATCGAGTTCATCGGCCTGATGACGGTCCTCGGCATCGTGGTCCTGATGGCGATCCGGCTGCTCAGCCTGCCCTCCCGGGCGGGCCGCAAGTCGCGCTTCACCGGCTCGAAGGCCTGGCAGGCGTACTTCGTCGAGTACATCATCCTGACCATCGGCCTCGCGATCCTGTGCCTGCGCGGCCTCGAGGGCGCGATCCACCACGTGGACAGCTACGAGCCCGCGTACTTCGTCTCGTACCCGCTGGTCCTGGCCTTCAAGGGGCTCTCGGCGAGCGCGCTGCAGAACGCCATCTACTTCACCGCCATGATCAAGATCGGCACCTCGCTGATCTGGATGATCGTGGTCTCGCTCAACACCAACATGGGTGTCGCCTGGCACCGCTTCCTCGGCTTCCCGAACATCTGGTTCAAGCGGAACGCGGACGGCGCCACGGCGCTCGGCGCCCTCCAGCCGATGACCTCGGGCGGCAAGGAGATCGACTTCGAGGACCCGGGCGAGGACGACAACTTCGGCGTCTCGCAGGTCGAGCAGTTCTCCTGGAAGGGCATCCTCGACTTCTCCACGTGCACCGAGTGCGGGCGCTGCCAGTCGCAGTGCCCCGCCTGGAACACGGGCAAGCCGCTGTCCCCGAAGCTCCTCATCATGTCGCTGCGCGACCACGCGCACGCCAAGGCCCCGTACCTGCTCGCCGGTGGCGGCAAGGACATGGAGGGCAACGAGAAGGCCACGGCGGAGCAGCTCGCCGGTGTCCCGGCCGCCGCTCTCGCGGAGGCCGAGCGTCCGCTGATCGGCACCGCCGAGGAGAACGGCGTCATCGACCCGGACGTGCTGTGGTCCTGCACCACCTGCGGTGCGTGCGTGGAGCAGTGCCCGGTCGACATCGAGCACATCGACCACATCGTCGACATGCGCCGCTACCAGGTGATGATCGAGAGCGCGTTCCCGTCGGAGGCGGGCACGATGCTCAAGAACCTGGAGAAGAAGGGCAACCCCTGGGGCCTGGCGAAGAAGCAGCGCGTCGAGTGGACCAAGGAGGTGGACTTCGAGGTCCCGATCATCGGCAAGGACGCGGAGGACCTCTCCGAGTTCGACTACCTCTACTGGGTCGGCTGCGCCGGCGCCCTGGAGGACCGGGCCAAGAAGACCACGAAGGCATTCGCGGAGCTGCTGAACATCGCGGGCGTCAAGTTCGCGATCATGGGCGGCGACGAGAAGTGCACCGGTGACTCGCCGCGCCGCCTGGGCAACGAGCCGCTGTTCCAGCAGCTGGGCCAGGAGAACGTGGCCATGCTGAACATGGCGTTCGGCGAGGACGACGAAGATCCTTCGACCCGCAAGCCGAAGTCGGCGAAGCGGATCGTCTCGACCTGCCCGCACTGCTTCAACACCATCGCGAACGAGTACCCGCAGCTGGGCGGCGAGTACGAGGTCATCCACCACACGCAGCTGCTCCAGCACCTGATCGACGAGGGCCGCCTCACGCCGGTCACGCCGGTCGACGGCCTGATCACCTACCACGACCCGTGCTACCTGGGCCGGCACAACAAGGTCTACACGCCGCCGCGCGAGATCATGTCCGCCGTCCCGGGCCTGCGTCAGCAGGAGATGCACCGCCACAAGGAGCGGGGCTTCTGCTGTGGCGCCGGTGGCGCGCGGATGTGGATGGAGGAGCGGATCGGCAAGCGCATCAACAACGAGCGCGTCGACGAGGCCCTGTCCCTGAACCCGGACATCGTCTCCACCGCCTGCCCCTTCTGCCTCGTGATGCTCACCGACTCGGTGAACGGCAAGAAGAACGACGGCCAGGCGAAGGAACACGTCCAGGTGGTCGATGTGGCACAGCTGCTGCTGGACTCGGTGAAGACGCCGGGCCCGACGGAGGCGGAGCTCGCTGCGCTGGCGGCGGAGGCCGAGGCGGAAGCGGCCGCCGAGGCGGAGGCCGCGGCGGCGAAGGCGGCGGCCGAGGCGGAAGCGAAGGCGAAGGCGGAAGCCGAGGCGAAGGCCAAGGCGGCGGCCGAGGCCGAGGCGAAGGCCAAGGCGGAAGCCGAGGCGGCGGCGAAGGCAGCGGCTGAGGCCGAGCCGGTGGCCGAGGCGGAGGGCGAGGCAGCGGCCGAGCCCGAGGCGGACGCGGACGCCGACGCTGAAGCCGGGTCCGAGTCGGAGTCCGGATCCGAGTCGGAGTCCGAGCCGGAGTCGGAAACCAAGTCCGAGACCAAGTAGGGCGAGGCACGCACAGCACCGGAACGGCCGGTCCCCCACGCGGGGACCGGCCGTTCCGGCGTACTCAGCGGGCCGGGACGACCGTGTACTTCTCGATCAGCCGGCCGTTGAAGTCGTACACCCAGCTGTTCCCGCCGCCCTTGCCGTCGATGACGACGAACTTCACGCGCTTTCCGTCCCGGACGAGCTTGTACGTCCAGCCGTCCTGGTACGTGCTCGGACGCTCCGGGTCGATCACGGCGAGCAGGCGGCCGTCCGGCCGGGAGATCTCGGCGCGCTTGCCGTGGGTGCCGTCCACGAGCTTGGCGACCCGCCAGTCCGGCAGGGCGATCCGCACCGAGCTCTCCTTCCTGATCTCGGGCTTCACGTAGCGCTTCGGCTGCTGCTGCGGCTCGGGCTGCGGCCTCGGCTTCGGCGAGCCGTCCATCCAGGAGGTGACGGTGCCGTTCGGCTGGAGCACGACGTGCAGGCCGTTGTTCTGCCCGTACGACGCGGCTCCGCCCTTGCTGACCAGCGTGTCCAGCTTCGTGGAGCCGGCGAGGATGTCCGCCTCGTAGTGGTTGCTGCTGATCCGGTAGACCTTGGCGACGGACCCGTCCGCCAGCTTCACGGCGGTGACGTACGTCCGTACCCCCGGCTTCGACCCGAACGGCGGCGGGGTCGTGGGCGCGGTCGTGGGCGGCACGGACGGGTCCACCGACGGCTGCTCGATCCCCGGCAGCACCTCCGGCTCCGGTACGGCCGGGGAGTCCGCGAAGGCGGACCCGACCGGGAGGGCCAGGAGCGTGGCTGCTCCGGCGGCGACGGCGGCGCTGCGGAGAGTGGTTCGGCGAGTGGTTCGGCGAGTGTTGCGCATGGTGTGGGCTCTTCTCGTACTCGTTCGGGGACGAGTACGAAGCTACGGACCCGATATGTGCGTATTCCATCGACAACGTAACGGAAAGCCGCAGAACGCGACGCAAGCATGTAAATCGGGCGCATGGTCGCGGCCGTCCGGGGGTGGGGACAACCCCTCGGGGATCCCCTAAGGGATGTCACAGGTCAGCCGCAAAGGGTGGCTGTTCCGGGCGACGGGCCACCGACGCTCGCCGGACCAGGTACGTTCGATCACGTGGCTGGATTCAGGATCGGACGCGGCCGGGACAACAACCGCTCTCCGCAACAACCCCCGCAGCAGCAGCAGTCGTACGGTCAGCAGCAAACGCCGCCGCCGTACGGCCAGCCGCCCTACCCTCCCGTCGGCGGGCCGCCACCGCAGCAGCAGTGGCCGCAGCCGGGTGCCGGGGGACAGGGCGAGCCGGAGTACTTCGACCCGTACGGGCAGCAGCAGCCGCACGCGCAGCAGCCCCCGTACGGCCACGGGGGCCACGGCGGCGGGGGCTACACGAACGACAACCCGGGGCACACCCAGGTCTTCGCCGTCGGCGAGGACCCGTACGGCCAGGGCGCGACCTACCAGGCGGGCTCGGCCTCGGCGGCGCCGTCCGGTCCGCGGCTGCCGTGGAAGGAACTGCTCCGCGGCATCGTGACGCGGCCGGGGCAGACCTTCCTCCAGATGCGCGACTACGCCGTCTGGGGCCCCGCGCTGATCGTGACCTTCCTCTACGGGCTCCTCGCGGTCTTCGGCCTCGACGACGCCCGCGAGGACGCCATCAACGCGACCCTCGCGAAGGCCGTCCCGATCGTCCTGTCGGCCGGTGTGGCCTTTGTCCTCTGCGGACTGATCCTCGGCGCCGTCACCCACACGCTGGCCCGCCAGCTGGGCGGCGACGGCACCTGGCAGCCCACCGTGGGCCTGTCGATGCTCGTCATGTCCATCACGGACGCGCCGCGCCTGCTGTTCGCCGTGTTCCTCGGCGGCGACAACATGGTCGTCCAGGTCCTGGGCTGGGCCACCTGGGTCGCGGCCGGCGCCCTCTTCACCTCGCTGATCAGCAAGACGCACGACCTGCCGTGGCCGAAGGCCCTGGGCGCGTCCGCGATCCAGCTGGTGGCGCTGCTGTCGATCATCAAGCTGGGCACGATCTAGCCCCGATCCCGCCCCGCCCCGCACGGACGAAGGGCCCGCCGCGCAAGCTGTGCGCGGCGGGCCCTTCCGTCATCTCTGCACGATGTCTAGGCGTCGAGGACCTGGCCCTCACGCTTCACGACGGGCGGCTCGACGGACCAGGGGAAGTTGATCCACTCGTCGGTCTTCTTCCACACGTACTCGCACTTCACGAGCGAGTGGGACTTCTCGTAGACGACGGCGGACCGCACCTCGGCCACGTGGCCGAGGCAGAAGTCGTGGACGAGCTTCAGCGTCTTGCCCGTGTCGGCCACGTCATCGGCGATGAGGACCTTCTTGTTCGTGAAGTCGATCGCCTCGGGGACGGGCGCCAGCATCACGGGCATTTCGAGCGTGGTGCCCACGCCCGTGTAGAACTCGACATTCACCAGGTGGATGTTCTTGCAGTCCAGCGCGTACGCCAGCCCGCCGGCGACGAAGACGCCACCGCGGGCGATGCTCAGGATGATGTCGGGCTCATAGCCGTCGTCGGCGATCGTCTGCGCCAGCTCGCGCACGGCGCGCCCGAAGCCGTCGTAGGTCAGGTTCTCGCGTACGTCGCTCATGCCTCGTGCCTCACCTGGGTGCGGTGGAAGTTCTGGAAGGAGCGCGAGGCGGTCGGCCCGCGCTGCCCCTGGTACCTGGATCCGTAGCGCTCACTGCCGTACGGGAACTCGGCGGGCGAGCTCAGCCGGAACATGCACAGCTGCCCGATCTTCATGCCCGGCCAAAGCTTGATCGGCAGGGTGGCGAGGTTCGAGAGCTCCAAGGTCACGTGACCGGAGAAACCGGGGTCGATGAACCCGGCGGTCGAATGCGTCACCAGGCCGAGGCGGCCCAGACTGGACTTCCCCTCCAGCCTGGAGGCGATGTCGTCGGGCAGCGAGATGACCTCGTACGTCGAGGCGAGGACGAACTCACCGGGGTGGAGGATGAACGCCTCGTCCCCCTCCGGCTCGACCATCCTGGTCAGATCCGGCTGCTCGATCGCCGGATCGATGTGGGCGTACCGGTGATTCTCGAACACCCGGAAAAACCGGTCGAGACGTACATCGATGCTGGAGGGCTGCACCATCGATTCCTCGAACGGGTCGATGCGAACCCGTCCGCTGTCGATCTCGGCCCGGATGTCTTTGTCAGAGAGAAGCACGTCCCGAGGATACGCAGAGCGCGCGGGCCACCCCCAATCGAGAGCGGCGCCCGCGCGCCCGTCCGCTACCGCTTGACCGCTGCCCCGACGGGCACGGCATGCCGCAACCGCGCACACCGCGGACACCGCAGCAGCCGCCCGGGCCCGATCCGGCCGGCACCGAGGTGCTGCAGCGGGAAGGAGGCGGTACTGAAAACGTGCCCTTCGGCACAACGGACGACGGTGTGCTCCATCGAGTCCCTTTCCCCAACGAGCCGTACTGCGACGAATCGCCACATTAGGGGATGATCGGTACCCGCTCCAGCCGCCGCTCCGCACCCACACGGTACGCCCCAACTCCCGCACACACACGCCTCGGTGCATGCCACACACGACGACGACCCCGCGGCAAATTCACCCGGGGTCGATCATGAGGTAGAGTGTGCAAAGCCAGGGATCCAGGCAACTGGCCCGCTGTGCGGATGTAGTTTAATGGTAGAACATGAGCTTCCCAAGCTTATAGCGCGGGTTCGATTCCCGTCATCCGCTCTTGAACGAAGGCCCAGGTCAACGACCTGGGCCTTCGTCGTTGTCCAGACCAATTCAGGAGCCCCGCACCACTTGCGCACGACTTGACCCCTGCCGGGCCTGCTCAGCGGCCTGGACACCGTCCGCGCGGCAGGCGCCGTGCCCCCTGGAGGTCCCGCCCGCGCCGGCGCTTCACTCCAGGCCGGTGGCTTCGAGGTGGGCGAGGAAGGCCTCGACGAGCCGGGGCCGCGCCACTTCGGGGACGGGGGCGTCGGGCAGCTCCTATTCGAGCCCCCACGCGGTGTTGAACGCGACCGGCAGCACTTCTTGCCCGGGTTGTTGACGTACTTGGCCTCGACGGCCATCCCGTCGCTGTCCCGGAAGCCGTCCACCATCAGCGTGGTGCCCTTGCCTGTGCCGGGTGCGATGGGCACTTCGTACTCGGGATAGCCGGCTACGCGGAGCTGATAGGCAACCTCTGCGGGCCTGCCGCCCGAAACGTCACCCGCACGCAGCGAGTTCAGCCAGGTCTGGAAGTTCTGCTGCTGCGGTGGCGTGAGGGGAGGGAACCGCGGATTGGGTGGCGCCGGTGGCGCTATCGGCTGGACCCGCGGCCCGTTGGGCCTGAGCTGCTACGCAAGGACGCTGCCTCCAGCCCTGGTTCCCGATCCGATGGCCGACCGGCCGCGGGAGCGGGCCGACACCCGTACCGAGCTGGCCGACAAGGTCGAGGAGAACCAGCCGCAGCAGGCCGAGATCGGGATGTTCGCTCGGGCTGTGAACGTCCTCACCGTCGAGAACGACCAGCTCAGCGGCCACCATCGCCACAATCGGGCTGCTCTGGTGACGTTGCGTCCCGCACCCGGACCTGGCTTGAACATCGCGCTTGCCTGAACGGCAGACGAATGACGTACCCCAGCCGTAGACTTTCGGGTGATCTTCGAAATTAAAAATCGTTGTGCTCGTCGCCGCTTCGCATGGGTGGGCTCCGCCCCCCTATACGGGGAGTCCAGGCATCAGATTCTTTGGGGGGTACACATGACACTGATAAAGACGATCGTGTGTCTGGCAAATTCCCGCAAGCTTTCGGGACGATGCGTGGCCGGCATGCTTGCCGACGGCTCAGGGGAATGGGTACGCCCGGTCAGCGCCCGCCCGAACCGCGAAGTATCCACTTACGAAAGGCAGTACGCAGACGGAACGGACCCGAACGTCCTCGATATTGTCTCCGTGGCGCTCATTCGGCCTCAGCCGCACGACTTCCAGAGCGAGAATTGGCTCCTTAACCCAACCTTTTTCTGGGATAAGATCGACAGGGCCGACTGGAGAGGGTTAGTGGGACTGGAACAGCGTCCCAGCGCGTTATGGATCAACGGATCCAGCACCTACCACGGAAATAATGACCGCATTCCGATTGAAGAAGCAGTCACCCTGCCGGACTCGCTCAACCTCATACGCACCACCGGCCTGACGTTACAAGTCCACACTCCTGGGGCAATGTTCGGGGATCAGAAGCGGGCCCTGCGTGCCCATTTTTCTTACGCGGGAAATTCACACATACTGCGAGTTACCGACCCTGAATATGAGCTAGAGTATTTACCCAAGCCGGAAGGGTTCTACGAACTGGGAGAATCCTTCCTTACCGTGAGTCTCGGCGAACCGTACGAGGGCCACGTGTACAAATTAGTGGCAGCCATAATCGAACGAGTGAAGGTTCAAGCAGGCGGCAGACGATGACAACCCATACCGTGTTCACTGTCGGTCACTCCACGCACAGCATCTCGGCATTCCTGAGCCTGCTGCAGAAACATGGGATCACGGCCGTCGCCGATGTGCGGTCGATGCCCGTCAGTCGATTCACACCTCAGTTCAACCGGTACGCCATCGAGCGCGCCCTGTCCGACGCCGATATCAAGTACGTGTTCCTGGGAAAGGAATTGGGTGCGCGCACCGAAGATCCGACCTGCTATTCTGACGGGCGGGTACGATATGACCGTCTTGCCCGGACATCGAATTTCATCTGCGGAATCAAACGCCTGCGGAACGGTTCGCGGATCGAGCGAATCGCCGTCATGTGCACCGAGCAAGAACCACTCGACTGCCATCGCTGCGTGCTCGTCTCACGAGTCCTCGAAGAGGACGGGATCACTGTCGGACATATTCATGGCGATGGGCACGTCGAGGATCACACCTCGGCAATGCAGCGCCTGATGGCCAACTACAGGCTCGATCAGGAGGATCTTTTCCGGACCTCGGCCGAGCGCCTCCAAGAGGCTCTCGAACGTCAGGAACAACGGATTGCATACGTAAATGAAGAGCTTCGCGCCGACGGGACAGCGAAAGGATGAAACTTTACACCATTGGATTCACGAAGAAGTCCGCCGAAAAATTCTTCGGACTATTACGTGAAGCCGGAGTGACGACGCTGATCGATGCTCGACTCAACAACGTCTCACAACTGTCCGGTTTCGCTAAGCGTGACGATCTGAAATACTTCCTGAGCGAGATCTGCGGGGCGCAGTACACTCACCTCACCGAGCTGGCCCCGACCAAGGAAATGCTCGACGCCTACAAAAAGCGTGATATCGACTGGGCGGCCTATGAAGTACAATTCCTCGAATTGATGAAGGCTCGTCAGATTGAGGGCACCATCCGGCGGGAAACGCTCGACAATGCAGTCCTACTGTGCAGCGAGGACAGTGCACGGAATTGCCATCGCCGACTGGTCGCGGAATATCTCGCACAGCGATGGGATGACGTCACAATCGAGCACCTGGCGTGAGCGACGACACTGCGGTCAAGACCTGACGGCCCTCCTCCGGTCCGCCCCCTGGAGGTACGACGACATCGTCGTCGGCAACTACAGCGCCACGGGCACCACCGGCCGCGTGTGTTGGATCGCGCGTGTTCGCCAAGGTCCGCGCGCCGCGACGGCGCCGGTCAATCGTGCGCTCAGAGGGGCCAGTTGATGACGCCGGACTGCGAGTCCACCCATTGCGCCGGACGCGGCGGCCAGTCCGAGCCGGGGCCGGGTTCGGAAGGCAGAGCCGACGATGCAGTGGACGAGCACAAATAGCGACCCGTCAGCGACCTGTTGCGAGGTGCTTGTTTTCGCAGGTCAGGTGCAGTCATGACGCGCTCCGCGCAGTAGATTCCCAAAGTTGTGGCGCAGGTCCGATTTCCCGTCATCCGCTCAGATGCGAGGGCCCAGGTCAGCGACCTGGGCCCTCTTCGTTACGGCGGCCCTGCCGCTCAGGAAATTCCCGTGCCGGTGCGGTGTGAGGATCTCTCACGTGGGTCCATGAGTGACGACGTGTGGACAGGAGTGCGGGAGCGGGTGCTCCGGATCGCTGAGCAGCCCGGGGCGGATGAGATCTTCGGAGCTCGGGGCCACGGCTTCCGCCTCGGCTCGGTCATGAGCGAAGAGCAGCTCCAGGCTCTGGAGTCGGACCTGGGCTCCGAACTGCCCGCAGGGTACCGGGGTTTCCTCCTCCAGGTCGGACGAGGGGGCGCCGGTCCCGGCTACGGCCTGATGACACCTGCTCCGGGCGACGACGGATGGCAGTGGATCGGCAGCGGGCTCAAGTACCCCGCGCAACAGACCGCCGCCGAGTTCGCCGGACGGCCCTTCGCGGCAGAGGGGCTACAGGGCGAGCTCACCGCACTCGAGGCGCAGGAGCCCGCACCGGACGCCTTCGCGGACGACGACGAGTTCCGCCGCGCGCACGCGGCCTGGGACGCACAGTACGAGGAGATGTACGACGACCAGGAGGCGGGTGCGGTGTTCCTCAGCGAGCAGGGGTGCGGTTATGCGTGGCTGCTCGTGATGACCGGCCCACACCGCGGTGCCGTCTGGGAGGACCTGCGGCCGGCGGACGGGGGGATCAAGCCGTCCGGACACGGTTTCGACCACTGGTACCTGAGCTGGCTCGAGCTCGCCGAGCGACGGCTCGGGACCTGACACGGTGAGGCTCCGCTCCGCCCCGAACGAATCTCTCGTAGCCAGGACATGGTCAGCACGGCGGCGCCGGTGGCGCGGACACGAGCGCACGAGCCGCGCCCGCGGCGACGTGGCTGCTATGCCTGCGGTCCGTTGGCGCCCTCTGGAGGCGGACGGTGGCGTCGATGTCGTCGGCGAGCCTGCGCTGGTGCTCCTCGGTGGAGAGCTGATGGATCAGCTGAGCTCGCTCCGAGGACTGCCCCGCCCGGACCATGCTTCGAAGTCGGACCTGCTGGGCGTCCAGGAACAAAGGCTGGTGCTCCGGCGGTTCAGTAGCGGCCGCCGCTCGGCCTCGGAAACCGCGGGCGAGGGCGGCAACGATGGGCGTGCCACCAGGGCCGGCTCATCTCCTTGCCGGCCCTGGCGATGTGTTGACGCGTCGAAGGCTCAGCGCGTGGCCTCGCCTCCGAGGCTTCCGGCGCTGACGGCACCCCGCAGGACGTGGGCGATCTCCTCTGGCTTGAGGTCGATGCCGTCGAGGCCCTCGACGGTCAGCGGGACCTCCTCCAGCGCGTACTGGCCGCGGCCTTCGGCGCTGAACTCGGGGCCGGTGCGGTCGTCGAAGGACCAGGTCGCGATGCGGGCGAGGTAGAAGAACTGAAGCTCCTCGTCGGACTCCACGGTGTGGAGGAGGCGGATGATGTCGGCCTTGCCCGCGATCTCCTCGTGGATCTCGCGGTGGAGGGCGGCCTCCCGGGACTCGTCGCCGGCCTCGACGCCTCCGCCGGGAAGGACCCAGTACTCGGGGATGTCGGGCTTCGTGCGGCGGATGACCAGCATCGTGTCGTCGGCGGTAACGAGGACGGCGCGGACGCGTTCCTTCATTTCGGTCTGTCTCCTTGCTTGTTGGCGTCTCATTGCAGCAGCGGTCCGCCGTCGACGTGGACGGATTGCCCAGTGATGAACGACGCGGAGGGACCCACGAGGAACGCCACCAGGGCCGCGACGTCCTCGGGCCGTCCCCGGCGGAGGACGCGCTGGCGCTTGATCTGGTCCTCCGGACGCGCACGTGTCCCCAGCGGCGTTCGATCATGCCGGGGGTCACCGTGTGGCAGGTGCGGTAGTGGGCGGTGAGGTTCACGTCGAGGGAGTCGTTCCAGGCGGCCTCGTCGGTGTCCTGCCAGGGGACGGCCCGCCGCTCCGCGGGGGTGCCGTTCCGGCCGACGCGCCCGCTCCCGGGGCGCCCGGACGGCCTAGGATCGCGGGCATGGCGCTGATCATGAGTGACGTGGACCGGTTCGAGATGGCCAGGCCGCGGCTGGAGGCCATTGCCTACCGGCTGCTCGGCTCGGCGAGCGAGGCCGAGGACGCCGTGCAGGAAACGTTCCTGCGCTGGCAGGCGGCCGACGTCGGGCGGATCGAGGTGCCCGAGGCCTGGCTGACCAAGGTCCTCACCAACTGGTGCCTCAACATGCTCACTTCGGCCCGCGCCCGGCGCGAGACGTATGTGGGGAGGTGGCTGCCCGAGCCGCTGCTCGCCGGGGACCCGATGCTCGGGCCGGCGGACACCGCCGAGCAGCGCGAGTCGGTGTCGTACGCCGTCCTCGTGCTGCTGGAGCGCCTGTCGCCGGGCGAGCGGGCGGTGTACGTGCTGCGCGAGGCCTTCGACTACCCGCACCGGGAGATCGCCGAGATCCTGGAGATCACCGAGGCCGCCAGCCAGCAGATCTACCACCGGGCCAAGAAGCACGTCGCGGACGGCAAGGCGCGCACCGAGATCGACGAGGCCGTCGCCCGGAGGATCTATCGAGGAGTTCCTGGCCGCGGCGACCAGTGGCCGCACCGAACCCCTCGTACGCCTGCTCACCCAGGACGCGGTCGCGGTGGGCGACGGCGGCGGGAAGGTCCCGGCCCGGGCGAAGGCGTTCGAGGGCGCGCTCGCGGTCGCGACGTTCATGCGCGGCATGTTCAAGCCCAGCGCGGCCAAGCGGGCCCACGTCGGCGGCACGCCCGAGATCTACGCCACGACCGCCAACGGCGGGCCCGCCATCCTGGCGGTCGTGGACGGCCGGGTCGCCGGGATCATCTGTCTGGAGGCCACCGCGGAGGGCATCGTCGCGATCCGCAGCCAGGTCAACCCCGACAAGCTCGTCCGCGCGACCGAGCAGTGGGCCGCCGCGGGCCACGGGGAGGCCCCGCTCCACACCCTCTGAGGCGATGTGGCGCAGGTCACACTCGGATCCTGTCAGGGATGGGAGGGCTGTCCGGTTCAAGAGGCGAAACCACGCCGGACCACGGCAGCCCCGCCCAGACAGGAGCACGGACATGGAGCACCGCATCGTCGTCCTCGGAGCCGGCTACACCGGTGCCCTCGCCGCCGGCCGCCTCGCCAAGCGGCTGCACCACGAGGACGTCGCCATCACCCTCGTCAACCCCGAGCCCGACTTCGTCGAGCGCGTCCGGCTGCACCAGATCGCGGCCGGCCAGGACCTCAGGCCCCGCCCGTTCGACGAGATGTTCGCGGGCACCGGCGTGGAAGTGAAGCTCGCGAAGGTCACCGCCGTGGACGTCGACCGCAAGGCGGTCGCGGTAACCGCCGCGAACGGCCCCGAGGAGCTGGAGTACGACACTCTGGTCTACGCACTCGGCAGCGGCTGGAACGACGGGGGTGTCCCCGGCGCCGCCGAACACGCCGACGAGATCTCCAGCCGCCCCGGTGCCCTCCGCCTCCGCGACCGCCTGGCCGCCCTGGACGCCGGCCGGCCCGTGGTCGTGGTCGGCGGCGGCCTGACCGGCCTGGAGGCCGCGACCGAGATCGCCGAGGCCCGCCCGGACCTCGACGTCGCCCTGGCCGCCCACGGCGCCCTCGGTGACTGGCTCTCGGAGAAGGGCCGCGCCCACCTGCGGAAGGTGGTGGACGGGCTCGGCATCACCGTCCACGAGCACACCGCGGTCAACGGCGTGGAGGCGGACCGCGTGACGACCGCCGACGGCCGGACCATCCCGGCCGCGGTCACGGTCTGGACCACCGGCTTCGCCGTCCACCCGATCGCCGGGGCCACCACGCTGGAGCTCGCCGACCACGGCCGGATCGTGGTCGACTCCACGATGCGCTCGGTCTCCCACCCGGACGTGTACGCGGTGGGCGACGCGGCGATGGCGATCGGCCCGGGCGACAAGCCGCTGCGCATGTCCTGCGCCTCGGGCGTCCCCATGACCTGGCAGGCCGCCGACGCCCTTGCCGCCCGTCTCACCGGCACCAAGGTCCCGCACGCCTCGATCCGCTACGCGCAGCAGTGCATCTCCCTCGGCCGCAAGGAGGGCCTGATCCAGTTCGTCACCGCCGACGACCGGGCGGTCGACCGCGCGCTGACGGGCCGCCTGGCCGCCCGCTACAAGGAGCTGATCTGCAAGGGCGCGGCCTGGGGCGTCGCCAACCCGACCATGGGCATGCCGTCCCGGCGGCGGCGCGTCGTACGGCAGGAGACGCAGGAAACCGGCAGCCGGGCCCGGACGCAGGCAACGGCCTGACGACCGCCACCGGGGGCGACGGACTCATCCGTGTGCCTCGCCCCGCGGTCGACATGATGCAGACCCTCGCGGTGCGTGTCAGCGTGATCGGCGAGGAATCCGTACGCCCGCAGCAGGAGGAGTCGCTGTCATGGACGGTAGGCAGGGCAAGCACAAGGAGCCCGGCAAGGGGCGCGAGGCGCAGGAACACCACCGCCCCGGAGACCCCGCGCAGCCCCAGCCGGGCAGGTCGTCCCGCGAGAAGGAAAAGGGACAGAAGGCCGCGGGGAAGGAGACCTCGCGCGGCCGCGAGGACGACCTGCTGCGCGAGGAGGACCTGCACGACGAGGGGCTCTGAGCGGCCCGACCGGCCCGACCGGTCCGACGGGTCCCACCGGTCCGAACCGGCCCACCCGCTCGGGCTGCTCGGACCGCTCGGCCGCTCGGTCGCTCGCTCGCTGAGGTTGTGGGTCAGCCTGCCGCGTCGGCGGCGCCGGCCTCGGGTTCGCGTTCGGCTTCGGGTTCGGGTTCGGGTGTGGTGGCGATGAGGATCTGAGCGGCCTGCGTGATGTTGTCGGCGCGGACGGCGCGGGCCATCGCCTCGCGCGCGGCGTCGGCGGTGGTGTCCGGGGGAACCACCAGCAGGGCGAAATGGTCGTTGTGGCCACGCGTGATGAGGACGGTGTCGTCGCCGACCGGGTCGGGGTCGAGGTGCACGACCTGGTCGTCGATCACCAGGCGGGTCGGGAGGCCGTTCCAGGCGGACGCGTCCACGCCCACCCGGGTGATCGGCCCGAGATGCTCCGTCAGCACACTGATCAGCGCGGGCAGCTCGGTCTCGATGTCGCGTGAGCGCGGCCACCACGCCCCGTCCAGGATGCCCTCCCGGGAGTGCGTGGTCTCCAGTCGCAGCAAGGCCGTACCCGGTTCGACCGCCCGGTGGATCTCGTCCGGCAGGAGCAGCGGGTATCGGCGGGGAAGGTCGGAGTCAGCCATGCGGGTCGCCCGTCTGCAGGTGCGGGCATACGCCGCCGCAGGTCGGCGGCAGTACCTACGCCCTTGCCCGGCCGCGACGCGCACCAGCCCGCCGTACGTTCACGGTACTCCTGCCGCTTGTTCGACCGCCCCGCCGGAAATTACCTGGTCACACCGGTCAAGGCCGCCCGGACAGGCGTACAGTCAAAGCACCGGGAGTACTTCGCACACCGGCTTTCAAGCGGGTGTCATTCCCGGCGATCGCCTAAAAACCGGGCTGCTGACGGGCAGCCCGGGGGCAGGTCCGCATCATGACCACCATCCTCGACCGGACCGCGCCCCGCGACCTCGCCGCAGCGTCCCCGGCCCGTTTGTCCCTCACCCCGAAGACCGCGCTCGCCGGCCAGCTGGACGGCGCCTGGTGGCCCTACTCGCGTGATCTCGAAGCCGAGCTCCCCGCCCTGGCCGCCGTTCTGGACGAGACCTGGGGGCGCATCACCCGAGTCAGCGTGAACCCCGGACGCTGGCCGGTGGTCCCGCACACGGTTGCCGTGGCCGGGCGCGTGCTGCACGTGGGCTGGTTCACCGAACAGGACCCCGACAAGCTGATCCTGCTCTCCTACACCGTCGGCCGCTGGGACCTCCTGGTGATCCCGCCCGAGACCGAGCCCGCGGCCGCTGCCCGGCTGATGGCCGCCGCCGCGATCCCGGGCAGCACCCTCACCGCAGGCGTCCTGATGGCCAACGAGTCCGTCATCGGGCGCGGCGTCCGGGACACCCGCCGCCGGGAGGCCACCTGGGAGGACGAGGGCGGGGCCTGCATGTCCCCCTTCGGGAGCCCGATGGGCCGAACCCCACTGCCGCTGCCGCTGCCCGGAAACGGCGGGAGATGAGCTCCGTGGAGACCGTCGTCCTCCTCGCGGTGATCATCCTCATGATCGGCGTCGGCGTGCGCTGGATCCGCCTGCTGAACGCCCAGCACGACGCCCGGTCGAGGCCTACCGGTTCAGCGAACCCCTGCCGAGGCCTCCCGGCCTGCCGGACCACACCGCTCGCTGAGCCCGCCCGCCCCTCACCCGCTCCGAAGGGAACCACGCCCACGTGAAGTACATCGAGACCCAGTCACTGCCGTCGCTCGGGCACGCCGAGGTCCGGATCATCGCGCACACTCCGGAGGCCGCCCGAGCGGTCGCGGAGGCTCTTCGCCGCAGTTTCGCCGGCGCGGAGCAGCGCAGCTACCCCGCCCTCGACGGCAACACCCGCCTCCACCTCACCGTGGACACGGCGACACCCGCCGGCCCCGCCCGCTCGTGGCCGGCCGCCGGCGGGACCCCCGTCGGCACCGGCGCACACTCCGACGAGATCTGAGCCCGAAAGGACGCGGTCATGGCCACACTCCGCGAACGCAAGACCTACCGCGATCAGGTGCTCCGGGTCCTGTACGAGGCCGTGGAGGGCAACCGGCTCCTCGGCATCACCGGAGCACAGCTGCGGCGCGACCTCCACGTACCGGAACAGGACCTGGCCGCCGCCTGCACCTACCTGGCGGGCGAAGGACTGATCACCGTCGACTGGGAACCCGGCAACACTCCCGCGATGGTCACCCTCACCCACGAGGGAATCCGGCGCATGGAGGCGGCGGAGGAGAAGGAGACCTCCTAGATGCGGGCGAAGGTCTCGGTCTGCCGGGCGAACTCCTGGGCCATGGCCGCGCTGACCGTGGGCCTGGTGCCGCCGATGGTCGCCAGGTAGTCCTCGGTGGTGGGGCGGGCGCGGGTTCCGGTGTCGAAGGTGCGCTCGAACTGGACCTGGGAGACGGTGCGCGCCACATGGGCGATGTCGGCCGGGGTGAACCCCTCGCTGGCGGTCGCCAGCACCGCGCTGTCGGCCTCCGCGCCCGCTCGGGCCAGGTAGCTCTCCCAGAGCGCGGTCCTCGCACGGTCGTCGGGCGGGCCGATCGGCAGCACGTAGTCGAACCGGCCGTGCCGCAGGAACGCGGGGTCCAGCGTGGTCACGTCGTTCGTGGCGCAGACGAGCAGCCGCCCTTCCTGGCTCCGGAACCGGACGATCGCCTTGAGCAGTTCGTTGACGACGCCGACCGCGGTCGCGTCCGCGCCGCTCCGGGTGCCCGCGATCTCCTCGACCTCGTCGATGAAGACCAGGACGTGGTCGAGCCGGGCGATCTCGTCGAAGCGCCGGTTCAGCCCGCTCGCCAGCCCGTACTCGGCGGCCAGCCGGGCGGGGAACAGTTCGAGGAAGGGCCATCCCAGGCGGCTGGCCGTGGCGTGCGCGAAGGTGCTCTTGCCCGTCCCGGGCGGGCCGAACAGCATCACCGCCCGCGGCGGCTCCACCCCGTGCTGTGCGGCCAGTCCGGGGTGGGCCAGGGGCAGGACCAGGCGTCGTTCGATGAGCTGCTTCTCCCGCTGCATGCCCGCGACCTTCTGCCACAGCCCCCCGGGCGGCAGCTCCGCTCCGAGCGAGGCGAGCATGCCGACCGCCTGCGGGGTCACCCGCCCGCGCTTCTCGAAGAGGACCAGGCCCGCACGGGCGTCGAAGCCGCAGTTGTGCAGGGCTGCGGCGCCGGTCCCGCCGTCGGGCAGGAGCGTGTACACGGTGCGGACGCCGCCGGCGAACAGCCGGTGCTCCAGCGCCGTGATCAGGTCGCTGCCCAGCCCCTGCTGCCTCCAGACAGGTGCCATGCCGATGCGCAGGATCCACGCCCGGTCACCCTCCACCCTGCTCACCGCGGCGCCGACGACCACCTCGTCCGCCGTGGCCACCACCGCCGGATGGAGGGCCTGGAGGGCCGCGACGGCGTCCGAGAGCGGGAAGAGGGGTGGCTCTTCGGTCCTGCCGCTCTCCGCGTCGACGCGGATCACCGCTTCGAGATCGTCCTGGGCGTAGTCCCTGACACGCCAACCCGTCATGATCAGCTCCGCGTGTTCGGCCGTACTCCCATCATCGGCCGAGGTAGGCGGAACGCGCGCGGCAGGGACATCGGCGGAAAGCCGCGCCGCGGCACGTCCTACGGGCCTTTCGGCCACCACCAGCCCGGGGTCTTCCTCCGCACCTCCCACACCTCGGGGGCCGCCTCCAACTCCGGTGTGAAGCTCTGCTGCAGGCGTTCACACGCCCCTGCGAGGAGACCGAGCTCCTGGTGGACGGACAGCTCGTGCCCCGGCGTGAACTTCTGGGCGTTCTCGGCGACCTGGTCAGCGGCGGCGGACAGCCTTCGGTGCAAGGACTGCCGTGTGACGTCGTACCTGCCGGCCATCGCGTCCCACGACACGCCCGCGTGGCGCAGGACGGCACAGGCAAGGGCCTCCACATGAGCGGCCTTGCCCTGGAGGCTCGGTGCGATCACCAGCCCCAGAGCAGCCCCCTCGCGCGGATGCGCGAGGGCCACTCCGTCGTTGGCCAGGTCAAGCGCGGCATCCGACAGCGCCAGAAGCAGGTTCCTCAAGCGATCGTGCTGGGACGACGTCATACCAGCATCGTGGCGCATGCCTGTCAGCTCGGTGCTGACAACCGGCAACTGCGCCCTCAACCATGCTGGTTGAGCGAAGAGCGGCCCTTGTCGGCTCAAGGACCGCCCGCAGTCCACTCGCGTCCGAGGAGAGCAATGAACTGCTACCGACGTACCGTCCTCGACCACCACCGGGATCCGCGCCGGTGGGTGATCGTCGTCATCGTGCTGGTTCTGGCGACGACCGGCTCCGCGGGATCCCAGGCCCTGAGCCTGTGCGCGGACGTGCTCGCCCTGGTCGGCGCGGTCGGGACGGTCAGTGCGGTGTCTGCCGCGGCTGCCCGCATCCGGCCGGAGGGCAATACGGCCTGACGCGGTCGGCCCGATTCCGTCACTCGGGTCGGCGCAGGCCCGCGATGAGGAGGGCGGTCAGGCGGCGGGCGTCGTAGTCGGGGTCGTTCTCGGAGCCGATGCACAAGTTGCCGATGCCGCGCATGAGTTGGTACGCCGTGAGGTCCGGGCGGATCCGGCCCTCCGCGGCGGCCGCGTCCAGGAGGTCGGTGCACACCGGCAGGAGGCGGTCCAGGAAGTAGGCGTGCAGGGTCTCGAAGCCCGTGTTGTCGGCCTGCATGGCGGCCGCCAGACCGTGCTTGGTGACCAGGAAGTCGACGAATAGGTCCGCCCAGCGCGCGAGGGCGTCGTGGGGGGTCGGGCTCGACGCCAGGAGGGCCGGGCCGGCTTCGGCGCAGGCGTCGACCTGGTGCCGGTAGACCGCGATGACCAGGTCCGCGCGGGTGGGGAAGTGCCGGTAGACCGTGCCCACCCCGACGCCCGCCCTGGCCGCGATGTCGCGTACCGGTGCCTCGACGCCCGATGCGACGAAAACCGCCGCGGCCGCGTCCAGCAGGGTCTGCTCATTGCGCCGGACGTCCTTGCGCCGGGATCCGGCCGCGCTGCCCGCGTCGGCCGCGCTGCCCGCGCTCCGCTCGCTGTCGTGCACTGCGACGCCCCTTCCATGGATGAGGTTGTAAAACGGAACGGTGTTCCGTATTGTCGGCGGAACGACGTTCCGTTTTACCCATGATGGCAGAAGCAACCGAGTGGAAGGCACCCCCATGTCCGCGTTCACCACCGTGATTTCCGCCCAGCCCGTCGTCCTGCCCGCCCCGAACCGCGGCGAGGACCTCCAGGTGCACGTGTCCGCCCCCGCGACCGGCAGCGACCTGCCCGTCATCGTGTTCTCGCACGGCTTCGGCTGGTCGATGAACGGCTACGCCCCGCTCGCCGACCACTGGGCCGCCCGGGGCTTCGTCGTCGTCCGGCCCACCCACCTCGACTCCCGGACGCTCGCCATCCCGCACGAGGATCCCCGTACGCCGCGGATCTGGCGCATCCGGATCGAGGACCTGACCCGGGTGCTGGACGGACTCGACGTACTGGAGGCCGCCGTACCGGGCCTCGGCGGGCGCGTCGGGCGCGGCCGGATCGCCGTCGCCGGCCACTCCTGGGGCGCGCAGACGGCGAGCGCGCTGCTGGGTGCGCGCGTCCTCGGCCCCGACGGCGCGCCCGGCGAGGACATGTCCGACCCCCGGGTGGGCGCGGGCGTACTGCTCGCACTGGCCGGGCTGGGCGACGACCTCACCCCCTTCGCCGTCGAGAACCTGCCCTTCCTGAGGCCGTCCTTCGACACCATGACGGCCCCCGCCCTGATCGTCGCCGGGGACCACGACCAGTCCCACCTGTCCACCCGCGGACCGGACTGGTTCGCCGACCCCTACACCCACAGCCCCGGGAACAAGAGCCTGCTCACGCTGTTCGGCGCGGAACACTCGCTGGGGGGCGTCCCCGGGTACGAGGTCGCGGAGACGACGGACGAGAGCCCCGCACGCGTGGCCCTGATCCAGCAGCTCAGCACCGCCTACCTGCGCAGCGCCCTGCTCGGCGAGGACAGCGGCTGGAAGGCCGCCGTCACGGCGCTGGAGGCCGACGCGAACCCGCTCGGGAGGCTGGAGAGCAAGTAGTCCTGCGGAAAAGGTGTTATCGCCGCGCGCCCCGCGGGTCTCCTTCTGTGTCAGGCCAGGTGGGCCGTCACCTTCGAGGAGATGCGATGCGGGATCACGACGACGAGTTCTCGACCGACCGGCCGCGTCGGGTCCGGGGCCGGGGCCGGGGCGCGCACGGAGCCGCGGGCCGCGGAGCGCGCCGGGCCACGGGGCACCGCGGGAGCGGGCGCAGGGCTCCGGTGCTGGCGGCGGCCGCCGTTGTCCTGCTGGCCGGCGTCGGAGCCGCGGCCTACGCCCTCGGCTCCGACCGCACGGCCCCGCACCGCACGGCGGCGGCAGGCACCCCCTCGGTGCTCGGCGGCCGGCCGAGTCCGGCGGGCACGGACACGGACCTCATACCGGCCGCCACCACCGCCTCCCCCACGGCCGGTACGAGCACCTCCGCAGCCGGAGCGACCCCCGGCCCGGGCGCCGCCGCGTCCGCGTCGCCGGCGAAGGACGACGGCCGGAGGGCCGCCGGAGCCCCGGCCGAACGCTCCACCGGGCCCACCGCGCCGAGCACCCGCCCGGCCGGCAGCGGCCCGACCGGCCCGGACCCCAAGGTGCCCGGCGCCCGCACCACGACACAGGACGTCAGCGAGGCCCAGGCGCTGTCCCTGCACCTGCTGAACGCCGAACGCGCCGCCGCCGGACGGCGTCCGCTCGCGCTCAAGCAGGACCTCAGCGACTTCGCCCGCAAGTGGGCCGAGCACATGAAGAAGAGCGGGTTCTCGCACTCGTCGTCGGACGACCGCGCCTACCTGAAGACCGGCTCGCGGACGTGGACGGGCGAGAACATCGTCTGGTACAGCGATGCCTCGATGACCGCCCAGGAGGCCGCCGAGAAGTTCCAGTCGATGTGGCGCCACAGCCCCGGCCACTACAAGGCCCAGGTCAACCCGGACTTCACGGAGGTGGGCGTGGGTCTCTACCACGACTCCTCGGGCTGGTGGGGCGTGCACAACTTCTCCGACGGCAAGTGACGCCCCGCCCTCGACGACCGCTCCGCCCGACTTCGGGTGCCGGGGCCGGGAGGGCTCAGCGCACCGCTTTCCTGATGAGCTCGGCGATCAGGGCCTCGTCGGCCGGGGTCAGCGTCGTCAGGGCGTAGGAAGTGGGCCACATCGTGCCCTCGTCGAGGTTGGCCGGGTCGCTGAAGCCGAGCGTGGCGTAGCGGGTCTTGAACTTCTGCGCGCTCTGGAAGAAGCAGACGACCTTGCCGGCCCTGGCGTAGGCGGGCATCCCGTACCAGAGCTTCGGGGAGAGCTCCGGTGCACCGGCCTTGACGATGGCGTGGAGCCGTTCGGCGAGGGCCCGGTCCGCGTCCTCCATCTCGGCGATCTTCGCCAGGACCTCGGCCTCCGGATCCGGCTTGGCGGCGCGCGCACCGCGGCGGCGGCCGGCCGCCCTGATCTCCCGGGCGCGCTCCTTGATCGCGTCCCGTTCCTCGTCCGTGAAGCCGTCGGCCTGCTCCTCGGCCGCGCCGGTGTTCCTCGTCGTCGTCTGCGTGCCCTTCATGGCAGGTCCTCTCTCGCAACGCTTGATCGGGTGGTGGTGCCGGGCGGGGATTCGGGCGGTGGGGCTGGGCGGTGGGGTCGGGCGGCGGGGTCAGGCGGCGGGGGCGGGGGCCGGTACCGCGGCCTCCCACGCGAACCCGTCGGGGTCGGTGAAGGGGCCGCCGGTGCCGCCGATCACGATCCGGTGGGAGCCCGTTCCGTCGACCGGGACGCCGAGGTCCTTGGCCAGGGCGCGGCGCCCGTACAGCGCCACCTTGAAGGGGCTCGCCGGGGTGGCGAACTCGACGTACTTGCTGCCGAAGCTCCTGGCCACGGCGAGGCCGTGCTCGACGTAGAACCGCTTGCTCGCGGTCACGTCGGCGGTGCCCAGCAGGAGTACGAGGTCGTCGATGCGGCCGGTCGCGGGGCCGGAGTCCCGCTTGGCGGAGGTCGCGACCTTCCAGATCGTCCCGTCCGGGGCCTGCACGACGCCGCCGTAGCCCCAGAACGACTTCGAGGCGGGCTTGAGGGTGGTGGCCCCGGCGGCGAGGGCCGCGGCGACGAGGGCGTCGACGTCGGCCGGGCGGGGGACGGTGAGGGAGAGCGCGCACCCGCGGAAGCCGGTCGTCGGTGCCTGCGAGGCCCGCAGGCTCAGCTGCGTGCCCGGAACGAAGGCGGAGTAGAAGGCGTGGGCGGCCTGGGTGTCGGCCACCTCGAGGATGAGGGTTTCGGTGGAGGTCATGGACATCACGCTAGGTGGGGCTGCGGGGCGGATGCTTCTCGAATCCTGACCGCTTGCGCCGGCGGCCGCACGGTGCGCGCGTAGGCGCCCGGTGCCATGCCGACCAGCTCGGTGAAACGGGCGCCGAAGATGCCGGGCGTCGCGCAGCCGACGGCCCGGCCGACCTCGGCGGGCCCGAGGTCGCCCGTCCGCAGCAGGGCCGTCGCCCGTTCGATGCGACGCGCCGTCAGGTAGGCGTACGGGGATGCGCCGTAGGCGAGTCGGAACCGGCGGCCGAGGTGCCCGGCCGCCATGCTCGCGGCGCGGGCGAGCTCCTCGACGTCCAGCGGACGCGCGTACTCGTGGTCGAGCCGGTCCCGGACGCGGCGCAGCCGCGCGAGCTCCGACAGGTGCGCCGCCTCGATCAGTGCCTGTCTCCATGCGGGATGGCACATGGCCGGGCTCCCTTCGTCGGTGTGCCGCTCAGCGGAGTTCCTGGATGCGGATGAGGTTGCCCGCGGGGTCGCGGAAGGCGCAGTCGCGGACGCCGTACGGCTGCTCGGTCGGCTCCTGAACGACCTCGGCGTCGGCGGCCTGGATCTTCTCGAAGGTGCTGTCGAGGTTCTCGGTGGCCAGCAGGATCCAGCCGTAGGTGCCCTTGGCCATCATTTCGGCGATGGTGCGGCGCTCGGCGTCGGTGATACCGGGGTCGGCGGCCGGCGGTGCGAGGAGGATGCCGGGGCCGGGCCGGCCGGCGGGGCCGACGGTGATCCAGCGCATTTTGCCCTGGCCGACGTCGCTGCGGACCTCGAAGCCGAGGACGTCGCGGTAGAAGGCCACGGAAGCGTCCGGGTCGTCGTGCGGGAGGGTGCTCATGTGAATGCTGATGTCCATGGCCGAACGGTAACTGCGCCTGCACGGAGGGCGCTTCTCGAATCCTGACCGATCCGGCACCGTCCCACGGAGCTGCGACCGAGGCCCGTCCCCCGCCCCCGAGCCCGCCGCGTCACGGTTTACCAAGGGGGGCGGCACGGCTCTTGATCACTACGGGCTGCGGCCGGGCGGGGGATCATCCTGCGACCTTCGGGCCGGCGTCGGCGCAGCTCAGGGCCGTGCCGTCACCCGGGCGGCCCGAGGCGGTGACGATCTTCCCGGCGTGCGGCACCCGACGCGACGGCATAGGTCTGTGCTCGTGGGCGTCGTAGGCGTCCCATGCCCCCGTGCGGGGCCACCGCTGCATCAGCAGCCCTGGTGAGGAGTCACATGTCACGCATCAAGCGCCGGTCCGCCCGCCGGACCACAGACCGAGCCGCCCGCCGAGCCACCTTCTCCGTCCTCGCGGCCGCCGCCCTGGCCACCGCCACCCTGGCCGCCTCCGTCCCGGCGGCCGCACACGACGGTTCGTCACGCCCCGAGGAGAGAGCCGCCCTCGGCGCCGAACACGCGCAGGAGCATACGAAGGTCCGTGAGCAGCTCCTCAAGCTGGGCGGGTACTCCCAGCTCGCCCGGATCGACAGCCTGAACTCCCTGACCCGGTCCCAGGGGGAGGTGAACTCGCGCTTCCACCCCAAGACGTACGGGCAGTTCGCCGAGTACTTCCCGTCCCCGGACTTCGCCGCCCACATCGCGATGCTCCCGACCGGCAAGGTGCTGCTGTTCTCCTTCGAGCGGATGGAGAGCGACCCGACCGAGGAGCCCGCGCCGACCAACACCCTGGGCAGGGCCAACGCCGGCCGCGCCTTCCTGTGGGACCCGCGGCGGGGCACGGGACCGGACGCCTTCAAGAAGGTCACCCCGCCCGAACTGGTCGTGCCCGACGGCACGGGCGAGAGCCGTCCGGCGCCCTTCTTCTGCGCCGGACACGCCTTCCTGCCCAACGGCATGCTCGGCGTCTTCGGCGGCAACCTCGGCTACGGCGGCGGCGCCGGCGCCAAGCTGTCCCTGGTCTTCGACCCGTGGACCGAGGGCTGGTCCGTGAACAAGGACATGGAGGTCGGCCGCTGGTACCCCTCCGTGGCCACCGCCCCCGACGGCCGCCTGCTGATCATGTCCGGCCACACCGACCAGGGCTGGGGCACCTCCACCTCGGTCATCGAGCGCTTCCCCGCCAAGAGCCACCCCGTCCCGTTCGAGAAGTCCCTGATCCCCCGGGACGTCCCGACCGACACCCTGCGCGTGGACGCGCCGTTCGGCGCCGACAGCGACTACCCGCACCTGTTCACCCTGCGCGACGGCAAGGTGTACGGCCTGGGCCGCCACGCCACCAGGCAGTGGGCCTTCGACCCGGTCGCGGAGACCCGTACGGACCTGCCCGCGCGCCCCGACGGCATCCACCGCGGCTACGGTTCCGCCGTGCCGCTGCCCGCCGGACTGCGCGGCCCGGACTCCGTGCTGGTCCTCGGCGGCGACCGGGAGGACCCCAACACCTACCGCCTGACCAGCGGCGGCGCCTGGGAGAAGCAGCAGCCCCGTGCCTTCGGCCGTACGCAGGACGACACGCTGCTGCTGCCGGACGCGAGCCTGCTGACCGTCAACGGCGCCCACGGCATCCGGGACTACGGCAACGGCGACTACAACCCCAAGTCCGATCTGAAGTACCGCCAGATCGAGACCCGCAACGCCCTCGGCGAGTGGAAACTGGGACCGGCGCAGCGGCTGCCGCGCGGCTACCACTCCAACGCGCTCGTACTCCCCGACGGCCGGATCATGGTCACCGGTGACGAGCTGCAGCAGCTCGCCAACGACCCGAAGATCGACGACGACATGAACGGCAGCATCGAGATCTTCGAGCCGTCCTACCTGCACCGGGGCAGCCGGCCGGTTCTCGACCGCGCCCCCGAGGGGCCGCTACGCTACGACAGCGCCTTCACCGTGGGGACCTCCACCCCCGACCGGGTCAAGAAGGCCGTCCTGCTCGCCCCGACCACGGCGACGCACTCGCTCAACACCAGCCAGCGCCACCTGGAGCTGAACATCGTGAGGCGCCAGGGCAACAGCCTGCGCCTGCAGGCCCCGCCTTCCGCCAATGACGCCCCTCCCGGCTACTACATGCTCTTCCTGCTGGACGAGTACGGGGTGCCGAGCGCGGCCAAGTGGGTCTCCCTCAGGTAACCCGCCGACCGCACGCCGTGCGCCGCAGCCCCGGGTCATCGACCCGGGGCTGCGTCAGCGCCGGGGCAGGGCGTTCTGGGCGGCGACGTACTTCAGCATGAGCCGGGCGAAGTCGAGGCGTTCGCGCTCGGTCCAGTCGGACGTCACGTACTCGAAGGCCGCGCGCTGGTGGCGCCGGAAGCGGTCCATCATGTCCCGGCCCTCGGGGCTGAGGTGCAGGATCGTACGGCGGCCGTCCTGCTGGGAGGCGGCGCGGACGAGGTAGCCGGCGGAGATGGAGTCGGAGACCATGCGGCTGGCCACCGACGGGTCGACGCCCAGGTGTTCGGCCACGGCGCCGACGGTGATCTCACGACCGTCGCCCTGCTCGGCCTCCAGGACGATGTTGAGGACCAGGGTGCGGCTGAGGTCCTTCTGGGAGATCGGGTTCTCGACCTCCAGGAGCATGGAGCGCCGCAGCTTCCCGAAGGCCGGGCCCACGGCGTCCAGCAGTTCCTCGTCGGTGGCCGGCTCGCGCTTCGTCATGCCCCTCATCGTACATACGTGAAGCTTCGCAAACATGTGTTGACATGAAAACGTGTGCATGTGAGCATGCATATGTCATCACGAACGAATGGAGTTTCCGTGACCGTCCTGATCACCGGCGCCCGCGGCCAGGTCGCCCGGGCCGTCGTCGACCGGCTGCACGCCGCCGGTCTCCCCCTCCGCGCCGCCAGCGCCCGTCCCGCCGAACCGACCGCCCCGGCAGGGGTCGAGACCGTCGAGCTCGTACTCGACCGGCCCGAGACCTTTGCCGCCGCACTCCGCGGTGTCCGCCAGGTCTTCCTGTACCCCCGGCCCGCCGGCATCCACGACCTGGTCGAGGCCGCCGAGGCGGCCGGCGTGGAGCACGTCGTCCTGCTGTCCTCGTCCTCGGTCCTCGCCCCCGGCGCCGAGAGCGACCCGCTCGCGAGCCACAGCCTCACGGTCGAGCGCGCCCTCGCCGACTCCGGGCTCACCGCCACGTTCCTGCGCCCCGACGCCTTCGCCAGCAACGCGCTGGGCTGGGCCCGGCCCGTCAGCCGCTCGTTGCCGGTCCAACTCCCCTACCCGGACGCGCACATCGCGCCGATCCATCCCGGGGACATCGCCGACGTCGCCGCCCTGGCCCTGACCGGCGACTCCCTCACCGGCCGCTCGCTCACCCTGACCGGCTCCGAGTCGCTCACCTTCCGCGAGCAGCTCGCCGTCCTCGCGGACACGCTGGGCCGCGCGATCCCGGTCGAGCACATCACCCGCGCGGAGGCCGAGCAGCAGATGGGCCGGCACATGCCCGCCCCGATGGTCGCCTCGCTGCTCGACCTGTGGGAGGGCGCGACCCACGGCCCCGCCGCGATCGGCGAGACCACCGAGACCCTGCTCGGCGTTCCCGCCCGTACCTACCGGCAGTGGGCCCGCGAGAACGCGGCCGCCTTCATCGGCCACTGACCCGGCCGACGCCGCCCCGCCCCGCCGACCCGCCGACCCGCCGCCCTTCCGACCTTTCGCAGGAGCAGGACACATGAAGCCCATCGGCTACTGGCTGAACCGCACGGACCAGGCCCTGACCGCATCCATGGACTCCGCGCTGGCCGAATTCGGCCTCACCCGACTCGGCTGGCAGGTCCTGAACGCCGTCGAGGACGATCCGCAGATCAGCGATACGGACCTGCCGGCCGCCCTGGCGGTCGATCCGGGCAGCGAGGCCCTGGCCGCGGCCGTCCGGGCGGTTCTCGCCGGCGGCTGGGTGACCCGCCCGGGCCCGGGCCGCCTCGCCCCGACCGACGACGGCCGCCTGCGCACCGCCGAGGTCGCACGGCGGATGGCCGCGTTCCGCGCCGCGTCGGCGGCGGGGATCACGCGCGAGGAGTACGTCACCGCCGTCACCGTCCTGGAGCGCATGACCCACAACCTCACGGCGCCCGCGGGACGGGACTAGGCCAGGAGCTTGGCCTTGGCCCGGTCGAACTCCTCCTGGGTGATGTCGCCCTTGTCCTTGAGCGCGGAGAGCTTGTGCAGCTCGTCCGCGCTGCCGCCGCCGGTCCCGGCCGCCTGCTGCACGTAGGAGCGGAAGGCCGCCTGCTGTTCCTCGGCCTGCTTGCGGTCCCGCTCGTGCATGCTGTGCCCGCGGAAGATCAGGTACAGGAGAACGCCGACGAACGGCAGCACCAGCACAACGATGAGCCAGCCGGCCTTCCCCCAGCCGCCAAGGGAGTGATCACGGAAGACATCCGTGATGACCTTGAAGAGGAGGAAGAACCACATGACCCAGACGAAGAACCACAACATCGTCCAGAAGAGGTTCAGAAGCGGGTAGTCGTCCATGCTCGACTCCGATCATGCACCTGGTAATCCATTCATACAGGTGACCCCGGCCACTCGCATGCCGGCGGCCGGCTCCGGTCGCGCGATGGGCGTTCGGCCGTTCTCCTGAAGCCATGGAACGCACAGCAGCCGACCGGCGCCGACGCGTCCTGCTGGGCCACGTCCTGCGCTCGGTGTCCTCGGTGGCCCTCCTCACCGCGCTGTACTACGTGGCGCCCCTGGAGGGCGGGTTCGGCATCGGCACCGTCCTGACGCTCGTGGTCGGGCTGGCGGTCTTCGGCCTGCTGACGGCCTGGCAGATCACCGCCGTCTCCCATGCGCAGTTCCCGCGGATGCGCGCTCTGGAGGCGATGGCCACCGGCGTACCGCTGTTCCTGCTGCTGTTCTCCTCGACGTACTACCTGCTCGCGGAGCAGGACGCCACGTCGTTCTCGGAACCCCTGACCCGCACGGACGCGCTCTACTTCACCATCACCACCTTCGCCACCGTGGGATTCGGGGACATCGTCCCCACCGACCAGGGCAGCCGGGTGCTGGTCACCGCCCAGATGGTCGCCGACCTGATCCTCATCGGGGTCATCGCCAAAGCACTCGTCGGGGCGATCAAAATCGGCATGCACAGGCGGAGTTCGCAGGCACCCGGCCTGGAGGACGAGCCCTGAGCGGCGAAGTGCGCCCCCCGGGTGGACCATCGAGGAAGCGGAAAGGAAGTGAGCCATGCCGCAGTCGCGTCCTCGATCCGAACCGCCACCCGGCGGAACGCAGCCGCAGGAGGCCGACGTCCTCAGGCAGACCCTCCGCAGCCCCGGATACCTGAAACTGCTGCTGTTCTGCGCGCTCATCAGCATCCCGGTGTCCCTCGCGTCGTTCTGGTTCCTCGCCGGGCTCCACAAGATGGAACACGTGATGTGGGCGGACCTCCCCAAGGCTTTGGGCTGGGACGTTCCGCCCTGGTGGTGGCCGTTCCCCCTGCTGCTGGTCGCCGGCATCGTCGTCGGCCTGGTCGTCACGCACATGCGCGGCAACGGCGGCCACCTCCCCGCAGCGGGCCTGCACACCGGCGGGGCCTCCGCCTCCTACATCCCGGGCGTCGTGATCGCGGCGGTGGCCAGCCTGCCGCTCGGCGCGGTGCTGGGTCCCGAGGCCCCGCTGATCGCGCTCGGCGGCGGGCTGGCCCTGCTGTTCCGCAACCTCGCCCAGGCACCCGTGACCCCGCAGGGCACCGCCCTCGTGGGCGCCGCGGGCGCCGCCGCGGCCATCTCGACGATCTTCGGGAACCCGCTGATCGCCGCGGTGCTGCTGATCGAGGTGGCGGGCGTGGGCGGGCCGCAGCTGTTCGCGGTCATGCTGCCGTCCCTGCTGTCCGCCGGGGTCGGGGACCTGGTCTTCACGGGCCTCGGACGCTGGACCGGGCTCCCGGTCGGAAGCCTGAAGCTCGACCTGGGCGTGCCCGTGCCGCACCTGGACGCCCCCGACGTGCTCTGGGCGGTGGTCATCGCCGCGGCCGTCGCCGTCGCCCTGCACCAGGTGCTGACCGGGGCCCGGTACGTCGCCTCGTACGTCCTCGCGAAGCAGACCGTGCTGCGGACCGTGCAGTGCGCCCTGGCCGCCGCGGCCTGCGCCGGCCTCTACGCGCTCATCACCGGCCGCTCGCCCGCCGAGATCGCCGGATCGGGTCAGTCGACCATCGGCACGCTCGCCTCCGACCCGCACGCCTGGGGCGTGGGCGCGCTGATCGGCGTCCTGCTCTTCAAGGGCGCCGGCTACGCCATCTGCCTCGGCAGCCTGCGGGGCGGTCCCATCTTCCCCGCACTGTGCCTCGGCGCCGTGGTGGGCGTCCTGCTCGGTCCGCTGCCCGGCCTCGGCACCGTGCCCGCGATGGGCGCCGGCATGGCGGCGACCGCCGCCAGCGCGCTGCGGCTGCCGGTGAGCAGCGTGGTGATGGTGGTCCTGATGCTCGGCGGCACGGCGATGATCCCGGTCGTGATCATCTCGGCCGTGGTCGCCTTCGTGGTCACCGAGCTGCTGCCGGTCGGCCCCCCGATCCCCGAGCTGCCCGCCGTACCCCGCGTACCCGCGGAGCCCGCAGAGCCCGCGGCGAAGTAGCGGCCCGGCTCCCCGTATGCGAAGAACCCCGCCCGGGGAGCCGGGCGGGGTCTTCGCATGCGCGGTGGACCGCTACGGTCGGATGTTCTGGTTGAGGTGGAACAGGTTGCCCGGGTCGTAGGCCTGCTTGACCGCGACCAGGCGGTCGTAGTTGCCCTTGTAGTTGGCCCTGATCCGGTCCTGGTCGTCGCCGGCCATGAAGTTGATGTAGCCGCCCTCCTCCGAGTGTGCGGAGGTCGCGTCGTAGTAGTCCCGCACCCAGGCCGTACCGGCCTCGTTGGTGGCGGGGTCGGGCCACATCCCGGCGATCACGGTGGCGAAGGAGGCGTCCCGGTAGGCGAAGGCCGTCGCGTCCGGTGCGACGCGGTGGCAGGCGCCGTTGATCGGGTAGATGTGGACCGTCGAGTTCACGGCGGGCAGCCCCGGTGCGTGCCTCAGGTGCGCGTCGATCACGTCGTCGGTCAGCTCGGACACGAAGTTGGCCTTCCAGTAGTGCTGGAGGCCGGGCGGTACGAGTGCGTCGAAGGCCGCGTTCAGCGCCGGGTACGGCATCGGACCCACGTGCTCGGCGACGACCGGCGCGAAGTCGTGGAAGGGCCGCAGGGCGCGCTCCCCCTCGTCCAGCGGGCCCGACCAGCACGCCACGATCAGCGCGAAGGGCTCACCGTGCCGGTCGGCCGGGATGAACGGGAGCGGCGGGGCGATCTGGAAGGCCGGGAAGCCGCCCAGCTCCTCCGGGGCCCCGGCGATGTGGTCGGCGAAGGAGCGCAGCACGGTGGCGGCGTCCTTCAGCTCGAAGAGCATCGGTCCGCCGTAGACGTCCTTGACGGGGCTCAGCCGGTACTCGAACGAGGTCACGGCGCCGAAGTTGCCGCCCCCGCCGCGCAGGGCCCAGAAGAGGTCGGCGTTCTCCTCCTCGCTCGCCACGACGAGCCGTCCCTCCGCGGTCACCACATCGGCCGATATCAGGTTGTCGCAGCTCAGGCCCAGCCCGCGGGCCAGGTAGCCGATACCGCCACCGAGGGTGAGCCCGCCGATGCCGGTGGTGGAGATGATCCCGCCGGTCGTGGCCAGCCCGAAGGCGTACGTGGCCGCGTTGAAGTCGCCCCAGGTCGCTCCGCCCTCCGCGCGGGCGGTGCGCGCCGCGGCGTCGACGCGAACGCCGCGCATCGCGGACAGGTCGGCCACCACGCCGTCGTCGCAGGTGCCGAAGCCGGGCACGCTGTGCCCTCCGCCGCGCACCGCCAGGTCGAGTCCGTTCTCACGGGCGAAGTCGACCGTGGCCATGACGTCCCCCGCGTTGGCGCAGCGCACGACCGCGGCGGGCTTCCGGTCGATCATGGCGTTGTTGACCTTGCGCGCCTCGTCGTAGGACGCGTCGTCGGGGGTGACGACCACCCCGCGCACCCGTTCTCGCAATTGGTCGATCGAGAGCTTGCCCATGGCCATCGCTCCTCGTGCATTCACGTCGGTTTCGGGCTGCGTCGCGCCACGGCTCAGGGCTGCAGGTGGCTGAAGCCCACCTCGAAGCGTTCGACCGAGATGATCCGCTGGCCCTCGCGCCTGGCGGTCTCCTCGCGGATCCGGGCGCCCTCCTCCTCGCTGTCGCTCATGGTCCGCTCGTCGTCCCACAGGGTCAGCGTTTTGGCCACGCCCGTGGCCCGGTCGACGAGGTAGAAGACACCCCGGAAGCCGGGAACGTCCTGGACCTGCCTGACGATCGCCTCCGAATTCGCGCTCACGTCTCCCTCCGCGGGGACCGGTGAACCCTGGTAGGTGCTCAGCCTCGCGAACATCTGCGGCAGTCCTTCCTCGCAGGGCCGCCGGTCGGGTCACAGGCGGCTCCACGACCAGCGTCCTCCGCCGCGCCGCCCCCCGCATGCCGGAGCGGCGCGACAATGGTCTTGCCATGGCCGTTTCCATTGCCGAGAGGCGGGACGTCGAGGTGCCGTACATAGCTGTGACCGCCCTGAGTCATGTCGGTCTGGTGCGCGAGCACAACGAGGACAGCCTCGTCATCGGACCGTGGACCCTGTGCGGGACCGTGACCCAGAGCCCCCAGACCCTGGTCTTCCCCCTCGGCAGACCGCTCGTCGTCGCGGTCGCGGACGGGCTGGGCGGCCAGCCGGCCGGCGAGGTGGCCAGCGAGCTCGTGGTGCGCCAGCTGTCCTCGCTCGGCTCCACGCTGGACGGCCCGGAGGCCGTCGCCGACGCGCTGAACCTGTGCAACCGTGCCGTGCACTCGGCCACCGAGGGGCGGCCGGAGCTGGCCACCATGGGGACCACGGTCGCGGGCGCCCTCGTCCTGACGGACTCGCTGCTGGCGTTCAACGTCGGCGACAGCAAGGTGTTCCACGCGACGCCGGACGGACTGCGCCAGGTCAGCGTGGACGACAGCCCGCCGCCCGCGCCCGGCCACCGCACCACCTCGGCGGTCACCCAGGTGCTCGGCGGCAGCCGCGCGTACAACGAGGTCACCCCGCACATCGCGGCGCTCGCGGTGACCGAGGGCGACCGCTACCTGGTGTGCAGCGACGGGCTCACCGACCCGGTGCCGAACGAGGAGATCGAGGCGCTGCTGCGGGTGCACGACGACGGCAGGGCCGCCTTCGAGCTGTGGAAGGCGGCCATCGACGCGGGCGGCCCGGACAACATCACGCTGGCCCTGCTGCGCATCGGCGCGTAGCGCGGCGGGGCGCCGGGCCGGGAGGTCGCCGAGGGCGGTCGGTCCAGGGCGGTCGGGCTAGGGCGTGGTCACGCTCTTGGTGTAGGCGTCGCCGAGGTCGCGGACGTCCACCGAGGCGTGCACCACCAGGCCGGCGGCCTTCGCCGTGTGGCGCTCGACCAGTTCCAGCACCGCGCGGGTCAGCCGGGACTTGGTCTGCGCGGTGCGGCCCCGGGCGATGGCCAGCTCGACGTGGACGACCACCGACCGGCCGTCGGTGCCCTCCCCCACGACGGACTCCTCCAGGCGGTGGAAGCGCGTCTTGCAGTTGCCGATCGCGGTGTCGAGGATCTCGACCGCCAGCGCGTGCAGTTCGAGCGCGAACGCCCGCCGGTCGAAGGCACCGGTCAGCGAGTCCGAGTAGTCGACGACTGCGTGGGGCACGGGACACTCCCTGCTCTGCGGATTCGGGGCAACGGGCCCCGGCCCCGCGCCGGTTGGCGGGGCCATGGGCGACGGTATCCGAGCCGGCCCGGCCGGGGCGGCTCCTGCGGATCCCGCCGGGCCTGCGGGATCCGCAGGAGCCGCCTTACGGCGTCACCCGTCGAGCGCGTCGAGGCGGGCCGCGAGGCGCCGCAGCGCCCTGGCGCCGAGCGGAGCCATCAGCGGGCGCAGCACCGGGTCGGCCAACCGGAGGCCCGGGAGGCGCAGGCCGCCGAAGAAGGCCAGCCGGGTGCCGTCCGGCTCGGCCACGGCGGCCATGCCGCCCAGCACGAACCGGCTCTGCATGAGGCACCAGCCCGGCCTCAGCACGATGTCGAAGCGCGCCCGCAGGCCGAGCGGGCTGCGGGCCCGCGCTTCCAGCCGCTCCCCTGCGGCGGAGGTCACGGTGAAGGAGGCGATGTCGGTGATCATGAGGGGCAGCTGGTTCTCCAGATCGGAGACGACCCCCCAGACCCGGTCGAACGGGGCGTCGACCACGCACTCCGCGAAGCTGGTGCCCGCAGTGCTGCGGGCGATCACCCGGAGCCTGCGGACGGCGTCGAGTTCGGCGACGACCGGCCAGGAGTCCTTCAACGTCCCCACGCCTTCCGGAAGTTGCGGCGGGCCCGGAAGAGCCGGGTCCGCACGGTGGGTTCGGGCACGCCGAGGAGCGCGCTGACGGCGTGCTCGTCCAGGCCCTCCAGGTCCCGCAGCACCAGGACGGCGCGGTGCGCCGGGGACAGCCGCTCCAGTACGTCGCGCACATCGGCCGCGAGCTGCGGATCGTCGCGGGCGGGAACGTCGTCGAGCGGCTCCGGTACGGACCGGGCCGCGGCGCGGGCGACCCGTACGGCCTCCCGTACGGCGATCACCCGGGCCCAGCCGAACAGGGCGGCGGGTTCCCGGAGTTGGCCGATGCTGCGGAAGATCACGATCAGCGCCTCCTGGGTGGCGTCCGGACCGTCCTGCAGGGCGATGGGACCGCACAGCCGGCCCACGTACGGGGTCAGCAGGTCCAGCAGCTCCTGGGTGGCCAGCCGGTCGCCGCGCTGGGCGGCGCGCACCAGCGGGGCCGGATCGACCCGCTCGGCCGCGGTCCTCATGGACGTCCCCCTTCTCGACGGGCTCTCGGGAAGGAGGAGGGCGCGGACCGGCCGAATGTTCCACGTGACCTGCGCCACACCGCTACCGCGTCCCGACGGGGCCGATTCCGCGAAAAAACCTGGCGTTCATATGATTTCCCGGTTCGAAATTTCGCCCCTCCGGACGCGGAATTTCGGTCCGGACGCGCGGAATTTTTCCCTGCCATCGGTGGCCCACTGTGCTACGGTGACGTTCGTTGCAGTTGTGGTTCCCAAAAAACTTACAAGTGCTCTCACCAGATTTTCCGGTGGGCGCACTTTTTATTTCCGGTGCATGCAGTGAGAATTACGCGTTCCGGTCGGGGCAATCATCACGGCGACACCGGTCCCGCACAGTGCGGATCCGGGCACTGCCCCAAAGGAGAATTCATATGGCATCTGGCACCGTGAAGTGGTTCAACGCGGAAAAGGGCTTCGGCTTCATCGAGCAGGAGGGCGGCGGCGCCGACGTCTTCGCCCACTACTCGAACATCGCCTCTTCCGGCTTCCGTGAGCTTCAGGAAGGCCAGAAGGTTACCTTCGACGTCACGCAGGGCCAGAAGGGCCCGCAGGCCGAGAACATCGTTCCCGCCTGACGTCTGCGCAGACGCGGCCGAGGTCAGCACCCTGGGGTGCGGGCCTCGGCCGTCCGCGTTCTCCGGAGTTTCGCTGAATTCGCACGGCCGCTCCGCCGGCACCCTTGCTAGAGTCCGTGCCCATGTCGATCCCTGACGACCTGCTCCTCGATCTCGCCTCCATGGTCGAGTCGGAGCAGACCAATCAGATGTCCCTGACCGTCGTGGTCCACGGCGCCGTCATCACAGGCCGCCTCGCCCCCGAGAACGTCTGGCGTCAGCGGGTGGCCGAGGTCCTACGGGACTCGGACCAGCTGGGCCCGTTCGCCGAGATCTTCAGCTCTCCCGCACGAGGCGCCAGACACCAGGCCGGAGCCCCCTCCCACCTGCATTTCCATGTGGCACGCATCCTCCAGGGCACCCTGGGCATCCCCGAGACCGGCGGGATGTACCGGATCGCGGTCAAGGACGTCAGCGCCTGGACCGTAGGAGACTTCAGCTACTCCGACAAATAGCCCTCCCCCTCCCCCTTCCGGCACGACGACGGAGAACGGCCCCCGCGCTTCACCTGCGGGGGCCGTCCTCGACCGAACCGAACCGGTTACTTGCAGGGCGGCACGAGGCGCACGCGGTCGATGATCGCGATGTTGTTGCTCTTCATGATCGCGGTGACCTCCCCGCACACGTCGTTGACGCGCACCGGGCCCGCGTACTGGCTGAAGTTGCCCTCGTCCGTGCTGCACACCTGCGGCGTGCCCGCGGGGCGCCCCTTGGTCTCGCACAGCTTCAGCTTCATGTACTTCGCCGTGCCGAGGTTGTTGTCGAACACGGCGCAGGACCCCGTCCCGGCCTTGCGGTAGGTGAAGAGGGTGCCGAGGCGCCGCGAGTCCGGAAGCTGCTCGGCGAAGGTCAGCTCGTAGCCGGCGCCGCACAGGTTGGCCGTCGCAGCGGCCGCCACCGGCTGCGCCGCGGCGACGGCGCGCGTGGCGGCGTCCGCCCGGTCGGAGATCCGCACGCCCCCGGCAGGAACGGCGTCCACCGCGTACGCCTGCGGCGCGGTCACGCCGAAGGAGGCCATGGCGACCGCGGCCACGGCCACGCGCATCGCGGATTTCCCGGAAACGAAAGACATGTACTTCCCCCGTGATGGATCGGCAAAACAATCGCGACCCCACGATCCCACCGCCGCCGCGACTCCGGCTAAAGTGCCGCTAAACTGCCCGCACTTCGCCCCGCGGGCTCGCCCCCGGCCGGAAGGACATCCTGCGGACCGCCTTCAACTCCCACCATTTCAGACCTAATCCGACACCCTCGGATAACGCCGTGGCAATACCGCCGGTATGCGCCGCACAATGTCGCCATGCGGATCTCGATGCTGGGACCCCTCGACGTACGGGGTGAGGACGGAAGCGGCGTCGGAGTCGGCGGAACACGACTGCGGGCACTGCTGATCCTGCTGGCGCTCGAACCGGGGCGCGTGGTCGCCTCCGAGCTGCTGATCGACGGCATCTGGCAGGACGACCCCCCGGCCGGCGCCACCAACGCCCTCCAGGCCCTGGTGTCACGGCTGCGCCGGGCCCTGCCCGGCGTGGACCTGGAGTCCCACCCGGCCGGATACCGCCTCGTCGTCGAGCCCGACGCCGTGGACGTGGTCCGCTTCGAGGCGCTGGCCGCGGCGGGCCGCGGAGCGCTGGCCCGGGATCCCGAGGACGCCGCCCGCCTGCTGCGCCGCGCCCTGGAGCTGTGGCGCGGTCCCGCCCTGCTGGACGTGGCCGCTCGGCCGTTCTTCCGGGCCCCGGTGACCCGGCTGACGGAGCTGCGTGCGGCGGTCCTGGAGGACCGGATCGAGGCGGACCTACGGGTCGGCCGCGGCCGGGAGCTCACCGGCGAGCTCGGCTCCCTCGTCGCCGAACACCCCTTGCGGGAGCGGCTCGTCGGGGCGCTGATGCGGGCGCTCGTCGCCGCCGGGCGGCCCGCCGAGGCCCTCACCGCCTACCGCAGCGCGCGCGAGGCCCTCGCCGAGGAGCTCGGGGTGGACCCGTCGCCCGAGCTGTCCGCCCTGCACACCGCCGTACTGCGCGGGGAACTGGACGTCCCCGCGGGGCCGCCGGCCGCCCCGGGCCCACCGCGGCCGGAGTCGCCGTTGCCGTTGCCGTTGCCGTCGTCGGCTCTGCCGTCACCAGCGGCTGTGCCGCCCCTGCCGCCGACCAACCTGCCCGCCGGGCTGGCCAGTTTCGTGGGCCGGGACGAGGACCTCGCCCGGGTGGCCGCCCTGCTGGACCGGTTCCGGCTCACCACGCTGATCGGACCCGGCGGCGCGGGCAAGACCCGGCTGGCCATCCAGAGCGCCCGCCCCCTGCCGGCCCGCTTCCCCGACGGCGTCCGGCTGGTGGAGCTCGCGCCGCTGGGCGCGGAGGGCGACGTACCGTCGGCCGTCCTGAACGCGCTGGGCCTGCGGGAGCAGGCGCCCGCGGCGGGCGATCCGCTGGACCGGCTCACCGCGGCCCTGCGCACCCGCACCGCACTGCTGGTCCTGGACAACTGCGAGCACCTGGTCGATGCCGTCGCCGCGCTGGCCGAACGGCTGCTCGGCGCCTGCCCCGGGCTGCGCATCCTGGCGACGAGCCGCGAGCCGCTCGGCCTCACCGGCGAGGCGCTGTGGACGGTGCGGCCGCTGGCCCTCCCGCCCCCGGACGCGGACGCGGCGCAGGCCCTGTCGTACGCGGCGGTCCGGCTGCTCGGCGACCGCGCCACGGCCGCCCGTCCCGACTTCTCGGTCACCGAGGAGAGCGCCCCGGCCGTGACCCGGATCTGCCGGGCCCTGGACGGCATGCCGCTGGCCATCGAACTGGCGGCGGCCCGGCTGCGCACCATGAGCCCCGAGCAGCTCGCGGCCCGGCTCGACGACCGCTTCCGGCTGCTGACGGGTGGCGCGCGGACGGCCCCGCGCCAGCACCGGACCTTGCGCGCGGTGGTCGACTGGAGCTGGGAACTGCTGACGGAGGCCGAGCGGACGCTGCTGCGCCGGCTCGCCGCCTTCCCCGGCGGCGCCACGGTGGAGGCCGCCGAAGGCGTCTGCGCGGGCGGCCCGGTCGAGGCCTTCGACGTGCTCGACCTGATCACCTCGCTGACCGACAAGTCCCTGCTGGTGACGGCGGGCGACGGGCGCTACCGGATGCTGGAGACGATCCGGGCCTACGGCCTGGAGAAGCTCGCGGAGGCCGGCGAGCGCGAGGCCGTCCGCCGCGCGCACGCCGCGTACTTCACCGGACTGGCCCGCGCCGCGGATCCGTACCTGCGGCGGGCGGAGCAGCTGGAGTGGCTCGGGCGGCTCGCCGCGGAGCACGACAACCTGGCCGGGGCCCTGCGCGGCGCCCTGACGGCGGGCGACGCGCGGGCGGCCGTACGGCTGGTGGCGGCGGCCGGCTGGTACTGGTGGCTCGGCGGCCACAAGGCGGAAGGCGCCGAACTGGCCGCGCGGGCCCTGGCGCTGCCGCCGTCCGCCGCGGTGGACGGCGAGCCGGACCCCGCCGGCGACGACGAGGCCCGGGCCGTGGCCTGCGCGCTGGCCGTGCTGTTCGCGACGGCGGGACTCGGCGACGACCGGCGCACCGGGGAACTGCTCCGCGAGGGGGTGCTGCTCGCCGGGCGGACGGGCAGCCGGCATCCCGTGGTCCGCTTCCTGGAGCCGATGGACCGGCTGCTGCGCAGCGCCGGCGGGGGCGCACCGGCCCCGGTGGACGCGTGGGCGGGACTGCTGGCCGACGAGGACCCCTGGGTCCGGGCGCAGGCGCGGCTGGAGGGGGCCAAGACCCTGCTCGGGGCGGGCGGCCCGCCGGCGGAGGCGGAGGCCGCCATCGAGGCGGCCCTGGCCGGGTTCCGCGGGCTCGGCGAACGCTGGGGGATCTCCTTTGCGCTGACGCTGCTGGCCGACCTGGTGGCCCGGCGCGGCGACCACCGTGCGGCGATCGGCCACTACGAGGAGGCCGTGGCGGTCATCGGCGAGCTGGGCGTCGTCGAGGACCGGCTGTACGCGTGGGTCAGGCAGGCGCAGCTGTGCCGGCTGGCCGGGGACCCGGCCGGCAGCGCGGCGGCGATGGAGCGGGCGGAGCGGCACGCGGTGGCGGCCGGCTGGCCCGAGGCGCTGGCCATGATGGCCCACGGCAAGGCGGACCTGGCGCGGTGGAGCGGCGAACCGGCCCTGGCCCGGGCCGAACTGGCGCGGGCCGGGGAGGCGGTCCGCGAGGTGGCCGTGCACCCGGTGTTCCAGGTGGTCCTCCTCGATTCCCTCGGGTATCTGGACGCGGCGGACGGCCAGTTGGAAGCCGCCCGCGCGCACCGCGCCGAGGCCCTCGAACTGGCCGTGGCCGCCCGGCACGCGCCCACGCTCGCGCAGGTGCTGGTCGGTGTCGCGGATCAGGCGGTACGGCTGGACCGTCCGCGGGAGGCCGCCGGGCTGCTGGCCGCGGCCCTGGCCGTGCGCGGCGGACCGGACCACTCGCGCGCCGACGCGGCCCGGGTGGAGGCCGCGGCGCGCGCCGCGCTCGGCGGGACGTACGAGGAGTACGAGGAGTACGCGCGGTACGGGTCCGACGCGGACGATGCGGACGCCCGGGGCGCCCGCGCCGACGCCGACGACGCGTGGTGGCCGCGGGCCGTACGGGACCTCGCGCGGGTCACCCTGAGCGGCTGAGCTCCCTCAGGAAGCGCTCCTGGTCGGCGAGGAGGCCGGGCGGGAAGAGGGCGCGCGGGGCGAACACCGCCGTCAGGGCCAGCCGCCAGGAGGAGCGCTCGACCTCGGTGCGCAGCAGGGCGTGGGTGGCTCCCGGATAGCGGCGGACCGTGAGGGTGCCGGGCGCCAGCACGCTGCGGTGCAGCGCCTCGGTCTCGGCGCCGTCCACGTTCAGGTCGTCGGCGCCGGAGATCAGCAGCACCGGGACGGGCGGCATCGCCCGCAGGTCGGCGGTGACGTCCGCGGTGTGGTTGCGGCTGATGAACGTCCAGCGCTGCGCGGTGAGTTCCGGGTCGGCGCCCGGGCTCGCGCGGTACTCCTCGTACGCCGCCCCGCGCCGCAGCAGCGCCAGGGTGGCCTCCCGGGTGCGCAGGGCGGCCTCCGTCCGCCCTGCGTCGGCTCCGGCGGCGCGCAGCTCGGCCCGCAGGTTGTACTCCCCCTGGCGCTCCCAGTTCACGGCGGTGCCGACCGCGATGACGAAGCGCACCCCGGGGGCGGGGGCCCGCGCCACGACCTTGGGCATGACCCATCCGGCCTGGCTGGCGCCCCACAGGCCGATGCGGGCGGGGTCGATCTCGGGCCGGGTACGGGCCGCCCAGGCGAGGGCGTCGGTGGTCTCGCGGGCCCGGTCGTCCATGGTCTGGCCGAGCCAGTCGGCGGGTTTGTCGAGGGAGAGCGAGGCGTATCCGGCCCGGGCGAAGGCTTCCCAGTAGGGGCGGTAGAAGCCGTCGTGGGTGGCGTCGACCTCCCCGTCGCCGTGCACGAGGACGACGAGCGGGAAGGGCCCGGGGCCCCGGCCGGTGGGGGTGGCGAGCACGCCGGGGAGGTCGTGGCCGGCGGCGGGGACGGTGACGCGCTCCTCGTGGAGGTCGTAGTCCTGCTGCCACACGACGACACCGGCCAGGAGGAGGGCGGTGGTGAGGGCCAGGAGGAGGCCGGACAGCAGTGCCCGGCGGAGTCTGCGGGCCGGTGCGGGTGGACGGGGCTCGGTCATCTGCGGCTCCGGATTCCTCACTCGTGGATTCGTACTCTCATTCGCTCACATCAAAAACGATCGTAGCGGTCACGAACGCATTATGCTTGCACACATGACGACGGAGAGCGTGGAGGTACGGCGCGGGGTGCCCGAGGGGGCCGCCGCGCGCGTCGCCGAGCTGTACTGGGAGGCCTTCGCGGGCAAGCTGGGCGTCGCGCTCGGCCCCGCGGCGGCCGGACGGCGGTTCATCGCCGAGCACCTGCACGCGGACCGGGCGGTGACCGCGCTGTCCGGCGGCGCCGGGTCCGAGGGCGGCCGGGTGGTGGGCGTGGCGGGCTACCAGCTGGCCGGGCGCGGTCTGGTCGGCGGCGACGCGGCCGCGGTCAGGGCGCAGTACGGGCCGGTCCGGGGCCTGTACCGGGTGTTCCTGCTGGCCCTGCTGGAGCGCACCCCGGCCCGCGGCGAGCTGGTCATGGACGGCATCGCCGTGGACCCCGCCGAGCGGAGCCGGGGCATCGGCGGCCTGCTCCTGCGGGAGATCGAGGCGATCGCCGTGGAGCAGGGGTGCCGGCGGATCCGGCTGGACGTGGTCGCGGAGAACCCGCGGGCGCGGGAGCTGTACGAACGGCACGGATTCCGGGCGGTACGGGTGCAGCGCACACCCTGGCTGCGGGACGTGCTGGGATTCGGAGCGGTGACGACGATGCACAAGGAGGTGGCGGCGCGATGAGCGGTATCCCCACGCGGATGGTGGTGCACGCGCTGGTCCGGGAGGACGGGACGGTCGCGGGCGGCGAGCTGTACGAGGTCGCCGGGCTGCTCGGGATGACCGACCAGCAGGTGCGGCTGTGCGTGAAGCGGCTGGTGGCGGAGGGCCGGTTCACGGTGCAGGGGCGCGGCCGGCGGGCCGTCCTGAGCCTGGCGGGGGCCGCCGGGCCGGAGCACGGGCCGGAGCACGGGCCGGGGCTGCCGCTCGTACCGGAGGTGGAGTTCGTCCGGCACGCGTACCGGCAGGACCGGGGGCTGGAGCCGTGGGACGGGCTCTGGCACGCCTTCGCCTTCGCCGTACCGGAATCCGCGCGGGCCGCGCGGGACTCCCTGCGGGACGCGCTGACCGGGCTGGGGGCCGCGCCGGTCCAGGGCGGTCTGTACGTGACCCCCAACGCGATCGGCCCGTACGTCCGGGCGCACGCGGCCGAGCTCGGCCTGTCGGAGGCGCTGAGCTGCCTGAGCACCCGGGACCTGACCGTGGGCGGCACCTCGGACCCGCGGGCCCTCGCGGAGCGGCTGTGGCCGCTGCCGGAGATCGCGGCGCGGTACGCGGAGCTGCGCGCGCTCGCGGAACGGCCCGCCGGGGCGGAGGCCGACGCCACCGCCGACGGCGGGGACGACGGCGACGGGCACGGCGGGAACGACGGTGTGGCAGCCGGACTGGCGCACGCCGTGGCGCTGGCGGCCGCCTTCTCCGCCGCGATGCTGCCCGACCCGCTGCTCCCACCGGAACTGCTGCCGCAGCCGTGGCCCGGCGCGACGGCCCGGGCGGCGGCGTCCGACGCCTGGGCCCGGCTGGAGGCCGCCGCCCCGGCCCCCGGGCCCCGGCTGTTCCGCCTGTACGGCGAGGCCCTGGCCTGACCCGGCGGGCGGGGGCCGGGGGACCGGTCCCCGCCCGGTCCACATCGTGGACAACTACGCTCGTTTCATGAACGCAGAAGCCGACGCCCTCGCCGCCGTGAAAGACGCTGACCGGAAGCACGTCTTCCACTCGTGGTCGGCGCAGGAGCTCATCGACCCGCTCGCCGTGGCCGGCGCCGAGGGGTCGTACTTCTGGGACTACCAGGGCAACCGCTACCTCGACTTCTCCAGCGCCCTCGTCTACACGAACATCGGCTACCAGCACCCGAAGGTCACCGCGGCCATCCAGGAGCAGGCGGCCAAGCTGTGCACCGTCGCGCCCGGATTCGCCGTCGACGTGCGTTCCGAGGCGGCCCGGCTGATCGCCGAGCGCACCCCCGGCGACCTCGACAAGATCTTCTTCACCAATGCCGGTGCCGAGGCCGTGGAGAACGCCGTCCGCATGGCCCGGGTGCACACCGGCCGGCCCAAGGTGCTGTCCGCGTACCGCTCGTACCACGGCGCCACCTCCACCGCCATCAACCTGACCGGTGACGCCCGCCGCTTCGGCAACGACTCGGCGACCGCCGGTGTCGTGCACTTCTGGGGCCCGTTCTCCTACCGCTCGCCGTTCTACGCGGCCACCGAGGCCGAGGAGTGCGAGCGGGCCCTGCGCCACCTGGAGGACACCATCGTCTTCGAGGGCCCGCAGTCCATCGCCGCGATCATCCTGGAGACCGTCGGCGGCGCCCCGGGCGTGCTCGTCCACCCGGACGGCTACCTGGCCGGGGTCCGCGCACTCTGCGACCGCTTCGGCATCGTCTTCGTCCTGGACGAGATCATGGTCGGCTTCGGGCGCACGGGCACGTGGTTCGCCTCCGAGCACTGGGACGTGACCCCCGACCTGATCTGCTTCGCCAAGGGCGTCACCAGCGGCTACCTGCCGCTCGGCGGGGTCGCCATCTCGGCCGCCATCGCGCAGACCTTCGCCCGCCGGCCCTACCCGGGCGGCCTCACGTACTCCGGGCACGTGCTGGCCTGCGCGGCCGCCGTCGCGACGATCAACGTCATGGAGGAGGAGGGCATCGTCGAGCAGTCCGCACGCACCGGCGCCGAGCTCCTCGGACCCGGCCTGCGCGCGCTCGCCGAGCGCCACCCCTCGGTCGGGGAGGTCCGCGGGCTCGGCACCTTCTGGGCCCTGGAACTCGTCCGGGACAAGGAGACCCGCGAGCCGCTGGTCCCGTACAACGCGGCGGGGGCGGACAACGCCCCGATGGCCGAGTTCGGGACCGCGTGCAAGAAGGGCGGGCTCTGGCCGCTCGTCGCCGGGAACCGCATCCACATCGCGCCGCCGTGCAACATCTCGGCGCAGGACGTGGCCAAGGGGCTGGCGATCCTCGACGAGGCCCTCTCGGTGGCCGACGCGCACACGGTCTGACCTGCCGAAACATTCGGTCGCCCAATCCGTGGGTGCCTGTCTTGGATGTTCCGCGCCATTACGAACACCACGTGAACGTGCTGAAATCCGAACAGAGCACCTACGGACCGGGATGCACGTCAGTCCCGGGGCGGTCCTCCGTGACCGAACGGCGGGGAGCGGGCCTTCCGCTGGACGCCGGGCGTACGGGATCCAGTCAGCCGGACTCCGTGTACCCGAAGGAAGACAGCCATGAGCAAGCACGTCCTGGCACAGAACCAGTACGGCAAGGCCGAGAACCGCATCGTCAAGGTCACCCGCAAGGGCGGCGACGGTTCCTGGCACGAGATCCGCGACCTCAACGTCTCGGTCGCGCTCCGCGGCGAGTTCCGCGATGTCCATCTCACCGGCAACAACGCCAACTGCCTGCCGACCGACACCACCAAGAACACGGTGTACGCCTTCGGCAAGGAACACGGCATCGACTCCCCCGAGGCCTTCGGCATCCTGCTCGCCAAGCACTTCGTCTCCTCGCAGGAGCCGATCCGCGAGGCCCAGATCCGCATCGAGGAATACGTGTGGGACCGGGTCCCGGTCCCGACGCGCAAGGAGCAGCACTCCTTCGTCCGCAAGGGCCAGGAGGTGCGCACCGCGCAGATCACCTACAGCGAGACGACGGGCCTCCAGGTCATCTCGGGCCTGAAGGACCTGACGGTGATGAACTCGACCAACTCCGAGTTCCACGGCTACATCAAGGACAAGTACACGACGCTGCAGGAGGCGTACGACCGCATCCTGGCGACCAAGGTCACCGCGCGCTGGGCGCACTCGGCGCTGGCCGCCGACGACAGCGGGTACGACTGGGACCAGGCCTACAGGAAGGTCCGCAAGAACCTGCTGGAAGCCTTCGCGGAGACGTACTCGTACTCGCTGCAGCAGACCCTGAACCAGATGGCCGAGCGCGTGCTCGACCACTGCCCCAAGGTCAACGAGGTGCGGCTCAACCTCCCCAACAAGCACCACTTCCTCGTCGACCTGGAGCCCTTCGGCCTCAAGAACGACAACGAGGTCTACTTCGCCGCCGACCGGATGTACGGCCTGATCGAGGGCACCATCCACCGTGACGGGGTGCAGCCGGTGATCGCGACGTCCGACTGGATCGTCGCCTAGCGCGCCGCGCCCGCCCCCCGGGCCTGCGCCCGCGCAGGCCCTCTCGGCCCGGACCGCGTCGCGGGGTCCGGGCCGAAGCCGTTCACCGGGCTACGGAGCGACGTGCGGCTGCTCGTCCTGCGGCTGCCCCACCAGGAGGTTCCAGCGCCCCGACCGCCCGGTGAGGGTGGTCACCGACTCCGGCCGCACGTCGAGCCGCCAGAACGCCGCCGCCGGCAGGTGCAGTGCGTGCACCACGGCCGCCCGTACGACGGCCTGCTCGACCTCCAGCCGGTGCGTGCCCTCGGGCAGGGCCGTCAGCTCCGCCCCGACGCGGGCGATCAGCGCGTCCACCGACTCCCCGCCCGGCGGCGCGTACGCCGGATCCGAGAGCCAGGCCCGCACGGCCGCCGGATCCCGGCCCGCCACCTCGTCCAGGGTGCGTCCCGCCCACTCGCCCGTGTCCGGGCCGCGCAACCCCTCATGTCCGGGGCACGGCCGCGCGTGACCGAAGCGGCCCTGACGCGCTGCTGCGTCCAGCGGGAAACTGACCAGACGAACTCGCACCAACGGGGTCTTCATAAGGGGAGAGTAAGCGCGGTACGGTCGCAAACGACACAATTGAATGACGACGGTCCGACGGAAGCACGGTGAGAATCCGGCACGGTCGCGCCACTGTGAAACCTCCCGGAGGGGGAGGAAAGTCAGACCCGCCACCGTCGTAGCGAGCACCACTGACCGGGACGCGTGTTCCCCCTGGAGGTTCTGCCATGGCCCACTCCGCCGTGCCCACGACGAACTCACCCGCCATCGCCCCCCTCTCGCTCTCCGCACTGGCCCCCTGGGCCGTGTTCGTCGGCATCCTCATGCTCGTCCTGCTGTACTTCGTCGGCGCCGAGCAGGGCGCCACCGCGGTCTTCGAAGGGGAGACCATCCACGAGTGGCTGCACGACGGCCGCCACCTGCTCGGGTTCCCCTGCCACTGATTCCCCTGCCACCGATCGACGTCCCAGCAAGGGGATCACCAGCATGACTTCCACTTCTGCGGGTGGGGTCTCCCCCCGGACCCTGCTCGTCCGCGGCATGCTCGCCGGCCTGCTGGCCGGGGTCGCCGCGTTCCTCGTCGCCTACCTCCTCGGTGAGTCCAAGGTGGACGCGGCCATCGCCATCGAAGAGGCCGCCGCGGCCGGTCACGACCACGGCGAGGAGGCCCCGGTCAGCCGGGCCCTCCAGGCCACGGCCGGGCTCGGCACCGGCGTCCTGCTCTACGCGGTCGCGCTCGGCGGCATCGCCGCGCTCGTCTTCTGCTTCGCCCTGGGCCGCATCGGCCGATTCGGCCCGCGGGCCACGGCCGCACTGGTCACCGGGGGCCTGTACGTCACCGTGACGCTGGTGCCGTTCTTCAAGTACCCCGCCAACCCGCCCGCCGTGGGCGATCCGGAGACCGCCGCCCGGCGGACCGCCCTGTACCTGCTGATGATCGCCCTGAGCGTGCTGCTGGCAGCCGGCGCGCTGATCCTCGGGCGACGGCTCGCGCCGAGGCTGGGCAACTGGAACGCCTCGGTCGTCACCGGCGCGGCCTTCGCCCTGCTCATCGGCATCTCGTACGCCGTGTTGCCCGGCATCGACGAGGTCCCGGCGGGCTTCCCCGCCGCATTGATCTGGGACTTCCGCCTCGCGTCCCTGGCCATCCAGACGGCACTGTGGACGACTTTCGGCCTGGCCTTCGGTTTTCTAGCCGAACGAGCCCTTGTGCCCACCTCCGCACCCAAGGAGGCTGTGCAGCCGACGAGTTGAGCACGAGGGGGTCGGTAGTACATGGCGACGGCGATCAGGGAATGGCGGGGCTGGACGGGCGCTGCCCCGTTCTGGCTGAACTCGTTCCTGCTGCTCCTGGCCCCCTGCTGCGCCATCACGCTGTTCGGCCAGATCGGCATCATCGCCGCACTGGCCGCCCTGGGCGGCCTGGCCCGCCACCTCTGGTACGGCGACTACGGGCACCCGGCCATGCACCTGGCCGCCGTGCTGATGGGGGCGGGCACGGCCGCCGTCGTCATGTGATTCCCCGGGGAGCCCCGGCCGTCACCGCAGACCATCGGCCGCTCACGGCTCTCACCCGTTCGGGCACATGCGCGCCGCCCCCGGCAGCCGGTGGGCGGACCCGTCGCGAACTGCGAAAACTCCCCGATCGGGCGACGACACGCCCGTGACGCAGTGTCAGTCCACCGTGTTGCACGGGGTACCGACGGGCAGAGGAGGTGTCCACTGCTCACATGACCCGGCCGCACGAGCCGGACTGGAGGGAATCCCATGCCCCGCGCCAAGTGGGTCGTCGCCTCGCTGACGGTGGTTCTGTTGTCCACCGGCATCGTGGTGTTGCAACGGACCGAGGGTGCCAGGCCCGCAGCCGTGACCACCGACGACGCACTGCCCACGCGGGCGTTGGGGCTGTCCGGCCACCGCCGTCTGGTGCGGGAACTGGAGCAGTCCGGCGAGCACGGCACGGGTGCGGGAGCCCGGTCACCGCGGACCGCCCCCGGGCCGCTGCGGACGGTCACCGGGCCCCTGCGGGCCGCGCGGCCCCTGAGCCTGCGCATTCCGAGCACGGGCGTGGACGTACCGCTGACGGGCGACCGCGGGGAGGCCGCCTGGGACAGCGGGGGTCCGGCGCCGGGTGCGGCCGGGACGGCCGTGGTGACCGGAGAGGGCCTTCGCCTCGGCGAGTTGCGGCGGGGACGGACCATCGAGATCGCCCGCGCCGACAGCCGTACGGCCGTGTTCACCGTCGTCCGGGTCTCCCCCGGCAGGTCCTCCGGCCACGAGGACCCTGCCGGGCGGGCCCAACTGCGGCTGGTCGGCGGCGAGACCGCCGTACTGGCCCGGCTGACCGGACAGCGCCGCTCGCGCTGAACCCGTGCGGTCCGGTGGCGGGCTGTCAGCCGTGGGGGGTGTCTTCGTCCCCCGGTCGGGGGCTTCTTGAGGTCCGCCCGGGAGTCGCTCGGCGTGGCGGGGCACACCCCTCGCATGAGCGGGAGGCACGACGCGCGTTCGGCACTGACCAGGGCTCTGACCGTGGTCTGTGTCGTGCTGCTGTGCGTCTTCGGCGCCGGTCCGGCCGGCGCCGCGGCCGCCGAGTTCCGCCCCGCCGCCGGCGCGCCCGGCGTGCCGGCCGCTCCCGCCGAGTCCCCCGAGCCCGGCGAGGGCCATTCGGATCCGGCCCCCGACCCCGAGTCACGGGCGGCCGTACGGACGGTCACGCGCGGGCTGCCCGTCGTACGGCGGGCGCCGATCCGGGTGTTTCACGTGAAACACCCGGATGCCCCGTCGTGCGGGCCGGTCGCGGAGGCGGCCGAACCGCCCCTGTCCCGGCGGACGGTGCGGAGTGTGGTCCTGCGCTGCTGAGCGGACCGAGGTCCCGATGCAGCCCCCCACACCCCCCTGAGCACCGTGAGGTTCAGCCATGCCCATCGACCCGTACGCCGCACTGAACGCCATGCTCCGCGCCGAGGTCACCCGGTTCTCCCCGCCGGTCCGGCAGACCGAGCCGGCCGCGTCACCGAAGGCCACGGGCACGTCCGTCGAGGCCGAGAGCGAACCGCAGCAGAACGCCACCGCGGATTCGGCCGCGTAGGGTCCGCCCGCACATGCGGGGCGCGCCGGTTCCCCTGCCCTCGACCACGGGCACGGGAACCGGCGCGCGCCGGTCGGCCGCTTCAGTCCTCGCGGGTGTAGTAGCGGTAGAACGCGATGGCTCCGACGCCCGCGGCGACGGCCAGTCCGACCACGACGGACTTGAGGATCGACTGGTCGGTGAGGCTGTGCAGGTAGCCCACGGCGATACCGCCGAAGGCGCCGTAGGCGGCGGCGTGGACCTCTCGCTTCAGCCGGGGCCCGATCCGGGCCAGGGTGAACATGATCCCGGCGAAGAGCACGCCGCACAGGATCCCGTAGAAGACGTTGCCCGCGTCCACCGGGCCCATCTGGCGCTTCATGAAGGCGGCCCAGACGCCGTACACGAGTCCGAGGAGCAGTGGCCTCACGTACGCGCCCTTGCTCAGGTGCGTCATGTCCGCCGACTGCCGGTGCCGCCCGTAGGCGGAGGGTGCCGCATGTGCCATGACGGGCTCCTCTCTCCCATCATCCAGGGCACACCCGCCACCCCCGGGCGGCAAGTGGATCAGTGGTCAGGGGGTCCGCACGGCCACGGCGTCGACCTCGAAGAGCATGCCGGGCAGCGCGAGCGCTGCGACGCCGATCAGGGTCTGGGCGGGCAGTTCGGTGCCCCAGGTGGCGTGCAGCTGCTTCAGCAGGATCTCCAGCTTCCGCTGGTCGTGGCCGACGATGTAGGTGCCGATGCGGACGACGTCGCCGGGGCCGAGACCGACGGCCGCGAGGGCGGTACGGAGGTTGGCGAAGGCCTGCTCGACCTGATCGGCGAAGTCCTCGGAGACGACGTGGCCGTACTCGTCGGAGCCGTACTGGCCGGCTATGAAGACCTGCTCGCCGGGTGCGGAGACGATGTGGCTGTAGCCGTAGTCGGTCGGGGTGTGGAGTCCTGCCGGGTTGATGATGCTGCGCGTCATGCCGAGCTCCCTGGTTCCGTGTCCGTGTCCGTGTCTGTTGCCGTGCCCGTGCCTGTGCCCGTGCCTGTGTCCGTGTCCGTGCCGGTGCGTGGGGTGCGGTCGGCCGTCGTGCGGCTACCGCGCGGCGAGCCAGGCCCGCAGCCGCTCGGGGGCCTCGGGAGCCTGCCGTTCGGCCTGCTGCCGGATCTCGTCGAGGTTCTGGGCGGCGAGCGCCCGTCGCCAGGCCAGTTCGGCCCGGGTCATGGCGTGCGCGATGGCGCAGTCGGCGGTGTACGCCGCCGGGGCACCGGCGCCGGGGCCCTGCTGCCGGATCTCCGCGCACCGGAAGGCCTCCTCGGGCCCCTCGACGGCGGCGACCACGTCCATGAGCGAGATGGCCTCGAGCGGGCGGGCCAGCCGGAAGCCGCCCCGCGGGCCGGGGGTGGAGGTGACGATGCCCGCCCGGGCCAGCGCCTGGAGCTGCTTGTTGAGGTAGGCCGCGGGCAGGTCGTGCCACGCGGCGAGACGCGCCGCCGACACGGCCCGGTCCGGGCCGCTCCAGGCCAGGTTGACGCAACTGTGCAGCGCCCACTCGACGCCCTCGCTCATCCTCATATCCTGGATATTAAATGTCCAGGATTATGGGCGCAAGGGCGGCGGGCCGCCCGACGGCCACCACCCACCCGCAGCAACACCGCTCGCGCCCGGCCCCGCGTCCGCTTTCCCTGGTGACGTGCGCACCATCCTGTCGGCGGTACTCATCGTGCTCGTGGCCCTCCTGGTGCCCGCGAGCGCCGTCGCGTACTGGGCCGACCGCGAGCTGGGCAACGCCGACCGGTACACCGCCGCCATGTCCCCCCTCGCCGAGAACCCGAAGGTGCAGGAGGTCGTCGTCACCCAGGTCACGCGCGCCCTGGCCGGCCAGATCGACGCGGGGCCCTTCCAGACCGGGGTGGACACCCTCCTCGGCGAGGCCCTGCGCTCGTTCGCCGGCACGGACGCCTACCGGACCGCCTGGGACGCCGCCAACCGCGCCGCGCACGCCGCCTTCCTCGACGCCCTCACCACCGGCCACGGCGACGCCCTCACCATCGACCTCGCACCCGTGATCGCCCAGGTCAGGGACGACCTCATCGCCGACGACGTGCCCTTCGCCGACCGCATCCCGGTGACCCACCTGACCGTGAAGGTCATGGAGTACGACAATCTCGGCGCTCTCCGGAAGGGCTTCCACATGCTCGAAGTGGCCGGCGTCTGGCTCCCTGTACTGACCCTGCTCCTCGCCGCCACGGCCATCGCCGTCGCCGTCCACCGACGGCGCGCCGTCATCGCCACCGGCCTGGGACTGGCGGTCGGCGCCCTACTCCTGTGGCTCGCGGTGGACGTGTGCCGCCGGCTCACCCTGGACGATCTGCCCGCCGACATCGACCGGCCGGCCGCGGGAGCGGTGTACGACGCCCTCACCGCCTACCTGCGCACCACCGCCTGGGTGGTGCTCCTGATCGGGCTCGCCGCCGCGCTGGCCGCATGGGTGATGGGCCGACTACGCCGCACCCCATAAGCTCGGAAGGTACCGACACACACGGAACAGCGCAGAAGATCCCAGAAGAACCGATTCGCGAGCGGCGGGCACGGAAGCGGGAATGAGCACCGAACGCACCGAACACATAGCGTCGCGGCGAGCCCGGCACCGTCCCCTGGCTCCGCCCTCCTGGCTCCTCAACGGGCTGAAGCCCAGTGCCGCGCCGATCCCGTGGGCCGCGGTGGTCCGCGCCTCGATCGCGATGTCCGTCCCGCTCGCCGTCGGATTCGCCCTCGACGAGCCCGAGTACGGCGCGCTCGCCTCCATGGGCGCCCTCGCCGGGGTGATCGGCGACACCGCCGACGCCTACCGGATGCGGGTCCTCAACATCGCCGTCCCGCAGCTCTTCGGCGCCATCGGCGTGGCCCTGGGAACCCTGGTCTACGGCCACGGCTGGCTCGCCGTCGCAGTGCTCACCCTCATCGCCCTCGTCTCCGGGATGATCTCCTCCATCGGCACGGTCGCCTCCGTGTCCGGACTGCTGCTCCTGCTCAACGCCGTGATCGGCGCCGGGCTGCCGCTGCCCGAGCCCTGGTGGACGGCCCCGCTGCTGCTGACCGCGGGCGGACTGTTCGTTCTCGCGCTGACCCTGCTGGGCTGGCCCCTGCGCCGCCGGCAGCCGGAGCGCACCGCCGTGGCCGACACCTACCGGGCCCTGGCCGACGCCCTGGAGGCCGCCGGCGGCCCCGGCGCCGTGTACGAGGAACGCCGTCACCAGGTCACCCAGGCCATCAACCACGCCTACGACCTGGTGCTCGGCCGCCGGGCCCGGGTGCACGGGCGCAGCCCCTCCCTGGTGCGGCTGCTGGCCCAGCTCAACGTGGTGATCCCGCTGGTGGAGGCCGCGCCCGCCGCCCACCTGCGCGGTCGGCCGCTGCCGCCCGAGATCCCGGCGGCCGTACGGGAACTGGCCGATGCCGTCGAGGAGAGCCGCACCGGAACCCCCGTACTGGACCTGCCCGCCGCGCACACCCCGGCCGAACGGGCCGTCGACGCCGCCCTGCGGCATGCCGCGAAGATCGTGCACGTCGCCCGGCCGGACCTGGACAACGTGGACGACCGGCTCGGCCGGCCCGCCGCCCTGCGGGTGCGCGCCCGGCGGGCGGTACGCGACATGGTCCTGTCCCGGGCCTCCTGGCGGTACGGGCTGCGGCTCGCGCTGTGCATCGGGATCGCGCAGTCCCTCGTATCGGTGATCGAGTTCGAGCGGTCCTACTGGGTCGCGCTGACCGTCACCTTCGTCCTCAAGCCCGACTTCGGCTCGGTGTTCTCCCGGGCCGTACTGCGCGCCCTCGGCACCGCCGGCGGACTGGTGGTCGCGGCCGCCGTGCTCGCCGAGGTGCCGCGCGGCTGGTGGGACGTGCCGGTGATGGTCGTGCTCGCCGGGCTGATCCCCGCGTTCTCCGTCAAGGGCTACGCCTTCCAGACCGCCGCGATCACCCCGGTGATCCTGCTCCTGTCCGACCTCCTCAACCACCAGGGCTTCGACCTGATCCGCCCCCGGCTGGTGGACAGCCTGATCGGCTGCGCCATCACCCTCGTCGCGGGATACCTGCTGTGGCCCGAGAGCTGGCACACCCGGATCGGGGACCGGCTCGCCGACACCGTGGACGACGCCGCCCGCTACGTGGAGAGGGCCTTCGCCCCGGTCGTGGACGAGGCCGCGCTCGCGGCGGCCCGGACCTCCCGCCTCCAGGCCCGGCGGCGCATCTACCGGGACCTGTCGGGCGTGCGCAGCGAGTTCCAGCGGGCGCTGACCGAGCCACCGCCCACCGGGGCCCGGGCGGCCGCCTGGTGGCCGCTGGTGGTCGCCGTCGAGCGGATCGTGGACGCGACCACCGCCGCACGGGTCCGGGTCAACCACGGCGCCGCCCCACCCCCCGCCGACGAGGTGGAGACGATCGCGCACCAGCTTCGCGAGCTGGCCGTACGGGTGCGCAGCAGCTCCACCCCGGTCCGGGTCGACGCCGGGCCCGCGGGCGGGGCGGCGAGCGTGCTGGCACCGGTCCACCAGGAGATCGCGGCGGCCCTGGCCATCACCCGGCCGGAGTCCTGACGCGCCGCCCCGGCGCGGAACCGGCCGGGGAGCCGGTGCCGGATCGGTCGCAGGCGCCGGCGCAGGGGCCGGCGTCCCCCGAATGGGCCGCCTCCCGGGCCGGGCGGGGTCGCCCGGGGCAGCATCGGAGCATGCACCGCGTCCCGGCCGTGATGGTCCTCGCCGTACTCCTGGCGGGGTGCGCCGACGTGGAGGGACTGCAGAGCGAGGGCGACCTGGGCACCGTGCACGCCCCGAAGAGCCTGTGGAAGGACATCCGCCCCGATCCACCCGCCGCCGACCAGAAGCCCGGCACGGCCGCCGTGGTCCCCGGGCTGCCCAAGGTGAGCGACCTGAGCATGCGCGGGGTGAACCCGCTGTCGGTCGTACGGGCCGACATCACCTCCGCCACCGAGCAGGACGGCGGGACCGGCCGGCTCGTCGACCCGCGCGCCGTCCAGCGGCTCGCGCTCTGCACACAGGCTGTGGACGGCGGCCCCGACTGCCCGGTGCGCCCCGCCGTCCTGCACGACCTGACGGGCAACGGCCGGGAGGAGCTCATCACCGCTCTGGACATCGACGGCCGGCTCAGCGAGCTGCGCGTCTACACCGTCCAGGACGACGGGAGCATCGCCCGGATCCTGTCCCGGCGCGCCGTGCTCGAGGGCGTGGAGGTGGCCGCCGAGCATCTGGCCGTCCGCGAACCCACGACGAATCCCGACTACGTCGCCGTCTCCGACTACGTGTGGGACCCCAAGGCCGGGATCATGAACCTCTCCCAGCTCACCCTCGACGACTGCCCCGGGCTCACGCAGACCCCGCCGGACGGGAACGGGGCACGATGCGCGCGCTGAGCAGCCTGCGCTGGAAGATCGCCCTGACCACCACGATGGTCTGCTGCATGGTCGCCGCCGCGCTCGGGATCCTGGTGCACAACGTGGTCGCCCGGCAGATGGTCGGGGAGGTCCGCAAGGCCGCGGCCACCGAGCTGGCCCACGCCCTGGGCCACTACGAGTACGGCACCGCGCACGGCGACGTGAACGCCGCCTTCGACCCGGCCGACCTCCCCCGCCCGCTGCGCGAGCTCGTCGCACGCGGGCAGACCGGCAGCATGGTCGGCCTGGAGCAGGGAAAGCCCGTCATGTGGGCGGCCGGACCCGCCGACGACAAGGCCCTCGCGGTCTGGCTCCCCTTCGGGAGCACCCGTGAACGGCTGCGGGACATCGACACGGCGATCCTGGCCTCCGCGGTCCTCGCGGCCGGGGTGGTGGCGCTGGCCGGCCTGTTCCTCGCCGACCGGATCAGCCGGCGACTCGCGACCACGGCCGCCGTGGCCCGCCGGATCAGCGCCGGGGACCTGGACGCCCGGGTGAACTTCCCGGCCGAAGGGGACGATCCGGGGCCGCGGGGCTCCCGCGACGAGGTACGGGACGTCGCGCACGCCCTGGACTCGATGGCGGCCTCGCTCCAGGCGCGGCTGGAGGCGGAAAAGCGCTTCACGGCCGATGTCGCGCACGAGCTGCGCACCCCGCTCACCGGCTCGCTGGCCGCGGCGGCACTGCTGCCCGACGGCCGCCCCAAAGAGATGATCAACAACCGGCTGAGGGCCCTGCACCTGCTGACCGAGGACCTGCTGGAGATCTCCCGGCTGGACTCGGGCGTCGAACGGGCCGACCTCGCCCGGGTCGAACTCGGCCGGGCGGTGGAACGGGCCGTCGCCGGGGCCGCCGGAGCCGGCGCGGCCTCGTCGGAAGCCGGGCCGGCCGCCTCGGTCCAAGTGGTCCAGGACATGGTCGTGGTCACCGACCGGCGCCGGCTGGACCGGATCCTCGCCAACCTGCTGGTCAACGCCGGCAAGCACGGCCGGCCGCCGGTCGAGGTCACCGTGGACGGCCCGGTGGTGGCGGTCCGCGACCACGGGCCCGGCTATCCGCCCGAGCTGATCGAGCGGGGCCCGCAGCGCTTCCGTACCGGCGACCCGGGGCGCGGGCGCGGTCACGGACTGGGACTCACCATCGTGATGGGGCAGGCGGCGGTGCTGGAGATCGAGGTGAGCTTCACCAACGCGCCCGACGGGGGCGCGGTGACGACGCTCCGGCTCCCCGTCGGCAGGGTGCCGACGGGGGATTGAACGGATCGGGCGGATGGCCCGGATCAGACGCCCGAGGGCATGTTTCACGTGAAACACGCCCTCGGACACTTCAGATATTTCGAGTATTTCGGGTGATTCTGGTCAACTGGCCCGGTCAGACACCGATGTTGCGGCCGTCCTTGCGCCAGACGGACACGACCGCCGGACGGACGATCTTGCCGGGGCCGTCGGGCCACACCGACTGCGGCTTCTCGACGGAGGCACCGTCGATCTCGCCCGGGTGCTGGACGGAGACCAGGACGCGCTTGTCCTGGATGAGCGGGCCGCAGGTCTCGGCGCCGCGCGGAACGGTCAGGAACTGCTTCAGCTCACCGCGGCGCTCGCCGGCCGTCGCGACACCGAACAGGCCGTCGTGGGAGCCCAGCTGGTTGCCGTCGGTGGAGATCCACAGGTTGCCGTGCGGGTCGAAGGCCACGTTGTCCGGGCAGGAGATCGGGCTGACCTTGTCCTTCGGGAAGCCCGCGAAGTAGGTCGCCGGGTCGTTCGGGTCACCGGCCACCAGGAAGAGCCGCCAGGCGAACCCGTCGCCCGCCGGGTCGTCGAAGTTCTCGGCGAGCTCCAGGATCTGGCCGTGCTTGTTCAGGTTGCGCGGGTTGGCCTCGGTGGCGCCTTCCTTGCCGGGCTTGCCGCGGTCGGTGTTGTTCGTCAGCGCGATGTAGACGCGGCCGGTGCGCGGCGAGGGCTCGACGTCCTCCGGGCGGTCCATCTTCGTCGCGCCGACCTTGTCGGCGGCCTGGCGGGTGAAGACGTACACCTCCTCGGCGGTCATGCCCTCGACGTGCGAGACGTTGCCGGTGGCCAGCTTGATCCACACGCCGGAGCCGTCGAATTCGCCGTCGGTGGGGAGCTTGCCGGTGCCGTCGAGCTCGGCGGCCGGGGAGTCACCGGTGAGCTTGGCGACGTAGAGGGTGCCCTCGTCGAGCAGCGTGAGGTTGTGCTCCTTCGCGGCGCGCGAGTTGCCCTTCTTCATCTGCTTCGACGAGACGAACTTGTAGAAGTAGTCGAAGCGCTCGTCGTCACCCATGTAGATGACCGGACGGCCGTCCTCGGTCAGGCGGGGCTGGGCGGCCTCGTGCTTGAAGCGGCCGAGCGCGGTGCGCTTGCGGGGTACCGAGTGCGGGTCGTACGGGTCCAGCTCGACGACCCAGCCGAAGCGGTGGGACTCGTTGGGCTCCTGCGCCACGTCGAAGCGCTTGTCGAACCGCTCCCACTTGCGCTCGGAGGCCCCGGTGGTCATGCCGTAGCGCTTCAGGCGGGCGGCCTGGGTGGGCTCGGTGACCTGGCCGGCGTTGGCGAAGTACTGGTTGAAGTTCTCCTCGCCGTGGAGGGTGGTGCCCCACGGGGTGGTGCCACCCGCGCAGTTGTTGAGCGTGCCCAGCACCTTGGTGCCCGTGGGGTCGACCGAGGTCTTCAGCAGGCTGCTGCCCGCCGCCGGGCCCGTCAGCCTGAACTCGCTGGTGGCGGTGAGGCGGCGGTTGAGCTGGTGGCGGCTGACCGCGGTCAGCTTGCCGCTGCGGTGGTCCTCCTGGACGGCGACCACGGTCAGGCCGTGCGCGGCCCAGGCGATCTCCACCTGCTCGCGGGTGGGGTTGGCCGGGTCGTACGCCTTGAACATGAGGATCTCGTCCGTGTACTCGTGGTTGGCCACGAGCAGCTGCTGGCGCTCGTAGTCACCGCCGAGCGGGAGGAGGCTCAGGAAGTCGTTGTTGTAGCCGAACTGTCCGGCTTGCGCGGCAGCGGTCTGCTTGTCCGGGTTGAAGCCCGGGGCGCCCTTGATGATCGGGTCGCCCCAGCGGATCACCACGTTCTGGTCGTGGCCCTCGGGGATGGTGACCTTGTCGTCGGTGTTGGGCGCGACGGCCTTGAAGCGCAGACCACGGGCGGCCTCACCGCTCTTGCCGGCGCCCGCGGCGGCGGCATCGGCGGAGGGGGTGGCGTTGGCGGTCTGCCCCGAGCCGCCGAACGCCACGGCGGAGCCCGCGGCGGTGGCGACCGTGACGACGGCGGCGGAACGCAGCATCGAGCGGCGGGAGTAGGCGCGGGCTATGACATCGCCGACGTACTCGTTGTCGCTTGTGTTCGGCACCTCGTGGAAGCAGGCGTCGCCACAGCGGTAACGACAGGTGAGAGCGGACCGGCCGCTCCCATGCGGGTTGCCGATGAACGGCAGAAGCTTGCGCACGAGTGTCCTCCGAGTAGCTGCGTGGGCGCCGACAACCTGTCGGTACGATCCAGCCGTGACGGTAGGCGCGGGTTGCGCCGAAGCGGCGGCGCGGGGATGAACGCTCGGTGAACCCGGCACGTCGGAGCGGCAGTTCAGGAACGGTCTGCGGGTGATTGGGAGCCGGACGCCACGAAAGGCGCCCCTGCCGAAGATCCAGCCGGGCGGCCGATAACCTTACGTGTCCACTCTGGGCAGGGATCATCCGCGCAGCACGGACAAATGACGCACGCACACATGCGAAAGGCCTGGCCCATGGGTATTCGGAGCTTGTTGCGCAAGGTATTCGGACGGTCCGCGGACTCCGTTCCGGACACTACGGACACCCCTTCGGCCGCTGTCCCGAACCAGGCGGAACGGACCCCTCTGGACGTCGCCGCCGAACTGGTGGCGGCGTCCTTCGACAACCCCACGGTTCCGCCGCAGTCCTCCCCGCGCGACCGCGAGCCCGGCACCGTCCTCACGGCCCCCGCCCCGGCGGCGGACCCGACGGTCCCGGAAGCCCGCCGTGCGCCTGCGGCGAAGCCCGGCGGAGAAACCCCCGCCCCGGCGGCGGAGCCCACCCCGGCCGAGGCCGAGCCCCCTGCCGCGGAACAGCCCGTGGCCGAGACGCCGCAGGCCGAGCCGGTCACCGCCGAGGCCGCCGAGGCCACCGCGCCGGAGGCTCAGGACGCTCCCGCGGAGCCGGTCGCCGCTGCTGCGGAGCAGGCCGAGGCCGCCACCGCGCCGGTTGCCGCCGAGGCGGAACCGGTCACCGTGCCGGAGGCGCAGGACGCTCCCGCGGAGCCGGTTGCCCCTGCGGAGCAGGCCGAGGCCGCCCCCGAGGCGGAAGCCCAGGCCGACCCGGTCGCCGCTGCTGCGGAACAGCCCGAGGCCACCCCCGAGCCGGACCCCGCCACCGCGCCGGAGGCGCAGGACGCTCCCGCGGAGCCGGTCGCCGCTGCTGCGGAGCAGCCCGAGGCCGCCACCGCGCCGGAGGCCCAGGCCGAGCCGGTTGCCGCCCAGGCCGAGGCGGAGCCGGTCGCCGCTGTTGCGGAGCAGGCCGTGGCCGCCGCGCCGGAGGCCGAAGCCGTGGCCGCCGAAGCCACCGCGCCTGAGGCGCAGGACGCCCCGGCGGAGCCGGTCGCCGCTGCTGCGGAACAGGCCGAGGCCGCCCCCGAGGCGGAGCCGGTCACCGTGCCGGAGGCGCAGGACGAGCCCGCGGAGCCGGTCGCCGCTGCTGCGGAGCAGCCTGAGCCCGCCACCGTGCCGGAGGCGCAGGACGAGCCCGCGGCGCAGGACGCTCCCGCGGAGCCGGTTGCCGCGGGGGCGCTGGAGGGTCCCGCTCAGGCGTTGGCCGTCGTCAAGCGGCGGGCTCCCGAGGTCGTGGGGGCGTACAAGGCCGTCGGGCAGGTGCTGCGCAGCAAGGGGAAGGCCGGGGCCCGGGCCAAGGTCTACCTCGTGCTGGACCGCTCCGGGTCCATGCGCGGGTTCTACAAGGACGGCAGCGCCCAGCACCTCGCCGACCACGCGCTCGCCCTCGCCTCGCACCTCGACGACGCGGCGACCGTGCACACCGTGTTCTTCTCCACGGAGGTGGACGGCACCGCCGACCTGACCCTCGACGGCTACGACGGCGCCTGGGTCGAGGCCCGCCACGCCGAGCTCGGCCGGATGGGCCGCACCAGCTACCACGTGGCCGTGGAGGCCGTCCTGGAGCGCTACCAGAAGGACGGCGGCGAGGGCCCGGCCCTGGTCGTCTTCCAGACGGACGGCGCCCCCGACAACCGCCAGCCCGCCCGGCAGGCCCTGGCCGACGCCGCCACCGCCGCCCCGGGGGTCCACTGGCAGTTCGTCGCCTTCGGTGACCACGACTCCAAGGCGTTCGACTTCCTGCGCAAGCTGGACGCCGAGAACGCCGGCTTCTTCCACGCCGGCCCCGCCCCCGCCGAGCTGGCCTCCGCCGCCCTGGCCAAGGGGATCCTGGAGCAGTTCTAGTACCCGCACGACGAAGGCGGCGCCCCTCTCCGGCGAGGAGAGGGGCGCCGCCTTCGTCGTGGTCGGCGGGGAGCCGGCGCGTCAGCCCCGCGGGGACCCGGCGTCCGGCTTGACCGCGTCGGAGACGGGCCGCTCGGCCGCCTTGGTCTCGACCGGCTTGCGCAGCGCGATGTTCAGCTCGCGCAGACGGGCCTCCTCCAGCACCGTCGGCGCGCCCATCATCAGGTCCTGCGCGTTGCCGTTCAGCGGGAAGGCGATGGTCTCGCGGATGTTCGGCTCGTCGGCCAGCAGCATCACGATGCGGTCCACGCCCGGGGCGATGCCACCGTGCGGCGGGGCGCCCAGGCGGAACGCGCGCAGCATGCCCGCGAACTCGCGCTCGACGGTCTCCGCCTCGTAGCCGGCGATCTCGAAGGCCTTCAGCATGACCTCGGGCTCGTGGTTGCGGATGGCGCCGGAGGACAGCTCGATGCCGTTGCAGACGATGTCGTACTGCCAGGCCAGGATGTCCAGCGGGTCCTTCTCCTCCAGGTCCTTCATCCCGCCCTGCGGCATGGAGAAGGGGTTGTGGGAGAAGTCGATCTTGCCGGTCTCCTCGTCCTTCTCGTACATCGGGAAGTCGACGATCCAGCAGAAGCGGAAGACGTTCTCCTCGAACTGGCCCGCGCGCTTGGCCGCCTCGACGCGAACGCCGGACATGATCTTGGAGACCTCGTCGAACTCGCCCGCGCCGAAGAACACGGCGTGACCGGGGACCAGGCCCAGGCGCTCGGTGAGGACCTTCAGGTTCTCCTCGGTGAGGAACTTGGCGATCGGTCCGGTCAGGGAACCGTCCTCGCCGACCCGCACCCAGGCCAGACCCTTGGCGCCCAGCGAGATCGCGTACTCGCCGAGGCCGTCGAAGAACTTGCGCGGCTGCGCGGCGGTGTCCGGGACGGCCAGGGCACGCACGTGCTTGCCGGCGAACGCCTTGAACTCCGAGCCCTCGAACACGTCGGTGATGTCGACGAGCTCCAGCTTGGCGCGCAGGTCGGGCTTGTCGTTGCCGTACTTGAGCATCGACTCGCGGAACGGGATCCGCGGGAACGGCGAGGTGACCTCGCGGCCGCCGCCGAACTCCGTGAAGAGCTCGGTCATCAGGCGCTCGATCGGCTGGAAGACGTCCTCCTGCTCGACGAAGGACATCTCGACGTCGAGCTGGTAGAACTCGCCCGGCGAACGGTCGGCGCGGGCGTCCTCGTCGCGGAAGCAGGGCGCGATCTGGAAGTAGCGGTCGAAGCCGGAGATCATCAGCAGCTGCTTGAACTGCTGCGGCGCCTGCGGCAGGGCGTAGAACTTGCCCGGGTTCAGGCGGGACGGCACGACGAAGTCACGGGCGCCCTCGGGGGAGGTCGCGGTGAGGATCGGCGTCGCCATCTCGTTGAAGCCGAGGGCCACCATCTTCGAGCGGATCGAGGCGATGACGGCCGAGCGCAGCATGATGTTGCGGTGCATGCGCTCGCGGCGCAGGTCGAGGAAGCGGTACTCCAGGCGCCGCTCCTCGTTCACACCGTCGTCGGTGTTGATCGTGAAGGGCAGCGGCGCGGCCGCGCCGAGCACCTCGACCGCGGAGACCTCGATCTCGATCTCGCCGGTCGGCAGCTCCGGGTTGACGTTGTCGGCACCGCGGGAGACGACCTTGCCGTCGATGCGGACGACCGTCTCCTTGGTGACGCTGCTCAGCGCCTCGTTCGCCGCGGTGCCGGGGCGGGCGACCAGCTGCGTGATGCCGTAGTGGTCCCGCAGATCGATGAAGAGGATGCCGCCCAGGTCTCGACGGTTGTGCAGCCAGCCGCTCAGCCGGACGTCGGCGGCGACGTCAGAAGCGCGGAGCTCGCCGCAGGTGTGGGACCTGTACCGATGCATCAGTCATCCAGTTCTACGCGATACCAGGGTGGATTCAACCGTCCCAAGGTTACCGTCCGGGAGGGTGACGGGTCGGGCACTCCCTCCAGCCTGCGCAAATGCGTCCACAGGCCGGGCGAACAGGCACGTAACGGATATGACCTGTAAAGATGGCCGAGTGCGCACCGAGGACGTCCTGGCCGCCATCGCGACCGGCCTGTGGAGATGGGACAACGCCTCCGGGACGGTCACCCTCGACAGCGAGGCCGCCCGGCTCCTCGGGCTGCCCGCCGAACCGGTGGTGCTGCCGGAGGTCGCCGTACGGTCCCGTTTCCACCCGGTGGACTGGAACGAGATCAACGGGATCGTCAACCTGGCCGTCGCCGAGGGCACCCTCGCCGAGGCCCGGCTGAGGATCATGGACGTCGACGGCCGGGTCCTGCGGACCGTGCGCAGCCGCTCCAAACCGGTCGAGAACCGGGCGGCCGACGGGACCACGGACTACGAGCTGATCGGCACCATCCAGGAGATCGCCGAGCCGCAGCCCGGCACCACGGCCGCCCACACCCCCATCACCGGCGACTGGCGGCGCTCCCGCGAGGCCTTCCTGCTGGACGCGGGCCGAGCCCTGGCGGAGGCCCGGTCCACGGCGGAGGTGCTGCGGGTCGCCGCCTCGCTGTCCATGCCCGGCTTCAGCCCGGACGGGCTGGCCGTCTTCGGCATGGCCGGGGACCGGCTGTCGCTCATCGGGCACCACGGGCACGATCCGGGGGACGAGGGCACCTTCTCGGACATGCCGCTGGAGACGGACTACCCGGCCGCGGAGGTCGTCCGGACCGGCCGGGCGATCTACCTGGCCACGCCCGAGGACTACAAGCGGCGCTTTCCGGCCGCCTGGCCGCTCGCCCAGCGCTTCGACCGGGTCTCCTGGGCCTTCCTGCCGCTGATCGTGGCCGGGCGGACCATGGGCGCCTGGATGGCCGCCTTCAAGCACCCCGCGTCCTTCTCGCCCGACGAGCGGTCCGTCCTGACGACCGTGGCCCGGATGCTGGCCCAGGCGCTCCAGCGCGCCGGGGTGGCCGAGTCCGAGCGGGAACTCACCACCGGCCTGCAGCGGTCGATGATGCCGCAGCTCGGCCCGGAGATCCCCGGCATGCGGATCGCGGCCCGGTACGTCCCGACGGGCGGCGGGCTCCAGGTCGGCGGCGACTGGTACGACATGATCCCGCTGCCGTCGGGCCGGTTCGCGCTGGTCATCGGCGATGTGCAGGGCCACGACGTCCGCGCGGCGGGGCTGATGGGCCAGTTGCGGATCGCCGTACGGGCGTACGCGTCCGAGGGCCACCGGCCGGACGCGGTGCTCTCGCGCGCCTCGCGCTTCCTGGCCGGGCTGTGCTCCTCGCAGGAGTCCGGCCCCTCCGGCGATGCGGGCGGCCAGGACTCCGACTTCCACAGCCCGCGGTTCGCGACCTGCCTGTACGTGGAGTGCGACCCGGGCACCGGCCTGCTGGAGGTGGCCCGCGCCGGCCACCCCGACCCGGCGATCCGGATGGCCGACGGCACCGTCCTGATGCGCCCCACCGCGGGCGGCCTCCCCCTCGGGATCGTCCCCGACACCGACTACCCCACCACCCGGTTCACCCTGGAACCGGGCGAGACGATGATGCTCTGCACCGACGGGCTCATCGAGACCGGCGGGCACGACCTGGACACCGGCTGGGCGCGGCTGCGCGCCGTCCTGGAGTCCGACGCGCACGAGTCGGAGCCCGCGGCACCGCCGGCCGCGGCGCAGCTCGGCGATCCGCACTTCGGGACCCCGCACCTGGAGAGGCTGGCGGACCTGCTGGTGCAGGCCGTGCACGGGCCGTCCTCGCACCACACCACCGGTCCGCTCGCCGACCGCCGCGAGGACGACATAGCGGTGGTGCTGCTGTGCCGCGAGAGCGCGCACCTCGGCCGCGGCCCGGCGCTGGCGCACCCGGCCCGGCCCGCGCGCCGCACCGTGCTGACCGTGGCCCAGGTGGAACCGGAACGGATCGCGGGCGCGCGGCAGCAGATCCGGGAGCTGCTGCACGACTGGGCGGACCCCGACCAGGTGGATTCGGCGGTGCTGATGGTCTCCGAGATGGTGACGAACGTACTGACGCACACCGACGGCGACGCGCTGCTGGTCGCGGAGGCGGTCGGCGAGCTGGGCGCGCGCCGGCTGCGCGTCGAGGTCGCCGACGGCAGCGACGAGCTCCCGCACAGGCGGCAGCCGGGCGAGATGTCCTCCAGCGGCCGCGGGGTGCTGCTGATGGAGATGCTGGCCGACACGTGGGGCGTGGACCCGCGGGGCGAGGGCAAGTCGATCTGGTTCGAGCTGCACGAGCAGTCGAAGACGGTCGCCGACCCCGAGTTCTGAGACCCCGGGAGACCCTCGGGCGCGTTCGGCGGGGCGTGATTGGATGCAGCCGTGTCCAATCCCTCCGATCACCTCCTGCCGGAGCCCGTCCGGCGGCTCGCCGCCTGGTGCGGTGTCGTCCTGCTCGTCACCGCGGTCCTCGCCGTCGGCATCTGGCTGTGCACCGTTTTCGAGGCCGCCGTGACGCCCGTACTGCTGGCCGTGCTCGGCACGGCCCTGCTCGGGCCGATGCACCGGCGGCTGGTCCGCATGAAGATGAACCGCTCGCTGGCCGCGGCCCTGACCTGCCTCGCCGTGGTGGGCGTCGTCGGCGGGGCCACGTACGTCGTCGTCCTCGCGCTCATCGAGACCGGCGGCCAGATCGTCGACTCGCTGCGGCGGGCCGGCGAGCTCGTCGCCGAGCACTTCGGGGCGGTGGGCACCTCGCTGGAGGACATCGCCGCGAACTCGAAGGACCTCCTCGCGAAGTTCGGCAGCACGGCCGCCTCGGGCGTGGTCACCGGGCTCAGCGCGGTGGGGTCGATGATCGCGATGGTCCTGCTCGCGATGGTGCTGATCTTCTTCTTCCTGCGCGACTCCGACCGGGCCGTGGGCACCCTGCGCTCCCTCGTCCCGAACCGCTCGGGCGACCTGATGGAGGCCATGGGGCGGCGCGCCTTCGAGGCGGTCGAGGGGTTCATGCGGGGCACCACCTTCGTCGCCCTGGTGGACGCCGTACTGATCGGCGCCGGTCTGCTGATCCTCGACGTACCGGGTGCGCTGGGGCTGGCCGCCCTGGTCTTCGTGACGGCCTACATCCCCTACCTCGGGGCCATCCTGTCGGGCGCCGTGGCCGTCCTGGTGGCCTTCGCCGACCGGGGCTGGGTCATCGGCCTGTGGGCGCTGGGCCTGGTGCTGCTGGTCCAGATGATCGAGGGCTACGTGCTCCAGCCCGTGGTGCAGAGCCGCACCGTGCAGATGCACCCGGCCGTGGTGATGCTCGCCATCACCGCCGGGGCGAGCGTCGCCGGGATCCTGGGAATGCTGCTGGCGGTGCCGCTGACCGCCGCCGTGTTCGGGGTGATCTCGGAGCTGCGGGCCCGGTACGCCGTGGAGACGGCGCCCGGGCCCGAAGGCTCCGCGTAGGACCGGTCAGCTGTCCGCGTCACCGGCGCCGCGGTGGCCGAGGCCGGTGCGCGCGGTGGTGGGGATGCGGCCCAGCCGGCCCGCCTGGAAGTCGTCGAACGCCTGCTGCAGCTCGTGCTGGCTGTTCATCACGAACGGCCCGTAGTGCGCCATCGGCTCCCGGATCGGACGTCCGCCGAGGAGCACGATCTCCAGGTCCGGGGCGTTGGAGTCCTGGGACTCGTCCGCCCGCACCGTCAGCGAGCCGCCCTCGCCGAAGACGGCCGTCTGCCCGGTGCGGACGGGCCGGCGGTCCGCGCCGACCGAGCCGCGCCCGGCCATGACGTACGCCAGGGCGTTGAAGTCCTCGCGCCACGGCAGGGTGATCTGCGCGCCCGGCGAGACGGTCGCGTGGATCATCGTGATCGGGGTGTGGGTGATGCCCGGGCCCTGGTGGCCGTCCAGCTCGCCGGCGATCACGCGGAGCAGCGAGCCGCCGTCCGGGGTGGTCAGCAGCTGGACCTGGCCGCCGCCGATGTCCTGGTAGCGCGGGGGCATCATCTTGTCGGAGGCCGGGAGGTTCACCCACAGCTGGAGGCCGTGGAACAGCCCGCCGGACACGACGAGGGACTCCGGCGGTGCCTCGATGTGCAGGAGGCCCGAACCGGCGGTCATCCACTGGGTGTCACCACCGTTGATGATTCCGCCGCCGCCGTTGCTGTCCTGGTGGACGAAGGTTCCGTCGATCAGGTACGTGACGGTCTCGAAGCCGCGGTGCGGGTGCCAGGGCGTTCCCTTGGGCTCACCGGGCGCGTACTCCACCTCGCCCATCTGGTCCATCATGATGAACGGGTCGAGGTACTGGTAGTTGATCCCGGCGAACGCGCGGCGCACCGGGAATCCCTCGCCCTCGAACCCACCGGGAGCGGAGACGACGGCCAGCACCTTGCGCGGGACGGCGGCCTGCGGCTCGGCCACGCGCGGAAGGGTCAACGGGTTCTCAACAGTCACTGCGGGCATGGTCAGGACCTCCTTCTGCGTCGAGTTTAGTTGAAACTCGAACTTTCTGCCACACCCGCACAGAACATCGCCCCGACCCGCGTCATTCCCGGCGATCGCGGAGGGGCAGCAGTGCGGCGGGGCCCTCCCCCGTGGGGGCCCCGCCGCACTGATAGTCGGGAACGGCCGCCCGGGCCGCGATCCTTTCGGGCTGGGCCGAAGAGTGGGCCGGAGGGCGGGCCGGGGAGCGGGTCAGCCGCCGCTGTGCAGGAGGTCCACGCCCAGACCCGTCACCGAGTGCAGGACCGCCTTGCCGTCGCGCTCCGTCGTGATCAGGCCCGCCGCGCGCAGCGTGCGGGTGTGCTCGGAGACCGACGGGAGGCTGATGTCGAGGTCCCGGGCCAGCTCGCTGGTCGTGCGCCGGCTCACGAGCAGCTGGAGCACCGCCGCCCGGGTGCGGCCCAGCAGCGCGTCCAGCGGGCCCTCCGCCGGGCCCGGGGCGGTCAGCGGCAGCGGGGTCAGCGCCGGGTACAGCAGGACGTGCGGCCCGTCGGGGTGCCCGGCGACCAGCGGGCGGCCCGTCCAGAACGGCGAGGGCATCAGCATCAGCCCGCGCCCGCCGAGGTGGACCTCGTAGTGCGGCGGCCGGGCCACCTCGAAGACCGTTCCCGACCAGCGGGCCGCCGGGTGGGTGCTGGCCAGGCACGCCTTGATGCCGTGGGTGGCCAGCAGCCGCGTGCGCCAGGCGACGTCCGCCCGGAAGGACTGCCGGATCCGGGCCCAGTGCGGGGCCACCAGCACTTCGTGCCCGGACCGGATCGCCCCGTCGAGCTGGTCCCAGGCGGCGGGGTCGTGGCGCCACAGGGCGCGCAGCCAGGAATCCGGCCCGGGGGCCCGCGCGGCCGCGCGGGCGAGCTGCTCGCCGGTCAGCCGCGGCGCGGCCTCCCGCACCGCGGCCAGGCCCTCGTCGAGGGTGCGCGCGTACGGTTCGACGAACTGCGGGTTGTCGCCGTCGGGGCGCAGCAGGTCGAGCAGCGGCCGCACCCGGCCGGGCAGCTCCTGGCCGGCGCGCGCCCGCCAGCGGCCGAAAACCGCCGGTTCGTCGGTGCGCTGCCAGGCCACCAGGGCCATGGCGAGCTCCACCAGGGGCAGCGGCTCGGCGGCGAACCGGATGCCGAGCAGGTCCTCCGCCGTGAAATGCATCCGCAGCATCGCCCCGCCCCCCACCCGTCAGGCTTCAGCCGGTACGGCTACCCGTACATCCGGCGCATCGCGAAGTCGACCATCTGCTCGACCGCCTTCGCGTCGAAGACCATCCGGTGGTCGCCCTCCATGTCGAGGACGAAGCCGTAGCCGGTCGGCAGCAGGTCGATCACCTCGGCGCCGGTGATCACGAAGTACTTGGACTCCTTGCCCGCGTACCGCCGCAGCTCCTTGAGCGTGGTGAACATGGGGATGACCGGCTGCTGCGTGTTGTGCAGCGCCAGGAAACCGGGGGTGTCGCCACGCGGGCAGTAGACCTTCGAGCCGGCGAAGATCTGCTGGAAGTCCTCCGCGGAGAGGGATCCGGTGGTGAAGGCCCTGACCGCGTCCCCCAGGGACGGCGGGGACGGCTCCGGGTACAGCGGCGGCGCCTGCTGCGCGTAGCCCTGCGGGGGCTGCTGCGCGTACTGCTGCTGGGCGCCCGGGTTCTGGTCGTAGCCGTACATGGGGCGAAGCCTACCGACCGGCCACTCGCCGTCGGACACGGATTTCCCGCCAGGCTTGACGCTGGTCACAGTCGTCAGGGGTTGCGTCTTATTACCGGTGGGTAGCATCATTACGTTACCGATTGGTATGTACGAGGAACCTGTCTCCCCGAGCCTTAACGGAGCCGTCGCCATGGGGCACTACAAGTCGAATCTCCGCGACATCGAGTTCAACCTCTTCGAGGTGCTCGGCCGCGACAAGCAGTACGGCACCGGTCCGTTCGAGGAGATGGACACCGAGACCGCCAAGAGCGTCCTGTCCGAGCTCGCGCGCCTCGCCGAGAACGAGCTGGCCGCCTCCTTCGAGGACGCCGACCGCAACCCGCCGGTCTTCGACCCGGCCACCAACACCGCGCCCGTCCCGGCCTCCTTCAAGAAGAGCTACGAAGCCTTCATGGACTCGGAGTACTGGCGCCTGGGCCTGCCCGAGGAGATCGGCGGCACCACCTCGCCCCGCTCCCTCATCTGGGCCTACGCGGAGCTGCTGCTCGGCTCGAACCCGGCCATCTGGATGTACTCCTCCGGCCCGGCGTTCGCCGGCATCCTCTTCGAAGAGGGCAACGAGGCGCAGAAGAAGGTCGCCCAGATAGCCGTCGAGAAGCGCTGGGGCTCCACCATGGTCCTCACCGAGCCGGACGCCGGCTCGGACGTGGGCGCCGGCCGCACCAAGGCGATCCAGCAGGCGGACGGCTCCTGGCACATCGAGGGCGTGAAGCGCTTCATCACGTCCGGCGAGCACGACATGGAGGAGAACATCCTCCACTACGTCCTCGCGCGCCCCGAGGGCCACGGCCCGGGCACCAAGGGCCTGTCGCTCTTCCTCGTCCCGAAGTTCCACTTCGACTGGGAGACCGGCGAGCTGGGCGAGCGCAACGGCGTCTACGCCACCAACGTCGAGCACAAGATGGGCCTCAAGGCCTCCAACACGTGCGAGATGACCTTCGGCGACCAGCACCCCGCCAAGGGCTGGCTGATCGGCGACAAGCACGACGGCATCCGCCAGATGTTCATGATCATCGAGTTCGCCCGGATGATGGTCGGCACGAAGGCCATCGCCACCCTCTCCACCGGCTACCTGAACGCGCTGGAGTACGCCAAGGAGCGCGTGCAGGGCCCGGACCTCGCGAACTTCATGGACAAGACCGCGCCCAAGGTCACCATCACGCACCACCCCGACGTGCGCCGCTCGCTCATGACGCAGAAGGCCTACGCCGAGGGCATGCGCGCCCTGGTCCTCTACACGGCCTCCGTGCAGGACGAGATCCAGGTCAAGCAGGCCGCGGGCGAGGACGCCTCCGCCGAGATCGGCCTGAACGACCTGCTCCTGCCGATCGTGAAGGGCTACGGCTCCGAGAAGTCCTACGAGCAGCTCGCGCAGTCCCTGCAGACCTTCGGCGGCTCCGGGTACCTCCAGGAGTACCCGATCGAGCAGTACATCCGCGACGCCAAGATCGACACCCTCTACGAGGGCACCACCGCCATCCAGGGCCAGGACTTCTTCTTCCGGAAGATCGTCCGCGACCAGGGCGCCTCGCTGAACGTCCTCTCCGAGACGATCAAGAAGTTCCTGGCCGAGGCCGTCGGCGGCGAGGAGCTGGCGGGCGCCCGCGACGCGCTCGCCAAGGCCGCGGTCGACCTGGAGGCCATCGTCGGCCAGATGATCGTCGACCTCACCGCCACCGGCGAGGACGTCAAGAACATCTACAAGGTCGGCCAGAACACCACCCGCCTGCTGATGGCCTCGGGCGACGTGGTCGTCGGATACCTGCTCCTCAAGGGCGCCGCCGTGGCCGCCGAGAAGCTGGCGACCGCCGCCCCGAAGGACGTCCCCTTCTACACCGGCAAGATCGCCGCCGCGAAGTTCTTCGCGTCCCAGGTCCTGCCGAACGTCTCGGTCCAGCGCCAGCTGGCCGAGGTCGTCGACAACTCCCTCATGGAGCTCGACGAGGCCGCCTTCTAGGCAGCACCGCCCGCCGGCCCCGCCCGTCACACCCGTACGCGGTGAACGCACAGCGGCCGGGCCTCCACCCGGAGGCCCGGCCGCTGGCGCGTGCAGGATGCATGCAGGAAGCGTGCAGGAGCCGTGCACGATGCGTGCCGGGACCGGGCACCCGACACCGGCCGCAGCCACTCTGTCCTGCGGCTTTCCCCCTATGTCAGTCGTTCATGGGACGCTCGTACGCATGAGTCCACAGGATCAGCACGGCAGCAGGGGGTACTCCGTCCCCACCGGGCGTCCGTACGCCCTCAAGGAGCTGCAGGCGAGCCTGGGCAGCCTCGGCGACCACCTGCGCGAGCTGTACGACGGCGCGCACCCCGCCGAGTACGACGGCATCGCCGACGCCCTGTACGTGGCCTTCCGGACGGCCGCCGGACTGGCCCCCGCCAAGAGCTACACGGGCTGCCCCGAGCACCCCAACGGCGCCCTCGACCCCGAGGCGCCCGAAGGATGGGGCCGCTGCCTCATCTGCAACGACCGCCGACGCCTCGGACAGCGCCGGCACGGCGGCCCCGCCGCCGCACCCGCCGGAGAGCAGCGCCGCCTCGGCTACCCCGTACCGGACCCCCCGTACACGCTCGAAGTGCTGCGCACCCACCTGCGTACCGTCGAGGACCAGAGGTTCCACCTCAGCCTGTCCTCGCCCGCGGAGGACTTCGTCCGCATCGCCGACGACCTCCACCGCTCCTTCATCGTCGCCCGGGAACTGTCCCGGCCCCGCAACGCCTCGGGATGCAACGAACATCCCGGCGCGCCGATCGACCCCGACGCTCCTCCCGGCGAGGCCTGTATCTTCTGCGCCGGACGCAGAAGACGCGCGCAGCGCTCCCCGCAGACCCCGGAGATGCTCCCGCGCATCCGCCGGGGCGAGCGCAGGCAGCTGCAGCGCCGATTCGAGCGTCCGCCGGGCTGAAAACCGACGGGACCGCAGATCACCCGCCCTGCGGCCCCTGAGCACCGGCCATCCCTCGCAGTCCGGCCATGGCGAACACGACCGTCGTTAAGGTGAACCACATGAGCTCTCCCGCCCGCTTCGACCGCGGCCACACCGACGATCTGATGACCTTCCTGACGGCCAGTCCGTCGCCGTACCACGCCGTGGCCAACGCGGCGGAGCGGCTGGAGAAGGCGGGCTTCAGGCAGTTGTCGGAAACGGACGCCTGGGATGCGGGCACCGGGGGCAAGTTCGTGCTCCGCGGCGGTGCGCTCATCGCCTGGTTCGTCCCCGAGGGCGCGGCCCCGCACACCCCCTTCCGGATCGTCGGCGCGCACACCGACTCCCCGAACCTGCGGGTCAAGCCGCTCCCTGACACGGGCTCACAGGGCTGGCGGCAGATCGCCGTCGAGATCTACGGCGGCACCCTGCTCAACACCTGGCTGGACCGCGACCTGGGCCTGGCCGGACGGCTGACCCTGCGCGACGGCACCGAGCGACTGGTGAACGTCGACCGCGCCCTGCTGCGCGTCCCCCAACTCGCCGTCCACCTGGACCGGTCGGTGAACAGCGACGGCCTCAAGCTCGACAAGCAGCGGCACATGCAGCCGATCTGGGGTCTGGGCGACGTCCAGGAGGGCGACCTGATCGCCTTCCTGGAGGAGGAAGAGGGCCTGGACCAGGGCTCGGTGGCCGGCTGGGACCTGATGGTCCACTCCATCGAACCGCCCTCGTACCTGGGCCGTGACCGCGAGCTGGTGGCCGGCCCGCGCATGGACAACCTGCTGTCGGTGCACGCGGGCGTGGCGGCGCTGGCGGCGGTCTCCACCGCCGACAAGCTCGACCACATCCCGGTGCTGGCCGCCTTCGACCACGAGGAGAACGGCTCGCAGTCCGACACGGGCGCGGACGGCCCGCTCCTGGGCAACGTGCTGGAACGTTCAGTCTTCGCCCGCGGGGGCTCGTACGAGGACCGCGCGCGGGCCTTCGCCGGCACCATCTGCCTGTCCTCGGACACCGGTCACGCCGTGCACCCCAACTACGGCGAGCGGCACGACCCGACGCACCACCCGCGCGCCAACGGCGGACCGATCCTGAAGGTCAACGTCAACCAGCGGTACGCCACGGACGGCAGCGGGCGCGCGGTGTTCGCCGCCGCGTGCGAGCGGGCCGGCGTGCCGTGGCAGACCTTCGTCTCCAACAACTCGATGCCGTGCGGCACGACGATCGGCCCGATCACCGCCGCCCGCCACGGCATCCAGACCGTGGACATCGGCGTCGCGATCCTCTCGATGCACAGCGCCCGCGAACTGTGCGGCGCGGACGACCCGTACCTCCTCGCCAACGCGCTGGTGGCCTTCCTGGAGGGCTGAGCCCCCAGGAAGGCCGGTACCGGCTACCCCTCGGCGTCCATTCCCGCGAGGACGAGGGGCAGCCGGGAGGTGCCGTCCGCGGTGACGCGGACCGGCACGCCCCAGTCCTGCTGGTGGACGTGGCAGGCCGGGTACTCGTTGGCGGGGTCGTCGTCGCAGGACGCCGCCATCGCCGACACGTGCAGGACGCCCTCGGTGACGTCCGGGTTCAGCGTCAGCTCCCGGAACAGGTCGCTCCCGGCGCCCTCGCCGGCCGCCAGCAGCTCCGGCGGGGTCGAGGAGACGAGCAGCCGGGTGGAGGGCCCGTAGCGGGTGTCGAGCTTCTGCCCGCTCGGGGCCTGGAAGACCACGTCGAGGCGGAGCGTGCCGGGAGCCACCTCGGTGGCGGCCCGCTGCGTGCGGTGGGCGACCGCGTCCACGCGCACCGCCTCCTCCGGCAGGCGCAGGCGGGTCAGCCGGTGCCGGGCGGACTCGACGACCACGATGTCCTCGCCCACCAGCACGGCGTCACTGGGCTCGCGCAGATCGGTGGCCAGGGTCGAGACCTGCCCGGTGGCCGGGTCGAAGCGGCGCAGCGCGTGGTTGTAGGTGTCGCAGACCGCGACCGAGCCGTCGGGCAGGGCGGTCACGCCGAGCGGGTGCTGGAGCAGGGCCTGGGCGGCGTCGCCGTCCCGATGGCCGAAGTCGAACAGCCCGGTGCCGACGGCGGACTTGATGACGTACCCCTCGTCACCGGCTTCCACGTACCGCAGGGCGCTGGTCTCGGAGTCGGCGATCCACAGCCGGTCCCCGGCGGCCGCGAGGCCCGAGGGCTGGGCGAACCAGGCCTCGGCCGCGGGCCCGTCGAGCAGTCCCTCGTTGGTCGTACCGGCCGCGACCTCGACCGTCCCGGCCTGCGGGTCCCAGGTCCACAGCTGGTGCACACCGGCCATGGCGATCCACACGCGGCCCTGCCACCAGGCCACGTCCCACGGCGAGGACAGGTCCACCTCCAGCGCCGGCCCGGAGGTCGGCGCCCCCTGCCACCACTGGCGCCCGGTCCCGGCGACGGTCTCCACCTGCCCGGTGGCCGGGTCGTAGGTGCGCAGCGCGTGGTTGACGCTGTCGGCGACGACGACCTTGCCGTCGGGCAGCAGCGCGAGGCCCTGCGGCTCGCTGAAGCTGTCCCCGGCGAAGCCGCGCTCGCCGCTGCCGATGCGGCGTACGACGCTCTCGCCGTCGGCGGCCAGCTCCACGAGCTGGTGCCGCGTGGAGTCCGACACCAGCAGGTTCCCGGACGGCAGCAGCAGCGCCTTGCCGGGGAAGCGCAGGTCGCCGGCGACCGGCTCGGGCGCCACGTACGGCCCGTCGCCGCGCCGCAGCGTGCCCTTGGCCTCGTGCTCGGCCTCCAGCTCCTCGACGAGGCGCGCGATGGCGTGCGCATGCCCCTCACCGGCGTGCTGGGCGACGATGTACCCCTCGGGGTCGATCACGACGAGCGTGGGCCAGGCGCGTACGGCGTACTGCTTCCAGGTCGCGAGCTCGGGGTCGTCCAGCACGGGGTGGTGCACCTGGTACCGCTCGACGGCATCGACCACGGCGGCGTGCTCGGCCTCGTGCACGAACTTCGGCGAGTGCACGCCGATGATCACGACGGTGTCGCGGTGCTTCTCCTCCAGCTCGCGCAGCTCGTCCAGGACGTGCAGGCAGTTGATGCAGCAAAAAGTCCAAAAATCGAGGATCGCAATGCGTCCTCGCAGGTCGGCGAGGCTCAGTTCCTTCCCACCGGTGTTCAGCCAGCCGCCCTTGCCGATCAGCTCGGGGGCACGGACACGGGCACGGCGGGGCGCGGGCGCGGGGGTGGGCGCCGGGACGGCATCGTTCATGCTTCAAGCTTGCCATCCGGGTATGAACGCCGGGTCACACGGATGCGGCAAGGTTCTCGGCGGGGCGATCCGAGCTGGTCAGCCCCGGCGGGCGGGGCCGGGCGGTAGCGTGCGGGGGTGACAGTCAGCACGCCGCCGAGCGGGCGGATATTCGATGCCGTGAACGCCACCGCAGTGCAGAGCACGGACGGGTTGCGCGAGCTCTACGAGATGCCCGGCGAGATGGCGCGCCGCAAGACCGTCGACCGGATCCACGGGGCCGCGCGGGCCGTCATCGGGCGGTCGTCGCTGGTGTTCGTGGCCAGCGCCGGGGCCGACGGGGCCTGTGACGTCACGCCACGGGGCGGGCCGCCCGGGTTCGTGGCCGTGCTGGACGAGTTCACGCTCGCGCTGCCCGACGCCACCGGCAACAAGCGGCTCGACACCGCGCACAACATCGTGGAGACCGGCCGGGCCGGGCTGGTCTTCGTCATCCCCGGCCGGGCCACCACCCTGCGGGTCAACGGGCGGGCCTGCGTGTCCGCCGATCCGCGGCTGCTGGAGCAGTTGACCGCCGTCGGCAAGCCCCCGCGGAGCGCGATCGTGGTGGAGGTCGAGGAGGCCTACCAGCACTGCCCGAAGGCGTTCCTGCGCAGCCACGCGTGGCAACCCGAGCAGTGGCTCGCCGAGGACGCCGTGCCCAGCTCGGCCGAGGTCACCCTCTCCCACCTGGACCTTCCCGGTCTGACGATCGAGGAGATCCGGCAGCAGGAGCGCGAGTCCCTGCTGTACCGCTACGAGTAGTCGAAGAGGGCGCTCAGGCGGGGCAGTCGAGCCGCCATCTCCTCGCTGTCGTCGAAGTCGAAGTCCCAGGACGGGTCCAGGGCCGGGTAGCTGATCGTGAAGGAGTCCGCGGGCAGTTCCCGGCCGGTGCCCGCCCCGTAGGCGGTCCAGGCGATGGAGAGGGCGGACTCGTCCCACAGCTCCAGGCCCTGCGCCGCGGCCTCGCGGACCGCGGGGTGCGCGGCCAGCGAGTCGGGGTCGGCCAGGGCCGTCTCGAAGGCCTCCTGCCCCTGGGTGAGGAGCCAGCCGCGGAAGTAGTCGAAGCCGTCGTCCGAGCAGCCCCCGTTGATCACGTAGGCCGCGGCCCAGAGCGGCGCCCGGTAGGACTCCGCCAGCAGGTCCCACAGCACCTGCTGGGACGCGGCTATCTCCGCCTCCGGGTTGTCCGCGAGGAGCTGCGCCGCGCGCGAGGCCACCCCCTGCGGTTCCGCGTCCGCACGGGCCGTCTCGATCAGCTTCCAGAACGTCTGCTTGTCCATGGGGAAAGCCTGGCAGCCGGGTCTGACATCAGGCGGTGGTGCTGAGGAAGGTGTGGAGGGATCTTGTGAGCGCGCCGACGAAGGCGTCCTGTACCGGCGCCGGGACGAGGTCCAGGGACAGGTACGGGTTCAGGTCCTCCAGCTCGACGAGGAGCAGTTCGCCGGACGGTGCCCGGCAGGCGTCCACGCGCTGGATGCCGTGGTCGAGGGTGTTCCAGTCGACGAAGGAGCGGGCGAAGGCCAGGTCCGCGTCGGTCGGGGTGTAGGGCGCCAGTTCCCAGCGGCGGGCCGGATCGGGGGCGTGGAGCGCGTACTGGAAGGCGTCGTCGACGAAGTAGAAGGACACCTCGTACGTGAAGTCGATGCGCGGCTGGATCAGCACGGCCCCGGGCGGCCCGTCCGGCGTCGCGGTGAAGGTGAGGCCGATGGAGTCGGCGCCCTGCTTCGGCTTGACCGCGTACTGGGGGACCTGCGGCAGTTCCGCGAGCCGGGCGGGGTCGTCGATCGTCGGGATGACGGGGTAGCCGGCGGCCGTCAGGTCCAGGAGGTACTGCTTGCCCGCCATGTCGGCGCGGCCGGTGAGCGGGTTGTAGACGCGGGCCCCGGTGGCGAGGGCGGCCGCGCGGAAGGAGTCGTAGGCCTCCTGGTAGTGCAGGACCGGGCCGCTGTTGCGGACGATCACCGCGTCGAAGCCGAGCGGCAGCAGCGCCTCCGCGTCCGCGGGATGGCACAGGGCCAGGTCGAACTCGGCGCGCAGCCGGGACGTGAGGAATATGTCCTCGTCGCAGTAGCGGCGGCCGCGTGCGGGGTACGCCAGGTCGGTCACGTAGAGCAGGGGCATGAGGGCAACCTATCGCGGGCACTGATCAGCGCATGAAATACCTCGTTCGGGACAAAATGCTGGCCATCGGGGACGACTACTGGATCGAGGACGAGGACGGGCGGCACGCCTTCCTCGTCGACGGGAAGGCGCTGCGCTTCCGGGACACGCTGGAGCTGAAGGATCCGGACGGGCTGATCCTGATCACCCTGCGGGAGAAGCTGTTCACCCTGCGGGACGCGATGACGCTGGAGCGGGACGAGCAGCGGCTCGCGGTGATCCGCCGGAAACGGCTCTCGCTGCTGCGCAATCACTTCCGCGTGACCCTGGCCGAGGGCACGGAGCTCGACGTCAGCGGGCGCATTCTGGACCGCGAGTTCAAGGTCGAGTACGACGGGGAGCTGCTCGCGCTGGTCTCGCGTCAGTGGTACCGCCTGCGCGAGACGTACGCGGTGGACGTGGTCCGGGAGGACGCGGACGCGGCGCTGCTGATCGCGGTCGCGGTGTGCGTGATCCGGATGGCGGAGAAGGAGCGGGAGGGCGGGATCAGTCCCGATGGTGTTCCCGGGCCGTGAGCTGGCCCTGGACGTAGGCGTCGGTGTCCGGCGCGTACGGGCCTCCGTGGTCGAACAGGAGGTCGGTGATGCGGTGCCACTCGGCGGCCTCGGCGCGCACGGACGGTTCGGCGGACTCCAGGTCGCCGGCGTCCGCCAGCACCGACTCCAGGGCGGCGTGCGCCTCGTGGTGGGTCAGGCCGGTGGCCCGGTCCCGGACGCGCCGGCGGGCGGCGATCTCCGCGGCGGCGGGCTCGTGCGGGTCCAGGGCGGCCTCCAGCACGTCCTCTGCGTCATGCGTCACGGCGCACCCGCCTCCTCGTTCTCGTGCTCGTCCTCGTCGCGGTACCGGCGGCCGGCGCCGCCCGTCCCTCTCCTCTGCCCCCGAACCCCGGCGCCAACCGGGGTCGACGGAGTCAACAGGGTGACCGGCGTCAACGGCATCACCGGGGTCACCCCCGATGCCGTCAGCGCAGCCGGCGGTCCTTCAGGGCCGGGAACTGGGCGCGGGTCTCGGGGACCTTGGCCGGGTCCAGGTCCACGGTGAGGACCTCCTCGCCGGGGCCCGCCTCGGCCAGCACCTCGCCCCACGGGTCGACCACCAGGCTGTGCCCGGCCTGTTCCACGCCCGCGTGGGTGCCGGCCAGCCCGCACGCCAGGACGTAGGACTGGTCCTCCACGGCGCGCGCCCGGCTCAGCAGGGTCCAGTGGGAACGGCGGCGCGCGGGCCAGCCCGCCGCGACGACCATCGCCGTGGCCCCGGCGTCGACCAGGCCGCGGAACAGCTCGGGGAAGCGCAGGTCGTAGCAGGTGGCGATGCCGAGGGTCTGCTCCGGGAGGGCCACCGTCGTCAGGGAGTCCCCGGCCGACATCAGCACGGCCTCGCCCTGGTCGAAGCCGAAGCGGTGGATCTTCCGGTAGGTGGCGGCCAGCTCGCCCGCGGGGGAGAGGACGAGGGCGGTGTTGTAGAGGGAGCCGTCGCCCGCGCGCTCCACGATCGAGCCCGCGTGGAGCCAGACGCCGGCCTCGCGCGCCGCCTCGGACATGGCCTCGTAGGTCGGACCGTCCAGGGGTTCGGCCTCGGTCTCGAACTGCTCGTAGGCGAAGGCGCCGACCGGCCACAGCTCCGGCAGGACGACGAGATCGGAGTCCGCCTGCTCCCGTACGAGTTCTGCCACGCGGGTACGTCGGGAAGACACCGACTCGCCCTCGTTCACTGCGATTTGGATCAGCGAGGCGCGCACACTACCACCGTCCTGGCGTTCAAGCCGTCAACTCGGGCCTACGATCGTCACACGAAAGCACTGCCGGGGTGCTCACCGGCAGCGTAGTTTTGGAAACTGAGTCCACAGCTTCTTAAAACGCGCCATTGAACAGCACCGCGAGGGGTCCCGTTGACCGTCCATCCGCATCCCGCCCTCCAGCCCTATGCCGACGCGTGGACGCACTCCATCGAGGCGATATCCGAGTTGGTCCTCCCTCTGACGGAGGGCGAGTGGAACCGGGCGACGCCCTGTCCCGGCTGGTCGGTCCGTGACGTCGTGTCACACATCATCGGTATCGAGTGCGAGCAGCTCGGGGATCCGCGGCCGATCCACACGGTGGCGCGGGACCTGCGGCACGTGGTGGACGAGTTCAGCCGGTACATGGAGGTGCAGGTCGACGTACGGCGTCACCACACCGCGCCGGAGATGACCTCGGAGCTGGAGTACACGGTGATCCGGCGCTCGCGGCAGCTGCGCAACGAGAAGCGGGATCCGGACACGATGGTGCGCGGGCCGCTCGGTGACCAGGTGACGCTGGAGCAGGCGCTGCGGCTGCGGGCCTTCGACGTGTGGATCCACGAGCAGGACCTGCGGGCGGCGCTGGGGGCCCCCGGGAACTGGGACTCGCCGGGCGCGTACGTGGTGCGGGACCTACTGCTGGCCGGTCTGCCGAAGGTGGTGGCCAAGCGGGCGGGCGCGCCGGCGAACTCGGCCGTGGTGATCGACGTGCACGGTCAGCTGGAGTTCATGCGGACGGTACGGGTGGATGCGGAGGGCCGCGGGACCGTGGACAAGTCGCCCTCGCTGGGCCCGGCGGTGACCCTGACGCTGGACTGGGAGACGTACGTGCGGCTGGCGGCGGGCCGGGTGCGGGCGCACACCGTCGCGGACCGGGTGAAGGTGGAGGGCGACGTCGAGCTGGCGGACGCCATCCTCACGCAGTTCTCCGTGACCCCGTAGCGGACGCGGCCCGGCCCTCCCGCGCCCGGTGACGCGGGGCGCGGGCGGGGGGGGTAGGGGCGGCGGTGTGGACGGCGGTCCTACGGGCCCTCGCGCCCGGCCGTTTCCGGCAGCGGGCACGCCCGGGACACCGGCTCCTGCGCGGGGATCGTGACGCGGATCCGGTCCGCTTCGCGGGCCAGGGCGAGCGGGCGCAGCCGCAGGATGCTGATCACGCCCACCGCTTCGAGGACGAAGACCGTGGAGAAGGCGATGCGGTAGTTGTCGCCGGTGGCGTCCAGCAGGACGCCCACCGTCAGCAGGGTGGTCATGGACGCGATGAAACCGCCCATGTTCGTGATCCCGGAGGCGGTGCCCTGGCGTTCCGCCGGGTTGGCCGGGCGGGCGAAGTCGAAGCCGATCATCGACGCCGGTCCGCAGGTGCCCAGGACCAGGCACAGGGCGACCAGCAGCCACATCGGCGCCCGGTCCCCCGGGTACACGAGGACCGCCGCCCACAGCAGGGCCGTGAGGGCGACCGTGCCCAGGGCGAGCGGGATCCGCGCGGACTGGCGGCGGCCGACGATCTGGCCGTAGGCCAGCCCGAGCGCCATGTTCGAGGCGACGACCAGGGTCAGCAGTCCGCCCGCGGTGGTCCGGGACAGCCCCTGCGCCTCGATCAGGAAGGGCATGCCCCACAGCAGCAGGAACACCATCGCGGGGAACTGCGTGGTGAAGTGCACCCACAGGCCGAGCCGGGTACCCGGTTCGGCCCAGGACTCGCGGATCTGACGGCGCACGAAGCCACCGGACCCACCGGACCCCGCGGTCGCACCGGTCGCGCCGGACGCGCGCCGCACCGGCGCCGGCCCGTACCCCTCCGGGTGGTCCCGCAGGAACAGCACCAGCGGGACCAGGACCACCAGCCCCGCCACCGCGCTGCCCGCGAAGGCGGCGGTCCAGCCGACCCCGTGCAGGACCGGGGCGAGGACGAGGGTGGAGACGAGGTTGCCCGCCATGCCGACCAGCCCGGCCAGCTGGGCCATCAGCGGCCCGCGCCGGGCCGGGAACCACCGGGTGCCGAGCCGCAGGACCGAGATGAAGGTCATCGCGTCGCCGCAGCCCAGCAGCGCCCGCGCCGCGAGCGCCATCCCGTAGGAGGGCGACAGCGCGAAGCCGAGCTGGCCGACGGTGAAGAGCACCGCGCCCAGCGTCAGCACCTTCTTGGTGCCGAGCCGGTCGACCATCAGGCCCACCGGTATCTGCATGCCCGCGTAGACGAGCAGCTGGAGGAGGGAGAACGTGGCCAGCGCCGAGGCGTTCACGTGGAAGCGGTCGGCCGCGTCGAGCCCGGCCACGCCCAGGCTGGTGCGGAAGATCACCGCCACGAAGTAGACGGCGACGCCGATGCCCCAGACGGCGACGGCCCTCGCGCCGCCCGGCGGGTCGGCGGGTATGCCGGCGCTGGCGGGGGAGGCGCTCACCGGCCCCTTCACCGGCCCGGTCCGCGCACCAGGGCCTCGACCCGGCCGATGTGCCCGCGGACCGCCGCGGCCGCCGTCTCCGCGTCCCCGGCACGCAGCGCGTCCAGGATCTCCGCGTGCTCGGCGAGGGTGCGGTCCAGCCGTTCCGGGTGGGCGTGCAGCAGGGCCACGCCCATCCGCAGCTGCCGGTCGCGCAGTTGGTCGTAGAGGCGGCACAGGATCTGGTTGCCGGCGCTGCGCACGATCTCGGCGTGGAAACCGCGGTCGGCGGCCATCATCGCGGCGAGGTCGCCGCCGGCTGCGTGCCGGCGCTGTTCGTCGAGCAGGGCGGCGAGCCGGTCCAGCAGGCCCGGCGGGGCCGGCACGGCTCTGCGTACGGTGAACTCCTCGACCAGCAGCCGGGTTTCGAGGACGTCGGTGATCTCCTGCGCGGAGACCTGGAGGACCAGTGCGCCCTTCTTCGGGTAGAGCTTCAGCAGCCCCTCGGTCTCCAGTCGCAGCAGCGCCTCGCGGACGGGTGTGCGGGACACCCCGACGGCCGAGGCGAGCTCGCCCTCGGTGAGGAGGGTGCCGCCCTCGTAGGCGCGGTCGAGCACGCCCTGCTTGACGTGCTGGTAGACCCGCTCGGCGGCGGTCACGGTACTGGCGGGGGCTGGCATGCGCACAGGATAGATACAACAGGGGTGCATGCGGTGACGGGTCCAGGATGTGGACCCGCGGCCGCCGGCCCACGGGGACGAGCCGCGGCCGCTCCCGCTGCATCGAAGGATGTACCCCGCCTTCGTCCGCCCGCAGGACGTACGGGCACCCGCGCGCCGGGACGCTGGATCCATGGCCGACACCCTGCTCGCCCCGGCGGCACAGAAGACCGCCAGGCTCCCCCTCCTGGACGTCCTGCGCGGCGCCGCCATCCTCGGCACGCTGATGACCAACGTCTGGATCTTCACCTCGCCCGGCTCGGAGTGGTCGGTGCTCCAGGGCGCGCTGAAGGCGCCGGACCCGCTCGCCGACCCCTCCGCCGCGCACCTCGCCGAGAGCGTCTTCCGCTTCCTCGCCGACGGCAAGTTCCTGGCACTCCTGACGGTCCTGTTCGGGGTGGGCCTGGCCATCCAGTACGACTCCGCCGCCCGCCGCGGCGACCCATGGCCCGGCCGCTACCCGCGCCGCGCCGCCTTCCTCTTCGTCGAGGGCACCGTGCACTTCGTGCTCGTCTTCGCCTGGGACGTGCTGATGGGGTACGCCGTCACCGCCCTGCTCGTCGCGTGGCTGCTGGCCCGCTCCGAGAAGGTGCGGCGGTGGGCCATGTGGACGGCCGGCGGTGTGCACCTGGCGCTGGTCTCCCTGGTGACCCTCGACGCGCTGGGTCGCCCCGACGGCTCACCCAAGGACACGGACCCGGCCGCCGTCGAGCTGTACGCCCACGGCGGCTGGCCCGCCCAGATCGCCTTCCGCCTGGAGCACTTCCTCGCCCTGCGCATCGAGCCGGTCTTCTCCTTCGGGCTGCTCGTCCTCCTCTTCCTGCTCGGAGTGCGGCTGCACCGCGCGGGCGCCTTCACCGCCACCGCCGAGGGCCGCCGCATCCGGACCCGGATGGCCGCCTGGGGCCTGGGCCTCGGCCTGCCGCTGAACGCCGCGACCACCCTCGGCGGCGCCGACTTCTACCTCCTGGGCCGCTACGGCGCCGCCCCGCTGCTCGCCCTCGGCTACATCGGCCTGATCGGCATCGCCCTCGACCGGCGCTGGATCCCGGCCGCCGTGCGCACCGCCCTCGGCTCCGTCGGCCGCAGCGCCCTGTCCTGCTACGTCGCCCAGAACCTGCTCTGCATGCTGCTCTGCTACGGCATCGGGCTGGGCCTCGCCGAGCGCCTCGGCGGCAGCGGCCCCTGGTGGGTGATGGGACTGTGGGCCGGCGTGAGCCTGGCCCTGGCCGCCGGATCCTGGCTGTGGCTGCGCCGCTTCGACCACGGCCCGCTGGAGGCCGTGCAGCGCAGCGTCCTCAGGCCGCGCCGGTGACCGCGGTGACCTCCACGTCCAGCACGAACTCGTCGTACGGGGCCTCGTCCGGGTAGGGCGGCCGGACCTGCGCGAAGCGGATCCGGGCCCGGCCCCCACCCGGCGGGCGGCCCCGGACGAGGTAGGTCCGCTCGACCGGGGCCCCGGGGAGGCCGTCGCCGGAGGCCGTCGGGCCCTCCGCCACCGTCACCACGTCCGCGTCCCCGCCGACCTGCCAGGTCCACACGTACCCGCGCGCGCCGCGCCCGGTGAGCCGCAGCTCGTACGACTCGCCCGGGCCCAGCACGATGCTCCGTACCTCCACGCCCGCCCGGTCCTCTCAGACGGGGCCGATCACCGACCCCTCGTGCCAGCCCGCGCCGTCCCGCCAGTAGTGCTGGAGGCGGCGGTCGGTGCGCAGGACGATGACTTCCAGGTTGAACCCGAAACTGCCCTGGAGCATCCCGGTGACGGCGGTGACGTCGTGCCCGAAGACCGCGCTGCGGCGCCAGGGCGATCCGCCCGCGTTGCCGCGCCACCAGTGCTCCACCCGACCGCCGGCGACGGCCACGCACAGCTCGTAGTTCCCGGCGGTGTCCTCGTCGGCGGCCCCGTACTGGCCCTCGATCAGGCAGGGCGCGGAGACGGCCGCCGTACCGCTGCCGAAGATCTCCCCGGCGCGCCAGGCGAAGCCGTTCGGGTCGTCGCGCCACCACAGCTGCATGCGGCCGTCGGTGAGGGCGGCGACGAGGTCGAGGTGGCGGGAGCGGGTCTGGACGAGGGCGGGCCCGTAGTGGGCGATGCCGGAGGCGAAGCGGCCGCCGTCGTTCCAGGTCCAGGGGGCGCCGTTGATGCGCCACCAGTGGTTCAGCCGTCCGTCGGCGGTCCGCACCACCACCTCGAAGTTGCCCGGCTTGCCGTAGTCGCTCTGGATGAACGCCGGGGTCGAGCCGACGGCCGCGTCGCCCGGGCCGAAGGCGCCGCCGTCGCGCCAGACGCGCACGGACTGCTCGAAGTACCAGTGGCGCAGCCGGCCGCCGGTCGTCACGTGCAGGGACTCCATGTTGCGGTTGTAGGTGGTCCCGGTGAAGGCGGGCTGGCCGGAGACGTCGTGGGCGAAGGTGTCCGCGCGGGCCCACGCGAAGGGGGCGTCGCCCTCGCGCCACCAGTGCTGGAGACGGCCGCCCGTGGTGGTGGCGAGGAGCTCGAAGTTGCGGTGGGCGCGGCCGTTGCCGCTCTCGTAGACGTTGCCGGTGTGCAGGCGGCGCTTGGTCCACGGGTCGATGTTGGTGCCGCGCAGGCCGCACTTGACCCAGTGGTCGATGTTGACCTCGCCGTAGGCGATCCGGCCGTAGCCGCCGACGTGGTAACCCGTCCCCCACGAGTTCTTGAACAGCCAGCAGCCGGCCGCGTCGTCGTAGCCGACGATCAACACGCAGTGCCCGCCCGCGAGATGGTCACTGGTGCGGTGGTAGACGCCGGAGCCGAGCCCGAAGAAGTCGTCGTAGACGTCGAAGCAGGCGGTCAGCGGGCCGACCGTGTCCAGCCAGACCTTCTGCTGCTCCACGTCGCCGAGCCGGACGTAGTCGGTGATCCGCACGGTCCGGCCGGACCGGTCCCAGCTGGGCGTGTACTCGGCGCGCCAGGCGTCGCGGCGGGCGGCCGGCAGCCCCGCGGGCGGGGTGCTGTACGGCCAGCAGTCCGGGTCGGCGAGCCCGCCGTTCGAGGTGATCCAGTCGAGGGCGGTCTCCGGATTGCTGCCCTGCCCGCAGGTGAAGCGCAGACCGTCGTGCACGTCCCCCTCGGAGCGCTCCGCCCACACGTCGTGCTCGATCCGGGCCATGGACTCCACCAGGCCCGCGGCGCCGAAGGCCCAGCAGGAACCGCACGGGTTCTGGTCCTTCACCCTGGTGATCCACGGCCAGCCCCAGCGGCTGCGCCAGTCCACGGCGGCGGGCCGCGCCGGGACCGCCGTCCCTCGCGTCCCGGGCAGCAGCCCGTGGGCGGCCCGGCGCCGGGTCAGGTGCGGATTGCCGCTCGCATGGCCGATGATCCCCGGCAGGTCGATCACCCCCACGTCCTCGGCGGGTGTCAGGTTGGCCCCGGGCTCCAGACCGAGCGAAGGCCGCGGCACGGGCTCCTCGTCGGCGAGGTGTTCCAGGACCGACCAGCGCGCCCCCCGCGCGACGAGCTGCGCCCGCAACTCCCCCACCGACTGGACAGATTCCTCCGGCATGGCGGCCCCCCAGCTGCAACCGTTCGGATTCAAGACCCGGGAGCGTCCCGTGGGCGCACTGGGGCGTCAAGGGGGTCCGCACGGTCGCGCGGCAGCACGAGGGGGCGTGCCACGGCGCGGGGGCGGCCGCCGCCCGCTCCCGCGGGCTCAACCGTCCAGCGAGATCGCGTGCTTGGCGCGGGTCACGGATTCCTCCGAGGCGGGTCCGCCGGGGTTCTCGGTCGCCAGGGCCTGGTTGAGGGTGACGAAGGGGCGCATCCGCTCCTCGTAGCGGGCGTACGCGGCGAGGTGGTCGTCCGGTGCCTGCGCGAGGCTGTCGGCGAGCACGTGGGCGCCCACCAGGGCCAGGCTGGTGCCCTGCCCCGAGAGCGGGGAGGGGCAGTAGCCGGCGTCGCCGAGCAGGACGACCCGGCCCCGCGACCACGTGTCCATGCGGATCTGGGCCATCGCGTCGCAGTAGAAGTCGGGCGCCCTGCGGGCGGCCTCGGCCAGGCGGGCCCCTTCCCACTGCAGGGACTCCAGCCTGTCGACGACGAGCCGCCGCAGGGCGTCGCCGGTCCGCAGCTCCGGGGCCAGCGGGCCGGACTCGAAGCCGAAGGCGATCCGGAGTTCGGTGTTCTCGCGCACCGGCATGATGCCGAAGCCCATGTCCCCGTCGCGCAGCCACATCTGCCAGTCCTCCAGGGCGAGGAAGTTGTCCGCGCCGAACACCGAGAGGTAGCTGCCCAGGTGGTGGACGAAGTCCTCCTCGGGGCCGAAGGCCAGGCGCCGCACGGTGGAGTGCAGGCCGTCCGCCCCGACGACGAGGTCGAAGGTGCGGGGCGCCGCGTGCGTGAACCGGGCGCGCACGCCGCTCGCGTCCTCGTCGAGCCCGGTGATGCTGTCGCCGAAGAGGTACTCGACGTCCGCGCGGGTGTGTTCGTGGACCATCCGCACCAGGTCCTCGCGCAGCACCTCGATGTCCTCGCCGTCGAGCCGGCCGCTGCTGAAGGTCGACTCGGTGGAGCGGTCCACCCCGCTGCCGTCGGGGCCGAGGATCGACATGCCGCGCATCCGGGTGCGTACGCGGCTCGCCCGCTCCAGCAGGCCCATGCGGTCGACGACGTCGAGGGCGACGCCGCGGATGTCCACGGCCTGCCCGCCGGCGCGCGGGCCCGGGGCGCGCTCGACGACGGTGGGCTCGAAGCCGTGCCGGCGCAGGCGGTGGGCGAGGACGGGGCCGGCGATGCCGCCGCCGGAGACGAGCACGGTCCGCATGAGAAGCTCCTTCACTGGTCTGTACGCTGTACGCATCCTGAATGTACGACGTACGCGCAGGCCTCTCAACTGGCAAAATTCCTCAGCTGTACTAGGTCAGAGCGACTCCGGGGGACATCACCGCTGCTACCCTCTGCACTAGTACAGGACAGGAAGGCGGCAGAACGTGACGCAGACCACAGGCGCGGCCGGGGATCCCCCCTACCTGCGCATCGTCACCGCGATCCGGCGGCGCATCGCGGACGGGGAACTCGCCCCCGGCGATCGGGTCCCCTCCACCCGGCAGATCGCCGCCGAATGGGGCGTCGCGCTCGCCACCGCCACCAAGGCCCTGACCACCCTGCGCCTGGAGGGCCTGGTCGAGGCCCGCCCCCGGATCGGCACGGTCGTCGCCACCGCCGCCCCGCCCACGCCCGCCGCAGCGCCCCGCAGCCGTCCGTCCGCCGCCGCGCACACCTCGGCAGCCCAGGCGGCACCGGCGGCACCGGCGACACCGGCGACACCGGCCTCCGAGCAGGAGCTGACCCTCGCCCGGATCGTCCGCAGCGCCGTCGACATCGCCGACGCCGAAGGACTCGCGGCGCTCTCCATGCGCGGTGTCGCGGCCCGGCTCGGCGTCGCGACCATGTCGACCTACCGGTACGTCCCGAGCAAGGAGGACCTGATCCTCCTGATGGCCGACGCCGCCTACGGCGAGGAGTCCTACCCCGCCGACGCCCCCGCCCACTGGCGGACGCGCATCGAGGTGGGCGCCCGCACCCTGTGGCGCGTCTACCGCAAACACCCGTGGCTGACCCGGATCAGCTCCCTCACCCGCCCGTTGCTCCTGCCCAACCTGCTGGTCCACGGCGAATGGATGCTGGCCGCGCTCGACGGCCACGGGCTCGACCCGCACACCCTCTTCGACATCCACGTCCTGCTCTACAGCCATGTCCAGGGCATGGCGGTCCACTTGGAGATGGAGGCCGACGCCGAAGCCGCCACGGGCCAGTCGGAGGACCAGTGGATGGACAGCCGCGCCCCCGTCCTCCAGGAACTGGTGGACTCCGGCCGCTTCCCGACCTTCGCCAAGGTGGTCGGATCCTTCGAGGACGGCTACGACCTGCGGCTCGACGCGCTCTTCGAGTCGGGCCTGCGGGCCCTACTCGACGGCCTCACCCCCGTCGTCGAAGGCTAGGCTCGGCCGTATGGGGACCTGGATCGCGCCGAGCGTCATCGAGAGAGAGCTGTACGGGGCCAAGACCGCCGGCGACTGGGCCGCGTACTTCGACGTACTGGCCCGCACACCGCTGTACGTCGCGCAGTCCCGCGCACAGTCCGACGCGCACCCCGGCTCGGTGTTCTTCCACTCCACCCCGGACCGGATGCTCGTCGTCCACACCGCCGGCATGCTGCCCGCCCCCACCCCCGAGACGGTCTTCGAATCCCGCAGCCTGCGCTGGTTCTCCGAGGTCTGGGCCGCCGACGACCCCGCCTTCCTCGCCGTGAACCCGGGCTCCCCCGCCGAGGCCTACCTCACCACCACCCCGGCCGACCTGGCCCGCTGGCGCACCCACGCGGAGGCCTCCCCGCACTACGGCCTGCCCGAGGGCAGGATCCACGCCCTCTTCACCGGCGGCCCGCTGCACGGGCCCGTCGCCCACGGCCTCGCCGTCGGCAGTCATCTCGCCGTGACCAACGGCGAGTTCTGGAACTCCCTCGCCTACCACGGCAGCGGCTACCAGTACGAGCGCCGCCGCGTCGCGAAGAGCTGGAGCATCACCGAACGCTCCGACTGGCTCTCCACCCTGCACACCCTGCTGGACTGCGGGATGGTCAGCCCCGTCTGGGAGTTCGCGCTCCGCGTCCGGCGCGCCCTCGCCTCCGACTTCGCCGGGCCGGTCGACGTGGAGCACTGGCGGCACGTCGCCGAGGCGAGCCTGCGCCGCAACGCCCAACGCGCCGCCGAGCCGCAGCTCACCCCCGACGGGGTCACCGTCGCCCAGCCGCGCCCCGCCGCCGAGGTGGAGGGGGAGATAGCCGGTGTCAGGCGCCTCATCGGCCGCATCGCCCGCTACGAGCAGCGCTTCCGGGCCGACGGACTGCTCCCCGCGGACGGCTGGGTCCGCTCGGTGGAGGGCTGGGACATCGGCCGGGCCTCACAGATGGCCCGCTGGGGCGTCGGCTGCCGCTACGGGAGCGTCGACGAGGCCGAGCAGGCCGTCCTGCGCGCCGGGGAGGCCGCCCGCGACACGTACCGCTCGTGGGAGGAGTTCTCCGCCGGGTACGTCCTCGGCCGCTGCCTGCACTTCGACGAGGAGGAGTTCGGCACCTGGTACACCACCGCCCTCGCCGCCCACCTCGCGCTGACGACCGACCCGGCGAGCCCCTGGCGCAACATCCCCTGGAACCTCGGGTAGTCGGCCGGCCCGGCCGCAATCCCCCGGCGGCCGGGCCGGCCCCCCGGCTAGCCTCGCCGCCATGACTGCTGAGCTGAACGAGACCGTGCGGGGGCTGCTCGACGCGCCGCACCCCGCCGTCCTGTCGACCATCAACCCCGACGGAAGCCCGCAGAGTTCGGTGATCTGGGTGACCCGGGACGGCGGCGACCTGCTGATCTCCACCGAGCAGGGCCGCCGCAAGGAGCGCAACATCGTGCGGGACGGCCGGGTCGGCGTCACCGTCTTCGACCTGGCCAATCCCTTCCTCTACGCCGAGATCCGCGGCACGGCCACCGTCACCGAGGACATCGGCCGGGCGGTGGCCGTCCGGATTGCCGAGGAGTACATGGGCCCGGGCGCCGGCAAGGAGTACCAGCAGGCCCCGGCCGAGGACGTCCGCGTGGTCGTCCGCATCACCCCGACCAAGGTCCTCGGCAACGCCGCCCGCTGAGCCGACGGCACGGACAGCACGGAGCCCCGGCCCCCGCGGTGTGCGGGGGCCGGGGCTCCGTGCTGTCCGTGCTGTCCGTGCTAGCCCTGGGTGAAGTACCCGAGCAGGTCGGCGATCACGTGGTTGGGACCGCCCCACTGGCCGTTGTAGACACTGACCTTCCCGTCCGCGACCGGGGTCGTCACGTGGTTCGGGATGGTCAGGCCCGGCAGCGTCTGGAGGCTGCTCGCCTCCGGACGGGCCGACCCGAAACCGTACGCGGTCAGGAAGCCCGCGCCGGTGCTCTCGGTCGCCGTCAGGTTCAGCACCGCGCCCACGGCGCCGGCCGGCACGCCGGCCACCGTCGTGGTGCCGCCCGCGGGGACCTTGCCCGTCGTACGGGTGTCCGCGAGCCGCTTGGGCACGACCGGCGTGTAGAGGGCCTTGCCGTCCTTGCCGTAGTAGCCCACCGCGTCCACGATCAGGTGCGCGGAACCGGTGTGGTTGTACAGGGTGATCGTCCCGTTCGGGCCGACCGGCACGATCGCCTGGTTCGACTTGGCCTTGCCCGGCTCCGGGTTCAGGTTCGAGACCTCGGGCCGCTTCGCCGGGTCCGGGTAGGCCGCCACGAAGGAGTTCTGCGTGGCCTCGGTGCTCGTCAGGTTCACGGCGACGGCCTGCGCGTCCGCCGGGATCCCGGCGACGCCCGCGACCTTGACCGTACGGGTCGTGCCACCGGCCACCGCGCCGCCCGCGGTACGGGTGTCCGCGAGCCGGGTCGGGGCGACGGGGCTGAACTTCTGCCCGGAGTGCGGCTGGTAGTAGCCCACGAAGTCCACGATCACATCGGCCCTGCCCGCGTTGAGGTAGAACCAGACCTGGCCTTCCCTGCCCACGGGGACGGTCACCGTGTTGGACACGGTGCCGCCCGCCCGGGCGTTGAGGCTCGATGTCGTGGGCCGGTCGTCGCGCGCCGGCGAGACGGCGAGGTAGGCGTCCTGAGTGACGTTGGTGAGGGTCACGTTGATGACCGCCGCGGACATGGCGCCCGAGGCGCTGCCCGCCGGGTTGAGCCCGATCGGCATGCCGACGGGCGTGGGGACCCCGCCCTGAAGGCTGACGCCGTGGTTGATGCGGCTGTCCTGGAGGCGGAAGGGCTCGGTGGCCACGTAGCCCGCGCGGGCGTAGTCCACGTGCACGGTCCGGGTCGTCGTGGCCTTGTTGCCCTTGACGTCGAAGACCCTGACGGTCACCTGGTAGTCGCCCGGGCGGACGTAGGTGTGCTTGGCGGTGGCCAGACCGCCGAAGCTCTCGTGGTCGCCCTCTCCGTAGTCGACCTCGGTACGGTCCACCGGCCACGGCGTGGCCGAGGCCGAGGGGTCGAAGGAGACGGTCAGCGGGGGCAGGTGCCCCTTGTCGTCCGGGCCCGGCAGGACCGGCGTGTCCGTGAACGAAGCCGTCAGCGGGCCCGCCGGGGTCACCTTGGCCGTCTGCTGGGTGGTGGCCTCCTGACCGGCGCCGTTGAAGGCCGTCACCTTGATCACGTAGTCGCCCGGCTTGCTGTAGGCGTGCGTGGCCAGGCCGTGGGCGCCGTTGCCCTGCCGGGTGACGACCGGGGCCGTCCCGTCGCCGAAGTCGACGCGGTAGCTCATCGCGGTGGGCCAGCGGCTGTCGGAGACGGCCTGCACCTGCACCTTCGTACCGGCCGGCGCCCAGGTCTGGTCGACGTACATCCAGGTCTGGCTCAGGCCGTCGTGGGTCTCGTGGGCGCCGCGGTCGAGGTAACCGCCGTTCTTCCCGGTGTTGGGGACCCTCGGGTCGTCCCCCGTCGGGGTCCCGTCGAAGTCACTGGGCAGGACGCCCGGCGCCGTCGGGTCGGCGGAGTCGATGGTCGGGGAGCCGTCGACCGGACCGACGCCGTCCTGGCCCGGGGTCAGGATGTCGTGCCCGCCCTGGCCCGTCGCGGCGTGGAAGGCCGCCGGGTCCGCGTACGTGGTGCCGGCCCAGCTGTACGGAATCTGCACGGGGGCGACGGGAACGCCGGTGGCCAGGTTGTAGTCGGCGAGCGTGCCGGCCGTCGCGCTCTGCGCGACCAGGACGGCGTTGCGCGGCTCGTCGGTCTTGCAGTAACTGCTGCGGACCTCGGTGAAGAACACGTTGTTGAAGAGCCCGGAGCCCGTCGAGCCGCCACCGAGCGAAACGCCGGCGGCGCAGTAGCCGTAGACCGTGTTGTTGGTGACGACGGTGCCGGGTGCGTCGACCGCGGAAACCGCCGGCCGTGCCGACCCGGTGATGACGTTGCGGCTGAGCACGGTGCCCTGCGCACCGCCCTCGATCCGGACGCCGAGCAGATTGCCCCGGGTGATCCGGACGTCCTTGCTCGCCCCGTCGACCACGACGGAGTCGAGCCGGCCCCACGTGGCCCGGAGCCCGTCCAGCCCGACATCGGTGGAACCGCTGACCTTCAAGCCACTGCGGGTGAACAGGCGGCCGAGCTCCACGTGGGAGGCGCCCTGGACGGTCAGCAGCTTGCCGACATCGACCTGCTGGCCCTCCCACTCGCCTTCGGCGACGAAGCGGATCGGCTTGCCCGGCGCTCCCGAGCGGTCGATGGTGACGGCCTCGTCGTAGGTCCGGCCCGCCTTGATCCGGACCGTCTGGCCCGGGAGCACGGCCTTGGCCGCCGCCGAGATCGTGCAGTACGGGACGGCCTGCGTACCGGCTCCGGTGTCGGAGCAGTGGGAGCCGTCCTGGTTGTTGACGTAGAGGTTGGTCGGGATCTCGGCGGCCGCGGCGGCCGGAGCACCGAGAAGCGTGACGAGACCTGCGGTCAGCAGGACCGTCGTGCGGGTGGGACGCACCAGTGGGGTTCCTTCGTGGAGAAGCTGCGTGGAGTCACGAAGGTGCCGCGGCGCCGCACGACTGGTAGACGTCCTGTTCCCCCAGCGACAGTCGGGCGCACGCAGCCCCCCGCGTACTGCGATCAGTATGCCGGTGTCCTAAAGCCGATGTCACCTGTTCTTTTCCCGGCTACGGAAGCCGGGACCGCACCGCAGCCCAGGCGTCGACCGCGGCCGCCAGCGGGCCGCCGTCCGCGAGGTGGGGACGGACGAGAACCAGCCACGGGATCAGGCTCTTGATGCGGCGCAGGTGCCGGATGCGGTGGTACGGCAGGTCGCGCCAGACCCGGCCCTGCGCCGCGGCCTGTTCCGGGGTCAGATCCATCAGCGCCAGCAGCTCCCGGCCCAGGGCGGCCGGGTCGCCGCCCCGCTCCGGGCCGAACTGCTGGATCAAGTAGACCTGTACGCGGGCCAGTTCGGGCGCCCCGAGCAGATCGGGCACCCCTTCGGCGCGCGCGCAGCGGTGGGTGGCGGCGAGCGCGATCCGGCCCCAGCGCAGCCGGATCCCCTCCGGCAGCCGCTCGTCGCGCATCCGCACCCCGGCCAGGACGCGCAGCGTCCGCGGGTGCGGTTCGTCCAGCAGCGGCGGATCGGTGGCCAGCCAGGCCTCCAGTTCCTCCAGCGAGTGCCCGTCGGGCGGCACCGAGGTCAGCACCTGGCCCCGGGTGAGCAGCGCGACCATGGCGCCCGCGAGGTGGACCTTCGCAATGTGCCCGGCGTCGAAGGAACCGACGACCCGCCCGTGGCGCTCGATGTGGCGCAGGCCCATCCGGTACTCCCCGACGGCGTAGACCTGTCCGGCCCGCGCCACCCCGCCGACGCACCGGACCACGCACACGCCACCCGTGACGTCGGCCTCCTCGACGGAGTACACCTGCAATTCGGCGATGGACACCCCGGCCCCCTTCCCCGGGCGGAGATTACCTCCCGGGGGGCGGGTGCCGCGCTCACCGGATCGGGGCCTCCAGGACCAGGCGGATCTCGGTGACCTCGTAGCCGGCGCGGTCGAAGGCGGCGGCCATCGGCACGTTGACGGTGTCCGTGGTCGCGGTGATGCGCTCGGCGCCCTCGGCGGCGTGGAATCGGGTGATCTCACCGAGGATCTCGTCGATCAGGCCCTGACCGCGCTGCTCCGGGACGACGCCCAGGTAGCCGACGTTGCGGTGGTACGGGGTGGCCGAGGGGACGGCCAGGCCCGCGAGGCGGCCGTCCGGGAGGTGGGCCAGGCGCCACCAGGAGCGCTCGCCGGGGCAGTCGAGGTAGAAGTCGAAGTCCTCGCGGGCCAGCTGCTCGGCGTCCATCAGCTCCAGTTCGTGCTGCGTGGCCAGATCGAGGCTGTCGTGCGAGAGCCGGACGAAGGCGTCGAGCATCTCCTCGTCGGTGCCCTCGCGGAAGACGAGCCGGCCGGTGGGCTCCGCGGTGCCGGCGTCCGGGGTCCACTCGTAGCGCAGGCGCTCGATCTCGCGCGTCAGCCCGGCCGCGGCGGCGGCCTGCCGGCGCCAGGCGACGGCCGCGGCCAGCTCCGGCTGCTCCCGCCAGCCGCGGGGCAGCGACAGGTTGTAGCCCGGCTGCTTGCCGAAGGCGGCGTGACCGGCCTCCAGCAGCCCGGTGGCGACCGCGGCCGGATCGGCCACGTCCGCGCCGACCTGGAGGCAGTCGAGCGCGACGGGCCGCTCGCTGTCGGCCCGCCCCCACCACAGCGCGCGGGCGAGGATCCGCCCGTCCGCGTCCTCGGCGAGCCAGATCCACTCGGGCCGGATCCGGTTCCCGGCGAGCTCCTCACGGATCCGCTCGGTGGTCAGGGCCGGGACGGGGCCGTCGGCCGGGTGGGCGACGGCACGGTCGAGGTCTGCGGGATCGGCGGTGACAGTACGAAAGATCATCCGGTGATAGTCACACGGGCGCGCGGCGCCGAGCAGGGCTTTTCCGCCGCGGATACGGCCGATGGCCGGCCTCCTCGGGGGAGACCGGCCATCGGGCGGTACGTCGTGCGGTGCTGCTGCCCGCTACGCCCAGGTGACCAGGCGGCGGGGGTGCTCCAGGACCGCGGCGATGTCGGCCAGGAAGCGGGAGCCGAGCTCGCCGTCGATGAGGCGGTGGTCGAAGGACAGCGCCAGGGTGGTGACCTGGCGCGGCTTGACCTTGCCCTTGTGGACCCACGGCTGGAGCTTGATCGCACCGACCGCGAGGATCGCGGACTCGCCCGGGTTCAGGATGGGCGTACCGGTGTCGACGCCGAAGACGCCGACGTTGGTGATGGTGATGGTGCCGTTCTGCATGTCCGCCGGGGAGGTCTTGCCGTCGCGGGCCGTGGCGACCAGCGAGGACAGCGACTCCGACAGCTCGCCGAGGGTCTTGGCGTGCGCGTCCTTGATGTTCGGGACGATCAGCCCGCGCGGGGTGGCCGCCGCGATGCCCAGGTTGACGTAGTGCTTGAGCACGATCTCCTGGGCCGCCTCGTCCCAGGACGCGTTGACGTCCGGGTTGCGGCGGATGGCCACCAGGACGGCCTTCGCGATGAGCAGCAGCGGGTTGATCCGCAGCCCCGCGAGGTCCGGGTCGTCCTTGAGCTCCTGGACCAGCTTCATCGTGCGCGTCACGTCGAGCGTGACGAACTCGGTGACGTGCGGCGCGGTGAAGGCCGACTGGACCATCGCCTGCGCGGTGACCTTGCGGACGCCCTTGACCGGGATACGGGTCTCCCGTGCCGAGGCGTCGGCCGCGGCGGCGACGACCGCGACGGGCGCGGCCACCGGAGCCGGGGCGGCGGCCGGGGCCGCGGCGGGTGCGGCCGCCTGCGGGGTGATCGCCGCGGCGGCCGCCGCGTGGACGTCCTCCCGGGTCACGACCCCGCCGTCGCCGGTGGGTACCACCGAGGCCAGGTCGATGCCGAGGTCCTTGGCGAGCTTGCGCACCGGCGGCTTGGCCAGCGGCCGCTCGCCGCTCGGCTGGGCCGGGACGGCCGGCAGCGGCGCCGGAGCCGCGGGCGCGGCCGGAGCCGGGGCCACCGGGGCGGCCGAGCCGTTCTGCGCGGCCGTGCCCGCCACGGCCTTGCGCGGGCGGCGCTTGGTCGAGGCGGTGGAGACCCCGTAGCCGACCAGGACGGGCTGGCGCGCCTCGGGCGCGGCCTCGGCCTCGGCGGCGGGAGCCTCGGCAGCGACGGCGGGAGCCGCCGCGGCGGCGGCCGGGGCCGGGGCCTCGGCCTCACCGGTCTGCACCGAGATGATCACCTGGCCGACGTCGACCGTGGTGCCCTCCTCGAAGAGGAGCGCGTGCACGACACCGTCGAACGGGATCGGCAGTTCCACGGCAGCCTTGGCCGTCTCGACCTCGCAGACGACCTGACCGTCGGTGACCGTGTCACCCGGCTGGACGAACCACTTGAGGATCTCGGCCTCGGTGAGGCCCTCGCCCACATCGGGCATCTTGAATTCGCGGATGGTCACGGCTCTCCTCAGTACGCCAGCGAGCGGTCGACGGCGTCGAGCACCCTGTCCAGGCCCGGCAGGTACTCGTCCTCCAGGCGGGCCGGCGGGTACGGGGCGTGGAAACCGCCCACGCGCAGGACCGGCGCCTCCAGGTGGTAGAAGCACCGCTCCGTGATGCGGGCGGCGACCTCGGAGCCCACACCGAGGAAGACCGGCGCCTCGTGGACGACCACGAGCCGGCGGGTCTTCTCGACCGACGCCTGGATGCCGTCGAAGTCGACCGGGGACATCGAGCGCAGGTCGAGGACCTCCACCGACTTGCCCTCCTCGGCCGCCGCGGCCGCCGCCTCCAGGCAGACCTTCACCATCGGGCCGTAGGCCGCCAGGGTGACGTCCGAGCCCTCGCGGCTCACGCGCGCCTTGTGCAGCTCGCCGGGGATGGCGTCGAAGTCGACCTCGCCCTTGTCCCAGTAGCGGCGCTTCGGCTCGAAGAAGATCACCGGGTCGTCGCTGAGGATCGCCTGCTGGAGCATCCAGTAGGCGTCGCTCGCGTTCGACGGGGAGACCACCTTGAGGCCCGGGACGTGTGCGAAGAGCGCCTCGGGGGACTCGCTGTGGTGCTCGACCGCGCCGATGCCGCCCGCGTAGGGGATGCGCACGACGACGGGCATCTTGACCTTGCCCAGGGCGCGGGCGTGCATCTTCGCGAGCTGCGTGACGATCTGGTCGTACGCGGGGAAGACGAAACCGTCGAACTGGATCTCCACGACCGGCCGGTAGCCGCGCAGGGCCAGGCCGATGGCGGTGCCGACGATGCCGGACTCGGCGAGCGGGGTGTCGATGACCCGCTCCTCGCCGAAGTCCTTCTGCAGACCGTCGGTGATCCGGAAGACGCCGCCGAGCTTGCCGACGTCCTCACCCATGATCAGGACCTTGGGGTCCTGCTCCAGCGCCTTGCGCAGCGACTCGTTGAGCGCCTTGGCGATCGACATCTTTTCGACAGCCATCAGTGACCCTCCTCGAAGGACGCGAGGTAGGCGGCGAACTGGGCGCGCTCCTCGTCGACGAGCGCGTGCCCGTCCGCGTAGACGTTCTCGAAGATCGCCATGGTGTCCGGGTCGGGCATGGCGCGCACGGCCTCACGGACGCGCTTGCCCATCGCCTCGCTCTCCGCCTCCAGCTCCGTGAAGAACGCCTCGTCGGCGCCCCCGGTGGCCAGCAGGTGGGCCTTCAGGCGCAGGATCGGGTCCTTCGCCTCCCAGGCCGCCGTCTCCTCGTCCCGACGGTACTTCGTCGGGTCGTCGGAGGTGGTGTGCGCACCCATGCGGTAGGTGAACGCCTCGACCAGGGTCGGGCCCTCGCCGCGGCGGGCCCGGTCCAGGGCCCAGCGGGTCACGGCCAGGCAGGCCAGCACGTCGTTGCCGTCGACGCGCACGCCCGGGAAGCCGAAGCCCTGGGCGCGCTGGTAGAGCGGCACGCGCATCTGGCGCTCGGTCGGCTCGGAGATCGCCCACTGGTTGTTCTGGCAGAAGAACACCACGGGGGAGTTGTAGACGGCGGAGAAGGTGAACGCCTCCGCGACGTCGCCCTGGCTGGACGCGCCGTCGCCGAAGTAGGCGATGACCGCGGAGTCCGCGCCGTCCTTGGCCACACCCATCGCGTACCCGGTCGCGTGCAGCGTCTGCGAGCCGATCACGATCGTGTAGAGGTGGAAGTTGTTGGTGTTCGGGTCCCAGCCGCCGTGGTTCACACCGCGGAACATGCCGAGCAGGTTGGTCGGGTCGACCCCGCGGCACCAGGCGACGCCGTGCTCCCGGTACGTCGGGAAGACGTAGTCCTCGTCGTTCAGCGCCCGGCCGGAGCCGATCTGCGCGGCCTCCTGGCCGAGGAGCGAGGCCCACAGGCCCAGCTCGCCCTGACGCTGCAGGGCAGTCGCCTCACCGTCGAACCGACGGGTCATGACCATGTCGCGGTACAGCCCGCGCAGGTCCTCGGTGGTGATGTCGGCGACGAAGGGGGCGAACTCGGCGTTCTCCGCGTTGTCGACGCGGTCCCCTTCAGGCGTCAGCAGCTGTACGAGCTGAGGTACGACATCCTGCGTCTGCGCGGTGGCAGCGGCGGGCTTGGCGGCGCTCGCCGCGCCTGCCGCCCGCTTGGTGCCGCTGCTGCGTCGCGGCTTGCGCGCGGCAGTGCTCTCCACGGTCACGTGTGCTCCTCCGTCGGTCCGGCACCCGGGTTCTCCGGGGTCCAGTGCGGCTCACCTGTATCCGTAACGAGCGCACGGGGTGGGTGCGCGTCGCGTACGGGGATTCAGGCGTGACAGGTGCCCCGGCGAGTGCCCTGCGCAATGCACGTTACCCAGTGTGTCGCATAACTGCGAAACCCCGTTTGACCTGCGTTTTTGCTTGGATTTCCAAGTAAATCCGCAGCGGCGGGAACAACCACTGGTCACAGCCTTGCAGGGGCCGGGAACAACGGCACGTTATCCCGGGTAACTCCGGCAGGGAAGGGGTGAGTGTGTGAAACTGACTTCGTGCGCGAAGACGGAAAAATCAAGGTATTCCTCCTGGACGACCACGAAGTGGTACGTCGGGGCGTCCATGAGCTCTTGTCGGTCGAAGACGACATCGAGATCGTGGGTGAGGCCGGTACCGCGGCGGACGCCCTGGTCCGGATTCCCGCCACCCGTCCGGACGTGGCCGTCCTCGACGTCCGCCTCCCGGACGGCAGCGGTGTGGAGGTGTGCCGCGAGGTGCGCTCCCGCGACGAGGACATCAAGTGCCTGATGCTGACGTCGTTCGCCGACGACGAGGCCCTCTTCGACGCGATCATGGCCGGTGCCTCCGGATACGTGCTCAAGGCGATCCGCGGCAACGAGCTGCTGAGCGCCGTGCGCGACGTGGCCGCCGGCAGGTCGCTGCTCGACCCGGTCGCCACCGCGCGCGTGCTGGAGCGGCTGCGGGACGGCAAGGGCGGCCGGGGCGACGACCGCCTGTCCAACCTCACCGAGCAGGAGCGGAAGATCCTCGACCTGATCGGCGAGGGCCTGACCAACCGCGTCATCGGCGAGCGGCTGCACCTCGCCGAGAAGACGATCAAGAACTACGTCTCCAGCCTGCTGTCCAAGCTGGGCATGGAGCGCCGCTCCCAGGCCGCCGCCTACGTGGCCCGGCTGCAGGCCGAGAAGCGCTGACCGATTCGGGACCAACGTCCCCGGTCGTCGGGGCGGGCTGCTCTTCCCCGGCACGGTGTCGGCAGCCGAGAGTGGACCCCATGTCCCCCGAGGAACTCCACGCCATCGAACTGCTGCGCCGGGTGCCGTACGGCCGCGTGGCCACCAGCATGCGCGCGCTGCCTTTCCTCGCGCTCGCCCGGCACATCGTGGTGGAGGGCCGGGTGGTGCTGAGAATGCATTCCGGTTTCGGCTACCACCAGGCCTGCAACGGCAGTGTGGTGGCGTACGGGGCCGACAATTTCAATTCCCGTGACCAGCAGCTCTGGTCGGTGCAGTTCACCGGAACGGCGCAGGTCAGCGAACCGACAACCACCGAACTGGAGCTCTTCGGCCCGGTTCCGCATTTCGTCGACGGCGAGGTCTTCGACCCCGTCTACATGCGTATCGAACCCCAGTTCATCACCGCGCACTCGCTGACCGGGAATCCCGACCGGGCGTACGAGCACGCGCTCTGACCCGCGTCACTCCTCCGAGTTGGGGTTGCCGCCACCGCCACCGGGGCCGCCGGCGCCACCGCCGCTCGCGTCCGTGGGCTTCGTCGACGGAGAGGTCGACGGCTTGGTGCTCGCGGAGGTCGTCGGCTTCGTCGACGTGGTCGCCGACGGCGAGGCCGAACCCGACGGCGAGTGGGACGCCGAGGCCGAGGGCGACGGACTGAAGCTCTGCGACCGGGTGCGGCTCGGCTGGGGCGAGTTGTCATTGTTGGACGGGGAGTGGTCCTGCGTCTGCTGCGACTGCTGGACGTCCGGGGCGCTGGACTGGCTCGGCTGGCCGCCCGGGGTGCTCTGGGTGGTCTCCGGCTTCTTCTCGCCCTTGCCCACGGTGTTGACGGCGTACGCCACGCCGCCCGCGACCGCGATGATCGCGAGGACCGCGAACAGCCAGGCCTTCCAGCGGCTGCTGCCGCCGCCGCGGTCGTCGTAGCCGTCGTACCCGTCGTAGCCGCCGCTCTGGCCGCCGGGGAAGGCCGAACCGTCGTCCGGGTTCAGCGTCGGCACCATCGGCTGCTGGAACTGCGAGGTCGAGGCGTGCGCCCCGTACTGCTGTTGACCGCCGCTCCCGCCCACGGGCATGGCCGTGGTGGCGGCAGCGCCGCCGCGCCCGTGCGGCAGGGCCATGGTGACCGGGCCGGTGCCCCAGGTGCCGGTGTTCGGCCCCTGCTCGTGCAGCATCTGCAGCGCGTACTGGACCAGCCCGCGCATCTCCTCGGCGCTCTGGAACCGGTCGTCCGGGTCCTTGGCCAGGGAGCGCATGACCAGGCCGTCGAGCTCCTGCGGAATGTGCTGGCCCTCCGGCAGCTGCGAGGGCGGCACCGGCGCGTCCTGGACGTGCTGGTAGACCACCGACAGCGGGGTTTCCCCGGTGAACGGGGGACGCAGCGCGAGCAGTTCGTACAGCAGACAGCCGGTCGCGTACAGGTCGGAGCGGTGGTCGACGGCCTTGCCGAGGGCCTGCTCGGGCGACAGGTACTGCGGGGTGCCCATGACCATGCCGGTCTGGGTCATCGTCGACTGGGCGCCGTGCAGCGCGCGGGCGATGCCGAAGTCCATCACCTTGACCGCGCCGGTCTCCGTGATGATGACGTTCGCGGGCTTGATGTCGCGGTGCACGATGCCGTGCTGGTGCGAGTAGGCGAGGGCCTCGAGCACGCCCGAGGTGATGATGAGCGCCTGCTCGGGGCCCGGGGCCTCGGCGCTGATCAGCAGGTCGCGGATGGTGCGGCCCTCGACGAGCTCCATGACGATGTACGGGACGGTGTTCGGGCCGACCCGGTCCTCGCCCGAGTCGTACACGGCGACGACGGCGTGGTGGTTGAGTCCGGCGACGGACTGCGCCTCGCGCGTGAAGCGGGCCTTGGACACCGGGTCCTCGGCCAGGTCCGCGCGCAGCAGCTTCACCGCGACCGTGCGGCCGAGGCGCACGTCCTCGGCGGCGAAGACCTCGGCCATGCCGCCACGGCCCAGCCGGTGCGTCAGCCGGTAACGGCCGTCTCCCACCAGGCCGCCTGCGCCCCAGTGCTCAGGACCATCGGTCATCCCGGCGCCGTTTCCCTCGGGTTCGGGTGCCATCAGTCCTCGCCGTCGTATCTCTCGGCCGCCGCTCAGCGGTAGTCCTCTTCGTCGGTGCTCCGGTGAACGCTACAGCCTCGCAACCGGTCACCGTTCGGACAAGGCCACCCTGTGCCCGTGTGGTCACGGAACGGGCACCTGGCTTGACGTGTGCTTGCCCTCGGGCAGACTGGGCGCCATATGCGCCCGGCCAGCGGCGTGGGGACACATCCCGAGGGGAAGCAACAGTCATGAGCCAGGACGGCACTCAGGGCCAGTACGCGGGCGGCTCTCTGGCCGGTGGCCGTTACCAGCTAAGGGACTTGCTGGGTGCGGGCGGCATGGCGTCCGTCTACCTGGCGTACGACTCGGCCCTCGACCGGCAGGTCGCCATCAAGACCCTGCACAGCGACCTCGGCCGCGAGCAGTCCTTCCGCGAGCGGTTCCGCCGCGAGGCGCAGGCTGTAGCGAAACTGTCGCACACGAACATCGTCTCGGTCTTCGACACCGGTGAGGGCGAAGTGACGTTCGGCAACGGCGGCCGCGGTGACGGCGCCGTCATGCCCTACATCGTCATGGAATACGTGGAGGGCCGGCCGCTGGGCTCGGTGCTGGAGGAGGACGTCCGCCAGCACGGGGCCATGCCCGCGGAGAAGGCCCTGAAGGTGACGGCCGATGTGCTGGCCGCCCTGGAGACCAGCCACGAGATGGGGCTCGTCCACCGCGACATCAAGCCCGGCAACGTCATGGTGAACAAGCGCGGCGTCGTCAAGGTGATGGACTTCGGCATCGCCCGTGCCATGCAGTCGGGGGTCACCTCGATGACGCAGACCGGCATGGTCGTCGGCACCCCGCAGTACCTCTCGCCCGAGCAGGCCCTGGGCCGCGGGGTCGATGCCCGCTCCGACCTCTACTCGGTCGGCATCATGCTGTTCCAGCTGCTGACCGGGCGGATCCCGTTCGACGCGGACTCCCCGCTGGCCATCGCCTACGCCCACGTGCAGGAGGAGCCGGTCGCCCCGTCCTCCATCAACCGGTCGCTGACCCCGGCGATGGACGCGCTGGTGGCGCGGGCCCTGAAGAAGAACCCGAACGAGCGCTTCCCCACGGCCGCGGCCATGGGCGACGAGGTCGCCCGGGTGCTGGGCTCCGGACACACCGGGGCGCCGGTCATCGTGCAGGGCCAGGGCCCGCTGAGCAGTGGCGCGGGCGTGTCCTCGGCCGTGTTCCCGCCGGTGGAGTCCGGCTACTCCGCGCCCCCGCAGTCGGTGCAGCAGCCCTACCAGGCTCCGCACACCCCGACGCCGGCCCCGTACGCGCCGACGCCCGCCCCGCAGCACGCGCAGGGCGGCTACGCCTACCCGCACACGCCCCCGCCGCAGCAGCAGTACGGGCCGCAGACCCCGCCGCCGTACACGATCTCCCCGACGGGCGCGGCCGGCGCCTCGGGGACGGCCGGTGACGGCAAGCGCAACATGCCGGTGCTCGTGGGCGCGATCGCGGTGGCCCTGCTGGCCGTCGGCGGTCTGATCGCGGCGATCGCGATGAACGGCGACGACAAGGACAAGGGAACGACGACGGCGGACCCGGGTGCCTCCGCCTCCGCCTCGGCCAAGCCCGGGTTCAAGGGGCCGGACACCACGCGCACGATCGACCCGAAGAAGTGCACCGAGCCGGTGAAGCACTACAGCGAGGCCGGCAAGTACATGGCGCCGGACCTCAAGTACAAGAACCTGCTCTCCGTGAAGGAGTGCATCCAGGCCTCGGGCGGCAAGTACAAGATCGAGTACAAGGACGAGGCCGTGTACGGCAAGGACACCGTGCTGTTCCAGACCCCGACCGCAGGCGACAAGATCGCGAAGGAAGGCACGGAGTACACGCTGACCGTGTCGACCGGAAACCCCGAATAGCGCATCGCGTTCCGACACACCGGCATCCCGGGCACCCCGATGGGGCGTCCGGGATGCCGCTTTTGTCCCACTGTGCAAATCTGGGCGCATATCTCTGACGCGCAGCGAGCGGCGAGGCGGCTCGGGACGGGAGGGGCTCCCCCGTGGTCCAAGGCTTCCGCCCGCCGCACTGGCTGGCCTGCGCGGCCCTGGCCGCCGCCGCGCTCGTGCCGACCGCCTCCGCGTACGCGGGCCCCCTCCTCAACCCGGCCCGGCACGCGGCCGCCCCGGCCGCCGCACTCGCCCTCGTACTGGCCCGGACCCCCGCCCTCGCCCCCGCGCCCGCGCCCGCACCGCCGGACGAGCCCTACGAGGAACTGGCCGGCAGCCTCGCCGGCGTCGGGCGCGAGCGCCCCGGCCGACCGGTCGGCGAGCCCGCCGACCCCGAGCTCACGGGGGCCTCCCGGCCGCTGCCGGTGCGCCCGCGCACCGAGCCCACCCCGCCGCCCAACGCCGTCGCGCCGAGCACGCACCCGACCCCGCCCCCGCAGGCGGACCCGCAGCGCCCGCCCTCGGTGGTCACCGCGCTCGGCACCGACGCCAACGACCGGGCCGCCGACCTGGCCGCGCACATACTGCCGCTCGGCACCGGCTTCGCCCTGATGGGGCTGGGCCTGGGCTACCTCGGAGTGCGCCTGCGCCGCGGTATCTGAGCGGATCCGGACCACCTCCTCCGCGCGGTCTCCCCCTGGGGATGTACGCCGGAGGATGGTTGCCGAGAGTGAACATACTCGGTATACATACTCGGTATGTCGATCCGCCACGGGCTACTCGCCCTGCTGGAACGGGGTCCTCGGTACGGCTCCCAGCTGCGCACCGAGTTCGAATCCCGCACCGGCTCCACCTGGCCGCTCAATGTCGGGCAGGTGTACACGACCCTCGCCCGCCTCGAACGCGACGGCCTCGTCGCCCCCGACGGCGAGGACGCCGCCGGCCACACCCTGTATGCCATCACCGACGCCGGACGCACCGAGCTGTTCCAGTGGTACGAACGGCCCGTCGACCGGGCCAACCCGCCCCGCGACGAGCTGTCCATCAAGCTCGCCATGGCCGTCGGCGCCCCCGGCGTGGACATCCGCGCCGTCATCCAGTCCCAACGGCACGCCACCATCAAGGCGATGCAGGACTACACCCGGCTCAAGGCCACGGCGCTGGCCGCGGTCGAGAGCGGGCGGTCCCACGAACGCGACGACGTGGCCTGGCTGCTCGTCCTGGAACAGCTCATCTTCCAGACCGAGGCCGAGGCCCGCTGGCTCGACCACTGCGAATCCCGGCTCGTCCGGCTCTCCCTGCCGGCCGACCGGAGAGCCGCTGAACCCGAACCACCCCAGGCCGCCGCCGAGACCCAGGCCCCGACCACCACCACCCGGCCCCGTACCGCCCGCTCGCGACGTGGCTGAACCACCGTTCCAGGGGGGACCCTCCATGCCTGACCAGCGCACATCCCAGCAGCCCGTGCTGCAGTTGGACCGACTCGTCCGCACGCACGGCAGCGGCGCCACCGAGGTGCACGCCCTGCGCGGAATCGACCTCTCGGTCCACCCCGGCGAACTCGTCGCCGTCATGGGCCCCTCCGGCTCCGGCAAGTCCACGCTGCTCACCCTCGCCGGCGGCCTCGACACCCCGAGCAGCGGCCGCGTGATCGTCGAAGGCACCGACATCACCACGGCCAGCCGCAAGCAGCTGGCCGCCCTGCGCCGCCGCAGCATCGGCTACGTGTTCCAGGACTACAACCTGATCCCGGCCCTGACCGCCGCCGAGAACGTGGCACTGCCCCGGGAACTCGACGGGATATCCGCCCGCAAGGCCCGTGCCTCCGCGCTCGCCGCGCTGGAGGAGATGAACCTGGGCCAGCTCGCGAACCGTTTCCCCGACGAGATGTCCGGCGGCCAGCAGCAGCGCGTGGCCATCGCCCGCGCCCTCGTGGGCGACCGCCGCCTGGTCCTCGCCGACGAACCCACCGGCGCCCTCGACTCCGAGACCGGCGAGTCCGTCCTCGCCCTGCTGCGCGCCCGCTGCGACGCGGGCGCGGCCGGCATCCTCGTCACGCACGAACCGCGCTTCGCCGCCTGGGCCGACCGCGTGGTCTTCCTGCGCGACGGCAGCGTGGTCGACGAGACCCTGCGCAGCCACGCCGACTCCCTCCTGCACGGGCAGGCGGCCGGCCAGTGACCTCTCCGCTCCAAGGCTGGTACCACTCCTGGATCGCGGCCCTGCGCATCGCGCGCCGCGACGCCTGGCGCGCCAAGGGCCGCAGCGCCCTCGTCCTCGCGATGCTCGCCCTGCCGATCGTCGGGGTGAGCGCCGCCGACCTCACCCTGCGCAGCGCCGAGCTGTCCACCGACCAGATGCTCTCCCGCATGATCGGCACCGCCGACGCCCGCGTGAGCCACTCGGGCATGGGCGGGCCCATCAACCAGAGCCCCGACGGCACGAGCTACGCGCCCGTCGGCGGCTACAAGGCGTACGACCCCTCGAAGTCCTCGCGGGACACCCCGCCGGCGCCCGTGGGCTCCGCCTTCCCCGCCGGTGCCCAGGTCCTCAAGGACAGCTTCGGCTACGGCAAGGTCCGCACCACGCACGGGCTGCTCGAAACCGGCCTGCGTGAGATCGACACGCACAGCCCCCTGGTCAAGGGCATGATCACGTTCGACCGGGGCCGGCTGCCCGAGAACCCGGGCGAGGTCATCGCCACCCGGGCCTTCCTGAAGGACTCCGGCCTCTTCGTCGGCTCCTCGGTCACCCCCCGCGGCGCCACCGGCCCCTACAAGATCGTCGGTGCCTACGAGGTACCGGACTCTCTCGGCCGCGCCGAGATCATCGCCCCGCCCGGGACCCTGCTCGCCCCGCTCGACAAGGCCCTGGAGGCCTCCGGCGGGCGCAGCATCACCCCCGACGAGCGCTACCTGGTCAAGGTCGGCGGCGAGGGCGTCACCTGGGACGCGGTCAAGGCGGCCAACGCCAAGGGCCTGACCGTCATCTCCCGCGCCGTCATGCTCGACCCGCCCGCGGACTCCGAGGTCCCGCTCTACAAGGACGAGCCGAAGGCGCAGTTCACCCGCGACGGCAACCAGGCCGTCGAGACGGCCATCCTGGCCACCGTCGTGGGCCTGGCCATGCTGGAGGTCTGCCTGCTCGCCGGACCGGCCTTCGCGGTCGGCGCCCGCCGCTCGCGCCGCCAGCTGGGCCTGGTCGGCGCCAACGGCGGCGACCGCCGCCACATCCGCTCCATCGTGCTCTCCGGCGGCCTGGTCCTCGGCGCCGTCGCCGCCGTCGTCGGCACCGTCCTCGGCATCACGCTCACCGTGGTCCTGCGGCCGGTGCTGGAGGAGAAGCTGGGCAACCGCTTCGGCGGCTACGACTTCCGGCCGCTGGAGCTGGGCGGCATCGCCCTGCTCGCCGTGATCACCGGCCTGCTGGCCGCGATCGTCCCGGCCGTCAACGCCTCCCGGCAGACCGTGCTGAGCTCGCTGACCGGCCGCCGCGGCATCCGCCGCGCCAACCGGGTGCTGCCCGTCATCGGCCTGATCGCCGTCGCCGCCGGCGCCGCGATCGCCCTCTACGGCACCACCTCGAAGCTGGGCAGCACCGTCGTGGCCGGCGGCAGCGCCATCGCCGAGCTCGGCATCGTCGCCCTCACCCCGGTCCTGGTCGGCCTCTTCGGCCGGCTCGGCCGGTGGCTGCCGCTGTCGCCGCGGCTCGCGCTGCGCGACGCCGTGCGCAACCGCGGGCGTACGGCACCCGCCGTGGCCGCCGTGCTCGCCGCCGTCGCCGGAACGGTCGCGGTGGCCACGTACCAGCACAGCAACGACATCCAGATGCGGCACGAGTACCGGGCGGACCTGCCGCACGGCACCGGGCTGCTGGAGGCCTCCGAGAACGGCGCGTACCAGGACGTGCCCGCCCTGCGCGAGATCCTCTCCAAGGAGATGCCGGTGGCCCAGCGGGCGGACGTCGACCGGCTGGTCGTCGGCAAGCCGGGCTGCGACTCGTATTCCACGGACCCCGGCTGCGGCCGGGCGGAGATCGTCACGCCCAAGGACCAGCGCTGCCCGCTCTACGAGAACCCCCAGGGCATGGACGCCTTCACCGAGGCGCAGCGCCGGGAACTGCGCGAGGACTGGCGCTGCCAGGACGGCCGGTACGGCGTGCAGCACCCCGTCCTCGTCGGCGACGAGAAGGTACTGGGCATCCTCGCGGTCACCGACCCGGGCTCCGTGTCCGCACTCAAGGCCGGCCGGGCCGTCGCCTTCGACAAGCGCCAGGTCAAGGACGGCAAGCTCACCCTGCGGATCATCACCGACCCGAAGGCCGCCGAGGACCTGCGCGGAAGCGGCGAGGAGGTGCCCGGCGAGGACAAGGTCCTGCCCGTCCACCTGGCGCCCGACACGGCCGTGAGCTGGGGCGTCGACCTGATCCTGCCGCCCTCGGCGGTCAGGACGGCCGGGCTGGCCACCGCGCCCCTGGGCTCGTACTTCCGGCTCGACGGGAGCGCGACGACCGAACAGCGCCAGAGGATCGACGGCGAGATCGACCGCATGGGCGTGGAGGCCTCCCTGCGCATCGAGGCCGGCTACCAGGGCGACAACAGCCTGGTCATGCTCGCCCTCGCCGTCTTCGCCGGGCTCGTCACCATCGGTGCGGCGGGCATCGCCACCGGGCTGGCCCAGGCCGACGCCGAAGCCGACCTGAAGACGCTGGCCGCGGTGGGCGCGGCCCCCCGGGTACGGCGGACGCTGAGCGGCTTCCAGTGCGGGGTGGTCTCCCTGATGGGGGTCGTCCTGGGCTCGGCGGCCGGCATCCTGCCCGCCGTCGGCCTGCGCCTGACGCAGCGGCGGGAGATGGAGGACCTCTACAGGCACTCCATCGAGCAGGGCTACTCGTCGGCGACGGAAGCCCTGCCGTACGTGCCGATCTCCGTGCCGTGGGAGACCCTCGGCGCTCTGGTCGTCGTCGTCCCGCTGGGCGCGGCCCTGCTGGCGGCCCTCGTCACCCGCTCCAGCGGCGCCCTGGCCCGCCGGGCAGCGGCGTAGCACGCGGCAAGGCCGGTGCCCCCGTACAGGGTGGATCACGACTGTACGGGGGCACACCGTGTGAGTACGGAGGTGTGCGAGAGAATGACGGCATGGAGATGCCGAGGAGTGAACGGTCGCAGGACAGCCCCCCGCACGTCCTGATCGTGGGACAGGACGGGACGGCGGTCGGCGACGCCGATGACGAGTCGCGCGAGGTCCCGGTGACGGAAATGGTCGAACAGCCCGCCAAGGTCATGCGGATCGGCAGCATGATCAAGCAACTCCTGGAAGAGGTACGTGCCGCGCCTCTGGACGAGGCGAGCCGGGTCCGGCTCAAGGACATCCATGCCGCCTCGGTCAAGGAGCTGGAGGACGGTCTGGCCCCCGAGCTCGTGGAGGAACTGGAGCGCCTGTCCCTCCCGTTCACCGAGGAGGCCATCCCCTCCGAGGCCGAACTGCGGATTGCCCAGGCACAGTTGGTGGGGTGGCTGGAGGGCCTGTTCCACGGCATCCAGACGGCCCTGTTCGCGCAGCAGATGGCGGCGCGGGCCCAGTTGGAGCAGATGCGCCGCGCCCTCCCGCCGGGCGGGCCGCACGACGACGACGAGGACGGCGGGCACGGCGCGGTCCGCTCGGGCCCGTACCTCTAGCCCCCGGCGGACCACCCAGGAAGCGGGTCCGGCCCACGCCCCCGACGCGTCCCGGCCCCGCCTCCTCCTTCAGCCCCGCCGGCGTTTGAGGCGCCCTCCCAGCCCCGCCGGCGTTTGAGGCGCGGGGGTCCGGGGCGGCGCCCCCGGCAACGGCGCCGCACCCGGCATCCGGACCGGCCCGCATACTCAGGGGCATGAGCTACGACGCGATCGTGCTGGCCGGCGGCGCCGCTCGGCGACTCGGCGGGGCCGACAAGCCCGCGCTGAGCGTCGGCGGCCGCGCACTCCTCGACCGCGTCCTCGACGCCTGCCCCGACGCCCGGACCACCGTCGTGGTCGGCGGCCGCCGCCCCACCGCGCGCCCGGTCCACTGGACCCGCGAGGACCCGCCCGGCGGGGGGCCCGTGGCCGCGCTGGAGGCCGGACTGCGGCAGACCACCGCCGAGCTGGTCCTCGTCCTCTCCGCCGACCTCCCCTTCCTGGACCGGGACACCGTACGGGTCCTCCTGGCGGCCCCCGCCCGGCCCGGCACGGACGCCGCGGACGCCGCGGACGGCGCGGACGGCGCGCTGCTGCGGGACCCCGACGGCCGCGACCAGCCGCTGGTGGCCGCCTACCGGGCCGAACCCCTGCGCCGCGAGATCGCGCTGCTCGCCGCCGAACACGGCACCCTCACCGGGCTCCCGCTCCGCGCGCTGACCGCCGAACTGGACCTCGCCCGCGTCACCTCCCGGCCACTCGCCTCCTTCGACTGCGACACCTGGGACGATCTCGCCGCCGCCCGCGCCCGGATCAGGGAGCATGGAAGCGTGCTGGAGCAATGGATCACCGCCGTCAAGAGCGAGCTGGGCATCGACCTCCCCGTCGACACCAAGACCCTGCTCGACCTCGCCCGGGACGCCGCCCACGGCGTCGCCCGGCCCGCCGCCCCGCTGACCACCTTCCTGGTCGGCTACGCGGCCGCCCACGCCGCCGCCACCGGCGCCGACCCCGCCCAGGCCGTCGCCGAGGCCTCCCGCAAGGCGGCCGACCTGGCGCTGCGGTGGGCCGACGAGGCAGCGGCCGACTCCGCCGAACAGAACGGCTCCGGATGACCCCCGCGAACTCCGCCGAGCAGGCCCTCGACGAGGCCCTGGCCCTGGTCAGCCGCGCCCCCGAGAGCGGCGGCGGTACGGGGGGCCACCGCGCGTCCTCCTGGACACGGGCCCGGGAGACCGCCGTCGACGCCGGGCACCGGGTGCGGCCCCGGACCCACCGCGTGCCCCTCGCCGACGCCCTCGGCGAGGTCCTGGCGGCCTCCCTGGACGCGCTGACCGACCTGCCGTCCTTCGACACGTCCGCCATGGACGGCTGGGCCGTCGCGGGACCCGGCCCCTGGAGCGTGCGCACCGGCGGCAGCGTCCTGGCCGGCTCCGAGCGACCCGACCCCCTCACGGACGGCGAGGCCGTACGGATCGCCACCGGCGCCCGGATCCCCACCGACACCACCGCCGTCATCCGCAGCGAGCACTGCCGCGAGGCCGGCAGCCAGCTCTTCGCGGACCGGCCCGTCCTCACCGGCCAGGACATCCGCCCGCGCGGCCAGGAGTGCCGCTCCGGCGACCTGCTGCTGCCCGCCGGTTCGCTGGTCACCCCGGCCGTGCTGGGGCTCGCCGCGGCCGCCGGGTACGACGAGCTGACCACCCGGCCCCGCCCCCGCGTGGAGATCCTGGTGCTCGGTGACGAGCTGCTCACCGAGGGCCTCCCGCACGAGGGGCTGGTGCGCGACGCCCTCAGCCCCATGCTCGGGCCCTGGATCGACCGGATCGGCGCCGAGGTCATCGGCACGCGGCTGCTCGGCGACGACCCGGAGGGCGCCGCGGCCCTGCTGGAGGCCGTCACCACGAGCACCGCCGACGTCCTCGTCACCACGGGCGGCACCGCGTCCGGACCCGTCGACCACGTCCACCCGGTGCTGGCGAAGGCGGGCGCCGAACTGCTCGTCGACGGGGTCGCCGTGCGCCCCGGCCACCCCATGCTGCTGGCCCGCCTCGGATCCGGGACGCCCGACGGGGCCCCGGTGCGCCACCTGGTCGGGCTGCCCGGGAACCCGCTGGCCGCCGTCTCCGGGCTGCTGACCCTGGCCGACCCCCTGCTGCGCTCCCTCGCCGGCCGCCGCGGCCGCCCCCGCTACACGGCGCCGGTGCAGGGCGACGTACCCGGCCACCCGTACGACACCCGGCTCGTTCCGGTGCTGCTCAGCGACGAGCACGCGGTACCGCTGCGCTACCACGGCCCCGCGATGCTGCGCGGAGTGGCGGCCGCCGACGCGCTGGCCGTCGTACCGCCGAAGGGCGCACGGTCGGGACAGGAACTGGAGATTCTCGATCTGCCCTGGGCTGCTGGAGGATGTTTCACGTGAAACTTCACGGCCAGGACTCCATGGCCCGCGGCGCCGACGAGAAGCTCGTCTCCCGGCGCATCAAGCTGCCCAAACGCATCGTCGAGAACCCGCTGAGCCAGGTCACCAAGCGCCTGCTGATGGCCCTGTTCGTGCTGTTCCTGACGGTCTTCATCGTGTGGCTCGACCGCGACGGCTACCACGACAACGCCAACGAGCAGGTCGATCTCCTCGACTGCTTCTACTACGCCACGGTGACGCTGTCGACGACGGGCTACGGCGACATCGTCCCGTACAGCGACAGCGCGCGGCTGATCAACATCCTGCTGATCACGCCGCTGCGCGTGCTGTTCCTGATCATCCTGGTCGGTACCACCCTGGAAGTCCTGACGGAACGGACGAGGGAAGAGTGGCGGCTCAAGCGCTGGAGGAAGAACTTGCGTGAGCACACGGTCGTCGTCGGCTTCGGCACGAAGGGCCGTTCGGCCCTGCAGACGCTGCTGGCCACCGGCCTCTCCAAGGAGCAGGTCGTCGTCGTCGACCCCAGCGCCAAGGTGATCGACATGGCCAACGCGGAAGGGTTCACGGGTGTCGTCGGCGACGCCACCCGCTCCGACGTGCTGCTCCGCGCCGAGCTGCAGAAGGCCCGGCAGATCATCATCGCCACCCAGCGGGACGACACGGCCGTCCTGGTCACCCTGACCGCCCGGCAGCTCAACCGCGGGGCGAAGATCGTCGCGGCGGTGCGCGAGGAGGAGAACGCCCCGCTGCTGCGCCAGTCCGGCGCGGACGCGGTCATCACGAGCGCGAGCGCGGCCGGCCGGCTGCTGGGCCTCTCGGTGCTCAGCCCGAGCGCGGGCACGGTGATGGAGGACCTGATCCAGCAGGGCAGCGGCCTCGACCTCATCGAACGCCCCGCCCGCAAGTCCGAGGCAGGCAAGTCGGTCCGGGACACCGAGGACCTGGTCGTGAGCGTGGTGCGCGGCCACCGGCTGCTCCCGTACGACGATCCGCACGCGAGCCCGATCCAGCTGACGGACCGTCTCATCACCATCGTGCGGGCGGCTCCGCCGACGTCGCCGCCGGTGAAGCTCGGACCTGCCGAGTAGCCGCACCGTGGCGTAGCCTCCGGGCCATGCATGCGATCACCATCGAGCAGCCCGGCGGCCCCGAGGCCCTCGTCTGGGCCGACGTACCCGATCCGGTACCGGGCGAGGGCGAGGTCCTCGTCGAGGTCGCGGCGAGCGCCGTGAACCGCGCCGACGTACTCCAGCGACAGGGGTTCTACGATCCGCCGCCCGGCGCGTCGCGCCATCCGGGGCTGGAGTGTTCCGGCCGGATCGCCGCCATCGGTCCGGGGGTGTCCGGCTGGTCCGTGGACGACGAGGTGTGCGCCCTGCTGGCCGGTGGCGGATACGCCGAGCGGGTGGCCGTGCCGGCGGGTCAGCTGCTGCCGGTCCCGGCGGGTGTGGACCTGGTGACGGCGGCCGCGCTGCCGGAGGTCGTCGCGACCGTGTGGTCCAACGTGTTCATGGTGGCGGGGCTGCGCCCCGGCGAGACCCTGCTGGTGCACGGCGGGTCCAGCGGGATCGGCACGATGGCGATCCAGCTGGCGAAGGCGGTGGGCGCGACGGTCGCCGTGACGGCGGGCGGCCCCGAGAAGCTGGCGCGCTGCAAGGAGCTGGGTGCGGACATCCTGATCGACTACCGCGAGCAGGACTTCGTGGCCGAGCTGCGCGAGGCGACGGGCGGGGCCGGGGCGGACGTGATCCTGGACATCGTGGGCGCGAAGTACCTGGCCCGGAACGTGGACGCGCTGGCCGTGAACGGGCGGCTCGCGGTGATCGGGCTGCAGGGCGGGGTGAAGGCGGAACTGAACCTCGGCGCGCTGCTGGCCAAGCGGGCGGCGATCACCGCCACCTCCCTGCGGGCCCGTCCGCTGGAGGAGAAGGCGGCCATCATCGCCGCCGTGCGCGAGCACGTATGGCCGCTGGTGGCCGCGGGGCGGATCCGGCCGGTGGTCCACGCGACCTACCCGATGCGCGATGCGGCCGAAGCCCACCGCGTGCTGGAATCCAGCGCCCACGTGGGCAAGCTCCTGCTCACGGTGTGAAGCGGGCGGGTCGGCTCCGCTGCGCGGAGCCTCTCCCCGCCCCGCCCTTTCGCCGTTTCCCGGGCTCTGCCCGGGCCCGGTCCGGCCCGGGCAGAGCCCCGGGACACCGGACCGGGCCGGCGCCGGGCTACAGGCTGCGCAGCAGGACCGCGGGGGATTCGACGCAGTCCGCGACGAAGCGGAGGAAGCCGCCCGCCGTACCCCCGTCGCACACCCGGTGGTCGAAGGTCAGCGACAGCTGAACCACCTTGCGGACCGCCAGCTGCCCCTCGTGGACCCACGGCTTGTCGATGATCCGGCCCACCCCCAGCATCGCCGCCTCGGGGTGGTTGATGATCGGCGTGGAACCGTCGACCCCGAAGACCCCGTAGTTGTTCAGGGTGAAGGTGCCGCCGGTCAGATCCGCGGGAGCCAGCTTCCCGGCCCGGGCCACCTCCGTCAGGCGGGCGAACTCCGCCGACAGCGACTCGGGGTTGCGGTTCTGCGCGTCCCGGACCACCGGGACCACCAGGCCCCGCTCGGTCTGCGCGGCGAAGCCCAGGTGCACGGACGGCAGGCGGACGATCTCCTTGGCCGCGAGGTCCACGGTGGAGTTGAGCTCCGGATACTTGGCCAGGGCGGCCGTGCAGATCCGGGCCAGCAGCGCGAGCACGGAGATCTTGGGTCCGCCCACGGCATTCATCGCGGCCCGGGCGGCCATCAGCTCGGTGGCGTCCGCGTCGACCCAGCAGGTGGCGTCCGGGATCTCCCGGCGGCTGCGCGACAGCTTCTCGGCGACCGCCCCGCGTACCCCCTTGAGGGGGATCCGCTCGCCCTGGGCCGCCGTCGTCGGCGGTGCCACCGCGGCGACCGGGGCCGGCTCGGGCGCGCGCAGCGCGGCCAGTGCCGCCTCGACGTCCGCCCGCAGGATCAGCCCGTCGGGGCCGGACCCGCGCAGCGCGCGCAGGTCGACCCCGCCGTCCTTGGCCAGCTTGCGCACCAGCGGCGAGATCACCGGCACCGGCCCGGCGGGAGCCGCCGGAGCCACGGGGACCGCCGGAGCCACCGGAGCGGCGACGGCGGGCGCCGACACCGCGGCGGTGACGGGTCGCACCCGTCGCCGACGCGCCGGGCGCGAGTGGTCCTCGCCGTAACCGATCAGCGGCCGCGGCACGTTGCCGGTGCCCTCGGCCTCGGCCGCCTCCGCGGCCGGAGCCTCGCCGGGAAGCGACGACGCCCCCACCGCCACGGTGATCAGCGGTGCTCCGACGGGCAGTTCCGTGCCCTCCTCCCCGAACCGGGCGGTGACCACACCGCCGTAGGGGCACGGAACCTCCACCATCGCCTTGGCCGTCTCGACCTCGACCACCGGCTGGTCGATGGCGACGACATCGCCCACCGCCACGAGCCAGCGGACGATCTCGGCCTCGGTCAGGCCCTCCCCGAGATCGGGAAGCTTGAATTCCATTACCTGCGGCATCAGTTCTCCCACTGCAGGCGCGCCACGGCGTCCAGGATCCGGTCCACACCCGGCAGGTGGTGCTTCTCCAGCATCGGCGGCGGGTAGGGGATGTCGAAGCCCGTCACCCGCAGCACCGGCGCCTCCAGGTGGTGGAAGCACCGCTCCGTGACGCGGGCGGCGATCTCCGCGCCGGGTCCGCCGAAGCCGCCGGCCTCGTGGACCACCACCGCGCGCCCGGTGCGGCGTACGGACTCCACGACCGTGTTCTCGTCGAAGGGGACCAGCGAGCGCAGGTCGACGACCTCCAGGTCCCAGCCCTCCTGGCGGGCCGCCTCGGCCGCCTCCAGGCACACCGGCAGCGAGGGCCCGTAGGTGATCAGCGTGGCGCTCGTGCCGGCCCGCCGGACCAGCGCCTTCCCGATGCCGGGCACCGGCGTCGGCGCCTCGGGCCGCCAGTCGGCCTTCGACCAGTAGAGCCGCTTCGGCTCCAGGAAGACGACCGGGTCGTCGCTCGCGATGGACGCGCGCAGCAGCCCGTACGCGTCCTCGACGGTCGCCGGGGTCACCACGGTCAGGCCGGGCGTGGCCACGTAGTACGCCTCGGAGGAGTCGCAGTGGTGCTCCACGCCGCCGATCCCGCCGCCGTACGGCACCCGGATCGTGATCGGCAGCGGCATCGCACCGCGGGTGCGGTTGCGCATCTTCGCCACGTGCGAGATCAGCTGCTCGAACGCCGGGTACGCGAAGGCGTCGAACTGCATCTCCACGACCGGGCGCAGCCCGTACATGGCCATGCCGACCGCCGCGCCCAGGATGCCCGCCTCCGCGAGGGGGGTGTCCGTGCAGCGTTCCTCGCCGAACTCCTTGGCGAGCCCGTCCGTGATCCGGAAGACCCCGCCGAGCGTCCCGACGTCCTCGCCCATGACATGGACGGTCGGGTCCTCGGCCATCGCGTCGCGCATCGCCCGGGTCAGGGCCTGCGCCATCGTCGAGGGCTTGGTCCCCGACTTCGCGGACTTCGCCGCCGCCACCGTCGTCACGCCTGGTCCTCGGCTTCCAGCTCTGCACGGAGCATGGCCGCCTGCTCGCGCAGCCGGTCCGTCTGCTCCGCGTACACGTGCGCGAACAGGTCCATCGGGTCCACCACCGGGTCCGCGTTCATCCCCTCACGGAGCGCGGCGGCCATCGTCTCCGCCTCCTCGCGCGCCGTGGCGATCGCCGCCTCGTCGATGATCCCGCGGGCGGTCAGCTCACGCTCCAGCAGATCGATCGGGTCGTGCGCCTTCCAGGCCTCGACCTCGGCGTCACCGCGGTAGCGGGTCGCGTCGTCCGCGTTCGTGTGGGCCTCCATCCGGTAGGTGACGGCCTCGATCAGGGTCGGGCCGCCACCGGCCCGGGCCCGCCGGACGGCCTCGGCCAGCACCTCGTGCATCGCGGCGATGTCGTTGCCGTCGACCAGCCGGCCGGGCATCCCGTACCCGACGGCCTTGTGGGCCAGCGTCGGGGCCGCGGTCTGCTTGGCGAGCGGGACGGATATCGCGAAGCCGTTGTTCTGCACGAGGAAGACCACCGGGGCCTGCCAGACGGCGGCGAAGTTCAGCGCCTCGTGGAAGTCGCCCTCGCTGGTGCCGCCGTCGCCGACCATGGCGAGCGCGACGACGTCGTCACCGCGCAGCCGGGCCGCGTGTGCCAGACCCACCGCGTGCGGCAGCTGGGTGGCGAGCGGGGTCGAGAGCGGGGCGATGCGGTGCTCACGCGGGTCGTACCCGGTGTGCCAGTCGCCGCGCAGCAGGGTCAGCGCCTGGACGGGGTCCAGGCCGCGCGCCACGGCCGCCAGGGTGTCGCGGTAGCTCGGGAACAGCCAGTCCTGGTCCTCCAGGACCAGCGCGGCCGCGATCTCGCAGGCCTCCTGGCCCACGGTGGAGGGGTAGACGGCGAGCCGGCCCTGCTTGGTGAGCGCCGTGGCCTGGGCGTTGTAGCGCCGGCCGCGCACCAGCTCGGCGTAGCAGCGGCGCATCAGCTCCGGGTCGAGGCGGTCGGCCGCCTCGGTGCCCAGCACCCGGTAGGGCTCGGGGTCCGGGAGCAGCGGGGCGGCATCCGTACGGGGCCTCCAGGCGGGCGGGGTGGAACGGTGGGACGCACCGGCACCGGGCAGCTCTTGGACCGTCATGGCGGCGTACACCTCCTCGTGGGAAGCGGGCAGGGGGTGCCCCGGGTGTGAGGCCCCTCACCTACCGATTGTTCGGTTGTCCGCGCAATTTGGCTACAGGCGGCTCCAGGCTGTGGACAAACTGGCGCCGGGGCCCTGGGATGGATGCAGGACGTCCAGGAGAGGGAGGCATCGGGCAATGCCGGATGAACAAATGGCCGGACCGGGTTCCGCACCGGGTTCGCCGGGGGGCGCACCGGGGGCCTCCGGAGTCCCGCCCGTCACACCCCGTCCCCTGGATCCGATCGACCGGTCGATCATGCGGCTGCTCCAGGCGGACGGCCGGGCGTCGATACGGTCGGTGGCGGAGCAGGTGCACGTCTCGCGGGCGAACGCCTACGCCCGGATCAACCGGCTCATCGACGACGGGGTGATCCGCGGTTTCACGGCCCGCGTCAACCACGAACGGGCAGGTCAGGGCGCATCCGCCTATATCACCCTGAAGATCGTCCAGAACTCCTGGCGCACGGTCCGCGAGCAGCTGCGCGAACTCCCGGGCGCCGCGCACATCGCACTGGTCAGCGGGGACTTCGACGTCCTGCTGCTGGTGCACACCCCGGACAACCGGACCCTGCGCGAGCTGGTCCTGACCCGCCTCCAGGCCATCCCGGAGGTCCTCTCGACGCGGACCCTGCTGGTGTTCGAGGAAACGGATCTGCTGGACGCGGGCCCGGGCCCCGGCCCGGTCGGCGGCTCCCCGGCCCTCACCGAGGAGTAGGCCGTCCGGGTGCCACGACGCCCCCGGTACGGCCTGTACGGCCGTACCGGGGGCGTCGTGGGTTCGGGGCGCTCGCGACGTTCGGGGGCGGAGTGCGTCAGCGGAGGGTGCGCAGGCCGTCGAAGGCCATGTGGACGACCGCGTCCGCGAGCTGGTCGGGGCCCGTGCCCGAGTGCGGGCGGTACCACTCGACCAGGGAGTTCACCATGCCGAAGAGGAGCCGGGTGGCGAGGCGGATGTCCACGTCCGCCCGCAGGTCGCCGTCCGCGGCGGCGGCCTTGAGCAGGTCGGCTACCTGGTGGTCGAACTCGCGCCGGCGCTCCAGTGCCCACCGCTCGGTGCGGGTGTTGCCGCGTACGCGCAGCAGCAGCGTCACGTACGGCAGCTCGCCGACCAGCACCTCGACCGTGCGGCGCGTGACGTACTCGACGCGCTCGACGGCCCGGCCCCGTACCGCGCCCGGCTCCTCCAGGATCGCGAAGAGCCCGTCGAGGGCGCGGCTGACGGCCCGCCGCAGCAGCTCCTCCTTGCCCGTGACGTGGTGGTAGATCGAGGACTTCGAGATGCCCGCGGCCTTGGAGAGGTGCTCCATCGAGGTGCCGTCGTAGCCGCGCTCGTTGAAGACCTGGACGGCGACCGACAGCAGGGTCTCGGGGGTGTACGTGTCCCGCTTGGCCGTCGTCATGCGGCCCCCTCCTCGTCGTCCGCGGCGTAGCCCAGCTTGAACAGGGCCAGGGAGGGTGCGTACCGGCCGCCGGGACAGCGCTCGTCGAGGTGGTGCAGCAGGTCGTAGGCCCAGTCCCGGCCGAGCCGCTCGTGCCATGCGGAGGGGCCCAGCGGGTAGTTGACGCCCAGCCGCATCGCCGTGTCGATGTCCTGCGCGGAGGCCGCGCCGCGGGCGACGGCGTCGGCCGTGAGGTCGATCAGCATCGCGACGGTCCGCGCGACGATCATGCCGGGGACGTCGCCGATCACCGAGACCTGCTTGCCCAGCTTCTGGAAGAGGCCGACCGCCTCGGCGAGGGTCCGCTCGCTGGTGTCCTCGCTCGCCGAGAGCGCGATCCGGGTGGCGCCGCGGTAGTCGAGCGCGAGGTCGAAGTAGACGACGTCGGCGAACTCGACGGAGGTCTTGCCGTCCGCGAGGACCAGCTGGCCCTCGCCGGGCAGCTGGATGTACGGGCCGCCCTGCTCGGTGGCCGCGACCGCGATCCCGGCCTCCTCCAGCAGGTCCACCAGCTCGGCGGCCGGGCCGAGGTCGCCGACGACGGTGACCTTCGCCGGAGCCTCCTCGGGAGCGGCGGTGTGCGGCAGGGCGGTCTCGGCGTCCGGACCGTAGGGGTACCAGCCGTGCCCGGACTTGCGGCCGAGTCGGCCGGACTGGACGAGGCGGCGCTGGGCGAGCGAGGGGGTGAACTTCGGGCTGCGGAAGAAGGACTCCCAGACCGATCGGGTCACGGCCTCGTTGACGTCCTGGCCGATCAGGTCGGTCAGCTGGAAGGGGCCCATCTTGAAGCCGCCGCTCTCGCGGAGCACGGCGTCGATGGTGGCCGGGTCGGCACCCTGCTCCTCGTACACCGCGAAGGCCTCGGCGTAGAAGGGGCGGGCGATCCGGTTGACGATGAAACCGGGGGTGTCGGCGCAGCGGACCGGCGTCTTCCCCCAGCCGAGGACCGTGCGGTACGCACGCTCGGCGGCGTCCGGGTCGGTCGCGAAGCCGCTGACCACCTCGACGAGCGGGAGCAGCGGGGCCGGGTTGAAGAAGTGCAGGCCGAGGAAGCGGCCGGGGTGCGCGAGCCCGGCGGCGAGCTCGGTGACGGAGAGCGAGGAGGTGTTGGTGGCCAGCAGCGCGTCCGGGGACACCACCTCTTCGAGCGCGGCGAAGAGCGTCTGCTTCACGGTGACGTTCTCGACCACCGCCTCGATGACGAGGGCGGCTCCCGCGAGCTCCGCGAGGTCACCGGCCGGAGCGATCCGGCCGACCGCCTCCTCGGCCTCGGCGCGGTCGATGCGGCCCTTGGCGGCCATCCGCTCGACCCGGTCCTGGACGAAACCGACGCCATCGGCGGCGAGGGAGGCGTTGATGTCGTAGATCAGCACACGATGACCTGCGAGAAGGGCGACCTGGGCGATGCCCTGGCCCATGGTGCCCGCCCCGACGACCGCCACAGTGCGGGACCGCTCGATTGCTGTCATGTCCTGATCCTCCCGCACACACTTATCCACAGGTCCGCCGGGCCCTCTTGTCCCGACCGATCGTTCGGTTACTCTAACTCCAGTCTGCTCTCCTTCGCCCGGCTCAACGAGGAGTTGGTCCCTGATGGCCGCCGAGCTCACCGTCCCCCAGCTGTCCGCCAAGCACCGGCCCACCCTGGACCAGGCCCTGTCGGCGATCCGCAGCCGCGCCTACTGGTCCCCGCATCCCGAACACCCCAAGGCGTACGGCGAGAGCGCCCCCGCCGACGGGCTCGCCGCCTTCGAAGCCGTCCGCGGCACGCGGCTGGACCTGGGCCAGCCCGGCACCGACGGCTGGACGGGCGCCGAGGTGTCCCCCTTCGGCCCGGCGCTGGAGGTCGAGTACCCGCATGTGGACCCGGACGTGCTGCTGCCCGCGATGAAGGCCGGCATGGGCGCCTGGCGCGACGCGGGACCCGAGGCGCGCGCCCTGGTCTGTATCGAGATCCTGGCCCGCATCTCCGCCCGGACCCACGAGTTCGCGCACGCGGTCATGCACACCAGCGGCCAGGCCTTCATGATGGCGTTCCAGGCCGGCGGCCCGCACGCACAGGACCGCGGCCTGGAGGCCGTGGCCTACGCGTACGAGGAGCAGACCCGGGTGCCCGGCCGGGCCGACTGGTCCAAGCCGCAGGGCAAGAAGGACCCGCTGGAGCTCGGCAAGAGCTTCACCGCCGTCCCGCGCGGCATCGCCCTCATGATCGGCTGCAACACCTTCCCGACCTGGAACGGCTACCCGGGCCTCTTCGCCTCCCTCGCCACCGGCAACGCGGTGCTGGTCAAGCCGCACCCGCGGGCCGTACTGCCGCTCGCGCTGACCGTCCAGGTCGCGCGCGAGGTGCTCGCCGAGGCCGGCTTCGACCCGAACCTCGTGGCACTCGCGGTCGAGCGCCCGGGCGAGGGCATCGCCAAGACCCTCGCCGTCCGCCCCGAGATCAAGCTGATCGACTACACCGGGTCCACCGAGTTCGGTGACTGGCTGGAGACGAACGCCCGCCAGGCGCAGGTGTACACGGAGAAGGCCGGCGTCAACACCGTCGTCCTGGACTCCACCGACAACTACAAGGGCATGCTCTCCAACCTGGCGTTCTCGCTGTCCCTGTACAGCGGCCAGATGTGCACCACCCCGCAGAACCTGCTGATCCCGCGCGACGGCATCGCGACGGACGCCGGCCACAAGACCTACGACGAGGTCGTCGCCGACCTCGCCGCCTCGGTCGGCGGCCTGCTGGGCGACGACGCCCGGGCCAACGCGCTGCTCGGCGCGCTGGTCAACCCGGACGTCAAGGCCCGGCTGGAGGCCGCGGCCGCCCTGGGCGAGGTCGCGCTGGCCTCCCGGGAGGTCGCGAACCCGGAGTTCCCGGACGCGGTGGTCCGTACCCCGGTGATGGTCAAGCTGGACGCGGCCAAGCCGGACCCGGAGGCTCCGTACCTCTCCGAGTGCTTCGGCCCGGTCTCCTTCGCGGTGGCCGTGGACACCACCGCCGACGCCCTGGAGCTGCTGCGCCGCACGGTGCGGGAGAAGGGCGCCATGACGGTCGGCGCGTACACGACCTCGGCGGACACCGAGCGGGCGATCGAGGAGGTCTGCCTGGAGGAGTCCGCGCAGCTCTCCCTGAACCTGACCGGCGGGGTGTTCGTCAACCAGACCGCCGCGTTCTCGGACTTCCACGGCTCCGGCGGCAACCCGGCGGCCAACGCGGCCCTGTGCGACGGCGCCTTCGTCGCGAACCGCTTCCGGGTGGTGGAGGTCCGCCGCCAGGCGTAACCGCGCCCCGCAGCACCCCGGCCCGGGTGGTCCCGCCTCCTCCCGCCTTCCGCTCGCGCTACTCCGGCAGCTCCTGAGCGAAGGTGCGGGAGGAGGCGTCCACCTGGGCCATCCTGCGCAGGGCCGCGAACATCGCGTCGCCCACCACCGTGCCCACGACGACCGCCTCGACCAGGTCCTCGCGGTCCACCCGGCGGGCCGTGTACTCCAGATCCACCCGGGCCACCTGCTCGGCCGCATCGGCGTAGTCGTCGAGGAGTTCGGCGAAGGAGCCGTGGCCCACCCGGGCGAGTGAGGCGAGCGCGGCCTCCAGCGCGCCGACGGCCTTGTTCTCCGGGCCGACGCGCCAGCCGCGCGCCTCGATCAGCCGCGCCACCTTCTCCCGCGCCAGGACCGCCTCGGCATCGCCTTGGCCGCCGCCGCCGTCGCCGTACTCGGGTACCAGCCGCCGGGACGCGGTGCCGAGCAGCTTGTGCACCGGCTGCTCCCTGTCGTCGATGGCCACGAGGACGTCGCCGATCGCCGCCACCGACAGCCCGCCGACCTCCAGCAGCGCGCGGATCAGCCGCAGCCGGCGCTCGTGCCCCTCGTCGTAGCTGGCCTGGTTGGGACTGCTCAACTCGCCCGCGGGAAGCAGGCCTTCCCGGACGTAGTACTTGATCGTCGGTACCGGGACCCCGGTACGGCGGCTCAACTCTCCGATGCGCATGGTCTGTTCACTCGTTTCTTCTTGCCCCGTTCCCCGCCCATCATAGATAGTGGGACTATCAGATAGCGGCGAGCATCGCTATCCATTCTTCAGGGGGATCCATGTCTGCGTCGAAGTCCGCGTCACTGTCCGCGTTACGTACCTGGCACCGTCCACTGACCCTGTTCGCCGCCCTGATGGCGGTGTGGGCCGTCGGCTCCGCCGTGGGCCTCGCCCTCGACGACCGGATCCTGGTGGGCGCCCCGATCTGGGCCAAACCCCTCAAGTTCGCCGTCTCGTTCGTCGGCTACGCCCTCAGCCTGGCCTGGATGATCTCGTTGGCCGTCGCGGCCCGCCCGCGCCTGCGCAGGCCCGCCTGGTGGGCCGGGACGGTCGTGGTCGCGACCAGCCTGGTGGAGATGCTGCTCATCACCGGCCAGGCGATCCGCGGCCGGCAGAGCCACTTCAACCAGCGGACCCCCTTCGACGAGCAGATCTACAGCGCCATGGCCAACACCGTCGTCGTCCTGTGGACGGCCACGCTCGTCATCGCCGTACTGCTCTTCCGCACCCGCGTGGTCGACCGGGCCACCACCTGGGCGATCCGGATCGCGACCGTCCTCGCCCTCACCGGGGCCGGACTCGGCTTCCTGATGGCCACTCCCACCGAGGAGCAGCTCGCGGTCGAGGACTCACCCGTACTGGGCGCCCACAGCGTGGGCGTGCCGGACGGAGGACCCGCCATGCCGCTCACCGGCTGGTCCACCACGGGCGGTGACCTGCGCGTCCCGCACTTCTTCGGCATGCACGCGCTCCAGCTGCTGCCCCTGCTCGTGCTCGTACTGGCCGCCCTCGCCGGACGCTTCGCACTGCTGCGCGGGGAGCGGGTGCGGGTCGGGCTGACCCTGGTGGCGTCCGGGGTCTACGCGGCCGCGTTCGCGCTGGTCACCTGGCAGGCACTGCGCGGCCAGGCGCTGGTCCACCCGGACGGGACGACCCTCGGCGCGGCCGCGGTGATCCTGGTCGGCGGCGTTCTAGGCGTGATCGCCGTCCTGCTCCTGGGCCGGGGGGCCGCCCCAGTGGAAGAGGGTCATGGCCACGCTGGTGGCGAGGTTGTAGCTGGAGACCTGGGGGCGCATCGGCAGGGAGACGAGGTGGTCGGCCCGGGCACGCAGCTCCGGTGAGATGCCGTGGCGTTCCGACCCGAAGGCGAGCAGGGCGTCGTCCGGGAGGGTGAGGGCGCGGATGTCCGTGCCCTCGGGGTCGAGGGCGTAGAGCGGCCCGGGCGGCAGCTCGTCCAGTGCGAGGCGCTCGACGGTGGTGGCGTAGTGCAGCCCGGCGCCGGCCCGGACCACGTTCGGGTGCCAGGGGTCGAGGTCTCCGCGGGTCACCACACCGGTGGCGCCGAAGCCGGCGGCGAGGCGGACGACGGCTCCGACGTTGCCGAGGTTGCGGGGGTTGTCGAGGACGACCACGGGCGCCGGCCGAGGCAGCCGCCCCAGCCCCGCGATGCCGGCCGCCCGGTCGGGCCGGACCGCGAGGGCCGCGACGCCGGTGGGGTGCACGCGGGGCAGCACCCCCTTGAGGTCGGCCCGCCGCGCGAGGCGCCCCACGGCGGCCTCGACATCCGGAGCCAGCTCGCGGGCCAGTGCCCGTACGGCGGCGGGATCCTCGGCGAGGACCATCCGCACATCGGCCCCGAACCGCAGCGCGTGCTTGAGCGCATGGAACCCGTCGAGCACGACGAGACCCCCCGCCTGCTCGGCCTCCCGCCACTCCAGCACCGTCTCGTCCATACCCCGACCCTACGGTCTGGGCGGACGCTGCCGGCCGCGCGGGCCTCCTCGCACCCGGACCCCGTGGAACGGCGCCGCGGGGCACCGTCAGCGCGGCCCCGGCACGGGCAGCGGCTCGGCGGCATCCGGCACGGGCTCCACCGCCTGCGCCCGCGGGCCCCGCGCGGCGACCCGTGCCCCCAGCCACACCAGGAAGCCCGTCGGCAGGAACACCGCGTCCGCGGCGATCATGGCCATGGAGAAGAACGGCAGCCCCAGCAGCACCGCGATCCCCGCGTGCTCCAGCATCATCAGCGCGAGCAGCACGTTCTTGATCCGCCGGTTGAACAGGGTGAACGGAAACGCCACCTGCACCGCGACCGTCCCGTACGACAGCAGCATCACCAGCGTCCCACTGCCCGCCACCAGCGCCGACAGCGCCGGCCACGGCGAGAAGTAGTCCAGCCCCAGCGGGTAGTACAGGGCCGTCCCGTCCTGCCACCGGGACCCCTGGATCTTGTACCAGCCCGCCGTCGCGTAGATCAGGCAGACCTCCACCATGATCACCAGCATGCCCGCGTTGTGCAGCAGGTTCGCCAGGACGTCCAGTGCCGCCCGCCCCTCGCCCTGCGGCTCGTAGCGGTCGACCATCCACCACAGTCCGCAGACCACCCACACCGCCGCGAACGCGGCCAGCCAGCCGAGGCCGAACCGCCCGGTCGCCGCGCCGAAGGCGAACACCGCGCCCAGCACGCCCCACAGCACCGGACCGGCCGCCCCGGCCGTTGCCGAGCCGTGCCTGCGGGCCCGGCGCGCGTCCAGCGACCACACCTGCGCGCACCGGGTCAGCACCAGGTAGACCGCCATCAGGTGGATGACGTTGTCCCCGCCGTCGCCCATGAACACGCTGCGGTTCTGCAGCGACAGCACTCCGACCATGAAGAGCACCGAGGTCGCCCGCGTCCGCCAGCCCAGCAGCAGTCCCAGGCTCGCCAGCACGGACACCGCGTAGACGAGCTCGAACCATAGGGCCGAGTCGGACCACATCAGCACCGTGAAGGCGTGGTTGGAGTCGATCAGCCGCTGCGCCAGTGCCCAGCTCCAGGGCCCGTCCGGCCCGTACAGCTCGGCCCGGTTCGGGAACTCGCGCAGCAGGAAGAAGAGCCAGGTCGCCGCGAAGCCGATGCGCACGACGGCGCTCTGGTACGGGCCCAGCGCCCGCCCGGTGACCTGCGCGGCCGCCCGGCCGGCCGCCGCGCGGGCGCGCTTCACACCGTCCACCACGGCAGCTCCCGGTAGTAGGTCTGGGTGTCGGTGGTCTCGGTGCTCCACTTCGGGGCGGGCACCGCCGTGGTCGCCGAGCGCAGCTGGATCCGCAGGAGCGTCCCGTCCGGGTGCCGGGGGGCGAGCCGGTTCACCGCGATCCGCCGGAGGTACTCCTCGGACAGCCGGCCGCGGTCGCCGTTCGGCTCGTTGTTCTCGTCGTGCGAGCCGGTGAAGAAGTCCCAGGCCCGGCGGAGCTCGTTCTGCCGGGTGTGGCTCGGCAGCAGGCTGTGCCGGATGGCCCGGGCGTCCTCGGCGCTCAGGTCGTACCAGGCGGTGGCGGCCACCTCGCCGTCCGGGCCGCGGACCTCCGCGCGCGCCTCCACCGCGATGTTCTGCTGCAGCGGGTTGGGGGCGAAGAGCTTCCAGTTCTGTTCGAACTCGGGGTAGATCCAGCCGTCGATCGTCTGGGCGTGCTGCTTGCTCAGCGTGTTGGTCGGGGCCACGTGCAGGAAGACGAATGCGAGGTGCGTACAGGCGGCCACCGCGATCGCCCCCAGCGCCAGGGCGGCCACGACCCGGTACGGGGTCGACAGGCCGGCTATTCCGGACGCTCGCGGGGGTGGCGGAGCGGCCCCTTCGGCGGGCTCGTGCTCGTTCGAATCCATCCCCACCCGATCGTCCGGCGTCCACAGGGTTGACCTCAGAGGTTGACACCCTACGGGCCGCCGTCTCACCATTGAAGCGAATGAACCGAACGATCGGTCGGTCGGGCGGACGGCGGACTCTCACAGGGGGCCGGAATGGTGGCAGTGACCCCGGAAACGGGGCCGGACACGGCCCTCGGGACAGACGGGACGGACGGGACAGGCATGACTGCTGACCTGGGCGCGCAGCTCGCGGCGGCATTCGACGCGGCCGTGGCGGCCGACGAGCGCGTGGAGCCGCGCGACTGGATGCCCGACGAATACCGCGCCTCCCTGGTGCGCCAGATGGCCCAGCACGCGCACTCCGAGATCATCGGCATGCAGCCCGAGGCCAACTGGATCACCCGCGCTCCCTCGCTGCGCCGCAAGGCGATCCTGATGGCCAAGGTGCAGGACGAGGCCGGCCACGGGCTGTACCTGTACAGCGCGGCCGAAACCCTCGGGACCAGCCGCGACGAGCTGCTCGACAAGCTCCACTCGGGCAAGCAGAAGTACTCCTCCATCTTCAACTACCCCACCCTGACCTGGGCGGACGTCGGCGCCATCGGCTGGCTCGTGGACGGCGCGGCGATCACCAACCAGGTGCCGATCTGCCGCTGCTCCTACGGGCCCTATGCGCGCGCCATGGTCCGGATCTGCAAGGAGGAGTCCTTCCACCAGCGCCAGGGGTACGAGCTGCTCCTCGCCCTCTCGCAGGGCACCGAGGCCCAGCACGCGATGGCCCAGGACGCGGTCGACCGCTGGTGGTGGCCGTCGCTGATGATGTTCGGCCCGCCGGACGACGAGTCGGCGCACTCGGCGCAGTCGATGGCCTGGCGCATCAAGCGGCACTCGAACGACGAGCTGCGCCAGCGGTTCGTGGACATCGCCGTCCCGCAGGCCGAGTCCCTCGGCCTGACCCTGCCCGACCCGGACCTCAAGTGGAACGAGGAGCGCGGGCACCACGACTTCGGCGCCATCGACTGGGCCGAGTTCTGGGACGTGCTCAAGGGCAACGGCCCCTGCAACGAGGAGCGGATCGGCCAGCGGCGCAGGGCCCACGAGGAAGGCGCCTGGGTACGCGACGCGGCCGCGGCCTACGCGCGGAAGCAGACGGCACAGCAAGCGGCACAGCAGGCGGCGAACCCCGCCGGCAAGAACGAGGAGGCACGGGTATGACGCAGAACTGGCCCCTGTGGGAGGTGTTCGTGCGCTCGCGCCGCGGCCTCTCGCACACGCACGCGGGAAGCCTGCACGCCCCCGACGCGGAGATGGCCCTGCGCAACGCCCGCGACCTCTACACCCGGCGCGGTGAGGGCATCTCCATCTGGGTGGTGCCCTCCACCGAGATCACCGCCTCCTCGCCGGACGAGCGGGACCCGTTCTTCGCGCCGTCCGCCGACAAGCCGTACCGGCACCCGACCTTCTACGACATCCCGGAGGGGGTGAGCCACCTGTGACCGGCACCGACACCACCGACACCGCCCGCCTCACCGGCGCCACCGCCGCGGCGGCGCTCGCGCTCGGCGACGACGCGCTGATCCTCTCCCACCGCCTCGGCGAATGGGCCGGGCACGCCCCCGTCCTGGAGGAGGAGGTCGCCCTCGCCAACATCGCGCTCGACCTGCTCGGCCAGGCCCGGATCCTGCTGTCCCTGGCCGGCGACGAGGACGAGCTGGCGTTCCTGCGCGAGGAGCGGTCCTTCCGCAACCTCCAGCTGGTCGAGCAGCCGAACGGCGACTTCGCCCACACCATCGCCCGGCAGCTCTACTTCTCCTTCTACCAGCACGAGGTCTACGGGGAGCTCGCCCGCGGGGACGGCCCCTTCGCGCCGCTGGCGGCCAAGGCCGTCAAGGAGACCGCCTACCACCGCGACCACGCCGAGCAGTGGACCCTGCGGCTCGGCGACGGAACCGAGGAGAGCCGCAGCCGCATGCGGGCCGCGCTCGACTCCCTGTGGAGGTTCACCGGCGAGATGTTCCAGCCGGTGGACGGCCTCGACGGGCTGGACCCGGCCGCCCTGGAGCAGCGCTGGCTCGCCGCGCTGACCGGCGTACTGGACCGGGCCGGCCTCGACCTGCCCCAGGGACCGCGCACCGGTGCCTGGGCGGCCGGCGCCGGACGGCAGGGCCTGCACACCGAGCCCTTCGGCCGGATGCTCGCCGAGATGCAGCACCTGCACCGCAGCCACCCGGGGGCGTCATGGTGACCGCCGACGCCGGAATGACCCGCCTGGAGGCGGAACTGGCCGCGCTGGCCGGCTCCGTCCCGGACCCGGAGCTGCCCGTGCTGACGCTCGGCGAGCTCGGCGTGGTGCGCGGGGTGCGGATGCACGAGGACGGCCACGCCGAGGTCACCCTCACCCCGACCTACACCGGCTGCCCGGCCATCGAGGCCATGTCCGCCGACATCGAACGGGCCCTGACCGGCCACGGCATCCCCGAGGTGCGGGTGACCACGGTGCTCGCCCCGGCCTGGTCGACCGACGACATCAGCGCCGAGGGCCGCCGCAAGCTCGCCGAGTTCGGCATCGCCCCGCCCCGCCCGCACGCCGCCGGCGGACCGGTCCCGCTGACCCTGTCGGTCCGGTGCCCGAACTGCGGATCGACCGACACCGAACTGCTCAGCCGCTTCTCCTCCACCGCATGCAAGGCGCTGCGCCGCTGCACCGCCTGCCGCGAACCGTTCGACCACTTCAAGGAGCTGTAGATGGCCGCCCCCCGCCACGGCGCGTTCCACCCGCTGACGGTGGCGGCAGTCGACCGGCTCACCGACGACTCGGTGGCACTGACCCTGCGCGTTCCCGAGGAGCTGCGCGAGGACTACCGGCACGCCCCCGGCCAGCACCTGACGCTGCGCCGCAGCGCCCCCGAGGGCGGTGCGGAGGTCCGCCGCACCTACTCGATCTGCTCCCCGGCACCGTCCGCGGACGGCCCGGGCCCGGCGTGGCTGCGGGTCGGGGTGCGCCTGGTGGAGGGCGGCGAGTTCTCCACCTTCGCGCACAAGGAGATCGTCGCGGGGGACGTGCTGGACGTCATGGTCCCGGCCGGGCGCTTCGTGCTGGACCCCGTCGCCGCCCCGGCCTCGGCGCACTATGCGGCGATCGTCGGCGGCAGCGGCATCACGCCGGTGCTGTCGATCGCCGCGAGCCTGCTGGCCGCCCGGCCCGACGCCCGTTTCTGCCTGGTGCGCAGCGACCGGACGGCGGCCTCGACGATGTTCCTGGAGGAGGTCGCCGACCTCAAGGACCGGTACCCGGCACGGTTCCAGCTGGTGACGGTGCTGTCCCGGGAGGAGCAGGAGTCCGGGCTGCCGTCCGGACGGCTGGACGAGGAGCGGCTGGCGGCCCTGCTGCCCGCGCTGCTCCCGGTGGCCGAGGTGACGGGCTGGTTCCTGTGCGGCCCGTACGGCCTGGTGCAGGGCGCGGAGAAGACCCTGGGCGCGCTCGGCGTCCCCCGCACCCGGGTGCACGAGGAGATCTTCCACGTCGAGGACACCGCGCCGGCGGTCCGCGCCGTCACCGGTGCGGCGCCCGCGCACGGGCGGGTGACCGCACGGCTCGACGGCCGTTCGGGCACCTGGCCGGTCCAGGACGGCGAGTCCCTGCTGGACGCCGTGCTGCGCAACCGCGCGGATGCCCCGTACGCCTGCAAGGGCGGGGTCTGCGGCACCTGCCGGGCGTTCGTGGTCTCGGGCGAGGTCCGCATGGAGCGGAACTTCGCGCTGGAGGCCGAGGAGACGGAGGCCGGATTCGTGCTGGCCTGCCAGTCGCACCCGGTCACGGAGGAAGTGGAGATCGACTTCGACCGCTGAGCGGGACGGCGTCCCTGCGGTCAGGCCCCTGTCCCCCGACAGGGGCCTGTCCATTTTCAAGAACCTGTTCTATCTTGACGCACCGTCAGACGCGACACCGTCAGACCCGAACGTGCGGGAGGACAGGCAGTGGACTTCACCTTCACCGAGGAGCAGCAGGCAGCCGTCGAGGCGGCCCGGGCCGTCTTCGCGGACGTCGCGGCCGACGGCGTGCCCAGCCCCGCGCTGACCCCGGGAGCCGTCGCCGACGACTTCGACCGCCCGCTGTGGGGCAGGCTCGCCGCCTCGGACCTGCTGGGCCTGGTCCTCGCCGAGGAGCACGGGGGAGCGGGCCTGGACGCGATAGCCCTGTGCCTGGTGCTCCGCGAGGCCGCCAGGGTGCTGGCGCGGGTCCCGCTGCTGGAGCACTGCGCCACCGCCATGGCCGTACAGGCCCACGGCAGCCCCGAACTGGCGGCCGCCCTGCTGCCCGGCGCCGGGCGCGGCACGCTCGTGCTCACCGCCGCCGCCCACGGGCGCTCCGGCCACGACCCGGCCGAACTGGCTGTCGTGGCCCGCCGCGACGGCGACGCGTGGATCCTGGAGGGCACCCAGACCGCCGTCCCCTGGGCGCACGGCGCGGACTGGATCGCCGTACCCGCCCACACGGGCGAGGGCGAGGCCGTCCTCGCGCTCGTACCGCGCACCGCCGAGGGCCTCGCCCTCGCCGAACAGGTCTCCACCAGCGGGGAACGCCTCGCCGAACTCGCCCTCGACGGCGTACGGGTGGCCGCGACGCACCTCATCGAGACCCCGGGGGCCTGGGAGCGGCTCCGCCAGCTCCTCGCCACCGGGACCTGCGCGCTGGCCCTCGGACTCGGCGAGAACGTCCTCACCATGACCAGTCAGTACACCGCCAAGCGCGAGCAGTTCGGCTTCCCGGTGGCCACGTTCCAGGCCGTCGCCGTCCAGGCCGCCGACCGGTACATCGACCTGCGCGCCATGGAGGTCACCCTGTGGCAGGCCGCCTGGCGGCTCGACGCCGCGACCGGTGGCGCCGGCGGTCCCCTGCCGAGCTCCGGTGATGTCGCGGTCGCCAAGATCTGGGCCTCGGAGGGCGTGCGCCGGGTCGTGCAGACCGCACAGCACCTGCACGGCGGTTTCGGCGCCGACACCGATTACCCGCTGCACCGCTACCACGCCTGGGCCAAGCAGCTGGAGCTCCAGCTGGGCCCGGCCGCCGCGCACGAGGAGGCCCTGGGCGACCTGCTGGCCGCCCACCCCCTCGCCTGACGTCCAGGGCGGAAGAGACGGCCTAGAGAACGAAGGCCGGGTTCCCGTTGTCCGTCACCATCGGGCGCCCGGCACCGTCCCAGGCCTGCATCCCGCCGTCGACGTTCACGGCGTCGATCTCCTGGCGCACCAGGTACTGGGTGACCTGCGCGGAACGCCCGCCGACCCGGCACATCACATACACCCGGCGGCCGTCCTCGACAGCTTCGGTCAGCTCACCGAAGCGGGCCACGAAGTCGCTCATCGGGATGTGCAGGGCACCCTCGACGTGGCCGGCCGCCCATTCGTCGTCCTCACGGACGTCGAGGACAAAGCCTTCGGAGGGCACCGCGGCGGCGTCCACCGAGGGAAGCGGTCCGAAGTTCATAGCTGTCGCCTTCTCTCTTCACGGATCTGCTGACAACCTATCCGACCACCCGGTACGGGCAGACCGGGCTCACTCGGCGGCGAGCGCCTCGGCCAGCTCCGCCTCGCGCTCGGACACCTGCGCGAGCAGCTGCTCCGCGATCTCCTCCAGCAGCCGGTCGGGGTCCTCGGGCGCCATCCGCAGCATCGACCCGATCGCGCTCTCCTCCAGCTCCGACGCGACGAGCGACAACAGCTCCTTGCGGCGGGCCAGCCACTCCAGCCGCGCGTACAGCTCCTCGCTCTCGCCCGGCGCCGTGGCCTCGGGCGCCGGTCCGGCCGCCCACTCCTCGGCCAGCTCGCGCAGCAGCCGCTCGTCACCCCGCCCGTAGGCCGCGTTGACCCGCGCGATGAAGGCGTCGCGCCGCTCGCGCTCGGCCTCCTCCTGGGCGAGGTCGGGGTGGGCCTGCCGGACCAGCTCGCGGTAGAGGCGCCGCACCTCCTCCGAGGGCCGCACGCGCTCCGGCGGCCGCACGGGCCGGTCGGTCAGCATCGCGGAGGCGTCGTCGGAGATCCCGTCCGAGCCCAGCCAGTCGTGGAACAGCTCCTCCACCCCGGGCATCGGCATGACCAGCGCGCGCGCTTCCTTCGCCCGCCGCAGATCGTCGGGATCGCCGCTGCGGGACGCCTTCGCCTCGGCGATCAGCGCATCCAGCTCGTCGAGCCTCGTGTACATGGGGCCGAGCTTCTGGTGGTGCAGGCGGGAGAAGTTCTCCACCTCGACCCGGAAGGTCTCCACCGCGATCTCGAACTCGATCAGCGCCTGCTCGGCGGCTCGTACGGCCCGCTCCAGGCGCGCCTCGGGGCGCTCCTCGGTGTGCTCCTCCGTGCGCTCCCCGCCGGTGACGGAGGAGTCACCGGAATCACCGGGGACTGTCTGCTCAGGCTGCTCGGTCTGCTCGCTCACCCGGCCAGCCTACGGCCCGTCCGCGCGGGCGGTGTTTCACGTGAAACACCGCCCGCCGCGACACGGCCCACAGCCGCTGCGGCACGGCCGGCAGGACCCTGGCAGGACCCCGGTCGGACGCTGGCCAGACCCCGGTCAGACCCCCGTCTCCGCCGCGATCCGGCCGCTCCGCACGGCCGCCACCAGGTCCGCGTGATCGGCCTCGGTGCGGTCGGCGTAGGCCACGGCGAAGGCCGCCATCGCCACGTCCAGCTCGTCGTTCTTGCCGCAGTACCCGGCCAGCAGCCGCGGGTCGACGCTGTGCGCGTGCGCCCGGGCCAGCAGGGCTCCGGTCATGCGCCCGTAGTCGTCGATCTGGTTCGCGGCCAGCGCCGCCGGATCCACGCTGCCCTTGCGGTTGCGGAACTGCCGCACCTGGAAGGGGCGGCCCTCCACCGTGGTCCAGCCGAGCATGATGTCGGAGACCACCTGCATCCGCTTCTGCCCGGCCACCACCCGGCGGCCCTCGTGCTCCTCGGGCTCGGAGACGAAGCCCAGCCCGGACAGGTGCGGCAGCAGCACCGAGGGGCGGGCCTCCTTGACCTGGAGGACCAGCGGTTCGCCCCGGTGGTCCACCAGCAGGACCACGTACGAGCGCGTGCCCACGCTCCCGGTGCCCACCACGCGGAAGGCCACGTCCTGGATCGCGTACCGGGCCAGCAGCGGCAGCCGGTCGCCCTGGAGCGTGTGGAGGTAGGGGCCCAGCGAGGCCGCCACGGCCGCGGCCTCCGCGTCCCCGACCCGGCGCAGCACGGGCAGTGCGTCGACGAAGCGGCGGCCGCCGTCCGGCCCTATCACCGTGGACTTGGCGGCGAACCGGGCGGAGGTGTTGTTGCGGGCCTTCTCGGAGACCCGCTCCAGCGTGCCCAGCAGATCGCGGGCGTCGGCGTGCGAGACCAGTTCCTCGTCGGCGATGGCGTTCCACGCGTCGAGAGCGGGCAGCTTCGCCAGGAGCCGCAGGGTGCGCCGGTAGGCGCCCACCGAGTCCAGGGCGGCCGCCCGGCAGGTGTCCTCGTCGGCGCCCGCCACCCGGCCGGCCAGCACCAGCGAGGCCGCCAGCCGCTTCACGTCCCACTCCCACGGGCCGAACACGGTCTCGTCGAAGTCGTTGAGGTCGATGACGAGCCGCCCGCGCGCGTCCCCGTACAGACCGAAGTTCGCCGCGTGCGCGTCGCCGCAGATCTGCGCGCCGACCCCGGTCACCGGACCACCGGACAGGTCGTGGGCCATCAGCCCGGCCGCCCCGCGCAGGAACGCGAAGGGGTTCGCGGCCATCCGGCCCACTCTTATCGGGGTGAGCTCGGCGACCCGCCCGGCGTTGGACTCCTCCACCGCGCGCACCGCGTCCGGCCGGTCGGCCGGCGCCGTGAAGGCGGCGTGCGCCGTCCTCGGCAGGCGGGCGCGCAGCGCCTTGCCCGCCTCCTTCGGGGAGTCGGTCTCCACTCTCGGCGCGAACCCCGCCACGTCCGGAATCCGCTGACCCGCTACCGCCGTCATCGACGCCGCCCCCACCCGTTCACTTCATGGATCTCTGTCCGAACGGGCTGACCGTATCTACAGCCCGGCGTCCCTGGCCAGCAACGCCGCCTGGACCCGGTTCTCGCAGTCCAGCTTCGCCAGGATCCGGCTCACGTACGTCTTCACGGTCGCCTCGCTCATGTGCAGCCGCCGGCCCGCGTCCGCATTGGACAGACCCTCGCCCAGCAGCGCCAGCACACCGCGCTCACGCTCGCTCAGCTCCGCGACCCGGCGCCGGGCCACCTCACCGCGCGCGGCGGCCTTCCCGGACGCGAGCTGGTCCACCACGTGCCGGGTCGCCCCCGGTGAGAGGTAGGCGTCCCCGGCGGCGGCCGCCCGGACCGCACCGATCAGCTCGCCCGGAGCGGAGTCCTTCAGCAGGAATCCCGCGCCGCCCTCGCCCAGCGCCCGCAGCACGTTCTCCTTCTCCCCGAAGGTGGTCAGGATCAGCGCCCGCACCTCCACCGCGGCCCGCCGCAGTTCCCCCAGCGCGGTCAGCCCGTCCATCACCGGCATCTGGATGTCGAGCAGCATCACGTCGGGCGTGTGCGAGCGGGCCAAGTCCACCGCCTCCCTGCCGTTGGCCGCCTCCGCGACGACCTCGATGTCCGGCGCCGAGGTCAGGATCATCCTGATCCCGGCCCGGATCAGTGGCTCGTCATCGGCGATCACCACTCTGATCACTTCGGCTGTCACCCCGCGCTCCTACTGCTTGACCTCGTACTCCTGCTTTTCCACGAGCTTGCCGTCCTGGAAGCAGAACCGGAAGATCCGGTCCGTTCCCAGGGCGCTCGGCTGGTTCTCGGCCAGCAGGGCCAGACAGTCCGAGCCCGCCGGCCTCGGCGGCCCCTTGCGGGCGGCCCCGGCGGTCATGAAGTTCTCCCCGGTCGGCAGCCGGTCGCGGACGGACTGCTCCGAGTCGCCCACGTGCACGGCGTCGAACTCGTCCCGGTCGATCATCGCGTCGCTCGCCGAGTCCAGCAGCAGCACCACTCCGGCGCCGAACACGATCACCAGCAGCACCACCGCGGCGAACGCGATCCCGCAGCCCATCGCGACACCGCCGGAGCGGCTGGGCATGCGGACGGCCAGCTCCCGGTCCACCGCCTCCCAGTCCATCGGCTGCTCGCCGCCGCGTCCCGGCAGCGGGCCGCGTGCGTACGCCTGCGTCTGCTGCCCGAAGTCGTCGGCCACGTCCACCACGCCGGCCGGCTCCGCCCCGTACGGCAGGACCCCGGCCACCCGGAACCCACCGGCGTCGGCGGGGCCCGCGTGCACCATCCCGCCGACCAGCCGGGCCCGCTCGCGCAGTCCCGTCAGGCCCTGCCCGCCCGAGACCACCCCGTCGGCCGACGGGCCGGGCGACGGCCCGTTGGCGATCTCCACCACCAGCGAGTCGTCCTCGAACCGCAGCTCCACCGTGATCGGCGCCCCCGGAGCGTGCTTGTACGCGTTCGTCAGGGCCTCCTGCACGATCCGGTACGCGGCGTGGTCGCACGCCGCGACCAGCGGCCTGGGCCGGCCCGACGCGGTCAGCCGTACGTCGGTGCCCGAGCCCCGCGCCGCCTCCACGAGCCCCGCGATGCCGGCCACCCCGCGCGCCGCGGGCTGGGCCTCCTCCACCGGAGGGGGCGCCTCGACCCCGTCGCGCAGGATGCCGACGACCTCGCGCAGCTCGTGCATCGCGGCCACCGATGCCTGCCGCAGCACCCCCACCGCCTCGCGCTGGCGGTCGGTGAGCTGCGGATCCACCTCCAGTGCCCCGGTGTGCACGGAGATCAGGGCCAGCTGGTGCCCCAGGCTGTCGTGCATGTCCTGGGCGATGCGCTGGCGCTCGCGCAGCCTCGCCTGCCCGGCGACCATGGCCCGCTCGCGCAGCAGTTGGCCGTTGCGCTCCTGGAGCGCCCGCAGCAGGGTGCGGCGCTGCGACCAGTACCGGCTGGCCAAACCCGGCATCACGGTCGTCGCCAGGAACATCAGCGTGGAGAACACGATCACGAGCAGGGGCTGCATCTGCGACCGCTGGTCCACGACGCTGCAGCCGATCGCCGCCACGAAGGCCAGCGTGAAGGCGGCCAGCGCCCGGCCCACCCCGACGATCCGCCGCCCGGCGGACCAGCCGAGCAGGGGCAGGACGAAGAAGGCCCCGGGCAGGAAGGTGACCACCCCGGAGGCGAGGACGAGCGTGCTCCCCGGAAGCCTGCGGCGCATCAGCGTCACCACCACCGCGGCCACGGCGCCGAACAGCATGCGCCGTCCGGAGGCTCCGCTGACCTCCTCGACGCCCAGGCCGAGTATGGCCAGTACGCCGCCGAGCGCCAGGTCCCCCGCCAGCATCCGCCGCGTCCACGGCTCCGGGCCCTTCAGCCAGTCCCAGCCGGCACGCGTCTTCGCCTTCGCATCCACCCGCCCGACCCTAGACACCGGCAGCGCGCCCCGGCCGCCCTCTTTCGTCGCGGCCCGCACGACGAAAGTCGGACGGCCACTGCGACATCGGCCACGTACGCGCCGCCGACACCCGTATACGTGTCCTGGATCACTCCTGGCCGGAAAGCACCGGAAAGAAGGGGGGAGATACGAGGGAGTGGGGAGAAACACGAAACGGCCGCCACCGCTTTCGCGATGACGACCGTTTCGTCGATGTGGGCGAGGGGGGATTTGAACCCCCACGTCCCGAAGGACACTGGCACCTGAAGCCAGCGCGTCTGCCGTTCCGCCACTCGCCCGAGCGGCGCCCCAGTGGATCTTCCCTTTCGGGCCGTTCCCCTGGCGACGTCGAAACATTAGCACGGAGAACGGGGTGGATTCACATCGCTTTCCCGGCACCCCCGCACCCCGGTACGGACGGCCCCTCCCGCACTCCGCTCCTGGTGCGGGACACTGTCTCCGGGGCGCCCCTACGATCGCTTGTGAGGACCAACACTCGTCCTCACAGGTGCGATGGGGAACCACCGGAATCCGCCACGCGTGGATACGATCAGTAAGCAGTACAGGGCGACAGCGACGGAGGAGGTGCCCCATGGGAGTTCTGAAGCGGTTCGAGCAGCGACTCGAAGGTCTGGTGAACGGCACCTTCGCCAAGGTGTTCAAGTCCGAGGTCCAGCCGGTGGAGATCGCCGGAGCCCTCCAGCGGGAGTGCGACAACAACGCCACCATCTGGAACCGTGAGCGGACCGTCGTCCCCAACGACTTCATCGTCGAGCTCAGCGCCGGTGACTACGACCGGCTGAGCCCCTACTCCGGGCAGCTCGGCGACGAGCTCGCGGGCCTCGTCCGCGACTACGCCAAGCAGCAGCGGTACAGCTTCATGGGCCCCATCAAGGTCCACCTGGAGAAGGCCGACGACCTCGACACCGGGCTCTACCGGGTCCGCAGCCGCACCCTCGCCTCCAGCACCTCCCAGCCGCAGGCAGGGCCGCCGTCCCCACAGGGCGGCTACGGCTACCCGCCGGAGAACCAGCCGCAGGGCGGCTACGGCTATCCGCCGGTCGCCGCCCCGCCCATGCCCAGCGCCCCGCCTCCCGGCGGACCCGGCGCGCGGCGGCCCGCCCCCGGCGGACCCGCCGGAGTCGCCCCCGTGGCGAACTCGGGAGGCCCCCGGCGCCACTGGATCGAGATCAACGGCACCCGCCACCAGATCTCGCGTCCCACGCTCGTACTCGGCCGAAGCACGGAAGCCGACGTGCGGATCGACGATCCCGGCGTATCCCGCCGGCACTGTGAGATCCGGACCGGAACGCCCTCGACGATCCAGGATCTCGGGTCCACCAACGGCATCGTGGTGGACGGGCAGCACACCACCCGCGCTACGCTCCGCGACGGCTCGCGGATCGTCGTGGGCAGCACCACCATCATTTACCGGCAAGCCGAAGGGTGAAGCGGGGGCAATGTCAGAGCTGACCCTGACGGTCATGCGGTTGGGTTTCCTGGCCGTTCTGTGGCTGTTCGTCATCGTGGCCGTTCAGGTCATCCGCAGCGATCTCTTCGGGACGCGCGTGACCCAGCGCGGGTCCCGTCGCGGCGGCGGCGGCGCCGGTGGCGCCCCGCAGCAGGCGGGCCGCCAGGCCACGCCTCCACAGCAGCGCCAGCGCCGCGGCGCACCCACCAAGCTCGTCGTCTCCGAGGGCATCCTCACCGGAACCACGGTGGCCCTCGCCGGACAGACGATCACGCTGGGCCGCGCGCACGACTCCACGATCGTGCTGGACGACGACTACGCGTCCAGCCGCCATGCCAGGATCTACCCCGACCGTGACGGTCAGTGGATCGTCGAGGATCTCGGGTCCACCAACGGCACGTATCTCGACCGGACCCGGCTGACCACCCCGACGCCCATTCCGCCGGGCGCACCGATCCGCATCGGCAAGACCGTCATCGAGCTGCGGAAGTAGTACGAGAATGAGCGAGCGGAGCGAGCGCGCGGCGGCGATCCGTCCCACCGAGGACACGGACCCGAGCGCGCTCCCGACCGGAGGGTGGGCAGTGTGGCTCGAGACCGGTTGTACCCGGAGGCAGCTTCGTCGACAGGGCAGGTGCGCATGAGTCTGTCCTTGCGGTTCGCCGCCGGATCACACAAGGGCATGATCCGCGAAGGGAACGAGGACTCCGGCTACGCCGGTCCCCGGCTCCTCGCGATCGCCGACGGCATGGGAGGCCAGGCCGCCGGCGAGGTCGCGAGCTCCGAGGTGATCTCCACGCTCGTGCAGCTCGACGACGACGTCCCGGGCTCCGACATCCTCACCTCCCTCGCCACGGCCGTGCAGCGTGCCAACGACCAGCTGCGCGTCATGGTCGAGGAGGACCCCCAGCTCGAGGGCATGGGCACCACGCTCACCGCCCTGCTGTGGACCGGCCAGCGCCTCGGCCTCGTCCATGTCGGCGACTCCCGCGCCTACCTGCTCCGCGACGGCGTCCTCACCCAGATCACCCAGGACCACACCTGGGTGCAGCGCCTCGTCGACGAGGGGCGCATCACGGAGGAGGAAGCCACCACCCACCCGCAGCGCTCCCTGCTGATGCGCGCGCTGGGCAGTGGCGACATCGTCGAACCCGACCTCTCCATCCGTGAGGTCCGGGCCGGCGACCGCTACCTGATCTGCTCCGACGGGCTCTCGGGCGTCGTCTCCCACCAGACCCTGGAAGAGACCCTCGCGGACTACCACGGTCCCCGCGAGACCGTGCAGTCCCTGATCCAGCTGGCGCTGCGCGGCGGCGGACCCGACAACATCACCTGCATCGTCGCCGACGTGCTCGACACCGACAGCGGCGACACCCTCGCCGCCCAGGTCAACGACACCCCGGTGGTCGTCGGCGCGGTCGCCGAGAACCAGCACCAGCTCTTCGACGGCGGCAACGCCATGCAGACCCCGGCCGGCCGGGCCTCGGGCCTCGGCCGCCAGTCCCCGCCCCCCGGCGCCTTCGGGCCCCCCGGCAGCGGAGAGGCCCCGGGCTACGGGTACTCCGAGCAGGGCCAGGGCGGCAACGGCTACGGCACCTTCGGCGAGGCCGACGCCTACGACGGCGACTCCGCCTACGAGGACACGTACGACCACCCCCGCAGGCGCCGCAGCAAAGGGCGCAAGTGGACCACCCGTACGCTGACCCTGCTCATCGTGGCCGGTGTCATCGGCGGCGGCCTCTACGCGGGCTGGCGCTGGACCCAGACCCAGTTCTACGTGGGCGTGAAGGGCGAGCACGTGGCCCTGTTCCGCGGCATCAGCCCGAAGCTGGGGCCGCTGGAGCTCTCCAAGGTGGAGACCGATCGCCCCGACATCGAACTGAAGTACCTGCCGCCCTTCAAGCGGAAGCTGGTCGAAGCCACCATCAGTGAGGGCAGCCTCGACGCCGCACGCAAGAAGCTCGACGATCTGGGGGTCCAGGTCTCCGCGTGCAAGAAGGACGAGGAACGCCGGAACGCCGAGGCGCAGAACAGCCCGACACCCGCCCCCAGCCTGACTCCCGAAGAGCAGCAGCTGGTCGGGCTGTGCGGCAAGTAGTAGAGATACGCGGGCACAGGGGGCCTGCCACACCATGAGCGTTGTCACCAACACGACCACCATCGGCGCCATCGAGCTGCCGAGCAGGCGCAACACCGAGCTCCTGCTGCTCGGCTTCGCCGTGCTCATCCCGATGTTCGCCTACGCCAACGTGGGCCTCGCGATCAACGGCACCCTGCCCCCCGGCATGGTGCTCTACGGCCTGGGCCTCGGCGCCCTCGCCGGGATCGCGCACCTCGTCGTGCGCCGGTACGCCAAGTACGCCGACCCGCTGCTGCTGCCGCTGGCCACGCTCCTCAACGGGCTGGGCCTCGTCCTGATCTGGCGCCTGGACCAGTCCGAGCGCCTGCAGAACCTCGCCAAGCGGTCCTTCGGCGCGTTCTCCCCCTCCGCGCCCCGCCAGATGATGTACACGGCGCTCGCCATCGCCCTGTTCGCCGCCGTCCTGCTGATCCTCAAGGACCACCGCGTCCTGCAGAGGTTCACGTACATCTCGATGGCCGGCGCCCTGATCCTGCTGATCCTGCCCGTCGTCCCGGGCCTCGGCGCCGACGTCTTCGGCGCCAAGATCTGGATCAGCGTGGGCGGCTTCTCCATCCAGCCCGGTGAGTTCGCGAAGATCGTCATCGCGATCTTCTTCGCCGGCTACCTGATGGTGAAGCGCGACGCGCTCGCACTGGCCAGCCGCCGCTTCATGGGCCTCTACCTGCCGCGCGGCCGCGACCTCGGCCCGATCCTGATGATCTGGGCGATGAGCCTGCTGGTCCTCGTCTTCGAGAACGACCTCGGCACCTCGCTGCTCTTCTTCGGCATGTTCGTGATCATGCTGTACGTGGCCACCGAGCGCACCAGCTGGATCGTCATCGGCCTGCTGATGTCGGTCGGCGGCGCCGTGGTCGTCGCCAGCTTCGCGAGCCACGTCAAGGCCCGTGTCACCGCCTGGCTCGACCCCTTCGCCTGCTACGCCACCTCGGGCGCCTGCGAGCAGGTCGGCCAGTCGATCATGAGCTTCGGTTCCGGCGGCGTCCTCGGCGCCGGCTGGGGCCAGGGCAATTCCGACCTCATCGGCTTCGCCGCCAACTCCGACTTCATCTTCTCGACCGTCGGCGAAGAACTCGGCCTCGCCGGGGTGATGGCCTTCCTCCTGCTCTACGGGCTCATCATCGAGCGGGGTGTCCGCACCGCCCTCGCCGCCCGCGACCCCTTCGGCAAGCTCTTCGCCATCGGCCTCTCCGGCGCCTTCGCGCTCCAGATCTTCGTGGTCGCCGGCGGCGTCATGGGCCTCATCCCCCTCACCGGCATGACGATGCCCTTCCTCGCGTCCGGCGGCTCCTCCGTCCTCGCGAACTGGATCCTCATCGCCATCCTCATCCGGATCAGCGACACCGCACGCCGCCCCGCACCGGCTCCCGCCCCGTCCCCCGACTCCGAGATGACCCAGGTGGTCCGTCCGTCATGAACAAGCCCCTGCGCCGCATCTCGCTGTTCTGCGGGCTGCTCGTCCTCGCGCTGCTGATCCGCACCAACTGGCTGCAGTACGTGCAGGCCGAGGAGCTCAGCACCCGCAAGGAGAACCGCCGGGTCCAGATCGCCCAGTACGCGACCGAGCGCGGCAACATCATCGTCAAGGGCGAGCCGATCACCGGCTCCGCGGTCACCGACGGCAGCGACTACAAGTTCAAGCGCACCTACCTGGACGGCCCGCTGTGGTCGCCCGTCACCGGGTACGCCTCGCAGGCCTTCGGCGCCACCCAGCTCGAATCGCTCGAGGACGGCATCCTCACCGGCAACGACGACCGGCTGTTCTTCGACCGCACCATCGGCATGTTCACCGGGGAGAAGAAGCAGGGCGGCAACGTCGTCACCACGCTCAACCCCGACGCGCAGAAGGCCGCCTTCAAGGAGCTCGGCGAGAAGAAGGGCGCGGTCGCCGCCATCGACCCGCGCACCGGCGCGATCCTGGCCCTGGTCTCCACCCCCTCGTACGACCCCTCCACCTTCGCGGGCAATTCCACGGCGGACGGCAAGGCCTGGAACGAGCTGAAGGACAGCGAGGACAAGAAGCTCGTCAACCGCGCCCTGCGCGAGACCTATCCGCCGGGCTCCACCTTCAAGGTGGTCACCGCGGCCGCGGCCCTGGAGCACGGCGTCGTCAAGAACATCGACGACCCGACGGACACCCCCGAGCCGTACATCCTGCCCGGCACCCAGACCAAGCTGCCCAACTCCCACACCGGATGCGAGAAGGCCAGCCTCAACGAGGCCCTGCGGATCTCCTGCAACTCCGTCTTCGCCCACATGGGCGACAAGGTCACCCGCGACAAGATGGTGGAGACCGCGGAGAAGTTCGGCTTCAACAACGACAAGATCGACATCCCGGTCCGCGCCTTCGCCAGCATCTACGACAAGAAGATGGGCAAGGACGGCAACGCCCAGAGCGCCATCGGCCAGTTCAACACGGCGGCCACCCCGCTCCAGATGGCCATGGTCACCGCCGCGATCGCCAACGACGGCAAGCTGATGAAGCCGTACATGGTCGACCACCTCACGGCCCCCAACCTGGACATCATCGAGAAGCACGAGCCGCAGGAGATGAGCCGGCCCCTCTCCGCCGCCAACGCGCAGAAGGTCCAGGAGATGATGGTCAACGTCGTCGAGAAGGGCACCGGCACCAACGCCAAGATCAAGGACGTGAAGGTCGGCGGCAAGACCGGTACGGCGCAGCACGGCGAGGGCAACAAGAAGCGCCCCTACGCCTGGTTCATCTCCTACGCCGAGAACCCGGACGGCACCTCGCCCGTCGCCGTCGCCGTCGTCATCGAGGACAGCGAGGGCACCGCCCGCGACGACATCAGCGGTGGCGGTCTCGCCGCCCCCGTCGCCCAGGCGGTCATGAAGGCAGTGCTCAACAGCCAGGGGTGACCGAACAGGGACGGGCCGGAGCGGAGTGACGCACATCACTGAACTCCGCCCCGATCGGAGCGTACGGTACCGGTCCAGTATCAGCCTGTGGCCACGAACCGATCACGGACGATCGGCCGGTAGCCTTTGCGCGAACAGCACACCGCCGGACCACACACAGGTGCGGTCGGGACTGACGGAGAGGGCTGCAACGTTATGGAAGAGCCGCGTCGCCTCGGCGGCCGGTACGAGCTGAGCCACGTGCTCGGCCGTGGTGGCATGGCCGAGGTCTACCTCGCCCACGACACCCGGCTCGGCCGTACCGTCGCCGTCAAGACCCTGCGTGCCGATCTCGCCCGTGACCCGTCCTTCCAGGCCCGGTTCCGGCGCGAGGCCCAGTCGGCCGCGTCGCTGAACCACCCGGCGATCGTCGCGGTCTACGACACCGGCGAGGACTACGTCGACAACATCTCCATCCCGTACATCGTGATGGAGTACGTCGACGGTTCCACGCTGCGCGAGCTGCTGCACTCGGGCCGCAAGCTGCTGCCCGAGCGCACCCTGGAAATGTGCATCGGCATCCTCCAGGCCCTCGAGTACTCGCACCGCGCCGGCATCGTGCACCGCGACATCAAGCCCGCCAACGTGATGCTGACGCGTACCGGCCAGGTCAAGGTCATGGACTTCGGCATCGCCCGCGCCATGGGCGACTCCGGTATGACCATGACGCAGACGGCCGCCGTCATCGGCACCGCCCAGTACCTCTCGCCCGAGCAGGCCAAGGGCGAGCAGGTCGACGCGCGCTCCGACCTCTACTCCGCGGGCTGCCTGCTCTACGAGCTGCTCAGCGTCCGGCCCCCCTTCGTCGGCGACTCCCCCGTGGCCGTCGCCTACCAGCACGTACGGGAAGAGCCGCAGCCGCCGTCGAACTTCGACCCCGAGATCACGCCCGAGATGGACGCCATCGTCCTCAAGGCGCTGGTCAAGGACCCCGATTACCGCTACCAGTCGGCCGACGAGATGCGGGCCGACATCGAGGCCTGCCTCGACGGCCAGCCCGTCGCCGCCACCGCCAGCATGGGCGCGGCCGGCTACGGCTATCCCGACCAGGGTCACGGCTACGGGCACCAGGGCTACGACCAGCCCACCACCGCCCTGCGCACCACCGACCCCGGCGGCCAGACGTCGATGATGCCGCCGATGCCCCCGGGCGACGGCGGATACGGCTACGGCGACCAGGGCCACGGCGGTTACGACCAGGGCTCCGGCCGCCGCCAGAAGAAGAGCAAGGCGTCCACCGTGCTGCTCGTGGCGGCGGGCATCCTCGTGCTCGTCGGCGCGATCCTCATCGGCCGCGCCCTCTTCGGCGAGGGCGCAGACAACCGGCCCTCCGTGCCCACGCTGGTCGGCCAGACCCTCGAACGGGCGCAGAAGAGCGGTGACGCCGTCGGCCTCAAGGTGGTCAAGGGCGCCGACGAGCCGTGCGACAACCAGCCCAAGGGCAACGTCTGCAAGCAGAACCCCGCGCCCGACGAGAAGGTCGCGGACGGCTCCACGGTCACGGTGACGATCTCCACGGGCGCGCCCAAGATCCCGGTCCTGAACGTGCTGAGCCTCAGCTTCGACGAGGCGGAGAAGCAGCTGAAGGAGAAGGGCTTCCAGGTCGAGCGCAAGGCCCAGGAGTCCGACCGCCCGGCCGGGACCGTGCTGGAGCAGGACCCGAAGAGCGGCACCGAGGCGGAGAAGAACAGCGTCGTCAAGCTGACCGTCGCCAAGGAGATCTCCAAGGCCGAGGTCCCCGACCTCAAGGGCAAGAAGAAGGACGAGGCGGCCAAGGCCCTCACGGACGCCAAGCTCCGGCTCGGCAGCGTGACGGAGATCGACTCCCCCGGAGCCGTACCGGGCACGGTCGTCGAGCAGCAGATCCAGCCGGGCCAGCAGCTCGAAGTGGGCAAGACGGTGGGCATCACCATCGCCAAGGCCTCGACGCAGACCGCCGTACCGAACTTCGCCGGCCGCACGGTGGGCCAGTACAAGGACGAGCTGCGGCGCGCCAACCTCAAGGTCGGCATCGTCGTCGGTCCCTCGGACGACAACGCGATCGTGCTGGGTACCGACCCGCAGCCGGGCACCCCGGTCAACTCGGGCCAGGCCGTGAACCTCATCACGGCCGGCGGCGGCCAGCAGCAGGGCGGCAACAACAACGGCGGCGGCTTCGGCGGCCTGGTCCGCAACAACTAACGCGGCCCGCCGACGCGGCGACCGCTCGGGGCGACTTTGCTCGGGGCGACCGCACGGCGGAAAAGGTCCGGCCCCTCCCCGTTCGCGGGTGAGGGGCCGGACCTTTTGGCGCTGTGCGGCCGTCTGCGGCCCCGGACGGGGCTCATGCGCCTCCGGGGGCCTCGTGGGGCTCAGGAGGCGTCAGGAGCGCCTCCAGGCGCCTTCCGCGGGGCCGGCTGCGCCCGGTCAGCGCAGCTCGGCCGGCGGCGTCCGCTTCGCGTCCACCTTCTCCGTCCGGACCAGCTCGCCCCACACGATGTACCGGTACTTCGAGGTGTAAACCGGGGTGCAGGTGGTGAGCGTGATGTACCGGCCGGGGGCGGTCCTCCCGGAGTCCTTGGGGACCGCGTTGATCACGTCGGTGTTGTACTTCGAGGTCTGGCGCAGCTCCGCGAAGACCTTGTAGACGTACCAGTTGTCGCGGGTCTCGAAGACGATCGCGTCGCCGCTGCGCACCTTGTCGATGTTGTGGAACTTCGCCCCGTGGCCGTCCCGGTGCGCGGCGAGCGCGAAGTTGCCCTTCTCGTCCCACGGCAGCGCCGACTTGACCGGCTGCGTGTAGTAGCCGGCCACACCGTCGTCGAGGGTGTCCGGGTCGGTCCCCGCCTTGACGAGCACCTCGCCGTTCTTCATCGCGGGCACGTGCAGGAAGCCGACGCCGCCCCGGGTGTCCAGCGCCCCCGGTCCCGCGGCCTGCTCGGGTGCCTGCCACTGCTGGCGGATCTCGTCCCCGCGGGCCGACGCCTGCCGGTCGGCGAGCACGTTCGTCCACCACAGGGAGTAGGCCACGAACAGGCCCAGCACCAGGCCCACCGTGATCAGGACCTCGCCCAGCAGGCTCAGGAATCCGGCGAGCACACTGCGGTTGCCGACGGGCGGGGCCGCGGCGCGGCGGCTGGCACGAGACACTGCTGATTCGTCCTTAACTGGTCAGCGCGGGCGGCGGGCCCTGGCTGCGGGGGCGTTCATCGGTCATCCTGCCCCATACGATCATCCGGTAGGTGCTGGTGAACTCCGGGGTGCAGGTGGTCAGCGTGATGTACCGGCCCGCGGATGTGAATCCCGATCCCTCCGGCACCGGTTTGATGACCGCCACGTTCGTCGGCGGGGTCTGCGCGAGCGACGAGGTCATCTCGTACGTGTAGTAGGCGTCCCGGGTCTCGACCACCACGGGGTCCCCGGGCACCAGCCGGTTGATGTAGCGGAACGGCTCGCCGTGGGTGTTGCGGTGTCCGGCCACCGCGAAGTTGCCCTCTTTGTCGGCCGGCATCGCCGTCTTCAGCGCGCCCTCGCCGTAGTGCCCGACCATGCCCCGGTCCAGCACCTTCGGCTTGCTGATGCCCTCCGCCACCGGGACCTTCACGTCCAGTTTCGGGATGTGCAGGATGGCGAAGCCCTGGCCGGGTTCGAAGGCCGTCACGGGCGGCGCGGCGGCCCCGGCGGTGCCCGGGTCCCGTTCCCAGGTCTGGCGCAGCGAGCCGGCGGCGCCGTTCGCCACCCGCTCCGCCAGGAGGTTCGTGTACCAGAGCTGGTAGGCGACGAACAGCAGCATCACCAGGCCGAGCGTGATGAACAGCTCTCCGCCCAGCCGGCTCGCGATGACCACCGGGCCGCCCGAGGCCGGCCGCCTGCGCCGCCGCCCGCCCCGTCGCCGGGTGCGTCTGGCGGCCTGTTTCGCCGCTTCCTGGGCTGCCCTGCGTCGCGCGGCCCGGCCCTCCGTGGGCGCGGACGGCGCGACCGCGGTCACGCGACGGCCTTGCCCACCACCGGGGCGAGCCCCACCGAGCGCTCCACCGCGCCCGCGTCCCCGCACCGCACGAGCCAGTTGGCGAGCATCCGGTGCCCCCACTCGGTCAGCACGGACTCGGGGTGGAACTGCACACCCTCGACGTCGTGCTCCCGGTGGCGCAGGCCCATGATGATCCCGTCCTCGGTCCGCGCCGTGACCTCCAGCGCGTCGGGCAGCGTGCCGGGCTCGGCGGCGAGGGAGTGGTAGCGGGTGGCGGTGAACGGCGACGGCAGTCCCTCGAACACTCCGAGGCCCTCGTGCAGCACGGGCGAGGTCTTGCCGTGCAGCAGCTCCGGCGCCCGGCCCACGACGCCGCCGTAGGCGACCGCCATCGACTGCATGCCGAGGCAGACGCCGAAGACGGGGACGGCCGTCCGCGCGCAGTGGCGGACCATGTCGATGCAGACGCCCGCCTCCTCCGGCGTTCCGGGGCCGGGGGACAGCAGCACGCCGTCGAAGCCGTCCTGCGCGTGCGCGAGCCCGACCTCGTCGTTGCGCAGCACCTCGCATTCGGCGCCGAGCTGGTAGAGGTACTGGACCAGGTTGAAGACAAAGCTGTCGTAGTTGTCCACAACCAGAATGCGCGCGCTCACGGAGTGGCTCCCGATCCCTCGTCCACCGTCACATCGTTGAACGGAAGCAGCGGCTCGGCCCACGGGAAGACGTACTGGAACAGTACGAAGACCACCGCGAGGACCAGTACGAGCGAGATCAGCGCGCGTACCCACGCGTTTCCCGGCAGGTGCCGCCAGATCCAGCCGTACATGCCCGCCCGATTCCTTTTCGTCCACGTTCGTTCAACGCACCGCGGGGGCGGTACGCGAACAGACTAAAGGCAGCGGCCCGAAAGGGTGGGTCACCCGGACAAACCCTCCGGCCGGCCCCGGTCCGCGCTGCGCGTCCCGGTCAGCTCCGCCCAGACGACCAGCCGGTGGCTGTGTCCCCATTCCGGGTCGCAGGTCGTCAGCGTCAGATAGCGGCCGGGCGCCGTGAACGGCGATTTCTCGGGGACCGGGTCGACGACGGCGACGTCGGTGGGCAGGGTGCGCAGGGGGCCGCCGCGGACGGTGTACGTGTACCAGGTGCTCGCGTCCTTGAGGATCACCTCGTCGCCCGGACGCAGGTCCGGGAAGTCCTTGAAGGGGTCCCCGTAGGTGCGCCGGTGTCCTGCCACCGAGAAGTTGCCGACGGCGCCGAGGCCGGCGGTGGCGGCGTAGTGGCCCAGGCCCTTCTTCAGCAGTTCGGGGTCCGTGCCCTCCAGGACCGGCTTGACCCAGTCCCGGCCGAAGCGCGGAACGTACATCTCGGCGAAGGCCCGGCCGGCGGGCTGGCGCTCGGGCCCGGGCCCGGCCTGGGGCGCCGGGGCGGGGGCGGTGGGCGGTGCGGGGGCGGGAGCCGGGGCGGGGGCGGGGGCCGCCGCCCAGCGGTCGCGCATCCGGTCCATCTCCCCGTCCATGGCCCGGTCGGCCTTGACCCCGGTCCACAGCAGGACGTAGGCGACGAAGAGCACGATCAGGGTGCCCGCCGTCAGGCACACCTCGCTGAACGTCCGTACCACCAGGCGCAGTACGACGTCAGGACGGACCCGATCACGGGGTGGGCGCCACCGGCTTCGCATAGTGGAGGTCCACTGTGCCGGAGTACCCGGGAAGTGTCAGCGCCTTGTGCTCGTCCACTTTCCAGCCGAGCCCGTACGCGTTCACGTACAGCTGGTAGTTCTGCAGGGCCGGGGAGGCGGCGAGGGCCTTCTTCATCGCGGCCGGGTCGCCGACGGCGGAGATCTTGTACGGCGGCGAGTAGACCCGGCCCTGGAGGATCAGGGTGTTGCCCACGCAGCGGACCGCGCTGGTGGAGATCAGCCGCTGGTCCATGACCTGGATGCCCTCGGCACCGCCCTGCCAGAGGGCGTTGACCACGGCCTGCAGGTCCTGCTGGTGGATCACCAGGTCGTTGGGCTGCGGTTCGGGCACGTTGGGGATGCGGGCGGTGGCGTTCGGCGGGGCGTCGTTGAGGGTGACCGTCAGGCCCTTGCCGGTCAGCTCCTCGGTGCCGGAGGCCGCGCGCAGGGCGGCCAGCTTGGCGTCCTCCGCCTTGGTGCTGCCGTCGTCACGGTCGGCGAGGGCGTCCACCCGGCCGCGTGCCGCCGCGGTGCTCTGCTCCAGCGCCGCGTTGTCCTGGCTGCGCTCCTTGATGAGGTCCGACAGCTTCAGGAGTGATGCATCCGTCCGGATGTTCGTACCCTTGGAGGTGTTGAAACTGGTGACGAAGAGCAGCCCGGCCAGGGCGAAGACGGCGGCCGTCAGCAGCCGGACCGGTCTGGCCCGGCGACGGGGACCCGCGGAGGAGTCGTCGGAATTGCTCAACGTACCCTTCTCCTTCAACGCCACAGGTCCACTACGCTAACGGACGCCCGGGGCAGGCAAGGTCCCCAGCGCATCGACAGGAGAGCCCCTCGTGCCGAAGTCACGTATCCGCAAGAAGGACGACTACACGCCGCCGCCCACGCGGCAGCCGCAGAGCATCCGGCTCACGAATCGCAGCTGGGTCGCTCCGGTCATGCTGGCGTTCTTCCTGATCGGACTCGCGTGGATCGTCGTTTTCTACGTGACCGAGACCCAGCTGCCGATCGAGGCGCTGGGCAATTGGAACATTGTGGTTGGTTTCGGCTTTATCGCTGCCGGATTCGGCGTATCCACGCAGTGGAAGTAGCACCCCACAGCCCCTGATGGAAGCTCTCCCCATGAGTTATCCACAGCGTCATCCACACCTGAGGAAAAGACAGAAGATCTGTGGATAACTCTGTGGAGAGTTGACGCCGGTGTGATCAGGTGAGTTCCGCGGTGCGGGCCAGGATCACCGTCGCGGCCAGCAGGAACGTCACCGCGCAGGTGCCCCACTGGACGAGTGCGCGATTCCTGCCGGCGGCAGGCATGAGCATGCCCAGACCCACCAGCGCACCGGTGACCAGGCCGCCCACATGGGCCTGCCAGGACACGCTGAGCGCACCGCCGAGCGGTACGAAGGTCAGCACGAGCATCAGCACGACCATGACGATCACCGGCCGCATCTCGTACCGCAGCCGCTTCGCCAGCACGACGGTGGCGCCGAGCAGGCCGAAGACGGCACCAGAGGCGCCGAGGGTCGGGACGTACGGCTCGGTCAGCAGATAGACGAGCGCGCTGCCGCCCAGGCCCGAGAGCAGGAAGACCGCGAGGTAGCGGACCCGGCCGAGCGCCGCCTCCAGCGGGCCGCCGATCACCCACAGGGCGATCATGTTGCCGATGATGTGCCACCACTCCAGGTGCAGGAACACCGAGGTCAGCAGCCGGTGGTACTCGCCTGTGGAAACTCCGTGGATCGGGCCGCCGAGGTACTCCCGGTACCGGCCGATCAGCTCCAGCTGGATCGCGAGCGCCGGGTCGGAGAGCGCCACGAGGAACACCAGCACATTGATCCCGATGAGGATCTTGGTCATCAGGTGGGGGTCGGCGGCGACCACCCCGCCCGCGACGGTGCGCGGCGCGTTCGCGGTCGGCCGGTGCCCGGTGCCGGAGCCCTCGCGGACGCATTCGGGGCACTGGAAGCCCACCGAGGCGCTGATCATGCACTCGGGGCAGATGGGGCGCTCGCAGCGGGTGCAGCGGATCCCCGTGTCGCGGTCCGGGTGGCGGTAGCAGCCCGGCAGACGGTCGGTGTCCATCGGTTCCCTCGATCAGCGGCGAGGCAGGGGGGCGCCCCGCCGGTCCCGTACGTATCCAGTACGGACGGGCGGGGCCGAAAGGTTCCCGGGAGCGGGGCCGGGGCACGGGCCGGGGACCGGCCCGGAGGACCGGTGGGTCAGCGCCGCTCGACGACCACGGACTGGATGATCACGTCGTCCAGCGGGCGCTCGGTGCGCGGGTTGGTGGCACTGCCGGCGATCGCGTCCACGACCTTCTGGCTGGCCGGGTCGGCGACCTCGCCGAAGATGGTGTGCTTGCGCGTCAGCCAGGCGGTGGGTGCGACCGTGATGAAGAACTGCGAGCCGTTGGTGCCCGGGCCCGCGTTGGCCATCGCGAGCAGGTACGGCTTGGTGAAGGCCAGGTCGGGGTGGAACTCGTCCGCGAAGCGGTAGCCCGGACCGCCGGTGCCGTTGCCCAGCGGGTCGCCGCCCTGGATCATGAAGCCGCTGATGACGCGGTGGAAGACGGTGCCGTCGTACAGCGGGTCCGTGGTCTTCTGGCCGTCGGTGGGCCGGGTCCACTCGCGGGCGCCCGTGGCCAGCTCGACGAAGTTCCGGACGGTCTTCGGAGCGAAGTTCTCCAGCAGCTCGACCACGATGTCGCCGTGGGTCGTCTTCAGGGTGGCGTAGAGCTTCTCGGCCACGGATCTGCCTTCCATAGTCATCACTGTCGGTCCAGATGGTCGCACGGAGCGCTCCGCGGCACTGAAATCGTCCACCCGTATGCCCTGTCACGCATGCCTGTCCGCGATATGGCAGGCATGATCCGTCAAAGGGTGGAAAGGTGAACTGTGTCCGCCACCGAGGAGGAGGATCCCGTGACCGGCAAGGAGAGCATGCGCCTGGCAGCCGAGAGTGCCAGGGAGAGTGTGCGTCACGCGACGGAAGTGGTGGCACCGTACGCGGAATCCGCCAGGGACGCCGCGGTGCACTACGCCCAGGAAGCGAACGAGCGGCTGGCACCCAAGGTGTCGTACGCGGCGAGCAGCGCCGCCCAGCACGCCCGTTCGACGTACGACTGCCACCTGCATCCCCGGCTCAAGGCGGCGCGGGCCCATGTCCCGCCCCCCGTCGACCGCGCGGCGACACAGGCAGCACGGGCGGCGCGGCAGGCCGCCGACTACACGCAGCCGAAGATCGAGAGCGCGATCGCGGCCGCCACCCCGATGGCGGAGGAGGCCGCGTCACGTTCGACGGCCGCCTTCGCCGCGCTCCGCGGCCAGGTGACGGCCAAGGAGGTGCAGAAGCTGGTGCGGCGTCATCAACGGCGCGAGCGCAACGGCAAGATCCTGCGCGGGGCCGCCCTGGTCGGCGTACTGGCGTGTGCCGCCTATGCGGCGTGGAGGTGGTGGGACCAGCAGTCGAATCCGGACTGGCTCGTCGAACCGCCGGCGGCCACCGAGCTGTCGGCACGCGACGCGGCGCCGGCTAGCTTCGACGACGAGCTGGCGGAGAAGGAGCGCGAGGCCGGGTCCGGCCCGGAGGACAAGCAGCTCTGATCGGCGCACGCGAAGGGGCCCGGATCCGTTCACCAGGATCCGGGCCCCTTCGCGTCGCCGTGGTCCGCGCGCGGCCCTCAGCCGGGGAGGGTGAGGAGCATGCCCGGGCGGACGAGGTCGGGGTTGGCGCCGACGACCCCCCGGTTCATGGCGTAGAGCTCGCGCCAGCGGGCCTCGTTGCCCAGCTCGGTGCGGGCGATCGACGGGAGCGAGTCGCCGGCCTTGACCGTGTACGTGCGCTTCCTGGCGGTGGGCCCGGGCTTGGCCACGGGGGCAGCCGGTACCGCCTTGTGCGCGGCCGAATGGGGTGTGGGCGTGTGCAGGGCGCCCGGCGCGGTCGCGGAGGAGGGCCCGGGCTTCGGCATCGCGGCGGGCCGCGGCGGCGCGGGCACGGCCTTGTGCGCGGCGGACCCGGGGGTCGGGGTCGCGGGGGCCGGGGTGGCGGGGCCTCGCTTGGGCGGCGCCGCAGCCGCCATGCGCTCGGCGGCGGCCCGGGTGGCCGAGGCGGCGTCGGCCGCCGAGCCCGCGGAAGGCCTCCCCGCCTCCCCGGCTGCCTGCTGCTGCGCGTGCTCCTTCTCGGCACCACCCGGCGCCTTCTTCTTTTCGTATTTCAGGAAGTCGAAGAGTCCCATGTCTGTACGCCTCCGGCGTGAGGGTGCCCCCTGATATCGATACCTCCCTCCACTGTCCTGCACCGGGCGCCGCACGGCCCTGCGACGGGGCTGTCCGGGGGACGCCGGTGCAGGGCGCACGCCGCCACCGGGCCGGGAACACGACGGGAACGGACCGGGAAGGTGCGGCACCACCCTCGTGAGACACGATGGAGGAGATTTCTGTGATCATCAGACAGGCCGCGGAGCGGGTAGTGCTGGTCAGGCCCGGGCCCGGGCTCGTGAGCGCCGCGATCGTGGCAGGCCTGGACATCTGGGTGGTGACGGACCCCGAACCCCGGCCGGGGGACGCCCGCATGCCCCCGGAGCTACCGCCCCAGCGCCTCCTGCGGGTGGACTTCGATGACGCGGCCGCGCTGCGCGCCCTGCTGACGGACACCGTCCTCACGCACGGGATCGGGCAGATCCTCCACCTCGCGAGCGATCTCGAACGGGGTCTCGGCCGCGGGTCCGCGGCCGCCGCCGAGGAAGTGGTGCGGGAACTCTCCGGGAGCCGCGGGAAGCCGGCGGGCCGGCTGCCGGACGCGGTGGCGGTCCGGCGCATCCTCAATCAGAGCCGGACCTCGGCCGTTCGCGCCGAGGAGGCGCGGACGGTCGGCGAGGCGTGCTCGCTGGCGGAGGACTTCCCGCTGCCCGTGGTCATCAAATCAGCCGACAAGAGCGGGTGTTGGTGGACCGTTGCGGTCCGCGACCGTCCCGAACTCGCCCGGTGGGCCGAACAGGCCGTCACCGCACGGCACTCGGCGCCGTATCTCGTCGAAGAGCTGCTGACCGGAGCCAAGTTCCGGGTGGAGACGCTGACGGTCGACGGAATGCACCTGGTGGCCGACATCGCACCCCAGGGAACGGCGGCTCCGCTGCACGACGCGGAGCAGGCCGGCATCCGCGCGACGGTACGGGCCCTGCTGGATCTGGCCGGGTACGAATCGGGCACCACACGGACGGACGTGCTGGTCAGCGCCCGGGGATCACGTATCGCGGCGGCCATGGAGCCGGACCGGGAACAGGCCGGTACCGACCGCTCCCGCACCGCGGCGGCGGGCGGTATCGAGAGGGGAACGGACCGGTAAGGGACTCGGCCACTCTTTGTCCTGTCGAGAGCGGCCACCGCACCACACGGGAGCCGCACCGGGTACACACCAGGGGGTTCCACACATGCGCAGCAAGCTGGCTGGACTGATCGGGATCATCGCCGCGGCTCTGGCGTTCGGAGTCGGTGTGACGGTCAGCAGCCCGGCGGACGCCGGTCAGCCCTCCGGCTACCAGGTCCTGGCGGACGACAAGGGCCCCGGGGTCGCCTCCCCCGCCCCCACCCCGGCCCCGTCCCGCCGCTAGACCTGCCGCCTGCCGCGCGCCACACGCACGTGCCCCGCACCGGATTCCGGTGCGGGGCACGTGCGCGTACGGGGTCAGTAGGTCCGGCGGTGCGCCGGCAGGCCCATGAAATCGAATAACCCCTCGGCGGCCGTACGGTGTCCGGCCGCGGCCGCGGCATCCCCGAGCGCCTCGGCCGCCTGGGCGAGGCCCACCAGCGCGGACGCCTCCTCGGCGCGGAAGCTCATCGGCGCCGCGATCTTGTGGGCATGGGCGTGCAGGGCCAGCGCCACCTCGTGCTCACCCCACAGCATGTGGAGCTGCCCCAGGACGTTCTCGACCTTGGCGAGCCGGATGGGGGCGCCGCTGGTGCGGCCGAGGACCAGGGAGCGCTCGGCGAACGCGCGGGCCTGCGGGCCGTCGCCCCGCTCGTGCGCGACCTGGGCGGACAGCGCGAGCACCAGGGCCACGTCACCCGGTGACCTGGTCTCGTCGCACAGGTCGCGGGCGCGCTTGAGGCTGGCGTCCGCGTCCGTGTACTCGCCGAGCCCCACCTGCGCGAAGGCCAGATCGGCCAGGGCCATGATCTCGTTGCTGCGGTAGCCGAGGTCGCGGTCGATCTCGATCGCCCGGCGGGCCGCCTCGGCCGCCTCCGGATAGCGGCCCCACCGCTCGTACAGCGTGCTGAGGGTGGTCAGGCCCTCCGACTCCGCGCGCGGGTTGCCAAGTTCCCGGGCCGCCGCCACCGAACGCTCCAGGAGGGGGAGCGCCTCCCCGTACCTCCCGAGCATCGACAGCAGCAGCCCGATGGTCGATTCGCTGTTCGCCTCGGTGTGCCGGTCCCCGGCGCGGCCCGCGGTGGCGCGCGCCTCCCGGGCCACCTCCAGCCCCTCCTCGAAGCGGCCGAGCTTCCAGCAGGCCGCGCCCAGATTGGCCAGGCTGATGCCGAGGAGCGCCGGATCGTCGAGCCGGCGGGCGGCGGCGACCGCGAGGTGCCCGACGCTCCAGAACTCGTCGAGCTGCCCGTGCGCGTGCAGGTGGAAGCCGATGTTGCGGCTCAGACAGGCCGCGTAGCGGTCGTGGCCGGACCGCTCGGCGAGCGACACGGCCGCCAGAAGTCCCACCTGTTCCCGGTCGAACCAGTTGACGGCCTGCTCGGCGTCCCGGAAGTGCGGCCGCTCCCCCTGGTACGGCGGGATGCCGGTGGGGCGGCTCTCACGGCCGGGGAACAGCACCTCGCAGGCCGCGTCCGAGGTCGTCATGTAGTAGCCGAGCAGCCGCTCGACCGCCTCCGCGTCGTCCTCGGCCGTCGCCGAGCCCCGCAGGCTCTGGGCGAAGCTGCGCACCAGGTCGTGGAAGGTGTACAGACCGATGTCGGGCTGCTGGACCAGGTGGACGTCGAGCAGGAACTCCAGGGCGTCCTCGGCGTCGCGGACGGCCGTACCGAGCAGCGCCGCCGCCGAGTAGACGTCGGTGCCGGCGCACGGGTACAGGCTGAGGATGCGGAACGCGGTCCGGTACTCCTCGTCCATCGCCAGGTAGGACAGCCGCAGGGTCGCCGCGACGCTGCGCTCGCCCGAACTGAGCTCGTCCATCCGGCGCTTCTCGTCGCGCAGCCGCTCGACCAGGTAACGCACCGTCCAGCGCGGCCTGTTGCGCAGCCGGGCCGTCGCGATCCGCAGGGCCAGCGGCAGGTGCCCGCACAGCTCCGCCAGTTCGGCGGAGGCCGCCGGCTCGGCGGCCACCCGGGTCGCGCCGAGGGTCTCGGCCATCAGACTGGTGCTGTCCTCGGGCTCCATCATCCCGATGGACACCCACTCGACGCCGTCCAGGTCCAGCAGCCGCCCCCGGCTCGTGATCAGGGCCAGAGAGCCGGGCGAGGCCGGCAGCAGGGGCCTGATCTGCGCCGCGTCGACCGCGTTGTCGAACAGGAGCAGCATCCGCCGGCCGTCCAGCTTCGACCGCCACAGGGCGGTGCGCCCCTCCAGGTCCTCGGGGATCCGGTCGCCCGGCGTGCCGAGGGTCCGCAGCAGGCTGTCGAGCGCGGCGGCCGGTGTCACCGGCGCCCGGCCCGGGGTGAATCCGTGCAGGTCGATGTGGAGCTGCCCGTCGGGATACCGGCCGGCCAGCCGGTGCGCGGCACGCACGGCCAGGGTGGTCTTGCCCATGCCGCCCATGCCGTCGATGGCCACGATCCGGGCGTACCGGTCGCCGCCCCGGCCCTCGTCCTGCACGTAGTCGAAGAGCTCGGCCAGTTCCTTGGCGCGGCCGGTGAAGTCGGGCAGGTCGTAGGGCAGGGTGCACGGGGCGTCGGCCGGCGCGGCCGGCGTTCCCGGCTCTTCCCGTACCGTTCCCGCCGGAACCGAGCCCGGAGCCGGAGCCTGGTCCGGAGCCGGAGCCGGGGCCGAGCCCGGAGCGGGAGCCTCTGGAGCGCTCTCCGAAACCGGCGGCGCGGGCAGGACCGGCTCGGGCTCCTGCGGTACGGGAGCCACCGGCTCGGGAGCCGCAGGTACGGGCAGGACGGCCACCGGCACCGGGACCGGCACCGGCGCGGGCCGTTCGGGCGCGGCCAGCTCGGGGCTGTCCCGCAGGATCGCCTCGTACAGCCTGGCCAGCCGGGGCCCCGGATCGATCCCGAGCTCGTCCACGAGCAGCTCGCGGACCTCCCCGTACTCCCTGAGCGCCTCGGCCTGCCGCCCGGACCGGTACAGGGCGAGCATCAACTGCCCGCGCAGCGTCTCCCGCAGCGGGTGCTGGGTGATCAGGGCCCGCAGGCCCGAGATGAGCTCACCGCTCTCGCCCAGGGCGAGGCACAGGTCGAACAGCTGCTCCGCGGCGGCCAGTCGGCGCTCCTCGAGCGCGGTCGCCGCGGCCTCGATCACCGGTCCGCCCGCCCCGGACAGCACCGAGCCGCGCCACAGCGCGAGGGCGGCCCGCAGCGCGTCGGCGGCCGCGGCCTGCCCGCCCTCCCGCACGGCCAGGGCGGCCGCCCTGGTCAGGGTGTCGAACTCCAGCAGGTCGAGCTGCTCGTCCGTCACCACCACGCGGTATCCCGGCCCGTCGGTGGCGATCACCGCACTGCCGGTGGGTATCCGCCGCCGCAGATCGGCGACGGCCTTGCGGACCTGGTGCGCCGCGGTCACCGGCGGGTCCTTCTCCCACGTCGCCTCGACGAGCCGTGCGACGGGCACCACCCGGCCGGCTTCGAGCAGCAACATGCACAGGACCCGTTCCTGGATGGCTCCCCCCAGCCTCAGCCGTACGTCGTCGATCCATCCTTCGAGCGATCCGAGCACGTTGAAGCGCAGCTTGCCCCCCACAGGAGCCCCGCTTCGTCTCTCCCCGGATTCCGCATCCGCCCCCGGCATCGGACATCCACCCCCAATGAACAAGACCCCTGGCCAGGTCATGCCAACCGGATCATAGGGGTTACCCCTAGCAGGCGGTAAGCATCCGGTAGCAGATCAGGAAGGGCGACACAGACAGTTCATGGGCAGCCCGGAGCAGGCGGCACACGGAGCGAGTACCGAAGGAGCAGGCTGTGGGAAGACTGGAGAGACCACTGGCCCCCGATGCCGGACCAGTCACCGCGTTCGCCCGGGAGTTGCGCAGGCTGCGGACGGCGGCGGGCAGTCCCGGCTACCGTGACATGGCCACACGTGCCATGTTCTCCGCGTCCGTGCTCTCCGACGCGGCCGCCGGATACCGCCTCCCCACCCTCCAGGTGGCCCTCGCCTTCGCCGAGGCCTGCGGCGGCGACCGCGCCAGCTGGGAGCGCCGCTGGCACGAGGCGGCGCGCGCCGAGGGCGACGACGGAACGGCCCGCCCGGCCGTCAAGGCCGTACAGCAGCACCAGGAGAACGAGCTGCGCGCCGCCGACGTGCGCGCCGTGCTGCCCCCGCCGTCCCAGCTGCCGATGGAGGCTCAGCCCCTGGTCGGACGGCGTGAGGTGCTCCAGCGGGCGCGGGCACTGACCGCCCCCTCCTACGGCGAACAGCGCGCCGCGGCCCCCCTGGTGATCAGCGGACAGGTCGGCGTCGGCAAGACGGCCTTCGCCCTGCGGCTCGCCCACGAACTCGCCGTGAACCTGCCCGACGGACAGCTCTACGCGAACCTGGACCCGGCCGCGGACGGACGCAAGGACGCCGCCGGAATAGCGGGCGGTTTCCTGGAGGCGCTCGGTATCCCCACCGACCGGATCCCGAACGATCCCGGCCAGAGAATTGGCCTGTACCGATCGCTGCTCAACCGGCGCAGGGTGCTCGTCGTCCTGGACGGTGTCCAGCACGAGCGCCAGATTCGGGAACTTCTTGTCGCGGCGCCCGAGAGCCGCATCATCATCACCAGTCGCTCGCGGCTGCTGGGGCTCGACGGAATTGGCCGAATCCGGCTCCCCGCACTGGACCGGGACGAGTCGATGGAGCTGCTCGCCCGGATCCTGGGATCGGACCGGGTCGGTGCCGAGCCGCGGGCCTGCCTGCGTCTCGCCGACGCCTGCGGGGACCTGCCGCTGGCCCTCAACCTGGCGGGCCGGCGCATCGCGGCCCGGCCCGAGTGGATGCTCCAGGACTCCGTGGCCGAGCTGCTCGGCGACGGGCAGGACGGGCCCGGCGCCCCGCGGGATCCCGGCCGCTTCCTGGCCCGGCTCCAGGTCGGGGACGACGCGCTGAGCAGCCGCCTCGACAGCGCCTACCGGTTGCTGACCCCCTGGGCCCGCCTGATGCTGCGCCAGTTCGCCGGCTCCGAGAACCCGCCCTCCGTCGACAACGTGGTCTACGAGTCCACGGACGCGCTCGCCATGCTGGTCGAGCGGTCCGCGCAGCCGGTGGAGGACCTGCTCGAACGGCTCCTCGACGCGGGACTGCTCGACCACTCGGACCTGCCCGGGCAGTACGGGCTGACGCCGATGGCCCGGGCGTACGCGCTGACCCAGCCGGACCCGACGGAGGAGGACCCGGCGCCCGCGGCGGCGCGGGGCCAGGTGCCCGCACGGCAGTCGAGGTAGTCCGGCCGCATCGCGGAGGCCGCCGATCGGGGCGCAAGGGGTGGGCGAGGGCTCGCCCCCGCACCCGGCGGGCGGCCTTTCGGCTGTCCGCGGCCCGGTGCTCGGCAGCCCGGCTGTCGGCAGCCCCGGGGCCTGCGGCCCCGGGACCCGCGGTCTCACGCCCGGTGGGTGATCGTGACGTACAGGTGCTCGTCGAGGACCTTGGCCAGCGACACCGCCGGCCGGCCGAGCTCGGCGCACAGGTCCGCCTCCGGAATGCCGCCGGCCGCCTCCAGCGCGGCGCGCGCCCAGGTCCGGCCGAGCTCCAGGTGGCGGGCGAAGGCGGCCCGGTCCCTGCTCCCGTACAGCCGCTGCGCGATGGCCGCGTCCCACGGCATGACCGTGTCGGGCCGCAGTGCGTACAGGGCCTTGGACGCGGCGGTCGGGCCGAGGCTGCGGCGGCCGATCGGCAGCGCCGCCAGCTCCTCGTAGGCGCCGGCCAGCCGGGAGATGTCCCGTGCGGTGAGCCGGGCGAGCGGTGCGTCCGCCAGGGTGTGCCGCCGCCACCAGGCCGCGAGCTCCGTCCCGAACCTGTCGGGCTCGCCCTCGCGCGGGTAACGGATGCGGCAGCCCCAGGAGTTGAGCCAGCGGTGCAGGGCGGTGCGGTGCTCGGCGCGCGCGAGGTCCAGGGCGGATCCGGTGTCCGCGCGCAGGGCCAGCCAGCTCCGGTCCACGCCCGGGAAGCCGTTGAACACCTCGTCCGAGGAACGCAGTTCGGCCAGGGACGGCGCCGGCGGAAGCGGCGGCGCGGCCGGCGGGTCGAGGTGCGCGCGGGCGACCTTGGCGGGCACCACCATCCGCCAGGCCTCGATGACCAGCTCCGTCAGCTCGTCCTGGTCCAGGGCCCCCAGGTGGGCCTCGACCCAGTTGAAGCGCAGATCGGACTCCCGGGGCAGGAAGAACTTCGCCGGCTCGGCGGCGACGAGCGCCGCGCGTTCCTCCTTGGGGAAGGCGAAGCCCAGTTCGCTCTCGTCGCGGGAGAGGGCCAGATAGACGATGCTGCCGATCCGGAACTTCACCCGGTCGCGGATCAGGTGCTCCTGCGTCCTCGGCAGGCTCAGCGCGAGCCGCCGTACGTCGTCCACCGTTGCCACTGCCTGCTCCCTCACCTCCGGCCGCCGGCTCACAGGCCCGCGAGCTGCGGGGTGTGGACGTCCAGCGGTGGTCCGTCGAGCGCACCGAGGCCGATCAGCGACGGACTCCTGCCGATCAGCCGGTCGGCGAGCGACCGCGCGATGAGCGGCGCGAACTTGAAGGATGTGCCACCGCACGCCGCGTACGCGAATCCCGCGCCGCCGAGGGCGACCAGCAGCGGGCCGCCGGTCTCGGCGAAGGACGAGTAGTAGGCGTCTTTGGCCGCGGTGACCCAGGCCGGGCCGAAGCCGGGCAGGATGTCCCCGAACTCCTTCTCCAGCTTGCGCTGCCAGTACGGGTCGGTGGCGTAGTCGGTGATCCCGTCCACCGCCCGGCAGGCGGTCGCCGAGGTGAGCTTGAGGGCCGTGCCCGCCACCGGCGGTATCAGCCAGGCCCCGCCCTCGGTGCCCAGGGCCGGTATGGCCGGAGTCGCCGCCCAGGCCTGCGACTGCTGCCGGGGCACGCGGCAGTAGAGGAGGGACTGCCGGTACAGGGTCAGCCGCTCGGAGATGCTCGGCGGGAGCAGGTCCCGGGACCAGGGGCCCACGGCCATCAGCACCGCGTCGCTGCGCAGCACCCGCCCGTCCACCAGCCGTACGCTGCCGCTCTCGCCGTCGACGGCGGTCACGGCCCGGTGCTCGATCAGCTCGATGCCCCGCTGCCACTTCAGCCAGCCGACGCAGGCGGCGAGGACCCGCTCGGCGAGCAGTACGCCCGCCTGGTCCTCCAGTACCGCGCCGAGGCCGCCGCCCACGTGCAGGTGCGGATAGCGGTCGGCCAGTCCGGCCGCCGTGAGCGCTCTGGCGCTGCCCCCGGCGTCCTCCAGCATCGCCGCCGCGTCCGTGGCCGCCGCGGGCGGCAGCACGGTGAGCGAGCCGACCTGCTCGTAGAACCGCGTCAGGAACAGCTCCTCCAGTTCGACCCAGCGGCGGTGCGCCCGCAGTGCGGCCGCGGTGGTCCGCGGGTCCGCGGGGTGCAGGGCCCGCAGGATCCGGTGCTGGTCGAAAGAGGTGGCTCTGCTGTGCGGGATGGGGCCCTGGTCCACGATCGTGACCCGGTGTCCGTCGAGCACGCATTCGACCGCCGTGAGCAGGGCGATCACTCCGCCGCCCACTACTGTCACCCTCGCCGACATCACACACCTCCCTTCCGTTTTCGTTGGGCCGACAGGTCAGCTGTCGAGGACGATCGTGGTCAGCGCGGACGCCTTGGCGAGGGACTCCTCGCAGCTCAGGACGGTGTCGCCGGCGCAGATGAGGTTGGCGTACCGGCTGAGGTAGCCCTCGGGCGGCAGCAGCAGCGTGGCGCCCGGCGCCACCATCACGTTCGTCTCCAGCAGCCCCGGTACGTCCGCGGTGGCGGGTACGTCGACCGAGCGGACGGTGCCGTTCTCCGGCGGGTACAGGAAGCGGATCCCCACGGTGCGGGACTCGGTCGGGGCCCACTCGGGGCGGACGCCGGCGGCCACTTCGGCGGCCAGCTCCCCGGGCTCCACACCGGTGGCGAGGCTGCCGAGGTAGGGGATGAGGTCACCGCCGAGGCGGGCGTTCACCTCGATGATCACCGGGCCGCGGGTGGTGAGCTTCACCTCGGTGTGCGTGATCCCGTGGCCGATGCCCAGTTCCCGGTGGGCGTCGCGGAGGATGCCCAGCAGTTCCTCGTCGGCGAGGAGCGGGTCGGTGGCGCTGACCACGTGCCCGGTCTCCTCGAAGTAGGGCGCGAGACCCACTTCCTTGTGCGCGAGGAAGAGGGGGGTCCAGGCTCCGTCGAAGACCAGTCCGTCGATGCTGATCTCGGGGCCCATGACGCACTCTTCGACCAGCACCCCGCCCTCGTAGTCGCTGTTCCCGCCGCGGCTGGCGGCGTCCGCGACCTCGAAGGCCGCACGCACCCCGGCCGCGTCGTCGACCCGGATGACGCCGATGCTCGCGCCCATGCCGCGGGGCTTGAGGACCACGGGGTAGCCGAAGGAGTCGGCCGTGGCGAGGGCCGACTCGGCGTCGGTCACGTAGGCGAAGTGCGGCTGGGGCAGTCCGGCGGCGGTCAGCAGCTGCCGGGTGTTGTGCTTGTTGCGGCAGTTGTCGGCGCCCCGGGAGGTCAGACCGGGCAGTCCGAGCCGCTCGGCGATCAGGGCGGTGGTGACCACGAGCGTCTCGTCGTAGCTGAACACGCCCACCACGCGGTGCTCGGCGGCCACCGCCTCGGCGGCCCTGATCAGTCCCTCGGTGTCGGGCACGAGGCGTTCGCGGTCGAGCAGTTCCACCGTGGTGGAGCCGAGTACGTACTGCTCCTGCCAGGTCGGGTCCACCGCGTCCAGGATCCAGATCGGGCGGCGCCGGGCGGCGCCCGCGAGCAGGTACTCGCGGTAGGCCCGCTGTCCGCTGCCGACCAGGATCACCACGCCGTCATCGGTCGTCTTGGCGTATTCCGTCATCTTCGTCACCTCGCGGAGTGGGTCAGGACCCGGTCCCCGGCCGTCGCGATCGCCGCGAGCTGCGGCTGGGCGATGGCCAGGTAGTCGGGGGTGGACAGGGCCACGGAACGGTCCAGGCGGGCCGCGTTGAAATAGATCTCTTCGGTGAGGATCAGGCTCTCGTCGACGACGAGGTGCAGATCGGGGTGGAAGCTGAGCGGCATCACCGTGCCGCAGACGCTGCCGGCCAGGCGCTCGGCGATCTCGGGCGTGGCGAATGCCGTCCGCCCGCCGCCGAACAGGGCGGCGACCGCCTCCAGGTCGACCTGGCGGTCTCCGGGAACCACCGCGAGCACGTACTTGCCGACCCGCTTGGTGATGCTGACGCGGACGATGATGCACTTGGCGGCCTGGTCCAGCGGGTGGCCGCGCAGGACGCTGGCCAGGTCGGTGCGGCCTTCTGCCGCGTGGTCGATCAGCCGGTACCGGGCCCGAGCGCTGTCGAGCAGGTCGATCAACCGCTGGTACATCAGAGCACCTCGCCGACGTAGTGCCAGTCCTCGGGATTGATCAGTCCGAAGGGGTTGACCGGAGCCACGCCCTTCAGGTTGTTGGCCACTTCCAGCAGCCGGAAGGGGAAGTTGGGCATCCAGATCACCGGGACCTGCTGCGCCATGTAGTCCTGGTAGGCGTACAGGTCCTCCAGGTCGTCGCTGACCACGGTGCGCGCGATCAGCTCGTCGGCCTTCGGGTCGCTGTAGCTGCCGAAGTTCACCGAGGAGCCGGTCGAGTAGAGCGCCTCACCGGTCGGGTAGAAGCCGGGACCGTAGCCCCAGCCGCCGTTCCAGTCGCTGAACTCCCACAGGCAGGGGCTGTCGGGTCCGGGGGTGCAGGTGGTGTCCTCCAGGACCAGGACGCTCGCCTCGACCTCGGTCAGCACGATCTCGATGCCGGCCTCGGCGGCGTCGGCGGCGAACTTGCGCATGACCGCGGTCAGCGTCTCGTGTCCCTGGGCGTACCGCATCGAGAACCGCAGCGGGGTGCCGGCCGGGATGCCCTCGCCCGCCTCTCCTGCTCCGGTGCCCTCGCGGACGCACAGCGCCGGGGTGGAGCTGGTGTCCCAGCCGTTCTCGGTCAGGAGGGCACGGGCCCTCTCGACGTCGAAGGGGTACGGGTCCTCGTGCGCGGCGGGCGAGAGCAGCGGGCTGTCGGGCAGGGCCGGGATCGGTCCGGTGGTCGGGTAGCCGTAGCCCTTGTAGACGTCGCGGATGGCGCCCCGGGAGTCGAGGCAGGACTGGAGGGCCTGGCGGAAGTAGAGCTGCTTGAAGATCTTTCCGGCAACGGTGGGGTTGTTGAAGTTGATGGGGAAGTAATGGATTTTGTAAGTGAGCTGGGGAACGAGGTCGTAGTGCTCGCCGAGCGGGTTGGGCCCGCCGAGCACCGGGTCCTCGGCCGGCTCGGTGACCTCGTCGAAGGGCAGGAAGCCGATCTGTACGCCGTCCAGGGCCTCGGGGCCGCGGCGGAGCATCTCGTACTGCTCGGTGTCCGAGCCGGTCGGCACCAGCCGGAATTCGTCCAGGTAGGGCTTGTTGGGACCCGAGTAGCTCTCGTTGGGTACCAGAACGGCCTCGCCGGAGACTCCGTCGATCGTGTAACTGCTCAGCTTCCAAGGTCCGTTGACAACACTCCAGACGGGGCTGGTGTCCCAGCTCTTGCGCTCGTCGTTGCAGGCCCGCAGGTAGGCGTAGACCGCGGAGGCCTGCGCCGGGTCGTGGGTGGCGTCGGCCGGCCGGTCGTCGCCGGTGCGGTCCCAGGCCCTGGGCAGCGGGGTGATGGTGCTGAACTGGTTCATCAGAACCCAGTTGTGCGAGTAGGCGCGGTCGAAGGTGAAGCTCACCTTGTCCTCGGCGACCTTCTCGTAGCCGGCCAGGTTGTCGGGGAAGAAGCCCGGCGTGTAGCCGCCGAAGCTCTCCTTCTCGGCCTCCAGGAGGTGCATCCACAGCATCACGTTGTCGGCGTTGACCGTCTCGCCGTTCGACCACGCGTAGGGCTTGATCGTGATCGTCGCCGTGCGGCCGTCCTCGCTCCACTGCGGGGGCTCGGCGAGGCTGCGCTCGTAGTCGACCGTCGGCTGGCCACCGGTGCCGTACCAGTACAGCGGCCGGTACATCAGGGTCTGGAACTCGTGCAGGTTGGCCACCCCGTAGTACTCGCCCGGGGTGAAGGGGAAGATGAAGACCGGGCTGAAGCCGCTGGTGCAGGCCCAGGTCACGCTGCCCCCGCGGAGCGGGGTGGTGGGCGGGGTCATGTCCTTACCTCCTCCAGTGCGGATTCACCGCTGTCCGAGTGGGCTCCGTAGCGCTCCCAGCGCTCGTTGAGCCGGATCCGTCCGTCGTCCAGGAACTCGGGGGTGCTCCAGCACCGCCCGGCGATCACCTCGCCGTCGGCGAGGACCATCGTGTAGGCGAATTCGAGGTTCCCGTCGGACTCCACGCGCCCGTTCAGCGAGCCCCGGCGGACCGGGCCCCCGTCGAAGTCGGCCCAGAGCAGGTCGCCTTCCTGGCGGTAGTGGCCGATGGGGGCGTCCTCGCCCGCCGGGTAACCGGTGTTGCGGAAACTTCTGCCGTCGTAATCGATCACGGGCGTCGTATCTCCTGAGTGATGCATTTGACCGCGCCACCGGCCTTCAGCAGTTCGGACATGTCCACGCCGTGCGGCTCGAAGCCGCGGGCGCGCAGCTCGTCGATCAGGTGGGTGGCCGTCTCCGTCACGACCACGTTCAGTCCGTCGCTCACCGCGTTCAGGCCGAAGGCGTCGGCGTCCTGGCGGGTGGCGAGGATCGCGTCCGGGTACAGCTCGCGCAGCACGGCCCGGCTCTCCTCGGAGAAGGCCTCGGGGTAGTACGCCACCAGGTCCTCGTCGAGGACGAACAGCGCGGTGTCCAGGTGGTAGAAGCGGGGGTCGGTCAGGGTCAGGCCGACCACCGGCAGGCCGAAGAACTCACGGAGCTCCTCGTGCGCGCCGGGGTCGCTGCGGAATCCCGCGCCGGCCAGGATCCGCCGGCCGGCCGGGGCGAAGTCGCCCTCGCCCTCGTTGACGTACTGCGGGACACGGATGTCGGTGTAGCCGCGGGCCTCGAACCAGGCCCGGTGGGCGTCCGCCTCGGCGGCGCGCTCCTGGTGGCGGAACTTCGCGATCAGCACCTTGCCGTCGACCACGGTGGCGCCGTTGGCGGAGAACACCATGTCCGGCAGGCCGGGGACCGGGTCGATGAAGGAGACCTCGTGCCCGAACCCGAGGTACAGGTCCCGGATGCGCTCCCACTGGGCGAGCGCCAGGTCGGCGTCCATCGGCTTGTCGGGGTTCATCCACGGGTTGATCGCGTAGGCCACCTCGAAGTGGGTCGGCCGGCACATCAGGTAGTGCCGCTTGGTGGCCGTGCGCCGCGGGGTCTCAGCCATGCTCCGGCCTCATCTCGGTGCGGATGCGGCCGGCCGCGACGTGCGCGGTGGTCAGCGCCTCCGTCAGGGAGGTGCCGGTGGCGCCGATGAAACCGAGGATGTTGTTGCCCGCCGGCGGACGCTTGATGACGGTCCCCGCCGTGGCCGTGATCTTGAGGAAGAACAGCGCGGGATCCTCGGCCACCTCGGTCGGCACCTCGATGGACTCGACCGTTCCCGCCCCGCTGATCAGGCACATCGCGGCGGTGTGCACTCCCGTCGGCGCGTAGTGCGAGACGTCCGGCTCGGTGCCCCGGGCCACGTCCACCACGCACCGGATGGGGTCGTGACCGGCGCTGATCCGCGCCATGTGGTCGAGCCCGCCGCCGCCGGGGCGGATCGCTATCTCCAGGATGAAGGGCCGGCCCTGGTGGAACCTCACCTCGGCGTGCAGCACGGACCGGCGCAGCCCCTGCGCGTGGGCCGCGTCCCGGACCACCTCGTGGACCGCGGCGATCTGCTCGGGGGTCAGGGAGCTCGGCGCGTGGTGGACGTCGTCGTCGAAGGTCCCGCTCTCGACGGTGATCCGGTCCACGATGGAGCCGAGGTACACCTCGTCGTCCCAGGCCAGCGCCTCGATGAGGTGCTCGTGGCCGTCGAGGTAGCCCTCGACGATGATCCCGTTCGGGCCCAGGTCCAGTCCGTCGGCCTCCATCAGGGCCCAGGTCATGGTCTCGATGCCCGCGGTGGCGTCCGCGAAGCGGGCCCGCATCTCCTCGGGGTCGTCGACCTTGAACACGAAGTTGCTCGCGGCACCCAGGGTGGGCTTCAGGATCAGCGGGTAGCCGAGCTCCTCACCGGCCGTCAGGGCGGCCTCGACGTCGGGGGCGTAGCGGAAACCGGGGTGCGCCGCGCTGCCGCGCTCGTGGGCCTGGCGCATCAGGTACTTGTTGCGGCTGGTGCGGGCGGCCTCGAGGCCGATGCTCGGCAGGCCGAGCGCCTCGGCGACGACGGCCACCGTGACGACCCCGGACTCCGAGAAGGTCAGGACCCCCTCGAACTCCTCCTCCGCGTGCCAGACCTTGGCGGCCGTGACGATGTCCTCGATGTGCTTGGAGCCGGCGATCCGGTAGCGGTCCGCGTCCCAGAAGTCCTCCGTGCCGATTCCGTTGAGGACGTGGACGTCGGCCCCGAGGGCCTCGAGCTGCTGGTAGCGCGAGACGTAGTAGGTGGCGTTCTGGCTGGCTTCGATCGCGAGCAGCTTCATCTGTGCCGACCCCCCTCAGACCTTGGCCGGGACGGCTTCGGCCGGGGCGGCCGCGGCGACGGGCTCGGCGACCGGCTCGGACACGGTCGCCGCGGCGGGCTCGGACACGGTCTCGACGGCGGCAGCGGCGGCCTCGGCGGCGGCGACCTCACGGTCGTGCTGGCGGAGCGAGATGACGGTGAGGGTGGCGATGACGACCACCAGGGCGGAGAGGGCGTAGAAGCCGTTCTTCACGTTGGTGGAGTCGACCAGGAGCGAGATCAGGACGACGGCGGTGGTGCCGGCCGCGAGGCCGAAGGCGTTGGTGGCACCGAAGACGAAGCCGGTCTTCTCCTCGGGCGCCGCGCTCATCAGGGCGGTACGGGCCGAGATGCGGGCCACGCAGAAGGCGATCGCGGCGAAGGGGATGACGGCCATCATCGCGTAGAGGTGGATGGACTCCATGGACAGGAGCACCGCGAAGGCGAGGTAGCCGATCAGCGCCGTCTTCAGCACGGTGGCCTTGGAACTGATCTTCTTGAAGGCCCAGGCCGCGAACAGCGCACCGATGCCGAACAGGGCGTCGACGATGCCGAGGTAGCCCGCGTTGGACTTGAAGCCGTCGATGACCAGGACCAGCATGATGCTGTTGCCGACGATGATGACGATGTTGCCGATGATGTAGAGCAGCGCGAGACGGGCCAGCGGCGGGCGGGTGCCGGACGCGGCGGCCTTGGCAGCGGCGGCGGCCTTGGCCGCGGCCTCCGGGGCGCTGATGGCCTGGCCGGCCGGACGGCGGCCGATGAAGAACAGCAGGGCGGCGGAGAGCAGGAACGTGATCGCGTTGAAGTAGAACAGCGACGTGGTGCCGACCCAGACGATCACCCAGCCGCCGAGGGCCGCCGAGGCGAGCGTGCCGGCCTGGATGGCGATCTCGGCGTTGCCGTTGAACTGGGCGAGCCGGGACTCCGGGATGCGCTCCTTGATCAGGGCGTTGCTGGCCGGGAAGAAGAGGGCCGCGGAGATCGACAGGATGAAGCTGGCGACGTAGCTGACGGTCGAGGGGTTGCCGCCGAGCAGCAGCCAGACCGGCAGACCGATCGCGGCGGCCGCGCTGGCCAGGTCGGAGACCATCGCCAGGGTGCGGCGGTCGAAGCGGTCGGCGAGCTTGCCGAAGAAGAGGGAGAGCGCCACCTGCGGGATGGTGACGGCGATCATCAGCCAGCTGACCGCGAGCATGGTGTTGGCCTCGGTGAAGACCAGGTACGAGGCGGCGGTGAGCTGGATGCCGTTGCCCAGGTTGGTGATGAAGGTCGCGGGGATGAGCAGGCGTTCTGCCCGATTGGGACGGGGCGGGGCGATGGTGGACACAGTGCTCCTCGGAGGTCAGGCTCGGATGACGGCCGGCTCGGCCACGGGCGCGAACGCCCCGACCGCGGTGGACAGGAGGGGGAGTCGCAGCGGGGCGACGGGGTCGGCGGCGAAGGCGCCGGCCGGAAGGCTCAGGTCGGCCCCGGCCCGCTCGGCACGGGCCGCGACGTCGACGAGCAGCGGAGCGGCGCACGCGGTCAGCGTCCGGACGGCGAGGATCAGGTCGCCGAGGTCGCTCGGGACGTCCACCGCCACGCGGTCCGCCTGCTTCAGCAACCGGTCGAGGTGCACGACGATCAGGTCCGCCGCCCGGTGGAGGCTGAAGCTCTCCAGCTCGTAGTGGGAGCGGAACCGCTCGACGACGATCCCCGCCTGCTCGGCGCCGGTCGCGGAGACCGGCAGCAGCGCGTCCGCCGGAACCCCGGCGAGCATCTCGTCCAGCCGGCCCGCGAGCCGGTTCCACGGCTCGACCAGCCGGGAGCTCGACAGGCTGTCGAGCGCCTCGCGGCTGAAGTTCGTACGGGAGTGCTCCGGCGCGGTCAGCGCCAGGTAGAAGCGGACGAGGTCGCGCGGTACCTCGGCCACCAGATCGGCGGCCCAGACCACGTGGCCTTTACTCGTGGAGAACTTCTGGTTCTCCAGTTCGTAGAACTCGTTCGACACGATCGCGTGGGGCTCGACGTACCGGTCGCCGTGCGCCATCAGCAGGGCCAGGTGCGTCATGCCCCAGAAGTAGACGTTGTCGAATCCGAGGAAGTACACGAGGTCGATGCCGTGCTCGGACAGCCAGTGCTCGTCGAAGCGGTCGGTGTGCTCGCCGAGCTGCTCGGCCGCGTACCAGGTGCAGTACATCGAGGCGGCCATGCCCTCGGCCCAGGCGTTGAGGACCTGGCCCGGCGTCTCGGTGAAGGGGGCCGGGATGCCCCACGCGGTGGGGTAGGTGATCGGGAAGTCCGGCAGCGGGCGCTCCAGCGCCTCCCGGATGAGCTGCGCGGTGTGCGGGCGCAGTACGTCGCGGTGGCGGACGTAGTAGTCGGCGAGCCGGTCGCGGTACTCCTCCATCGGCAGGACGAGGATCTGCGCCTCGCGGTGCGTGACCACGGCGGCCGGGTCGACGGTGGAGCGGGGACGCAGCAGTTCGTCGAAGTTGTTGGGGTGCCCGCAGGACTCGCAGAGCCCGCCGCGGCTCTCCACCAGGCACACCGGGCAGTCGCCGGCGACCAGGCCCTCCATCAGGTACTCGCCGGTGGCCTCGACGTACGGCAGCAGCACCGTCTTCAGGCGGAAGGCGCCGTCGCTGTGGAGGTCGGTGACGAAGTCGATGACGGTCTGGCGGTAGCCCTTGTCGAAGGGGGCGAAGCCGTCGACGGAGATGCCGGCCGCCTCCAGGGTGGCGCGGATCTGCGTCGCGGAGCGCAGGGCCAGTTCCTCCGGGGTCAGCCCGGCGCGGGCGGCGCTGGAGACCACGTAGGTCTGGCTGTCGTCGGTGCCGCTGGTGAAGATCACCGGGCGGTCCGAGGCCCGCAGGTAGCGTGCGTACACGTCGCCCGCCAGGTACGGGCCCGCCAGGTGCCCGGTGTGCAGGTCGCCGTTCGGGGTCGGCGGCGGCGCGATGATGACCGTACGGCGTGTCATGCCTGGACTCCTTCGTGGCGGGCTGCGAACCGCTGTGTCATGTCGAGGTCCCACCAGACGCTGTACATCTCGAAGTCCGCGTCGGACTCGTTGATCACCCGGTGCTCGGAGCCCGGGGTGAAGTGGACGATGTCCCCGGTCACGAAGGGCTTGCGGACGCCCTGCGACTCCAGGACGGCGGAGCCGGCGACGGCGATGAAGATCTCGTACTCGTGGTGGGCGTGGGCCGTCGAGGCGGTGCCGGGGCGGATCACGCACCAGGACCCCTCGAAGGGGGCGTTGAGCTCGGGCCAGGGCAGCAGCCGCTGGGCGTCCAGTCCGTTCTCGTGCGTCAGTCCGTCGCGGTCGAGTTGCTTGGTGAGCATGTGGGTCGGTCTCTCCTCGTCAGGCGGGTACGGCTCGTGAGGGGTGCGCGGTGCTCAGACCGCGCCGGCGAGCGCGAGCTCTCGCAGTTCCGGGACCTCGACGGAGCGGGTCGCGCGGTGCGCGAGGATGTCCTCGGTGATCTCGGCGGAGCGGCCCGCGAGCACGCTGAGCAGCGAGTCGGCGATGCCGTGGGTGGCCTCGTTGACGCCCTGCAGGTAGCAGGCGCCGGTCGCCGGGCGACCCAGGTCGAGCCGGTAGTGACGGCTCACGTTGATCTCTTCGAGGCCGATCGACTGCGCGAGGGCCTTGACCGCCCACGGCATCTCGCGGACGAATCCGGTGCCCAGCAGCACCAGGTCCGTGCGCATCTCCCGCTCGGCCCCCGACTTGCGGTCGACGAGGGTGAGGACGACCTCCTCACCGTCCATGCGGGCGGCGGCGACGTCCGTCATCGGGTGGATCGCCAGGCGCTCCTGTCCGGAGCGGCGGTCCTGGTAGAACTGCCGGTACAGGCCGTCCAGGGTGGCGGGGGAGAGGCCGCCGTAGTTGGAGCGGTACATCTCGCCGAGCAGCTGCTGGCGCGCCTCGGGCGAGGAGCCGTAGAACTCGTCGATGAAGGACGTGTAGTAGAGCTCGTTGGTGAACTTGCTGCTCTCGTAGCCGTTCAGGCCGATGGAGCGCATGATCATCGTCGGCTTGCACTCGGGCAGATCCCGCAGTGCGGCGCCGAACAGCTCGGCCGCGCTCTGGGCGCCGCCGATCACCGCGACGCGGTGCGGCAGGTCGGCCCGCACGTCGGCGATGCGCTGCGTGTACTGGGTGCTGTGGATGACGCGCTCGGCGGGCAGACCGTCGAACACGGCGGGGACGTGGGCGTCGCGGCCGGCGCCGATGACGAGGTAGCGGCAGCCGATGGTGTCGCCGTCGGCCAGGGTGACCAGCCAGCCGGAGAGCTCGCCGTCGGCGCCCGTCACCGCCTCGACGCCGGCGCATTCGCGGCCGTATTCGACCTGCACCGTGTCGAGTTCATTGGCTACCCATTGCAGATACTCGGATATCTCGCTGCGGTAAGGAACAAAACTCGCCAGGTTGACGAAGGCGTCGAGGCGCTCCTGGGAGTGCAGGAAATTGACGAAGGAGAATCTGCTGGTCGGATTGCGCATGGTGACCAGGTCCTTGAGGAAGGAGACCTGGCTGAGCGCGTCCGGCAGCAGCATGCCCCGCTGCCAGACGATGTCCTGCTCGCGCTCGATCAGCAGGGTGTCACCGGCCAGCTCGGGTGCGAGCTCCTCGACGGCGACCGCCAGCGCCAGGTTCGCCGGGCCTGCGCCGACTGCGAGCAGTTCGACATTGCGATGCGCCATGGAAGTACCTCCAGATGGAACAGGTGGACAGGTTCGTACGGTCAGGCAGGACGGTTCGCGTCCTTGCGTTGCCTTCCGGGTGATGTCCACATTCCACGCCGCCCCCCGATTGCCCGGAAGCCGTTCCGGCCACGGACAATCAACTCGGCCGGGGGTCCGGCAGGAGGGTTGATTGGCCGGTGTTCGCCGTTACTTCCGGTCAATCCCGGGCGCCATTTCCATTGGCCCGAGTGATCAGTTGCGTCACACGCATCCGACTGGCCGAAACATCCCTCGGGCAGTCGGGCTTCCATCGAAACCCCATGAGAAGGAGCCCTCGTGCCGCTCACCGAGCCCATCACCCCTGCCGGCGTGCTCTACCGTTCCGAGAGCCCCACCCGGGTCGCCACGCGCCGCCGTCTGCTGATGTGCCGGCCCCGGCACTACGACGTCACGTACTCGATCAACCCGTGGATGAACCCGCAGCACGCCACGGACAACGCGCTCGCCGTCAGCCAGTGGGAGGGCCTGCGCGACCTGTACCTCGAACTCGGCCACGTGGTCGAGGAGATAGATCCGATCGAGGGCCTGCCCGACATGGTGTTCGCGGCCAACGGCGCCACCGTCGTCGACGGCAAGGTCTTCGGGGCCCGCTTCCGGCACGCGGAGCGCACCGCCGAGGGGCCCGCGTACCTGCGGTGGCTGGAAAGCCGCGGCTACACGGACACGCTGTGGCCCGAGTTCGTCAACGAGGGCGAGGGCGACATCCTCACCGTCGGCCGCCGCCTGCTGGCCGGTACCGGCTTCCGCACGGACCCGCGCTCCCACGCGGAGGCGCAGGAGTTCTTCGGCCTTCCGGTCACCTCGCTCACGCTGGTGAACCCGGAGTACTACCACCTGGACACCGCGCTCTCCGTACTGTCGGAGGACGAGGTCATGTACTACCCGGCGGCCTTCTCCCAGGGCAGCCAGGCCGTCCTGCGCGCCATGTTCCCCACGGCGATCCTGGCCAGTGCCGAGGACGCGGCCGTCTTCGGCCTCAACGCCTTCTCCGACGGCCGCCACGTGCTCCTGCCGGCCGCCGCCACCGGCCTCCACGCCAAGCTGCGCGCCCGCGGCTTCGAGCCGATCGGGGTCGAGCTCTCCGAGCTGCTCAAGGCCGGCGGCAGCGTGAAGTGCTGCACGCTGGAACTGCGCGACCGCTGAGCACGACAAGACCCTCCTGACCGCCGTCGCGCGGATCAGGAGGGTCTTCGGCGTCCCGGGAGTCAGGCGCGGACGGGCCAGCGCTCCAACTCCGCGCGCAGCCGCCCGGGGTCCGGTTCCTCGCAGGCCCAGGCGATGTGGCCGTCCGGGCGGATCAGCAAGGTGGTGCGCAGGGACCCGGCGGGGGAGACGACATTCAGCCAGTCCGTCCCCGGTACCGGGTGCCCCGGGGCGACCAGGACGAAGCCCCCGCCGCGCAGCACCTCGTACAGCCGCCGGCCGTCGGCGAGCCGCAGGTCGGGCACCCGGCGGCCGGTGAGCGGGTGGCTGCCGAAGGGCGCCGGGTAGGAGATGCCGATGCCGGAGAGCAGTCGCTCCCCCAGCGCGGTGACCGAGCTCAGCCGGGAGACCCAGGGCATCGCCACGTCGCGCAGCCGGCGCACCCGGACGCTGCGCGGGGCGCTGAGCACTCCCCGGGTGATCGCTCCGGAGATCCGCAGGGCCTGCTTCCCGACGGGGTGGCGCTCCTGCTCGTAGGAGTCGAGGAAGGCCTCGCCGGCCCGGCCCTGCACCACCGCGGCCAGTTTCCAGCTCAGGTTGGCGGCGTCCTGCAGCCCGGTGTTCATGCCCATGCCCCCGGCCGGCGAGTGCACGTGCGCGGCATCGCCCGCGAGCAGGACGCGGCCCTCGCGGTAGCGCACGGCCTGGCGCTCGTCGCTGTGGAAGCGCGAGATCCACCGCGGGTCGTGCATGCCGTAGTCGGAGCCGAGCACCCGGCGCAGCAGCCCGGCCAGCTCCTGCGCCTCCACGGGCGCGTCGTCGGGCCGGTCGTCCCCGGCGACCCAGCCGATCGCCCGGTACCAGCCGTCGCCGAAGGGGACCAGGGAGGCGAAGCCGTGCTCGTTGGCGTTGGTGGTCACCGCGTCGGCGGGCACCTCGGTCAGCCGCACGTCCGCCAGCATCACGGACCGCACCACCCACCGGCCGGGGAAGTCGATCCCGGTCAGGCGCCGCACCGCGCTGCGCACCCCGTCGCACCCGACGACGTAGCGGGCGGCGAAGCGGTCCCCGCCGGCCGTCTGCACGTCGACCCCGTCGGCCCGGCGGCGCAGCTCCACCACTTCGGCGCCGCGTACGATCCGCACCCCGGCGGCGAGGGCGCGCCGCTCCAGCAGCCCCTCCAGGTTGTACTGCGGGGTGATCAGCGCGAACGGGTAGCGGCTGCGCAGCCGTTCGAGGCGCAGCTCCAGCCGGCCGAATACCCCGATCACGGGGGCCGTGCGGCCGAGCGCCACCAGTTCGTCGCCGAGCCCGCGGGCGTCCAGCACCTCCAGGGTGCGGGCGTGCACGGCGAAGGCCCGGGTCATGTTGGCGTTGGCGTGTTCGCGCCGCTCCAGCAGGGTGACCCCCACGCCGGCGGCGGCCAGGTCCCCGGCCAGCAGCAGACCGGTGGGTCCCGCTCCCACGACCACCACGTCGACGGCCTCGGTCATGCGCGTCCGCCCTTCTGTCGTTCCATCGGATCTCGTTCCTCGGGGCCGGCTAGCGGGCGGGCGTACTGGCTTCGATCATGTGCTGGTAGGAGTTGACCGACCGCACGTCGTGGACGACGAGGCCGGCCCGTTCGACGAGCCCGAGCAGCCCCTGCCGGGTGTGCTTGCGGCCGCCGACGGTCAGGAGCATCCGCAGGTCCATCCCGGTGCTGAAGCGCTGTCCCGGGCCGTCGTCGACGAAGTTCTCGACGATGATCACCCCGGCGCCGGCGCGGGCCGTCCTGACCACATTGCCGAGGACGACGACGGCGTCCTCGTCGTTCATGCCGAGGATGTTCTTGAAGACGTACGCGTCGACGTCCGCGGGGATCTCCTCGCGGCAGTCACCGGCCACCAGCCGGACCCGCTCGGCGAGCGCCCCGCCCGCACGCAGCCGGGCGTCGGCGCCCGCGACCACGTCGGGCCGGTCGAACAGGATCCCCCGGACGCCGGGGTGGTGCTCCAGGAGCGAGGCGAGCAGGAAGCCCTGGCCGCCGCCGATGTCGGCGACGGTGCGCGCACCGGACAGCGGCAGGACGCCGGCGATGGCCTGGGCGGACTGCCTGCTCGCCTGGGTCATTGCGCGGTCGAACACGGCGGCGGACTCCGGCCACACGGTGTGCACGTGCTCGAAGAACTCCCCGCCGTACAGGTCGGTGAACACGCCCTTCCCGGTGCGCACCGACTCGTCGAGGCGGCCCCACAGCTCCCAGGTCCACGGTTCGGTCATCCACAGCACGAGCTGGTCGAGGCTGTCCGGGGTGCCGGTGCGCAGCAGCCGCGAGACCTCCGTCTGCACGAAGCGGCCCTCGGGGTCCTCGGCGAAGACCTCGAAGCCGGTGAGCGAGCGCAGCAGCCTGCGCAGCGCGTCCGGGTCGGCGCCCACGGCCGCGGCGAGCTCGTCCGCCGTGGCCGGGGTGTCGCCGAGGGCGTCGGCGAGGCCCAGTTTCACGGCGGCGCGCAGCGAGGCCGCGCAACTGGCGCTGAGCGCGCGCTCCAGTACCCCGAGCACGTGCGGTTCGTCGGTCGTTCGTCGGTTCACGGTGGAGTTCCTCAGTTCTCGGTGGTGGCGGTGACGCTGCCGGGGAAGTGCGCCTCGAGGGCCTGGCGGACCCCGTCGCGCCAGGTCCGCTCGCACCCGCCGGCGAGGGTCTTGCGGCGGGAACCGTCGAACGCGCTGACGGCGCGGGTGACGTCGCCGGGTACGAGTTCGGCCGGCACCCCGGTGAGCCCGCCGATGTGGGCCACGAGGTCCGCCACGCCGACGACCTCGTCGCCGCCCCAGTTCACGACGGTGGCGGGGGCCTTCGCCGCGGCCCACAGCCGCGGCACGTGCCGCGCGATGTCGTCGGTGTGGATCGGGGAGCAGTAGTGCTGTCCTTCGCGGGGCACCGCGATCGGCTCCCCGGCCAGCATCTGCCGGAAGAGGATGACCGGGAGCCCGCCGTGGCCGTGCGGACCGTAGGCGACGTTGAGCCGCGCGATGGTGGTGGGCAGGCCGAGCGTCACGGCGAACGCGCGCACCGCGCCCTCGGTGGCGAGCTTGCCGACCGGGTAGGTCGGCAGCCAGGCCGAGGCGGCCGCCAGCGGGTCGGCCTCGGTGTGCAGGTGGTCGAGCGCCTGGGGGGCGTACACGGCGCTGGTGGAGACGTGGAGGAAGGCCTCGGCGCCCCGGCAGTGGGTCATCAGGCGGCCGGTGGCGACGGAGTTGACCGCCACCACGTCCTCGAAGTCCCCGCCGCCGCGCTCGACCGCCGCGTGCAGTACGTGGGTGAAGTCCTCGGGAAGGCCGTCCAGCGGGTCCCGGGCCATGTCCCAGTGCCAGGTGCGCATCCCCCGTTCCCGCAGCCGTTCTGCCACCTGCGGGTCCGAGAACCGGCCGAGGCACCAGACCTCGTTGTGCTCCGCGAGCGTCTCGGCCACGGTGCGCGCCACGAGTCCCGTCGCGCCCGTGATCAGGATCTTCTTCCCGGTCAGCATTCCGGTCCTCCCAGCGCCCGGTCCAGTTCTGCGCGCAGGACCGCCTGGAAGGCGGCCACGTGCTTGGGCCCCATGAGGGTGTAGTGCTCTCCGGGCACGTCGAGGTAGCGGGGCTCCTCGCGGCTGAAGTCCTCCCAGCGCCTGAGTTCGTTGTCCAGCCAGTCCTGCTTGGTGCCGCGCAGGGGGACGGCGTAGAAGACGCTCATCCCGGCGACGCTGCCGCCGGGCCGGTAGGTCCGGCCGAGGCCGGTGAGGCCGTCGGCGAGGTCCGCCCAGGCGGTGAACCGCTCCAGGTCCAGGTCGAGCTCGGCGAGCCGGTCCCGGGGTGCGATCCGGATCAGATGGGCGAGCTGTTCCTGCTTGCCCAGCGGGCGCAGTTCGCCGGGCAGTGTCTTCGCCTGCCGTTCGGAGATCAGCTCCAGGAACATCGCCAGGTTGACGGCGGTCTCGACGAAGTCGAGTTCGTCCATGCGGTACTTGATGTGCGGGGGCAGGTTGAAGCTGCCGAGGAAGTCCACGCGCTCGCCCTCCGCCTCCAGCAGTTTGGCGACCTCGAAGGCCACCGCCGCGCCGAAGGAGTACCCGGCTATCGCGTAGGGGCCGTGCGGCTGCCGGGAGCGGATGGCGTCCGCGTAGGTGCGCGTCATCTCCTCGAAGCTCTCGAACGGCTTCTCCCCCGGGTTGAACCCGCGGGCCCGCAGTGCGTAGAAGGGCCGCTCGTGGACGAAGTACTTGGCCAGGTTCACGAAGACGAGCACCTCGCCGACCCCGGGGTGCACGCAGAACAGCGGCGTCCCGTCCCCGCTGGTCTGCAGCGCGACGACCGGGTCGTACGGGGCGGCCTGCGCGCTGCGCCCGGCCTCGATCCGCGCGGCCAGCGCCCGGACGCTGGGCGCGGTGAGGAGCGCGAGGATCGGCAGGTCGGCGCCGGGGAAGTGCCGGGCGACCAGGCTCTTGAGGCGCAGGATGTCCAGTGACGTCCCGCCGAGGTCGAAGAAGCTCGCTGTGGCGCTGATCCGCTCCGGTGCCACCTCGAACAGCTCGGCGTACAGCGCGGTGAGGGTCTCCTCGACGGGGCCGACCGGGACTGCGTGACCGCCGAGCTGCCGGGTCACCGCCTCCTCGACGGCCGCCAGGTGTGCCGCGTAGTCGCCGGCCTCCAGCCTGCGGCGCATGAGCGCGCGCGGGATCTTGCCCAGGCTCGTCTTCGGGAAGGCGTCCGTGGGCAGCGGCAGCAGCAGGGCCGGACGGAACCCCCAGTGCAGGACGACGCTGTTCCTGATGGCGACGATCACGCGGTGGAGCGCCGCGTCGTCGCCGGCCACCTCGGGGGTGACGGCGAACGCGACGGCGAGCTGCTCGGTGTCGCTGCCGTGCGGTCGGGTCGGGAACGCGGCGACGAAGGACTTCTCCACGCCGTGGACGCCGTTGAGCACCGACTCGATGTCGTGGCTGTAGTAGTTGACGCCGTTGACGATGATGCTGTCCTTGCTCCGCCCCACGAGGGTCAGCCGTCCCCCGGCGAGCCGGCCGAGGTCACCGGTGCGGAACCAGCCGTCCTGGGTGAAGGCGGCCTGGGTCGCCTCCTTGTTGTTCCAGTAGCCACTGGTGATCATCGGGCCCGTGAGCTGGACCTCGCCGATCTCGCCGTCCTCGCCGTCGGCCCAGGGCGTGGCGCCGTCCTCCGGCGCGATCCTGATCCGCAGGCCGTCGACCGGCCGTCCGACGGCCGCGAACTCGGCTCCCCGGTCGGCCTGCGGGAACTCCCGGTTGTAGATGCTCCCGGCGCAGGTCTCGGTCATCCCGAAGGCGGGCCACAGGGCTCCGCGGTGCAGCCCGTACGGGGCCAGCCGGTCGAGGAAGGCGACGCCGGTGGCCACGGGATTGGCCTCGCCGCCGGAGACGATGTGCCGCAGGCAGGACAGGTCCAGGCGCGGGGGCGTCGGCCGCTGGTCCAGGGCCTTGCCGATCAGCCCCAGCAGGAAGTTGGGCGTGAACGTCATCGTCACCCGGTGGGCGTCGATGAGTTCCAGGAAGTGCAGCGGGTCGGCGAGCACCGCCTCCGGCGAGGCCTGGAGCTGCACGGCCCCCACGGACAGCGGCAGGAGGTGGGCCTCCAGCAGCGCGGCCACGTGGTCGTAGGAGATCCAGTTGAGGGTCACGTCGTCCGCGGTCAGGGACTGCGCCGCGGCCTTCGCGGCCATCGAGGCCAGCAGGTTGCCGTGGGTGAGCCGGACGGCCTTGGCGGCGCCGGTGGAACCGGAGGTGAGCACGAGCAGCGCCACGTCGTCCGGTCCGCAGGCGCGCGTCACGACCGTGCCCGGGTCCGTCCCGGCCGCAGCCCCGACCAGGTCCTCGACCGTGGCGACCGAGGAAACCGTGACGGCGGGCAGTTCCTCGCGCGTGCGGCGGTCGGTGACCAGCAGCGGGCCGTCGAGCAGGGCGTCGACGTGGTTCAGCCGCTCCGCCCAGCGCTGCGGGTCGTTGCGGGTGGGGACGAGGGGACACACCGTGATCCCGCCGAGCAGGCAGGCCCAGAAGGCCGGCAGGAAGTCCTCGGGACGCTCCAGCATCAGCGCGACGACCCGGCCCGGCCGGGCTCCCGCCTCCCGCAGGGCGCCGAGGAGGCGCAGCGACTCGTCCAGCAGGCGGGGGTAGGTGGACAGGGTGTGGCCCGGCGGCCGCTCGCCCGCGCAGTAGCGCAGTCCGTTCTCCGGGAACCGCCTCGCGGCCCGTACGAGCAGTCCGCCCAGGTCGGGGGTCTCCTCGCGGTCGGACCCGGCGGCTGCGCCGGCAGATAACTCCTGTCGCGTCGTCATGTTTCGTCTCCTTCGGGTGGCCGGTCCGGGGCATGGCGGAGCAGCCGCTCGGCACGGGGCGGCGGCAGGGTGTGCGGGATCAGTTGTCCGGCGGGTGCGTGTGCGGGACCGGGTCGGTCAGAGGTTGGCGCTGATCAGGTCCAGCAGTCCGGGGAAGCGCTGGTCCAGGTCCGTGCGGCGCAGGGTGGCCGCCCGGCTGTTGCCCCGGTCCACCTGCTGGACCAGGCCCGCCTCGCGCAGGATCCGGAAGTGGTGGGTGATCGTCGACTTCGAGACCGGGAGGTTGAAGGACGCGCAGGTGCGCGCCGTGCCTTCCGGCTCCCTGAGCAGGGCGCCGACGACGGCGTAGCGCAGGGGGTCGGAGAGGGCGTTCAGTACGGTCAACAGGCTCATCTCCTCGCGGGAGGGGTGGCCATCCTCGTCGGGCATCGCGCCCTCCTTCCTGAGGTACGGGTTGCATCATACCTCTCATCTGTGCCAGCTTAAGGTTCGATGTAAACCGAACCTGGTCGCACGGCGGCCGGACCGAGCCTGGAGTAGTGCCCACATGAGTACGCAGACCACCTCGTCGGCCGCGCCACCCGTGCAGGCGGAAAGTCAGCCGGGCCGCACCCTGACCCTGGCCGCCGTGCTCCTCGCGGTGTTCGTCGTCCCGATGTCGATCTCCGGCACGGCCGTCGCACTCCCCGACATCGGGGCCGACACCCAGGCCGGCCTCGCCCCCCTCCAGTGGGTGGTGAACGCCTTCAACGTGGCCTTCGCCTGCTTCACCCTCGTCTGGGGCTCCATCGCCGACATCGTCGGCCGGGTCAAGGCCTTCGCCGCCGGCGCCGCCGTCTACGCCGTGGCCTCGCTGGCCAGCGCGCTCGCCACCAATGTGCTGTGGCTCGACGGCGCCCGCGCACTCGCCGGAATCGGCGGCGCGGCGATCTTCTCCTGCGGCGCGGCGATCATCGCGACCGTGTTCGACGGCCCGGCGCGCGCCAAGGCGTTCGCCCTGTTCGGCACCGTCGCCGGCGTCGGCGTGGCGATCGGCCCCTCGCTGGCCGGCGTACTCGTCCAGGGCCTCGGCTGGCGCTGGGTGTTCGCGGTGCACGCCGTCGCCCTGCTCCTCGTACTCCTCGCGGTGCCCGCCATCGCCAAGGCCATGCCGGCCGACGGCGGCAGCGGCGCCAGCATCGACGTACCGGGCAGCGCGCTGTTCGTCGTCGCCATGGTGCTGCTGACCACCGCCATCGTGCAGGGCTCGCAGTGGGGCTGGGGCAGCCCGGGCGTGCTGGGGCTGTTCGCCGGCGCGGTCGTGGTCCTCGGGATCTTCGCCGTCGTCGAGAACCGCCGCGAACACCCCATGCTGGACCTGAGCGTGCTGCGCAACCGGCGCTTCGTCGGCCTGTGCCTGGTGCCGGTCGCCGCGTCCTTCGGGTTCGTCACCATGCTCACCTACCTCCCGAGCTACCTGACCGCCGCCACCGGCCGTGACACCGGCACCGCCGGCCTGATCATGCTGCTGCTCACCGCACCCGTGCTGATCTGCCCGATGCTCGCGGCGAAGCTGGTCACCCGCGGCGTCTCCGCGCTCACCCTCATCTACGTCAGCCTCGCCTGCCTCGTCGTCGGCGACCTCGCCCTCACCCTCTTCTCGCCCGACGTGAAGATCCTCGTCGTCGCCCTGCCGATGCTCGTCACCGGCGCCGGCATGGGCCTGTCGGCGGGTCTCGTCGACGGCCAGGCGCTGGAACTGATCGACCCGGCCAAGGCCGGCATGGCGGCCGGCTTCCTCAACACCCTGCGCCTGGGCAGCGAGGCCATCGCCGTGGCCGTGTACGGCTCGGCCCTCGCGACCGTGCTCGGCACCCGCATCCAGGACGGCATCGGCGACTACGCCGGCGCCGCGCAGCCGGACCAGGTCGCCGACCAGGCCGCGGGCGGCGACTTCGCCCGGGCCACGGAGCTCTCCGGAGCGGTGGACACCGAGGGCTTCACCCACTTCCTCGCCCAGTCCTACGACTCCGCCTTCCACACCGTCCTGTGGGGACTGGCCGCGGTCTGCGTCGTCCTGTGCGCCGTGGTCGCCGCCCTGCTGCGCGGCGGCGGCACCGCCAAGAACGCGGCCTGACCGCCCCGGGGGACTCGGCGACCGCCGGGTCCCCCACCCGATCCACGCGACACCACCCGAGACCGGCCCGGCGCCCGCATCCCCCGTCGAGGCGCCGGGCCACCCTCGTCCCGCCGCGCCGGCACCACCGCGGTCCGCGCAGCGCACCGCGACCGGCCGGCCGGGACGGACCCAGGAAAGGACCCGCGCGCCATGAACCGACCCCCGGACGGCCCCCGCCCCGCTCCCACCCACGCCCAGGTCCTGGTCGTCGGGGGCGGGCCCGTCGGCATGCTCCTCGCCGCCGAACTCGGGCACCACGGCGTGTCCACCCTCGTGCTCGAAGCCGAACCGCGGACCGTCGACCAGCCCAAGGCGGGCACGCTCCACGCCCGCACCGTGCAGGGCCTGGCCCGGCGCGGCCACCTGCACGCGCCCGCCGCGACCGAGGACCGGCTCGGACGCAGTGCCGCCGACGCCTTCCACTTCGCGGGCATGCCGGGACTGGTCATCACCGCCCCCGCCACCGAGCCCGGACCCATCGTCGGACGCTCCCAGGCCGACCTGGAAAGGGACTTCGAGCAGCGGGCCCGCGAACGGGGCGTCACCGTGCTGCGCGGACACCGCGTCACCGACATCGGCCAGGGGCCCGACGCGGTCGAGGTCACCACCCAGGGACCGGACGGAGTCCGGCACTTCACCGCCGAGTACGCCGTCGGCGCGGACGGCGCCCGCAGCACCGTGCGCGAGCTGATCGGCTTCGCCGAGGACACCCATCCGGCGACCGTGTCCGCCCTGCTCGGCCTGGTCCGGCTGACCGACCCGGACAGCGTGCCCTACGGCTGGCACCGCACCCCGCGCGGCTGGACGGTCGCGGGCGTCAACCCGTACGGGCACAGCCGGTTCATCACCATCGACTTCCGCGGTCCGCACCCCGACCGGCACTCCCCGCTCACCCTCGACGAACTGCGCCGGGAGGGCGAGCGCATCCTCGGCCACGGCGTGCCGATGGCCGACCCGCTCTTCTTCTCCCGCTTCAGCGACTTCACCCGGCTGGTGCGCGACTACCGCCAGGGCCGGGTGTTCCTCGCCGGTGACGCCGCCCACGTGCACTTCCCCGTGGGCGGGCAGGGGCTCAATCTGGGTCTGCAGGACGCTCTCAACCTCTCCTGGAAACTCGCCCACACCCTCGCGGGCACCGCGGGCAAGGACCTTCTCGACACCTACGACGCCGAGCGCCGGCCCGCGGGAGCGCGCGTCATCGACAACACCCGGGCCCAACTCGCCCTGATGCGGCCGGACCCGAGCCTCGACCCGCTGCGCGACCTCGTCGGCGGACTCCTCGGGCTCGACGACGTGAACACCCACATCGGCCACATGATCAGCGCCCAGGAGACGGTGTACCCCGCCCGCACCGGACGCGGCTCCCGCTGGGAGGGCCAGTTCCTGCCGAACCTGCCGCTCACCACCGACGACGGGCCCACCGACCTGACCCGGCTGCTGCTGCCGGGCCGTCCCCTGCTGCTCCTGCTCGGGGAGGCCGGCGCGGTCCACCGCGCTCCGGGCGACGGCTGGGCCCACGTGCTGCGCACGGTGTCCGCGACCACCGCCCGGCCGCTGCCCTGGGACGCCGTCCTCGTCCGGCCCGACGGGTACATCGCCTGGGCCCCGGACGGCGGTTCCCTCACCGGCACCCTGCGCCAGTGGTACGGCGAGCCCCGCTGACGGGCGCGCCGGAGGGCGGGTGCGCAGCACCGCACCCGCCCTCACCGGCCCGCACTCACCTCAGCCGGAGCACCGGCTCACCAGCGCACCGGCAGCGAGGTGGGCCGGCGCAGCACCGTCCCGTTGTCCCAGGGCACCTCGGCCGGGTCGACGGCCAGGGCCAGGTCCGGGAACTCCTGCGCCAAGCGGGTCAGTACGGTCACGATCTCCATACGGGCCAGCGCGGCGCCCATGCAGTGGTGCATGCCGTAGCCGAACTGCAGGTGGCGCTTGGCGGAGGACCGGTCGGGGTCGACGGTCAGCGGCTCCGGGAACGCCTCGGGGTCCCGGTTGGCGGCGAAGGCGTCCGGGTAGACCACGCTGCCCGCCGGCACGAGCCCCTCGGTCGTCTGCAGATCCCGGCCCGCGATGCGCGGGAACGCGGAGATCGTGCCCAGCGGGATCAGCCGGATCAGCTCCTCGGAGAGGCGCGGGGCGATCCCGGGATCGTCGGCCAGCCGGCGCCACAGGGCGGGCGCCGAGAGCAGCGCGTACAGCGACTTGGTCAGCACCGACACCACGTTCTGGTCGGCGCCCAGCAGCGAGCCGAAGAAGATGCCGGTCAGCTCGGCGTCGTCCATCGGCGGCTCGGCCCGGTCCCGGTCGGCGCGGAAGCGGTCGATCAGCCCGCCGGGCACCACCGGCCGGGCCCCGGTGACCAGGTCCTGGACGTATCCGTACACCCGGTAGAAGTGCTCCACCAGGTCCGGCACGTCCTCGTGCGAGGCGATCTGCACGATCCGCGCCGACGGCCGGAAGTACGGCACGTCCTCGATCGGTACGCCGAGGAAGTGCGCGTTGACGGTGATCGGCACCCGGTCGACGAGGTCGGTGAACAGGTCGGGGGACCCGGCCGAGCGCAGCCGCGCGATCCCCTCGTCCACCACGCGGTCGAGCACCGGGCGCAGCCGCTCGGTGCCCGCCGCGCTGTAGTCGGCGGAGACGAAGCCGCGGACCCGGGCGTGGTGCGGGGCGTCCAGGTTGAGCAGCAGCTCCTTCGGCATCACGGTCGGCAGGAAGCTCGGCCCGTCCTCGACGTTGGTCTCGGTGCGGCCGGACGCAGGGTCGGTGAGCACCTTGTGCACATCGGCGTAGCGCGTCAGGTGCATGACCTTGTGGCCGCTGGGCAGCTGGATGAGCGGGACGCCCTCCGGGCTGCGCTCGTCGAGCACGGTGAAGGCCGGGACGGGATCGAGGTGGGGTATGTCCGCGACGGTGACGGCCGCGGACGTGACGGTAGTGGTCATGTGTGCTCCGTGGGGAAGAGTGGTGCCTCAGACGAGGGCGGGCAGTCCGGTCAGGCCCGCCAGGTCGCGTACGGCCTGGGCGTTGTTGCGGAACTGCACCGCGCGCCAGCCGACCCGACGGGCCGCCGCGCAGTTCTCGGCGAGGTCGTCGACCAGCACGCACTCCTCGGCCGGCACCCCCGCCTCCTTCTCGGCCCGCCGGAAGATCTCCGGATCGGGCTTGCGGACGCCGATCCGGCAGGAGTCGACGATGCAGTCGACCTCGCCGACGGGCTCGACGATCGCGCGCCAGTAGGGCTCCCACTCGACAACGTTGTTGCTGAGGATGCCGACCCGGTAGCCGTGCTCCTTGGCGTGCAGGGCGGTTGCCACCATCACCGGGTTGGCGCGGACCCCCTCGAACCACTGCTGCCCGAACTGCTCGAAGCGCGCACGGGACAGGTCGATGCCGGGGTTGGCCTCCCCAAGGACCCGGACCATGGCGCGGCCCCATTCGGGCTCGGTGAGCAGGGCCAGTTCGAGGGGTGCCAGGGGTTCGTGGCCCAGTTCGGCGGCGACCGCGGCGAGCGCGGTCTTCATCTGGCGGGGCGTGATGCCCGTACGCACGTGGTACGAGTCGAAGAGGTCGTCGAGCGGCGGCGAGAGCACGCCACCGAAGTCGAACCAGATCATGGGCTGGGGCACTGCGGGATCTCCTTGTGTCGCCCGGGTACGGATGACGGGCTCTCAGACACCCGCGGTGGCGTAGCCGAACCGGTTCAGCAGGGCTCCGGCGATGGGGCTGGTCAGGGTGAGGTGCACCCGGGCCCGGGCGATCTGCTCCTCCTGGCTCATGGTGATCTCGAAGGCCACCGAGTCCGCGGTCGGCGATTCCACGACCCGTACGAGACAGTCGGTGGGCAGTTCGAACTCACCGAAGCGGGTGAAGTCCGTCTCCACGCGCGTGAGGAGGAGCCCCCGCGGCGAGAGGCCGAACAGCTCGAACGCGGCGTGCACCGCGGACTGCCGGAAGCCCTCGAAGATCAGCGCACCCGGGATGTGGTCCAGCGGGTGGTCGAAGAGCGCCGGGTTCTCCTGGTCGACGATGACCTGGGTGAGCACCTCGTACTCGCGCACCTCGGTCTCGGACAGCACCACGTTCTGCGGGGAGATGCGGCCCACGGTGATCGGGGCGACGCGATGTCCGGTGTGGTGCGGGCGGGCGGTGCCCAGCGCGAGCGCGGCACGCCCCTTCTCGCGCATCCGGTTCCAGGCGCGGCCCGGCATCCACTGGCAGGTGGTGCGCATGGTCGCGGCCTCCCGCCCGTCCACGGTCAGGACCATGTCGAGCGTGCTGCCGGTGACGACCCCGTCCCGGTGCTTCAGCGCCGCCTGCCGGGCGTGGATCTGCGCGTGGCCCGGCCGGGCGCCGATGTGCAGGGCGGTGACGTCGGTGACGATCATCTCGCCGCCGTTGAAGATGAACTTCTCGTCGACGGCGGCGTCCAGGAAGGTGTGCGCGGTGTAGATCGACGCCTGGCGGAAGACCTCGACGAGGAGCAGCGGATCGTATACAGCGGGCGTGGTGACCTGGTCGTTGTAGTAGCTGTGCACCCGCGGGAGCTGCGCGGCGATCAAGTATTCGTCCTCGGCCAGCCGAATGGAGTCGGTCAGGAACACCTCGCAGACGGCCGCTCTGTGCACCAGGGCCCGGGTCACGGTGCTCGAGTAGCTGAGTTCGGTTTCCAGGATCGTGGACATGGCTGAGTTCCCCCTCTTGCATGCAGGTACGCCTCCGAACGGAGGTACGCATGTGACCGTACCTTGATTGACCGCCCGACCACCGTGGCGTACGCCACTTCCATGGCGGATACACCGTTAACAACTCGTGTCGTAAGCAGCCGGAGGCTGTCCCGGAATAGCGCGTTTTGGAGCGCCTTGCGAAGCGTATCGCGCCAGGTCAGACGGGATTTCAGGGGCCCGCGGAGGAACTCCCTCCGCGGGCGCCGCCGCCTGACGGGGCGTCCGATCGACAACCGGCGTTTCGGCCAACGGGCCGCCGCGCCCCCGCCCCGGCCGCGACCGGGCCCCGGTCGCCGCCCGGCCCCGGCTCCCGAACCGGCCCCCGGAGCCGACCCCGATGCACGCAGATGTCCGCCGTGGCCCGTTTTCGTCCCGTCGCCGACCCGTCGGGGCGCCCCCGACCGGCGGAACGCAGCAGGGAGCCACCCCCGCCGACCGTTGCCGGGGGAACGAAAAATGCCCTCCGACACCGCGTTTCCGCAGGTCGGAGAGCATTTATCTGTGGAGCCTAGGAGATTCGAACTCCTGACATCTGCCTTGCAAAGGCAGCGCTCTACCAACTGAGCTAAGGCCCCATGGAAGTGGACGCACCCCTCCCGCGCGGGCGGTGTGGTCGTTCCGCAGAACAGAGTACCGGGTGTACCCCCTCATCTCGCAAAATGATAGGGACTCCCGCCGTGCGACCACTCTCCGTAAGATGCTCGCGAGGTTCGCACCAGCGAAGGGGAGTAGTAAGAGTGGACGCAGTACAACAAGAGGCCACGGCCAGAGCCAGAGAGCTTCAGCGCAGTTGGTACGGGGAGCCGCTGGGAGCGCTCTTCCGCCGGCTCATAGATGACCTCGGCTTGAACCAGGCCCGCCTCGCTGCCGTCCTCGGACTGTCGGCGCCCATGCTGTCCCAGCTGATGAGCGGCCAGCGCGCCAAGATCGGGAACCCGGCCGTGGTCCAGCGCGTCCAGGCCCTCCAGGATCTCGCCGGCCAGGTGGCCGACGGAAGCGTCAGCGCGGGGGAGGCCACCGACCGGATGGACGAGATCAAGAAGACCCAGGGAGGATCCGTCCTCAGCAACAGCGGCCAGACCACCACCGGCTCCGGCGCACCCACCGTCAAGCGGGTCGTCCGCGAGATCCAGTCGCTGCTGCGCTCGGTCTCCGCGGCCGGCGACATCATCGACGCGGCGAACACCCTCGCCCCCAGCCATCCGGAACTGGCAGAGTTCCTCCGGGTGTACGGCGCGGGCCGCACCGCCGACGCGGTCGCCCACTACGAGGCCCACCAGAACTGACACGCACGACGGCGGACAACGGGTGACGGGGGACGGGCACAGCGATGGGTGAGGTCTTCGCCGGTCGGTACGAGCTGATCGATCCGATCGGGCGCGGGGGCGCGGGTGCCGTGTGGCGGGCCTGGGACCACCGCCGTCGCCGCTACGTCGCCGCGAAGGTCCTCCTGCAGAGCGACGCGCACACGCTCCTGCGGTTCGTGCGGGAGCAGGCGCTGCGGATCGACCATCCGCACGTACTGGCTCCCGCCAGCTGGGCGGCCGACGACGACAAGGTCCTCTTCACCATGGACCTGGTCGGCGGCGGCTCGCTCGGCCATGTGATCGGGGACTACGGGCCCCTGCCGCCCCGTTTCGTGTGCACCCTGCTCGACCAGCTGCTGTCGGGGCTGGCGGCGGTGCACGCGGAGGGTGTGGTGCACCGCGACATCAAGCCGGCCAACATCCTGATGGAGGCCACCGGAACCGGGCGGCCGCACCTGCGGCTGTCCGACTTCGGCATCTCGATGCGCAAGGGCGAGCCGCGGCTGACCGAGACCGACTACGTGGTCGGCACGCCGGGCTATTTCGCCCCCGAGCAACTCCTGGGCGCCGAGCCCGACTTCCCCGCCGACCTCTTCGCCGTGGGGCTGGTCGCCCTGTACCTCCTCCAGGGCCGCAAGCCCGATTCCGGGGCGCTGGTGGAGCACTTCCTCGCCCATGGCACCCCGGGCGCCCCCGAAGGCGTTCCGGCCCCCCTGTGGGACGTCATCGCCGGCCTGCTGCAGCCGGATCCCCAGAGCCGCTTCCGGACGGCCACGGGGGCGCGCAAGGCCCTTGCCGAGGCCGTGGAGCTGCTGCCGCCGCCCGCCCCGGACGAGGATCCGGTGGAGGTGTTCGACCAACTCGGCCCGCTGCCGCCCGGCTTCGGCCCGCAGGGGCCGCCGGAGCGACCCGGGCGACCGGACCCGCGGAGCACGGGCCCGGCGACCCCGCAGGCGCCCGTCCCCCTCGCCGCCCCCGCTTCCGCGACGCCGGCGGCTCCGGCTTCCACGCCCGCCTCCCAAGGCTCCCCGGCCTCCGTGACGGTGGCCGCGGAGCCCACGCGTACCGACCCGCGCGCCACGGCTCAGAGCGCCGCCACGGGCCCGACGGCGCCGTACCCCGCCGCTCCGGCCGTCCCGGCGCAGGTGCCCGGGTACGGGCCCTCCGAGACGGGCAGTTTCCACCTGTCGCCGCCCACCGTGCCGGTCCCCGCGCCCCCCGCCGGGCCCCTGGTGCGCGCGGGCGGCCGGATCGCCCCGCCCCCGCCGAAGGCGGTGGCCTCGCTCCTCGCCGCGGCGCTGCTCTGCTTCGCCGTGGGCGTCTGGGCCCTCACCCAGCTGTAGTCCCGCGTCCGCGCCGCCCGAGCAGCGTCCAGCCGCCGAGCACCAGCAGCAGGAGCGTCCCGGCGCCGAAGCCGGCGCCCGCCACGACCCGCATCGCCGAGTGCCGCTCGGCCGCCTCGGCGGCCTCCGGGGCGGTGAGCCCCTCCTTCGCCGCGGCCCGGTCCTCGTCGCCGACCCCGAAGCCGCCCGCGGCCGGACTGCCCCGGTACGCGGGCGCCTTGGCCGGCGTACCGGCGACCTCCAGGCGCAGGGTCAGCGGTACGGGCGCCGCGTCCTCGGTGAACTCGGCGACCTTCGACCCCATGGTGACCGCGACGTAGTACCAGCCCGCGAGGGACACCGGCTGCACGCTCCGGTCGCTGGCGAACCGGTTCTCGTAGGCGACGGGCGGGGTCCTGTCGAAGGTGACCCCGGCCTGCTTGCCGTCGTACGAGACGTCCTTGTCGGAGATCAGCCCGCGGTAGGGGCTGTAGAGGGAGACGGTGAGCCCGCCCGAGGCGGACCCGTAGCTCTTGGTCATCTTCGCGGCGGCCAGTTCGGCGCTCAGGCCCAGCTGCTGCCCCCAGTCCAGCGGGACCCGGTAGTAGCGGGTCTGCCCCGGCCGCATCTCGTCGCGCCACACCCCGGCCCCCAGGGCCCGGGCGTCGTTGAAGCCGGTGCCGCCGCTGCGGGCCACCGGCTCGGAGCCGGGCAGCGCGGGGGCGCCCGAGGGCCAGCTGCCGGGCGCGGTGGTGGGGCCGGCGCCCGGGCCGCGGCCGGGCTCCCGCTGGACCTTGATCTCCAGCGGCCACGGGCTCTGGTCGTAGCCCTTGGCCGAGGTGCGCGTGACCTTGGCGTAGTACACGCCCGCGGGCGCGCAGTCCGCGTCCTCCGCGCCCCACCGGACGCCGGCCGCGCCGATCGGGTAGGCGTCGTAGCCGAAGTTCGCCCGGCCGGTGCTGCCCGGGCAGGAGCGCCCGGCGGTGGTCATGATCTCCACCTCGATGCCGTCGCCGCCGGAGACCTTCGCACCCGCCGCGGGCCGCACCACCGCGGAGACGTAGACGTTGGACTCGTCCTTGTCGAGGACGAGCCGGTACACGCGCTCCCCCGGTCCGAGCGTGTCCGCGTAGACGTTCCCGGCTTCGATCAGCGGGGCGTCCGCGGTGGAGGGCTTGCCCTCGACCGCCCTGGCGCCGTCGGCGGCGCGGTAGGTGGGCAGGGGACCGGGCGCGGCCCCCTCGGCGTACGCGACCCCCGGCAGGCCCGCCGCCAGGCCCAGGGCCGCCGCCCACACTGTCGTCCGTCCCCGAACCATCACGCCCACCCCGGGTTTGCTAGCGCAAGTCAAATCTTTGCATAACGTAAGTTTTCGTCACAGAACAGCACAAAGCCCCGACCGCAGCGGCAGCCGGGGCTTCATGGGATCAGCCTTGGGTCTCACACACCGGAACCAGAGGGCACGGAGTCAGTTGCCTCCGTCCACAGGTCCTGCTCGGCGCGGTCCGCCTGGATCTGGCGGTACACGAGGAGCCCGCCGATGGCGGCCAGTGCGACCAGGAGCAGCTTCTTCACCGCGCGACCTCGTCTTTCGTTGACGTAGGGGACTTCTGGCGCCCAACAATACACACCGACCGATACCGATCGGTGACCTCCCGGCCCACCGACCGACCCACCAACTGGCCCAACGACAAAGACCCCCAGGCCTTGGCCTGGGGGTCTTCGACACTGTGGGGCTAACAGGATTTGAACCTGTGGCCTCATCCTTATCAGGGATGCGCTCTAACCAACTGAGCTATAGCCCCATCCGCGCTGCGCGCTGACTCCTGAAGATTAGCGCACAGACCCGGTCAGGCCAAAATCCGTTGCCCAGAGGCGTCTGCGCAGGTCATCCGACCCGTCGCGGGCGCTCCGCCGGAGGACCTACTCGTCCTCGGCGAGGGTCAGTTCCACACCGCCGACGAATCCCGCCGACAGGTTGTAGATGAACGCGCCCAGCGTCGCCAGTGCCGTCGCCAGCACCACGTCGATCACCGCGATGACCGAGGTGAAGATCAGAACGCGCGGCAGCGACAGGAACGACTGGAGGTCGAAGCCGTTGCCCTCGTTCGACCCGGTCGCCTCGCTGATCGTGCCGCCGACGGTCGAGAAGACGCCCATCGCGTCCATGACCATCCACAGCACCACCGCCGCCACGATCGTGCAGATGCCGAGCGCGATCGACAGCAGGAAGCTGACCTTCATGACCGACCACGGGTCGGCCTTCGCCACCCGCAGCCGCGCCTTGCGCGTACGAGGGGCCGTACGGACCCCCGGGCGCGGCTTGCGCTGTGCACCGCCACCCGTGCCCCCGCGCGGCGTCCCCGGGCCCGAGGGCGCCGTGTAGGCCTGCGGCGGGTGGTACGGCTGTGCGGGCTTGTCCTCGCCGGTGTCCGCGCCGGCCGCCGGCTGCGGTCCTCGGGTGTCCGTCACGGTTCCCCCCTGGGAGTCCGCGGCGGGGCCACGGGCACCGTTCGCTCCAGTCTTGGCCGGTCCGGCGCCCGTGGCTCCACTCACGACTTACTCCTCGTGCTCCCCGGCCGAAGGCTGCGTGCCCTCGGCGGCCTCGGCGGCCTGTCCGTCGGCCACCTCGGTCTCGTTCTCGTCGGCCTCGACCTCGTCAGCTTCCTGACCTGCCTCGGCGTTGCGCGCGATGCCGACCACGGCATCCCGCTTCCCCAGGTTGATCAGCTGGACGCCCATGGTGTCACGGCCGGTCTCCCTGACTTCGTTGACGCGCGTGCGAATCACACCACCGCCGAGCGTGATGGCGAGAATCTCGTCGCTCTCGTCGACCACGAGCGCCCCGACGAGCGAACCGCGGTCCTCCACGATCTTGGCGGCCTTGATACCCAGGCCGCCACGGCCCTGGACGCGGTACTCGTCGACCGGCGTCCGCTTGGCGTAGCCGCCGTCGGTCGCGGTGAAGACGAACGTACCCGGCCTCACAACGCTCATGGAGAGCAGTTCGTCACCTTCACGGAAACTCATGCCCTTCACGCCCGAGGTGGCCCGGCCCATCGGGCGCAGCGCGTCGTCGGTCGCCGTGAAGCGGATCGACTGCGCCTTCTTGCTGATCAGCAGCAGGTCGTCCTCGGCGGACACCAGCTCGGCGCCGATCAGCTCGTCGTCGCCGCCGGCCTCGGTCTCCCGGAGGTTGATCGCGATGACGCCGCCGGAACGGGGCGAGTCGTAGTCCTTGAGCGCCGTCTTCTTCACCAGGCCGCCCTTGGTGGCCAGGATCAGGTAGGGCGCCGCCTCGTAGTCGCGGATCGCGAGGATCTGGGCGATCTTCTCGTCCGGCTGGAAGGCCAGCAGGTTCGCGACGTGCTGCCCGCGGGCGTCACGGCCGGCGTCCGGCAGCTCGTACGCCTTGGACCGGTAGACCCGGCCCTTGTTCGTGAAGAACAGCAGCCAGTGGTGCGTGGTGGAGACGAAGAAGTGGTCGACGAGGTCGTCCTGCTTCAGCTTCGTGCCGCGCACGCCCTTGCCGCCGCGCTTCTGCGAGCGGTAGTCCTCGGTCTTGGTGCGCTTGACGTAGCCGCCGTGGGTGATCGTGACGACGATGTCCTCTTCGGCGATCAGGTCCTCGATGGACATGTCACCGTCGAAGGGCACCAGCTTGGAACGCCGGTCGTCGCCGAACTTCTCGACGATCGCCGCCAGTTCCTCGCTGACGATGGAGCGCTGGCGCTGCTCCGAGGCCAGGATGGCGTTGTACTCGTTGATCTTGGCCTGGAGCTCGTCGTGCTCGGCGACGATCTTCTGGCGCTCCAGGGCCGCGAGGCGGCGGAGCTGCATCTCCAGGATCGCGTTCGCCTGGATCTCGTCGATCTCCAGGAGGCCCATCAGGCCCTCGCGCGCGATCTCGACCGTGTTGCTGCGCCGGATCAGCGCGATGACCTCGTCGATCGCGTCCAGCGCCTTGAGCAGACCGCGCAGGATGTGGGCGCGCTCCTCCGCCTTGCGCAGGCGGAACTTCGTGCGCCGGACGATGACCTCGATCTGGTGCGTCACCCAGTGGCGGATGAAGGCGTCGATCGACAGCGTGCGCGGCACGCCGTCCACCAGCGCCAGCATGTTCGCACCGAAGTTCGTCTGCAGGTCGGTGTGCTTGTAGAGGTTGTTCAGCACGACCTTCGCGACGGCGTCGCGCTTCAGGACGATCACCAGGCGCTGGCCGGTCCGCGACGAGGTCTCGTCACGGACGTCGGCGATGCCGCCGACCTTGCCGTCCTTCACCAGGTCCGCGATCTTCTGCGCGAGGTTGTCGGGGTTGGTCTGGTACGGCAGCTCCGTGACCACCAGGCACTGGCGGTTCTGGATCTCCTCGACCTCGACCACCGCGCGCATCGTGATGGAGCCGCGACCGGTCCGGTACGCCTCCTCGATGCCCTTGCGGCCCACGACCAGGGCGCCCGACGGGAAGTCGGGGCCCTTGATCCGCTCGATCAGCGCGTCCTGGAGCTCCTCGTGCGAGGCCTCCGGGTGCTCCAGCGCCCACTGCGCACCGGCCGCGACCTCGCGGAGGTTGTGCGGCGGGATGTTGGTCGCCATGCCGACGGCGATGCCGGCGCTGCCGTTGACCAGCAGGTTCGGGAAGCGCGCCGGAAGGACCGTCGGCTCCTGGTTGCGGCCGTCGTAGTTGTCCTGGAAGTCGACGGTCTCCTCGTCGATGTCCCGGAGCATCTCCATGGCCTGCGGCATGAGCTTGCACTCGGTGTAGCGCATCGCGGCCGCCGGGTCGTTGCCCGGGGAGCCGAAGTTGCCGTTGCTGTCCACCAGCGGCATGCGCATCGACCACGGCTGGGCCAGGCGGACCAGGGCGTCGTAGATCGAGCTGTCACCGTGCGGGTGGTACGTGCCCATGACGTCGCCGACGACACGGGCGCACTTGTAGAAGCCCTTCTCGGGCCGGTAGCCGCCGTCGTACATCGCGTACAGCACGCGGCGGTGCACCGGCTTGAGGCCGTCGCGCACGTCCGGCAGGGCGCGCGAGACGATGACGGACATCGCGTAGTCGAGGTAGGAGCGCTGCATCTCCGTCTCGAGCCCGACGGGCTCGATGCGCAGCACGGGCTGCTCCTCCGCGGGATTCTCGGCGGTGGGGGTGGTTTCGTCGGCCATTGCTGGTCAGAAGTCCTTTCAGGCGGCGGTCAGCGGAGCCGACTCAGATGTCGAGGAAGCGGACGTCCTTGGCGTTGCGCTGGATGAACGAGCGCCGTGCCTCGACGTCCTCGCCCATCAGCACCGAGAACAGGTCGTCGGCCTGCGCCGCGTCGTCCAGCGTGACCTGGCCGAGGACGCGGTGGTCCACGTCCATGGTGGTGACGCGCAGCTCCTCGGCGTTCATCTCGCCCAGACCCTTGAAGCGCTGGATCGAGTCTTCCTTGATCCGCTTGCCGTTCTGCTTGCCGAGCTCCACCAGCGCGTCGCGCTCGCGGTCCGAGTACGCGTACTCGAAGTCGTCCCGGCCCCACTTGATTTTGTAGAGCGGCGGGCGCGACAGGTACACGTGGCCGGCCTCGACCAGCGGGCGCATGAAGCGGAAGAGGAAGGTCAGCAGCAGGGTGTTGATGTGCTGGCCGTCGACGTCGGCGTCCGCCATCAGGATGATCTTGTGATAGCGGAGCTTCTCGATGTCGAAGTCCTCGTGCACACCGGTACCGAAGGCACTGATCAGCGCCTGGACCTCGGTGTTCTGGAGGATCTTGTCGATACGGGCCTTCTCGACGTTCAGGATCTTGCCGCGGATGGGCAGGATGGCCTGGTACATCGGGTTGCGGCCGGACTTCGCGGAGCCACCGGCCGAGTCACCCTCGACGATGAAGATCTCGCACTTGGTCGGGTCGTTCGACTGGCAGTCGGACAGCTTGCCCGGCAGCGAGGCGCTCTCCAGCAGACCCTTGCGACGGGTGAGGTCGCGGGCCTTGCGGGCCGCGACGCGCGCCGTGGCCGCCTGGATCGACTTGCGGATGATGTCCGCGGCCTCGACGGGGTTGCGGTCGAACCAGTCGTTGAGGTGCTCGTGGACGACCTTCTGCACGAAGGTCTTGGCCTCGGTGTTGCCCAGCTTGGTCTTCGTCTGGCCCTCGAACTGGGGCTCGCCCAGCTTGACCGAGATGATCGCCGTCAGACCCTCGCGGATGTCCTCGCCGGCGAGGTTGTCGTCCTTCTCGCGCAGCAGCTTCTTGTCGCGCGCATAACGGTTCACCAGACCCGTCAGAGCCGCGCGGAAGCCCTCCTCGTGGGTACCGCCCTCGTGCGTGTGGATCGTGTTCGCGAAGGAGTAGACCCCCTCCGTGTACTGCGAGTTCCACTGCATCGCGATCTCGACCGAGAGCATGCGCTCCTTGTCCTCGGCCTCGACGTCGATGACGGTCGGGTGGATCAGCTCGCCCTTGCGCGAGTTGAGGTACTTCACGAAGTCGACGATGCCGCCCTCGTAGTAGTACTTCACCGTGCGCGCGGTCGGCTCGGCCGTGTCCGCGTCGGGGTCGTCCGCGCCGACCGTGGCCTTCGCCGACTCGCGCTCGTCGGTCAGCGACAGGGTCAGACCCTTGTTGAGGAAGGCCATCTCCTGGAAGCGCCGCGACAGCGTCTCGAAGGAGTACTCGGTCGTCTCGAAGATGTCGCCGTCGGCCCAGAAGGTGACCGTGGTGCCGGTCTCGGCGGTCTCCTCGTTCTTGGCCAGCGGGGCCGTCGGCACGCCCAGCTTGTAGTCCTGGGTCCAGCGGTGGCCGTCCGTCTTGACCTCGACCGCGACCTTGGTCGACAGCGCGTTGACGACGGACACGCCGACGCCGTGCAGACCGCCGGAAACGGCGTAGCCGCCGCCTCCGAACTTGCCGCCCGCGTGCAGGACGGTCAGCACGACCTCGACGGCCGGCTTGCCCTCGGACGGAACGATGCCGACCGGGATACCGCGACCGTTGTCGACCACGCGCACCCCACCGTCGGCGAGGATCGTCACGTCGATGGTGTCCGCGTGCCCGGCCAGCGCCTCGTCGACGGAGTTGTCGACGACCTCGTAGACGAGGTGGTGCAGACCACGCTCACCCGTCGAGCCGATGTACATACCCGGCCGCTTGCGGACCGCGTCCAGGCCCTCGAGGACCTGGATCGCACTGGCGTCGTAATTCTTCTCGTTGGAGTCGCCGGAATCGGCCACGAAGCGCCCTTTCTGGCACAGCGCAGCCCGTACCCCGGACCAGCAAGTGCGCCGGCGGGAGCGGCCGCGTCGTTCTGCGTTGTCTGCTCGATCCCGCGAACCGGCGGGATTCGCTTCAGTCTACCGGTACCACGGACATGAATGGGGGTTTGCCGGTACCTGAGTCCGCATGTGCCGCCCTGAACCTCCTCTCTCCGACTCCCCACATCCGGGAAGGGGCTCAAAGAGGCTCACACGGGCATCCAGCCCTTCGGGCTGTCAACCTCCGACTACCGTGAGGGACGCCACCCGAAACTGCTCATCGCCGGCCCCGCCGGCGGTCGGGGCGCGGGGTCCGGAGCGGCGCCTCGGGGCCCGCGGAGCGGGCTGCGTCCAGCGCCCACGGGCAACCCCGCAGGGGACCGGGCACGGGACCCGGCGGGCGACCCGGCGGGGGCCGTCACCCGTAGGTGTCCCCGGGCCCCTTGCTGCCCGGCGCCCGCCAGGGCCCGTACCCCTTCGGCCGTCCACCGGGGCCGTGCACCTTGATCATCCGCACGGTGCCCTGCCCCAGATCCGCGTTCAGCCGCGCGACCAGCTGCGGAGCCAGCAGCTTCAGCTGCGCCGCCCACGCCGAGGAATCGCACCGCACGACAAGTTCACGGTCCTCGTAGCGCTGCGGTTCACAGTGCGCCGCGATCTCCGGGCCGACGATCTCCGACCAGCGCTCCATCACGCCCGCCACCGCCATCGGCATCTCCCAGCCGCGTTCGGTGCGCAGCCGGTCCAGCGCCGCCATCAACGGCATCGGGTCCCGGCCGTCCGCCCGGGCCCCCGAGCGCAGCCCCGGCTGCTGGCGCCGCTTCCCGCCGGCCGCGTTGCCCCGGGCCCGCGCCTGCTCGCGCGCCGCCGCCAGGGCCTGGCGCGCGAGGTCCACCCCGGATGCCTCCGGGGTCCTGCGACCCTCCTGCGGGTCCTTGCCGGGATCGTTCACAGCCGGGTCACCTCACCGCCGGACACCCCGAACCGCGTACCCACCAGCACCCCCGGGACGTCGTCGTCGACCGCCGCCGTCACCAGTACCTGCTCGCCGGGGGCCACCAGCTCCGCCAGCCGCTCCCGGCGCCGCGCGTCCAGCTCCGCGAACACGTCGTCCAGGATCAGCACCGGCTCGCTGCCCTCCGAGCGCAGCAGCTCGTACGAGGCCAGCCGCAGGGCCAGCGCGTACGACCAGGACTCCCCGTGGCTCGCGTACCCCTTGGCGGGCATGTCGCCGAGCCGCAGCAGCAGGTCGTCGCGGTGCGGGCCCACCAGGGTCACACCGCGCTCGATCTCCTGCTTGCGCACGTCGGCCAGCGCCGCCAGCAGCACCTCGTAGAGGGCCTCGCGGGTGCGCGCCGTGCCGCTGTCGACCGGCTCCCCGGCCGAGGACCGGTACGCCAGCCCCAGCGGGCCGCCGCCGGGCGCCAGCTGTTCGTACGCCTTGTCCGCGAGCGGCAGCAGCGTGGCGATCAGATCGAGCCGCTGCGCCAGCAGCTCGGCGCCCACCCGCGCGAGGTGCTGGTCCCACACGTCGAGGGTGGAGAGGTCCAGGGAGCGCCCGCCGTGCCGGCGGGCCATCGCCGCGGACTTCAGCAAGGTGTTGCGCTGCTTGAGCACCCGTTCGTAGTCGGAGCGGACCGCGGCCATCCGCGGCGAGCGCGCCGTGACCAGCTCGTCCAGGAACCGCCGCCGCTCGCCCGGGTCGCCCTTGACCAGGGCCAGGTCCTCCGGCGCGAACAGCACCGTCCGTATGATCCCCAGCACGTCCCGGGGCCTGACCTGCGAGGACCGGTTGATGCGGGCCCGGTTCGCCCGGCCCGGATTGAGCTCCAGCTCCACCAGCTGCTGCCGCTCGCCCTGGGTGACGGCCGCACGGATCACCGCGCGGTCCGCGCCCATCCGTACGAGGGGGGCGTCCGAGGAGACCCGGTGGCTGCCGAGGGTCGCGAGGTAGCCGATCGCCTCGACGAGGTTGGTCTTGCCCTGGCCGTTGGGGCCCACGAAAGCGGTGACGCCCGGGTCGAGGGGAACCTCGGCCCGGGCGTACGAGCGGAAGTCGGCCAAAGAGAGATGCGAAACGTGCATACGGCGCCGACCTCCCCCGGCTTCCCACTGCTCGCTGTGGTGCTGTGCTGCTGTCTTCCTGCTGTCCTGTGCGGTGCGGAAGGCTAGGCCTTCTCGACCGCGTGGCCGCCGAACTGGTTGCGCAGCGCGGCGATCATCTTCATCTGCGGGGAGTCCTCCTGCCGCGAGGCGAACCGCGCGAACAGCGACGCGGTGATCGCGGGCAGCGGCACGGCGTTGTCGATCGCCGCCTCCACCGTCCAGCGTCCCTCGCCGGAGTCCTGCGCGAAGCCGCGCAGCTGCTCCAAGTGCTCGTCCTGGTCGAGGGCGTTCACGGCCAGGTCCAGCAGCCAGGAGCGGATGACGGTGCCCTCCTGCCAGGAGCGGAAGACCTCGCGGACGTCGGTGACCGAGTCCACCTTCTCCAGGAGCTCCCAGCCCTCGGCGTAGGCCTGCATCATGGCGTACTCGATGCCGTTGTGGACCATCTTCGCGAAGTGGCCCGCGCCGACCTTGCCGGCGTGCACGGAGCCGAACTCGCCCTCGGGCTTGAGGGCGTCGAAGATCGGCTGGACCCGTGCGACGTGGTCCTTCTCGCCGCCGTACATCAGGGCGTAGCCGTTCTCCAGGCCCCAGACGCCGCCGGAGACACCGCAGTCGACGAAGCCGATGCCCTTGGCGGCGAGCTCCCCGGCGTGCTTCTCGTCGTCGGTCCAGCGCGAGTTGCCGCCGTCGACGACGATGTCGCCGATCGAGAGCAGTTCGGCGAGCTCGTCGACCGTGGACTGGGTGGCCGCACCGGCCGGGACCATCACCCACACGACGCGGGGGGCCTGCAGGCTGTCCACAAGTTCCCGCAGGCTGTGGACATCCGCGAGGTCCGGGTTGCGGTCGTATCCGATGACGGTGTGGCCTGCGCGGCGGATGCGCTCGCGCATGTTGCCGCCCATCTTGCCGAGACCGACGAGACCAAGCTCCATCTGGTGGTTCCTTAAGCGTTGTGGCCGTCTTTGCCTGGGCTTCCCCGGGTGTGTCCTCGCCGGACGCGCAGGGGGTCGCCCACCGGGTCCGAGCCTACGCCCGGCCGCCTCGACGGGCCCTGCGGGCGCTCCAGGGGGACGGGTCCGGCTTCGGGGCCCTACCGGGCCCCCGGGGCCGGTCGCGCCGCCCTGCACCGCTGTGGACGACGTCGGGCCCGGTCCCGCTGCGTGCGAGACCGGGCCCGACGTCGACAGGCGGGGCGTCAGCCGGACAGGCGCACCGGCATGATCAGGTACTTGTACGTCTCGTCGGCTTCCGCGTCGATCGCCGGGCGGCCGCTGAGCAGCGCGGGCTTGGTCGACGTGGTGAAGCTGAGCTGGGCCACCGGGGAGGCGATCGCGCTCAGACCGTCCAGCAGGAAGGTCGGGTTGAAGGCGATCGAGATGTCGTCGCCGTCCAGCTGGGCGTCGACCCTTTCCACAGCCTGTGCGTCGTCGGAGGAGCCGGCCTCCAGGATCAGCACGCCCTGCTCGAAGCTGAGGCGGACCGGGGTGTTGCGCTCGGCCACCAGGGCCACGCGCTTGACGGCCTCGACGAACGGCGCGGTCTCGATCACGGCGATCGAGTTGAACTCCGTCGGGAACAGGGTCCGGTACTTGGGCAGGTCGCCCTCCAGCAGCCGGGTGGTGGTGCGGCGGCCGGCGCCCTCGAAACCGATCAGACCCTCGCCCGCACCGGAGCCGGACAGCGCCAGGGTCACGGTGTCACCGCTGGTCAGCGAGTTGGCGATCTCCTGGAGCGTCTTGGCGGGCACCAGGGCCACGGCGGACGCGTCCGGGTTCTCCGGCTTCCACAGGAACTCGCGGACCGCGAAGCGGTAGCGGTCGGTGGAGGCCAGGGTGACGCGGTCGCCCTCGATCTCGATGCGGACACCGGTCAGCACCGGCAGCGTGTCGTCACGGCCGGCGGCGGTGGCCACCTGCTTGGCGGCGGAGGCGAAGACCTCGCCGGCGACGGTGCCGGTCGCGGTCGGCATCTGCGGCAGTGCCGGGTACTCCTCCACAGGCAGGGTGTGGAGTGTGAATCGCGAGGAGCCGCAGACCACAGTCGCCCGTACACCGTCTGTGGAAATCTCCACCGGGCGGTTGGGGAGGGCGCGGCAGATGTCGGCGAGCAGCCGGCCGGAGACCAGGACGGTGCCGTCCTCCTCGACGTCCGCCTCGACGGAGACGCGGGCCGAGACCTCGTAGTCGAAGCCGGAGAGGCTCAGCGTGCCTTCCTCGGCCTTGAGCAGCAGGCCCGCGAGAACGGGCACCGGCGGCCGGGCCGGGAGGCTGCGGGCGGCCCAAGCCACCGCCTCCGCCAGTACGTCGCGCTCCACCCGGATCTTCACCGGAACCGCCTCCTGCTGTTGCTCGCTCGTCTGCCGGCCTTCGTCGTCGGCTCGTCGATGCCTCGACCGATGCCGGGGACCAGTCTGACGTACGGCGCCGACAGTCGGTGCGGCCGGCGGTCAAGTCGGGAGCGAGGCGTCGGGGCGGGCGATCGACGAGTTGTGCACAGGACCCGCTTGAAAACCGAAACCGGCCTAACTCTCTATGGGGGTAGTAGTAGGGCCTGTGGAAACGGTGGATAAGCCCGTTTTCGCAGGTCAACCCCGGTTTTTTATCCACCGACCCTGTGGGTGACACCCGTGGACAACCCCGTGTCTCTGTGGAGAACAGAAAGTTCTGCACAGGCTGTCCCCAGGGGACCCCGACTACTCCACAGGTGTGTCCCCAGCTTTCCCCCGGTACTCCACAACCCAAACGTCTACATCCGTGTGACGGCTTTCACTCCGGGCGGTGAGAGGGGGTGGTGTGTTGCCGAACAGTGGACAAGGGTGTGGAGAAGGCACCGGATCCTGTGCACAGGACGTGGAAACCTGTGGGCCGACGGTGGACAACGCCGTGGACAGTGCTGTGGACGAAATATTCGTCCACAGCCTGTGGACAGTCTTTGTGCACAATTCCACAGGGGTCTGACCTGGCCTGATGGAACCTCACCCGGCACCCCTGTGGACAGATTGTGGGCGACGCGGGGCGTCCCCAGGGTGTGGACGGAAGAAAGTCTCCCAATCTGTGGATGAGTTGCTCCCGCGGGGGCGTATTCGAACAGGTCAGGGGCGCGCGAACGAAGAAGGGCGCCCCCGTTGTGGACCGGGAGCGCCCTCTGCATGTGCGGGGAGGAGCCCTGAAGCGGCCCCGAACCGGCTCTCGGGGGGCCGCGCTCAGGCGTTCTTGATGCGGTTCGTGAGCTCGGTGACCTGGTTGTAGATGGAGCGGCGCTCGGCCATCAGAGCGCGGATCTTGCGGTCCGCGTGCATGACGGTCGTGTGGTCGCGGCCGCCGAACTGCGCCCCGATCTTGGGCAGTGACAGGTCGGTGAGCTCCCGGCACAGGTACATGGCGATCTGCCGGGCAGTGACCAGCACCCGGCTGCGCGAGGAGCCGCACAGGTCGTCCACGGTCAGCCCGAAGTAGTCGGCGGTGGCCGCCATGATGTCGGAGGCGGTGATCTCGGGCGCGCTGTCCTCGCCGCCCGGGATCAGGTTCTTCAGGACGTCCTCGGTCAGGCCCAGGTCGACCGGCTGCCGGTTCAGGCTCGCGAAGGCCGTGACCCGGATCAGCGCCCCCTCCAGCTCGCGGATGTTGCGCGAGATGCGGGAGGCGATGAACTCCAGTACCTCCGGCGGGGCGTTGAGCTGCTCCTGGACCGCCTTCTTGCGCAGGATCGCGATACGGGTCTCCAGCTCGGGCGGCTGGACGTCGGTGATCAGGCCCCACTCGAAGCGGTTGCGGAGCCGGTCCTCCAGGGTGACCAGCTGCTTGGGCGGCCGGTCGGAGGAGAGCACGATCTGCTTGTTGGCGTTGTGGAGCGTATTGAAGGTGTGGAAGAACTCCTCCTGCGTCGACTCCTTGCTCGCGAGGAACTGGATGTCGTCGACGAGCAGGATGTCCATCTCGCGGTAGCGCTTGCGGAACGCGTCGCCCTTGCCGTCGCGGATGGAGTTGATGAACTCGTTGGTGAACTCCTCGGAGCTCACGTACCGCACCCGGGTGCCGGGGTAGAGGCTCCGCGCGTAGTGCCCGATGGCGTGCAGCAGGTGCGTCTTGCCGAGGCCCGACTCCCCGTAGACGAAAAGGGGGTTGTACGCCTTGGCCGGCGCCTCGGCGACGGCCACCGCGGCGGCGTGCGCGAAGCGGTTGGAGGCGCCGATGACGAAGGTGTCGAAGAGGTACTTGGGGTTCAGCCGCGCGGTCGGCTCCAGCGGGCCCGAGGTGGAACCGCCGGACGGGGACGGGGGCGCCGCGGGCCGGCCCGGGGCCTGGCGCGGCGCGGGCTGCTCGTACTGCTGGGGCTCGTAGCTCTGCTGCTCGTACTGATGGCCCTGGTGCTGCTGCTGGGACTCGTACTTCTGCTGCTCGTACTTCTGCTGTTCGTAAGAGCCCTGGTCGTAGCCGGTGGGCTCGGACTGCTGCATGTAGCCCGGCTGCGGGGAGGCGTACGGGTCGCGCTCGGGGAAACCGCCCAGGCGCGGCTGCTGCCAGCCGTAGTCGTCCTGCTGGCCGCCGCGGGGCCAGGCACCGGGCTCGGGGCGCTGCTGCTGGTAGTCCGGGTAGGCGGGGCGGGCGGTGGGGAGCTGGTCCTCGCCGTTCCCGCCGCCGGGGCGCTGGCCGCCGTAGGGCTCGTACCCGCCCTGCTGCTGGGGCGGGGCGGGGGGCGCGGGCTCGCCGGCGGAGTCGTCGACGGTGATCGCGATCCGGATGGGCCGGCCGCACTCCCGGCTCAGGGCGTCACTGATCAGCGGGGCCAGGCGGCCTTCGAGGACGCGCTTGCCCCATTCGTTGGGGACGGCGAGCAGTGCGGTGTCGGCGACGAGTGCCAGGGGCTGACACCGCTCGACCCACTGCTTGTCCTTCGGTTCGATCCCCGGCTGTCCCTCCCCGAGGAGCTTCTCGAGCACCCTTGGCCACACTGCGGCAAGATCGGCAGGTACGTCAGCCACAGAGCACGCTCTCTCACAGGGGGTCCCACGAATGTGTGGTTCTTTGGGACGGTCGGGACAAAAAATCCGGGGTCGAGCAACGGTAGTCAGGCCAGCGGGTACGGTTCAAGTCGTTGTCCACAGCCTGTGCACAGTGTGGGGCCACGTCGGCTCGGTTTGACCGGATGGCGTAGCCGCGCGTACCGTAACGAGGTCGAGTTGTCGATGGCTGCTGCCGCCTGCCTACCGATGGGCGAAGGTCACTAATAGTGATCATTTAGCGGTGCCACTCGGGCGAACACGCGAGTTTCCTCGTGGGCGCACGGTGACAGCCAGGCGATGTCCCGCCACAACGATTCATTCTCTGGAGCCCCCGAGTGAGCAAGCGCACCTTCCAGCCGAACAACCGCCGTCGTGCCAAGACCCACGGCTTCCGCCTGCGGATGCGTACCCGTGCCGGTCGCGCGATCCTCGCGAACCGTCGTGGCAAGGGCCGCGCCGCCCTTTCCGCGTAACAACACGCAGGTCGTGACGTCGTGCTGTCTCCCGAGAATCGGCTGAGGCGGCGCGAGGACTTCGCGAGCGCGGTACGTCGAGGTCGTCGGGCTGGTCGCCCGCTCCTCGTCGTCCACCTACGTACAAGCGGTGCAACGGACCCGCACGAGCCGGGGGAGATCGATCCCTCGACGCGTGCGGGTTTCGTCGTCAGCAAGGCTGTCGGCAATGCCGTCATACGTAACCGGGTGAAGCGCCGTCTTCGCCATCTGGTCCGCGAGCGGCTGCCACAGCTGCCCGCCGGTAGCCTGGTGGTGGTACGAGCGTTGCCCGGAGCGGGCGATGCCGGCCCCGACGAGCTGGCCCGGGACCTGGATGCCGCTCTGGTGCGGCTCCTGGGAGGCGTGGCTCGATGAAGTACCCGCTGCTCGCTTTGATCAAGCTGTACCAGTGGACGATCAGTCCGCTGCTCGGGCCGGTGTGCCGCTATTACCCGTCGTGTTCGCACTACGGGTACACGGCCATCGACCGGCATGGTGCGGTGAAGGGGACGGCCCTGACCGCCTGGCGGATCCTGCGGTGCAATCCGTGGTCCCCGGGTGGTGTGGACCATGTCCCACCCCGTAAACGCCCGCGTTGGCACGAGCAGCTGCGCAGTGCGTTGCGTAGATCTCGCAATGCTCAAGGAGCCTGATTAGTGGACACGATCGCCGGTCTGTTCAGCTTTATCACCACACCCGTTTCCTGGATCATCGTCCAGTTCCACTCGCTGTACGGGGCGGTCTTCGGGCCGGACAGTGGATGGGCCTGGGGCCTGTCCATCGTGTCCCTGGTGGTCTTGATCCGTATCTGTCTGATCCCGCTCTTCGTGAAGCAGATCAAGGCGACGCGGGGTATGCAGGCGCTCCAGCCGAAGATGAAGGCGATCCAGGAGCGCTACAAGAACGACAAGCAGCGTCAGTCCGAAGAGATGATGAAGCTGTACAAGGAGACGGGTACCAACCCGCTCTCCTCGTGCCTTCCCATCCTGGCGCAGTCCCCGTTCTTCTTCGCCCTCTACAGCGTGCTCTCCAGCATCGCCAGCGGCAAAGAGATCGGCTACATCGACGGTCCGCTGCTGGCCAGCGCGCGTCAGGCCCACATCTTCGGTGCTCCGCTGGCGGCGAAGTTCACCGACAGCGCCGCGAAGGCCGCGAGCCTGGACGCCTCGATCACCGACGTGCGCATCGTCACCGCCGTCATGATCGTCCTGATGTCGCTGTCGCAGTTCTACACCCAGCGTCAGCTGATGCAGAAGAACGTCGACCTCTCGGTCAAGACGCCGTTCATGCAGCAGCAGAAGATGCTGATGTACATCTTCCCCGTGATCTTCGCGGTCATGGGCATCAACTTCCCCGTCGGTGTTCTCGTCTACTGGCTGACCACGAACGTCTGGACCATGGGTCAGCAGATGTACGTGATCAACCAGAACCCGACGCCGGGCAGCATGGCGCAGGACCAGTACCTGACCCGCCTGCTCAAGCACATCAGCTCGCACGGTGACGTGAAGGGCCGGAGCAAGAAGAAGATCGTCGCGGCGATCGTTGCCAAGGGCCCGGACCGCAATGACAACGAGCGCAAGTTCATCACCGCCCTCACCAAGCAGGGCCTGGCGGCCCAGCCCGACGGCAGTGTGATCAAGAGTTCCGAGGCCACGGCAGACTCGGATGCGGCGAGCGGCGGTACGGCGAAGCGCCAGCAGCCGAAGCGCCAGTCGAAGTCGCAGCGTCAGACGCCCAGCAAGCCCTCTCCCAAGAAGTAAGAAGGAGTCCCTCCCGTGACGGAAGGCACCACCACCGCCGCCGCTGAGAGTGGCGACACCCTGACCCGCCTCGAGCAGGAGGGTGAGATCGCGGCCGATTACCTCGAGGGTCTGCTGGACATCGCCGACCTGGACGGCGACATCGACATGGACGTCGAGGCCGACCGGGCCGCGGTGTCGATCGTCAGCGACTCGGCCAGCCGTGATCTGAACAAGCTCGTGGGCCGTGACGGTGAGGTCCTGGAGGCTCTGCAGGAGCTGACCCGCCTTGCCGTGCACCGGGAGACCGGGGACCGCAGCCGGCTGATGCTGGACATCGCCGGGTTCCGTGCCAAGAAGCGCGAGGAGCTGGCGGCGCTGGGCGCCCAGGCCGCGGCCGACGTGAAGGCGTCCGGCGAGCCGATGAAGCTGGCTCCGATGACCCCGTTCGAGCGGAAGGTCGTCCACGACGCCGTGGCGGCCGCCGGTCTGCGCAGCGAGTCCGAGGGCGAGGAGCCGCAGCGCTTCGTCGTTGTGCTTCCGGCCTGATCGCCGGCGCGATGTGTTCGGCCCCGTCTGTGTCGCAGGCGGGGCCGATGTTTGTCAGCCTGGCCTGACAAGCGAACGACGCTTCACCTTGAAGACGTGGTTCTTCAGAACCATGCGTACGGAAGGACGGTCCCCGTGACGGAGGCAGCTGAGCTTCCCCCGGCGCCTGAAGAGGCGCGCGCGGTGTTCGGTGAGTTTTTCCCGGAAGCTGTGCGGTACGCGGAGCTGCTGGCGGACGCGGGAGTCAAGCGGGGCCTGATCGGGCCGCGTGAGGTGCCGCGCCTGTGGGAGCGGCACCTGCTGAACTGCGCTGTGCTGTCGGAGGTGGTGCCCAAGGGCGTCACCGTGTGCGACGTGGGCTCGGGTGCGGGTCTGCCCGGTATCCCGCTCGCCCTGGTGCGGCGGGATCTCAAGATCACGTTGCTCGAACCGCTGCTGCGGCGGACGACCTTCCTCCAGGAGGCCGTGGAGCTGCTGGGCCTGGACCACGTCACGGTGATGCGCGGTCGGGCCGAAGAGGTCCTGGGCAAGCTCCAGCCGGTGCACGTGGTGACGGCGCGGGCGGTGGCTCCGCTGGACCGGCTGGCCGGCTGGGGCGTGCCTCTGCTGCGCCCGTACGGCGAGATGCTGGCGCTGAAGGGCGACACGGCTGACGACGAGCTGGTGTCGGCGAAGACGGCGCTGGCGAAGCTGGGTGTGGTGAAGACCTCGGTGCTCCAGGTCGGCGAGGGTCTGGTGGATCCGCTGACGACGGTGGTGCGGGTCGAGGTGGGAGAGAGCCCCGGCGGGGTGAGGTTTGCGGCCAAGCGGGCTAAGGCCGCCCGGGTGGGACGTACCCGTCGCCGCCGGTGACGGTCGTCTGATTTCTCTGTAGACCGGGGCCCTGCACGGAGATTTCATCCGTGTTGGGCCCTATAGGTATGGATTTCGGAGTGTCGTAGCGGCCTGAAGACTCCGTCCGGGCATCGTGTTTCACGTGAAACGTCGCTCTCTGCTGCACGGAATCATCAGCCGCGGCCGTGCCGCCGCGTCCCCCCTCAACCGCAAGGACGCAAGGGGGACGGAGTTGTCCACAACGGTGGATTCATCCACAGGAGTACGGGCCCCGCTGGTTCGCGACCCGGGTGACATGGCAGGCTCTGTTCATCGCGAGCCTGATGTCGAGGAGAGTGACACCGTGCGGTCCGACGCCAACCTCGCGGGGCCGGTGGCCGATCCGGTCCCCGGTCCCCGCTCTGAATCGGCGGGTGAGGATGTTTCACGTGAAACATTGCCTCCGCCTCTTGTAGACAACGACGACACCCCCATCGGCCGAGCCGCCCAGCAGGCGGTCGAGGCACTGGGGCGTGCCGGAGAGAGGCTGCCCCGGCCGAATCAGACGCGGGTCATCGTGGTGGCCAACCAGAAGGGCGGCGTGGGCAAGACCACGACGACCGTGAACCTGGCGGCCTCGCTGGCCCTGCACGGCGCACGGGTCTTGGTGGTCGATCTCGACCCGCAGGGCAATGCGTCCACGGCGCTGGGCATCGACCACCATGCCGATGTGCCCTCGATCTACGACGTGCTCGTGGACAGCCGGCCCCTACTGGAGGTCGTCCAGCCGGTGGTGGACGTGGAGGGGCTCTTCTGTGCTCCGGCCACGATCGATCTGGCGGGCGCGGAGATCGAGCTGGTCTCGCTCGTGGCCCGGGAGAGCCGCCTCCAGCGGGCGATCCAGGCGTACGACCAGCCTCTCGACTACATCCTGATCGACTGCCCGCCCTCGCTCGGGCTGCTGACGGTGAACGCCCTGGTGGCCGGTGCGGAGGTGCTGATCCCGATCCAGTGCGAGTACTACGCACTGGAGGGCTTGGGCCAGCTGCTGCGCAACGTCGATCTGGTGCGGGCCCACCTCAACCCGACGCTCCATGTGTCGACCATCCTGCTGACGATGTACGACGGCAGGACGCGGTTGGCCTCGCAGGTGGCGGAGGAGGTGCGCAGCCACTTCGGCAAGGAGGTGCTGCGGACGAGCATCCCCCGGTCGGTGCGTATTTCCGAGGCGCCGAGCTATGGGCAGACGGTGCTCACGTACGACCCGGGTTCCAGTGGTTCCCTCTCCTACCTGGAGGCAGCGCGAGAGATCGCGTATCGGGGGGTCGGAATGCAGTACGACGCTCGGCAAGCCCATCTGGGCCCGGGCATGAACAGCACGCAGAATGTGGCGGAGGGGATCCAGTGAGTGAGCGACGTAGAGGTCTGGGGCGGGGGCTCGGTGCGCTGATTCCCGCGGCTCCGCAGGAGAAGACGCCCCCGGTGATCAGTGCCGGATCGACGTCTCCGTCGGCGGTGCCGACGCTGGCTTCGGAGCGGGGGGTCGCGGCGGCGAAGCTTGCTTCGCTCGTGCAGGCCGATGTTTCACGTGAAACATCGCTCGCGGTCGTCCCGGTGGCCGAGCCGGAGCCCGAGGCGGAGACCAATGTGGTGGCGGGGGCGACGTTCGCCGAGCTTCCGATGGACGCGATCACGCCGAACCCGCGTCAGCCGCGTGATGTGTTCGATGAGGACGCGCTGGCCGAGCTGGTGACCTCCATCCAGGAGGTGGGTCTGCTCCAGCCGGTGGTGGTGCGGCAGTCGGCCCCCGGCCGCTATGAGCTGATCATGGGTGAGCGCCGCTGGCGTGCCTGTCGCGAGGCCGGGCTGGAGGCCATTCCGGCCATCATCCGGGCGACGGACGACGAGAAGCTGCTGCTGGACGCGCTGCTGGAGAACCTGCACCGGGCTCAGCTGAACCCGTTGGAAGAAGCCGCGGCCTACGACCAGCTGCTCAAGGACTTCAACTGCACCCACGATCAGCTGGCCGACCGGATCGGGCGCTCGCGTCCCCAGGTGTCGAACACGCTGCGGCTGCTCAAGCTGTCCCCTTCGGTGCAGCGCCGGGTGGCCGCGGGTGTGCTCTCGGCCGGGCACGCGCGTGCGCTGCTCTCGGTGGAGGACTCCGAGGAGCAGGACAAGCTGGCGCACCGGATCGTGGCCGAGGGGCTGTCGGTGCGTGCGGTCGAGGAGATCGTGACGCTGATGGCCTCGGAGCCGTCGAGTGCGGTGAAGCCGAAGGGTCCGCGTGCGGGTGCCCGGGTTGCTCCGGCGCTCAGCGAGCTCGCGACGCGTCTGTCGGACCGCTTCGAGACGCGGGTGAAGGTGGATCTGGGCCAGAAGAAGGGCAAGATCACCGTCGAGTTCGCCTCGATGGAGGATCTGGAGCGGATTCTGGGAACGCTGGCGCCGGGCGAGGGCCGGGTGCTGGAGCAGGGGCTCACCGGGGAGTGATCCCCGGGCCCTCGAGGGGCGGATCGCGGCGGTGTGCACCGGCGCGGTCCGCCCCTTCGCTTTGCTGTCGAAGAACGATCGACCAGTGGATACGATGCGGTCATGGGTCGTCGGCTGGTACCGCTCACGCTGGACAACCTCCAGGACCTGCCCCGTCGTTGCCGGTCCTGTGTGTTCTGGGAACTGGACCCGGTCAGTGGCGAGGCCGCCGTGAAGGCGGGTAATCCGGCGCAGGAGAAGGAGGCGTGGATCTCCGCCGTCCTCCTGGAGTGGGGATCCTGCGGCCGAGTGGTCTACGTGGACGAGGTTCCGGTGGGCTTCGTCCTCTACGCGCCGGCGGCGTATGTCCCGCGGGCCACTGCCTTTCCCACCAGCCCGGTGTCGCCGGATGCCGTGCAGCTGATCACCGCGTGGATCATGCCGGGGTATCAGGGCCAGGGGCTGGGGCGCGTGATGGTCCAGACGGTGGCGAAGGACTTGTTGCGGCGGGGCTTCCGGGCGATCGAGGCCTTCGGGGACGCGCACTGGGAGGGGCCGGCGTGCCTGCTGCCGGCCGACCACCTGCTCGCGGTGGGGTTCAAGACGGTCCGTCCCCACCCGGTGCATCCGCGGCTGAGGCTGGAACTCCGCTCGACGCTGTCGTGGAAGGAAGACGTGGAGCTGGCGTTGGACCGGCTGCTGGGTGCGGCTCGCAAGGAGCCGGCGCTGCGGCCGCTGTGAGAGCGGAACGCGGAACGGGGTCGCCCCCATGCAGGGGGCGACCCCGTTTCACGTGAAACATCGATCGCGTCAGGCGGTCTTGACCTCGACGAACTCGGCGAGGTCGCGCAGGATGGCGGCCTTCGGCTTGGCGCCGACGATGGTCTTGGCGACCTCGCCACCCTGGTAGACGTTCAGCGTCGGGATGGACATGACGCCGTACTTGGCAGCCGTGGCCGGGTTCTCGTCGATGTTGAGCTTGACGATCTCGATCTCGGGGTGCTCGGCGGCGATCGCCTCGAGGGACGGCGCGATCTGGCGGCAGGGTCCGCACCAGGCGGCCCAGAAGTCCACCAGTACGGGCTTGTCGCTCTTGAGGACCTTGGCATCGAAGTCAGCGTCGGTCACATTCTTGAGGGTGCCGGCCACAGCGGCCTCCTTCTTCTTTCCTGCGGGGTGTGGGGTGGAGCGGTGCGGGGGCGGAGCGGTGGTCAGACCGCTGCGTGGGCCTTCTCGGCGTCCGCGAGGGCGGCGAGGAAGCGCTCGGCGTCGAGGGCGGCGGAGCAGCCGGTGCCCGCTGCCGTGATGGCCTGACGGTAGGTGTGGTCCACGACGTCGCCGGCGCCGAACACGCCGGTGACGCTGGTCCGGGTGGAGGGGGCGTCGACCTTGAGGTAGCCCTCATCGTCGAGGTCCAGCTGGTCCTTGAAGAGCTCGGTGCGCGGGTCGTGGCCGACGGCGATGAAGAGGCCGGTCACGGGCAGCTCGGAGGTCTCACCCGTCTTGGTGTTGCGCAGGGTGAGGCCGGAGAGCTTCTGCTCGCCGTGGATTTCGGCGACCTCGCTGTCCCAGGCGAACTTGATCTTCGGGTCGGCGAAGGCGCGGTCCTGCATGGCCTTGGAGGCACGCAGGCTGTCGCGACGGTGGACGATCGTCACGGACTTGGCGAACCGGGAGAGGAAGGTGGCTTCCTCGATCGCGGTGTCGCCGCCGCCGACCACGGCGATGTCGTGGTCCTTGAAGAAGAACCCGTCGCACGTGGCGCACCAGGAGACGCCGCGGCCGGAGAGGGCGTCCTCGTTCGGCAGGCCGAGCTTGCGGTGCTGGGAGCCGGTGGTGACGATGACGGCCTTGGCGCGGTGCACGGTGCCGGCGGTGTCGGTGACGGTCTTGATCTCACCGCTGAGGTCCACGGACACGACGTCGTCCGGAACGAGCTCGGCGCCGAAGCGCTCGGCCTGGCCGCGCATGTTGTCCATGAGGTCCGGGCCCATGATGCCGTCCTGGAAGCCCGGGAAGTTCTCCACCTCGGTGGTGTTCATCAGGGCGCCACCCGCGGTGACGGCACCTTCGAAGACCAGGGGCTTGAGCGAAGCGCGTGCGGTGTACAGGGCGGCGGTGTAACCGGCCGGCCCAGAGCCGATGATGATCACGTTTCGAACGTCGCTCACGGGTTTCTTCCTCGTCTCTGCGGACTGCGTACTGCCTACCGGGGGCCGGTGCGGACTCTCACCCCACCCAACGGATCCTACGGCGCATGCATTCCCCACCCGCCCCACTGCGGCCCCGAACGCCCCGGCTATCGGGGATAGGTGCTCGTCAGGAGGACCTTTCCGGGGGCTTCCGGTGCGCTCTGCTCACACGCGGTGTCGACGAGGTAGGCGTCCACGCGCGCGGAGTCGGCCGGGTGGGGCAGGACGACGAGATAGACGGCGGTGCCCTGGTAGCTGCCGCGCTCGGCGGCGATCGGAGTGTCCGGGCGGCCGGTGGCCTCCTGGACGCAGCCGGGCAGCGCAGTCGGCACCCGCTTGTCACCGGGTGCGACCCCGGGAGCGGGGCTGGTGTTCTCCAGCCCGAGGGTCTTGTTCCCCTCTTCGGGAGCGGTCTTGGCGCCCTGGCCGGCCGCGATGAGCTGGCGGACGTCGTCCTGGAGGCCCTGAGCGGTGTAGGCGCGGCCGGAAGCGGCGGACGGCTGCTCGGCGGAGTCCGACGTCTCGCCGCGGGTGGCGGTGTCGTGGGCGGGCGTGCCCGCGAAGTCGCCGAACAGGAAGAGGCCCAGGGCACAGGCGGCGGCCCCGGCCAGACCCGCGACGACGGCGATCCTGCGGCGCGCGCGGCGACGCCCGGGTCCCGTTGGGCCGGTCGGGTGACCGACGGGCGCTGTTTCACGTGAAACAGCGCGGTGCGGTGTGTGGGCCCGGTCGGCCGGGACGGCCCGGGCGACCGGCTGCTTGGAGTCGAGGAGCGCCTCCGCGGCCAGGGCCGCGTCGATGCGACCCGCGATGTCGGCGGGCATCCGGGCCGGGCCCGGGAGGGTGCCGAGGAGGGAGCGGATCTCCTCCAGGGAGGCGCGGACATCGGCGCACAGGGCGCACTCGTCCAGGTGGCGGCCGATCTCGGCGGTCCGGGACGGTGAGAGAAGACCTTCGGTCAGGTCGGAGATCTCCGAGACGTCCGGGTGCCGGATCGTGCCGGTCGTGTCGGTTGTGGGGCTCACGGTCGTCCACCTCCGCCCTTCACAGCGTCTGGGTCTGAATGCCGGGGTTCTGCCGCTGGTGGGACGGGTGAGCCCGGCGTCCGGTTCCTTCCCCGCTCGGCGGCGGTGTTATCCCCGGCATTCGTGCGCAGATGAGTGAGGAGCGGCACGAGTTTTGCCCGGCCCCGCGCACACCGGCTCTTCACGGTGCCGGTGGGGACGTCGAGGATCCGGGCCGCCTCGGCGACCGGGTATCCCTGCATGTCGACGAGGACCAGCGCGGCCCGCTGATCGGCCGGGAGGGTGCTCAGAGCGGCCAGGAGCTCGCGGTGGAGGTCGTGGCGCTCGGCAGGTGCCTCCGCGGACTCGTGGGGCTCCAGAAGGCGCTCCAGGCGGTCCGTGTCGTCGAGGGGCGCGGTCCTGCGGGAGGCGGCCTTGCGGGCCCGGTCCAGGCAGGCGTTGACGGTGATCCGGTGCAGCCAGGTGGTGACGGCGGATTCCCCGCGGAAGGTGTGGGCCGCCCGGTAGGCGGAGACCAGGGCGTCCTGCACGGCGTCCGCGGCCTCCTCGCGATCGCCGAGGGTGCGCAGGGCCACGGTCCACAGACGATCGCGGTGCCTCCGCACGATCTCCCCGAAGGCATCGGGATCACCGGCTGCGTGCTGGGCCAACAGGTCCGCGTCGCTGGCGTCGCCGCCCGTCGCGTCGTGCATCACACCTCGCCTCCCGGCGGAAGATTACGGCTTGGGCTCGGGAAAGACGAGCGTCCGCTGCGCCATCGGCGCAGCGGACGCTGTGGGAGTGCACAGGGCTCAGGAATCCGTGCCCCGGACCTTGATCTCGTCGATGCCTCCGCGGTAGCCGCCCTCGCCGTCGGAAGGCAGCTCGGTGACGTAGATCAGTACGTACCGCGTGCGGACCGGAGCCTCCAACGTGGTCCCCAGCTGCTTCTGCACGACTGCCTTCTTCGTGAGCTGCTGGGAGAAGTCGGAGAGGGAGTCCGGGTGGGAGGCCGCCTCGGGTGCGGCGAGCACCTGGACCTCTTGCCCGGCGACGTGGAAGTCCACGTCGATACCGGTCACGTTCTTGACGCTGCCGATGTCGACGATGATTCCGCTGCCGTCCTTGCGGCCCGGCAGGTTCCCGAAGTTCGGGTACCCCAGGTACTGCGGCGTCACCCAGCCCGTGTCCGCGTTGGTATCGATGCTCTTCCCGGCGTCCTCGCCCTTGACCGCGTCGCCGCCTATGGCGATGACCGTGGCCTTGGACAGCGCGAGAGGCGTACCGGGCTCGGGATCCTTCGGACGGTCGTCGGAGTCGGTCTTGGTGTTGCTGGTGCCGTTGTTGCCCATCTGGCTGGCACGTCCCAGGAGGCGGTCGGCCAGCTGCCAGCTGCCGAGGCCGAGGGCGGCGATGAGCAGGGCGGCGACGCCCCACTTGAGGGCCCGGCCGGTGCGGCTCTGCAGCGGCGGCGGCGGAGGCGCGACGGGCCGGCTCTGGACGGTGTTCACGCCGGGAGGCGTGGGACGGCCGTAGCTGCCCTGCTGGTAGGTGGTGTGCTGGTACTCGGGCGGGGCGGTGAAGGCGGGCTCCGGCGGCCGGATGCGGGGCATCGCGGCCACCGCCTTGGCCAGCTCGTCAGGAGTGGTGCAGGCGGGTTCCTGACGGGAGGCGGTGGCCCCGTCGTTGGCGAGTGCGCGCATGGCGAGTTCGCCCAGGCCGCGGTGGACACCGGCGCGTACCTGGTCGGGGGCGATCAGGCCCACGCCCTTGGGCAGGCCGGTGAGGCCGTACGCGTCGCTCTCGTAGGGCCAGCGCTGGGTGAGGGCGGCGTACAGGAGGGCGCCGATGGCCTCGGTGTCGGCGCGCTGCGGGGTCTCGCTGGTGATGCCGCGCAGGGCGGCGTTCACGGCGAGGCCGCGGATGCGGTACTGGCCCGTGGAGGTGCGCAGTATCGCGCTGGGCGTCAGCCGCAGATGTGCGAGCCCCTCGCGGTGGGCGGCGGCCATGGCCTGGGAGACCTGGCTGACGAGCTGGTAGGCCTCGTGGGCCTCCAGCGGGCCCGCGGCGAGGAGCGCGGTGAACTCGGTGGCGTCGGGCAGCCACTCGTGGACGACGTAGACGAGATCGTTCTCCTCCACGGCGTCGAGGACCTGCACGAACCGTGGATCGCCCAGGAGGGCGGAGGAACGCGCGGCGGCCAGGACGGAGCGTGCCCGCGCGTGGTCGGCGGGCATCAGGTGCACGCCCACGGCCCGGCGCAGCTTCTCGTCCATCGCGCGCCAACTGCTGAATCCGTCCACACGGGTGACGCACTCTTCCAGCCGGTAGCGCCTGGCGAGCTTGTGACCGCTGTGGAGTTCGGGTGCGGCCGCAGGGGCCGGGTTGGTGCGTTCGCCGTCCTTGTCGGGCATGGGTCCGTCCGCGGCTCGTCCGTTCTGGGTGTCCACCCCGTCGGACGTGGCCTGTGCCGCCTGAGCGGCCAGCGGCTCATCGCCACTGTTATCGGCCACGTCGACGGCAGCCGTGCTACGTTCCGCCACCGTCGTTCCTGCCTCCCCATCCGTTGCGCGCTGAAAGCCAGTCTGCGAAGCCATGCCAATTGTGCCCACAGTCCGACGCTAAGCACGACACACGAAAGGGGGCGACGGTTGTGCGCATCAGCGCCCCAAACGCCCGCGGACCATTCCGACCATCGCGTTGAGCTCTTCGATCCGCATGCGCTTGGCGGCGATGAGGAACACCGCGGCCAGAGCGATTCCGCCGACGAGGAGGGCGGCGGCGGAGCCGGTGACTCCGCTGCCGAGCCACTGGGTGACCCCGTACGCGGCCGCGCCGGCCACGGCGGCGGCCGGGACGCAGGCGCCGGTGAGACGGGCGTAGGTGCGCATCACGTGCGCGCCGTCGAGGTCGCCGCCGAGCCGGGTGCGCAGGCGGCGCCAGGCCACGCCGACGCCGACGGCGTAGCCGAGGCCGTAGGCGGCGGCCATGCCGACCACGGCCCAGCGGGCGGGGAGCACGAAGAACGACAGCGCGGAGACCGCCGCGTTGACCGCGGCGACGATGACGGTGTTGTAGAAGGGCGTGCGGGTGTCCTCGTAGGCGTAGAAGCCGCGCAGGACGACGTACTGGATGGAGTACGGGATCAGGCCGAGGCCGAAGGCCATCAGGATGTAGCCGATGTTCTGCGCGCCCGAACCCGAGCCGGCGTACAGCAGGGTGGCCATCGGAACACCGAGGGCGAGGAACGCGAAGGCGCAGGGCACGATCGCGACGGCCGAGGTGCGCAGGCCGTAGGAGATGTCGTCGCGGACCGCCGCGGCGTCGCCGTCGTGCGCGGAACGGGAGATGCGGGGCAGGACCGCCGTCATGACGGACACGGTGATGATGGCCTGCGGCATCTGCCACAGCAGCAGTGCGTAGTTGTAGGCGGTGATGCCGGTACCGGGGTGGCCCTGTCCCTCCGCGACGGACCCGGCCCAGGTGGCGAGCTGGGTGACGACGACGAGGCCGATCTGGTTGGCGAGGACGAAGAAGAACGTCCACTTGGCCAGGCGGGCGGCCTTGCCGAGGCCGTGGCCCCGCCAGTCGAAGCGCAGGCGCGGCTTGAATCCCGCGTCACGCAGGTATGGCAGCATCGCCAGCGCCTGGACGGTGAGGCCGAGCAGGGTGCCCAGGCCCAGCAGGCGCACGCCTTCGGCGGTGACCGTGGTGGCGTTGACACCCGACGTGGTGAAGCCGCCGAAGGCCCAGATAAAGGCGCCGAAGGTGGCGATGACGACGATGTTGTTGAGGACCGGGGTCCACATCATCGCGCCGAAGCGGCCGCGGGCGTTGAGGATCTGACCCAGGACCACGTGGACGCCCATGAAGAACATGGTGGGCAGGCAATAGCGGGCGAAGGCGACCGCGACTTCCATCTGCTGGGGGTCGGAGGCGATCTTCGGCGACATCATCGTGATGAACACCGGTGCGGCCAGGACGCAGATGGTGGTGATGCCCGCCAACAGCACCACGACGAGGGTCAGAAGCCGGTTGGCGTAGGCCTGCCCCCCGTCGCTGTCGTTCTTCATGGCCCGGACCAGCTGCGGGATGAAGACGGCGTTCAGGGCGCCGCCGCCGACCAGCACGTAGATCATCGTGGGCAGGGTGTTGGCGATCTGGTACGTGTCGTTGAAGGTGCCGACACCGATGGCGCCGGCGATGACCAGGGTCCGCAGGAAGCCGGTGATGCGGGAGACGATCGTGCCCGCGGCCATCAGCGCACTGGACTTCAGGAGGCTGGCGGCGCGTCCGGCGGGCTTGCTCGGCGCCGGCGCGGCCACGGGGGCGTCCTCGGCGGGGGTGCGGGGGGCCGCCTCCTGGTCCCGGTACAGGTGCGCGAACGCGTCCGGCTCGGGCTGCTCGTCCGCGGCATTGGTGACGAGGGCGTCCACTCCGACGAACTGGGTGGTGGTGGCGTGGTCGCCGTACGGCAGGTGGCGCGAGGGGCCGTCCGGCTCGGGCGGCGGGGTCTGGGCCCAGACGCGCGGGTCCGGGGCGTACGAGGGCGCGGACGGCGCCGCGTAGAGCGGGCCGGGCTCCTGGTAGGTGCCGGGCGGCGGCGGCGGGTGGGCGGACCGGTCGTAGAGCACTTCGGCGACGGGGTCCTGGGCCGACAGGTCCTGGGACCGGTACGGGTCGTAGTCGTAGGCGTCCTGGACGTATGGGTCACGGTCCGGCGCGGGCGCAGGCACGGGAACCTGCCCGGGCACCGGGGTGCCCGGGGCAGTGCCCTGGGAGGGCGCAGGCCCACCAGTGCCCTGCGCGCGGTCACCGTCGTACGGCGCGTTCATCGAAACCCCACCTCATCGTCCCCAGGCCGACCGGCCACGGCGTCAATCAACGGTCCACTGTCTCACTCGTGCCGGACCCGTTCGCGCTTTGCGCTCCGGTGTCCGGGGACTCGTCACTCGGCTGCGTGCTCTCCTCGGCGGCCGCGCGTGCCGCGACGCGCTTGCGGCTGGCGTACATCTTGATGCCTGCCAGCACCAGGAGGAGCACACCACCGGCGATCACGAGCATGACGGTGGGCGTGATCTCGGTGGCCTCGACCGTGAACCGGCGTTCCTTCCCGTAGGGGATGCCGTCCTTGGTGTACAGCTGCGCCGTGACCTCGACGGGACCGCTCGCCGTGGCGTTGGCGGGGAACTTGACCGTCTGGGTGTGGTCGCCCTGCACGGTGACCTGCTGTTCGGCCTCGCCCTTCTCGCCGAACATCAGGCGGCTCGGGTTCGCGGACTTCACGCGCAGGACCAGGTCGTGGACGTCCTGGACCAGGCTGTTCTGCACGCTGACCGGGATGGTGGCGCTGTGTCCGGACAGGGTGGCGTCGGACTTGGGGATGACCTTGACCTTCTCGGTGAGGCCGACCAGGTACTCCTGCACCTGGTCCCGGTAGAGGCGGGCCTCGTCCGGACGCCCGCGCCAGGACGTGGACATCTCCCGGTTGGTCGTGTTGCCGAAGGGGATCTCCACGCGGTCGGGCGCGGCGAGGATGACCTTGAAGCGGTCGAGGGTGCTCTGCGTGGTGCGGATCTTCTCGAAGGCCGCCACCGGCAGCTCCTGCTTGCGCAGGGCCTCGGGGTACTGACCGGCGCCCGGTACCTGGGTGGTGGCTCCCGGATCGGGCTTGGCGGCGGCCGCGGCCTCCAGGTCCCCGGGCTGCGTCCAGCGGCCCGCCTGGAGCCCGCGTACGGCCGCGGCCATCGTCTGCACCTGGCTGACGCTGGGCATCCGCTGCGGGGCGACGACGACGCTGCGCTGCTCGTCGGTCTTCTGAAGGTTCAGGGCGAGGCTGTGGGCGAGGAAGCGCTGCACGGCGAGCGTGGCCGTCCCCGCGTTCAGCATGTCGCCCTGGAAGGCGGTGGACAGGTCGGCGTCCGCCACGACGGCGGTGGTGCCGGCGCCGATGGGCCGGGCGGCCGAGGGCGTGTAGCCCAGGGCGCCGCTCTCCACGAGGCTGTCACTGCGGGTGAGGACGTTGTGGGCGCCCGCCGAGGTGGCGACGTTGACGATCGAGGGGTCGATGGCGCCGTCCACGGGCCAGGAGAAGTCGGTGGACACCGGGACGTGCAGGACCGTCTCGACGGCCTGCTTCGCCTTGTCGGTGGCCGGGCGCAGCTGGCCCAGGGTGCCCGAGACGTCCTTGCCGTGATGGGCGAGGGAGGCGAGGTCGGGGTCGGCGAACGGCAGGGCGACGACCTTCTTGCCCTGGACGGCGGCCTCGAGGGAGCTCAGCCACTGCTCGGCTACGGCCCTGTTCTTGCCCTGGACGGGCTTGCCGCCCGGGGTGCGGACCCGGTAGCCCTTGGTCATCGCGTCGACCGTGTAGAGCAGGTCGGGGTCGATGACCCAGGTGATAGGCAGGTCCTTGCCGAGGGTGACCATCTGCTCCAGGCGTCCGCCCGACCTGAGCTCGTCCGCGAGGGAGTCGTCGAGGAAGACCGGGGTCTGGAGCTCGTCGGAGCCCGTCTCCGCCGTCACGCGGGTGGTGGAGATCAGCGGCCAGACGTAGGTGAGCTGGGAACGCTTGGCAGCGGCCTCGGGCTGCCAGGGCAGGAAGGTCCGCTTGATGCCCAGGACCTGCTCGGACGGCCGGCTGTCGGTCACCCCCGACAGGGAGACCCCGAGCGGGTAGACGCCGTCCTTGTCCAGCTCCAGCTTGTTCACCGGGATCGTGAGCGTGAACTGCTGGCTGATCTTGGACGGAAGGGAGGCGATTTTCACCGCGTAGGCCGGGTCGATCTCGCCCGGGTCGGCGCCGGCCCGGAAGCCGGTCCGCTCCGCCGCCTCGTCGATGGACGAGCGGTCCGTGAGCGCGGGCCCGACGCGCAGGCCGACGTGGGCGTCGGTGATCGTTTCGGAGCCGGTGTTGAGCACGGTGCCCTGGATCGTGAGGGTGTCGCCCTTGACCGGCGCCGTGGGGGCCATGGAGACCAGCTGGACATCCACGGACGAGGCCTGCGCGGCCTCGGCCGGGGGCGCGGGAGCGTAGATCAGCGCGGCCAGCACGGGCGTCCCGGCGAGCAGGACGATCGCGCGCCGCAGCCACCGGCGCCGGACAGGAGCGGGTGATGCCCCCTGGATGTCTGCCGCCTCGGCCACGCGCTAGCCCGTCCCTCGAAGTGTCAGTGGTCGTCTTTTGTGCGTCTACGCATGGTAACGAGGCCCGCTGTGTGCGAGTGCCGCGCCTTGCTCCACATGATCGGTCTCGGGGCGGGGCGCCGTGTACCGGGGGCCCGTAAAACGCGGCGGCCCCCGGCGGGCCGGGCACGTACCCTTTTCTGTTGTGCCGAACGCCAACGAAGACAACCCCAGTGCCCTGAGTCAGGTGCAGCTCCGCGCAGTCAGTGAACTGCTGCGGGTCGCTCCTGTCGCCGACGAGCTCGGCCGCCGGTTCCAGGAGGCGGGCTTCCGCCTCGCCCTGGTCGGTGGGTCCGTCCGCGACGCGCTGCTGGGGCGTCTCGGCAACGATCTCGACTTCACCACCGATGCCCGACCCGAGGACGTTCTGAAGATCGTCCGGCCGTGGGCGGACTCGGTGTGGGACGTCGGCATCGCCTTCGGCACCGTCGGGGCGCAGAAGAACGCCCGCGTCGGGGACGTCGTGCGGAACTTCCAGATCGAGGTGACGACGTACCGCTCGGAGGCCTACGACCGGACGTCGCGCAAGCCCGAGGTCTCCTACGGGGACTCGATCGACGAGGACCTGGTCCGCCGGGACTTCACGGTCAACGCCATGGCCCTGGCCCTGCCCGAGCAGCAGTTCATCGACCCGCACGGCGGTCTGGAGGACCTGGCCGCCGGCGTGCTGCGCACTCCCGGAACCCCGGAGGACTCGTTCTCGGACGATCCGCTGCGGATGCTGCGGGCGGCGCGGTTCGCCGCGCAGCTGGACTTCGAGGTCGCCCCGGAGGTCGTGGCGGCCATGAAGGCGATGTCCGAGCGGATCGAGATCGTTTCCGCGGAGCGTGTCCAGGGCGAGCTGAACAAGCTGATCCTGTCCGCCCACCCGCGCAAGGGTCTGGGACTGCTGGTGGACACGGGGCTGGCCGACCGGGTGCTCCCCGAGCTGCCGGCGCTGCGGCTGGAGAGTGACGAACACCACCGGCACAAGGACGTCTACGACCACTCGCTGATCGTGCTGGAGCAGGCGATCGCGCTCGAGGAGGACGGTCCGGACCTGGTCCTGCGGCTCGCGGCCCTGCTGCACGACATCGGCAAGCCCCGCACCCGCCGCTTCGAGAGCGACGGCCGGGTCTCCTTCCACCACCACGAGGTGGTGGGCGCGAAGATGACCAAGAAGCGGCTCACCGCTCTGAAGTACAGCAACGACATGGTCAAGGACGTGTCCCGGCTGGTGGAGCTGCACCTGCGCTTCCACGGGTACGGCGACGGGGAGTGGACCGACTCGGCGGTGCGGCGCTACGTCCGTGACGCCGGCCCGCTGCTGGAGCGTCTGCACAAGCTGACCCGGTCCGACTGCACCACCCGCAACAAGCGCAAGGCCAATGCCCTGTCCCGCACCTACGACGGGCTGGAGGAGCGCATCGCGCAGTTGCAGGAGCAGGAGGAGCTGGACGCGATCCGGCCCGACCTGGACGGCAACGAGATCATGCAGGTGCTCGACGTGGGCCCGGGCCCGGTGATCGGCAAGGCCTACGCCTTCCTGCTGGAGCTGAGGCTGGAGAACGGGCCGATGGAGCGCGACGCGGCGGTCGTCGCGCTCAAGGAGTGGTGGGCCACGCAGGCCTGAGGTACGAACGGCGGGGCGATGTTTCACGTGAAACATCGCCCCGCGCGGATCCTCAGAGCTGATGTTTCACGTGAAACGTCGCTCCTGCCGGGCCAGCAGCACCGCGGTCGCGGCGTAGAGCGCGGACACGATGAGGATCAGGATCACGGAGCGCCCGTCGGTGGGCAGCATCAGGGAGGCCACCGCCGCCGCACCGACGAATGCCACGTTGAACAGAACGTCGTAGACCGAGAAGACACGGCCGCGGTAGTCGTCGTCCACCCGGGACTGCACCTCCGTGTCCGTGGCGATCTTGGCGCCCTGAGTGGCGAGACCGAGTACGAACGCGGCGACCAGCATCGGTCCCGGGGCGAAGAACAGGCCGAGGGCCGGCACCAGGACCGCGGAGCCCGCGGAGCAGACGGTGATCCAGCCGAGGGGGCCCAGCCGGCCCACCACCCAGGGGGTCACCACGGCGGCGGCGAAGAATCCGGCCCCGGAGGCGCCGACGGCGACTCCCAGCACGGCCAGCCCGTCGGACTCGTTGTCCGACCAGGCGTAGCGGCAGAGCATCAGCAGCATGACGAACAGGGCCCCGTAGCAGAACCGCATCATGGTCATCGCGGCGAGCGCGCGGGCCGCCTCGCGCCGGGAGGCGAGGTGCCGCAGGCCCTCCGCCATGCCCCGCACGGTGAGGGCGACCCCTTCGGCGACCGAGGGGTGGGCGCGGCCGGCGGGGTGGTCGGGCCCGAGCAGCCCGATGGCCAGCTGCAGGGAGACGAGGGCCGCACAGAGGTAGAGCCCGGCTCCGAGGAGGACGACGAGCGCGTTGGAGTCGGAGGCCAGCAGCCGGACGAGGAAGGCCAGCCCTCCGCCGGCCACCGCCGCGAGGGTTCCGGCGGTGGGGGACAGCGCGTTCGCGGTGACCAGCTGATCGGGTCCGACGACGCGGGGCAGCGATGCGGCGAGCCCGGACAGCACGAAGCGGTTGACGGCGGTCACGGACAGCGCGGAGGCGTAGAACAGCCACTCCGGCACCTGCGCGACGATCAGCATCCCGGTGACGCAGGCGAGGAAGGCGCGCAGCAGATTGCCGTAGAGGAAGACCTGGCGGCGGCGCCAGCGGTCGAGCAGCACTCCGGCGAAGGGGCCGATGACCGAGTAGGGCAGCAGCAGTACCGCCATGGCGGAGGCGATGGCCGCCGGCGAGGTCTGCTTCTCCGGGGAGAAGACGACGTAGGTGGCGAGTGCGACCTGATAGACGCCGTCCGCGGCCTGCGAGAGCAGCCGTACGGCGAGCAGGTTGCGGAAATCCCTCAGGCGCAGGAGTACGCGCAGATCACGTACGACAGGCATGAGGGCAAGGGTCACATACGCGGAGGGTCCCCGGGCACATTGCCCGGGGACCCTCCGCGGAAGAACAGCCGAAGTCCAGTTGTCAGTAAGACCCTTGGGTTCGGTTAGCGCTCGACCTCGCCCTTGATGAACTTCTCGACGTTGGCCAGGGCCTCGTCGTCGAAGTACTGCACCGGCGGGGACTTCATGAAGTAGCTGGACGCCGACAGGATCGGGCCACCGATACCGCGGTCCTTCGCGATCTTCGCGGCACGCAGGGCGTCGATGATGACACCGGCCGAGTTCGGGGAGTCCCACACCTCGAGCTTGTACTCGAGGTTCAGCGGGACATCACCGAAGGCACGACCCTCGAGGCGGACGTAGGCCCACTTGCGGTCGTCGAGCCACGCGACGTAGTCGGACGGGCCGATGTGGACGTTCTTCTCGCCGAGCTCACGGTCGGGGATCTGCGAGGTGACGGCCTGCGTCTTGGAGATCTTCTTCGACTCGAGGCGGTCGCGCTCGAGCATGTTCTTGAAGTCCATGTTGCCGCCGACGTTGAGCTGCATGGTGCGCTCAAGACGGACACCGCGGTCCTCGAACAGCTTCGCCATCACACGGTGCGTGATGGTGGCGCCGACCTGCGACTTGATGTCGTCGCCGACGATCGGGACACCGGCCTCGGTGAACTTGTCCGCCCACTCCTTGGTGCCGGCGATGAAGACCGGGAGAGCGTTGACGAAGGCGACCTTGGCGTCGATGGCGCACTGCGCGTAGAACTTCGCAGCGTCCTCGGAGCCGACCGGCAGGTAGCAGATCAGGACGTCGACCTCGCGGTCCTTGAGGACCTGGACCACGTCGACCGGAGTCTCGGCGGACTCCTCGATCGTCATGCGGTAGTACTTGCCCAGACCGTCGTAGGTGTGGCCGCGCTGAACGGTCACACCGGCGTTCGGGACGTCGCAGATCTTGATGGTGTTGTTCTCGCTGGCGCCGATGGCGTCCGAAAGGTCGAGGCCGACCTTCTTCGCGTCGACGTCGAACGCGGCGACGAACTCGATGTCACGCACGTGGTAGTCGCCGAACTGGACGTGCATCAGACCGGGGACCTTGGCCGCCGGGTCGGCGTCCTTGTAGTACTCGACGCCCTGCACCAGCGAGGCGGCGCAGTTGCCTACGCCGACGATGGCTACGCGAACCGAACCCATTCCGGTTGCTCCCTGTTTGTTCTCGGACGAGGTCTGCGAGCTGCAGGCCTCATTTTTCAGTTTCGTCGGACGGACCGGTTCGTCTCCGATCCCGTCCCGCCCGCTCACTCTCGATGAGCTCGTTCAGCCAGCGCACTTCGCGCTCCACGGACTCCATGCCGTGCCGCTGCAGCTCGAGCGTGTAGTCGTCGAGGCGCTCCCGCGTCCGGGCGATCGAGGCGCGCATCTTCTCCAGACGCTCCTCCAGCCGGCTGCGGCGGCCCTCCAGTACCCGCATCCGCACGTCTCGTTCGGTCTGGCCGAAGAAGGCGAAGCGGGCGGCGAAGGACTCGTCCTCCCAGGTGTCGGGGCCGGTGTGGGAGAGGAGCTCCTCGAAGTGCTCCTTACCCGCGGCCGTCAACCGGTAGACGATCTTGGCGCGCCGCCCTGCGAGTGAAGCGGCGAGAGCGTCCTCCGGGGCGTTGCCCGGTTCTTCGATCAACCAGCCGTTGGCGACCAGCGTCTTGAGGCAGGGGTAGAGCGTCCCGTAGCTGAAGGCTCTGAACACCCCCAGCGAGGTATTGAGCCGCTTGCGCAGCTCGTAGCCGTGCATGGGGGATTCGCGAAGCAGGCCGAGGACGGCGAATTCGAGGATGCCTGAGCGTCTGCTCATCCGCCTGCCTCTCCTCCGCCCCAGAGTCTTTATACCGAGCTGATGTATCGACTCGATACATCCAGACGATAGAACGGGGCGCTCTGATCGACAAGGGGAGACGTAGTGACCGGTGTCACATCACCGATTCGCACCAGGCAGGTTGCCTGATTTGGGGTGAACTTCGGCACTGGGCGCGTTTTGAGCGTGCGTAGTCTGTGGGGCGATGACACCGGGGGGGACCGGAATTAATCTGCCGCTTCCAGGCCACTCGCCTGCCCGAGGAGTAGTCGTTCGATGAGCGAGCACCGCCGCAAACCGCCGCACCCCGAGGGTGGTGGACGCGCCTCAGCCCGCCGCGCCGCCCAACAGCGCCCCGGAAGGGGCCCGGCCGGGCGTGACGTCCCCACGGCGTCGCACAGCGGCCCCTACGCGCCGCAGCCCGGCCGAGGCAGCCGTGCCGATGGCCGCCGGGCTGCCCAGAGAGGGACCGCAGGCCGCGGCAGAGGTGCCGCCGCGCGCGGTGCCGGGCGCCCGGACAAGCGGCTCATCAACTACCCGCGGTCCGACAGGGACGGCTGGAAGCGCTTCGTTCCGTCCTGGAAGTTCGTCTCCGGCACGGCTCTGGGCTTCTTCGCGGTGATCATCGCGGGTGCCGGTATCGGCATCGCCATGGTGAGCACGCCCGACCCGAACAAGGCCGCCCAGGCGCAGAACAACGTCTTCTACTGGGCCGACGGCAGCCAGATGGTCGCGACGGGCGGTTCGATGAACCGGCAGATCGTGCCCATCTCCAGCATCCCCCGGTCGATGAGGGACGCTGTGATCTCGGCGGAGAACGAGTCCTTCGAGACCGACAAGGGCGTGGACCCGATGGGCATCGCCCGCGCCGTGTGGAACATGGCCACGGGCGGCTCCACCCAGGGCGGCTCGACCATCACCCAGCAGTACGTGAAGAACACCTACCTGGACTCCGACCAGACGCTGAAGCGGAAGGCCACCGAGCTCTTCATCGCGATAAGGCTGGGTGTGTCCGAGGAGAAGGACACGGTCCTCGCGGGCTACCTGAACACCGCCTACTACGGCCGGGACGCCTACGGGATCCAGGCCGCGGCCCGCGCCTACTTCGGCAAGGACAGCCAGGACCTCAACCCCGCCGAGTGCGCCTTCCTGGCCGCCGTGCTGAAGGGCCCCAACCTCTACAACCCGGACGGCGGCATCGGCGCCTCGGCCACCCCCGCCCTCAACGAGAAGCGGGCCCGGGAACGCTGGGCCTGGGTGCTGGACCGCGAGGTCGAGGTCGGCCGGATGGACAAGTCCGAGCGTGCGAAGTACACGGACGCGGACTTCCCCCCGCGCGCCGAGTCGGAGTCGACCCGCGGCATGACCGGCCAGATCGGCTACCTGGTCGACACGGCCAAGGCGTACGTGATGAAGACCAAGGGCATCACGCCCGAGCAGATGGCCCTGGGCGGCTACCGGATCCGGACCACCTTCCAGAAGCCCAAGGTGGACGCCCTGGTCAAGGCGGTCGAGGACACCCGCAACGGGTTCATCGACGAGAAGGCACGCCCGGACACCGACACCTTCGTGCAGTTCGGCGGGGCCTCCGTGGACGTGAAGACCGGAGCCATCGTCGCGCTGTACGGCGGCCCGGGCTGGGACCACAAGTACTTCAGCAACAACGCCAACACCAGCGGTGTCCCGGTCGGCTCGACCTGGAAGCCGTACGTGCTGGCGGCGGCGATGGAGTACGGCACCCAGAACTCCAAGGGCAAGGGCATCTCGGTCGACAGCAAGTACCAGGCGAACGACCTCACGGTGATCAACAACCGGGAGGGCAGGCCGCTGCGGGACGCCTCGGGGAAGCCCTTCAAGCAGAAGAACGAGAGCCCCACCCCCTTCGGGTACGTGACCCTCAACGAGGCGATGGAGAAGTCCATCAACGTCCCGTTCGCCCAGCTCGTCTTCGATGTCGGTCACGACAAGGTCAGGGCCCTGGCCAAGTCCACCGGCATCCTGGAGGAGTCGATGAACCCGAACCCCGACGCCTCCTGGGCCCTCGGTACCTCCACCCCCAGCGCGATCCGGATGGCCGACTCGTACGCGACCTTCGCCGCCTCCGGCACGCACCGCGAGCCGTACTCCGTGACCGAGGTCGCGAAGAACGGCGAGCAGCTGTCCGGCTTCGAGAAGCCCAAGGACCAGCGGGCGATGGACAGCGCGATCGCGGACAACATCACCGAGGTCCTGCAGAACGTCGTCCAGAACGGCACCGCGACCAAGGTCAAGAAGCTGGGCCGGCCGGCCGCCGGCAAGACCGGCACCACGGACGAGAACAAGTCGGCGTGGTTCGTCGGCTACACCCCGGAGCTGTCCACCTCGATCGTCCTCTTCCGCACCGACCCCAACTCGGCGGACAAGAAGCTGATCTCCATGAACGGCGTGGGTGACATCCCCTCCATCCACGGTGGTGACATCCCGGCCGTGATCTGGACCGAGTACATGCGCGACGCGCTCAAGGACGTCCCGGTCACGAAGTTCCCGGAGGCCGAGGACCTCGGCGTCACCGCCGACTCCGCCGGTGCCCCCTCCCCCTCGCCGTCGACCGTCGCCCCGCCGTCGCCGTCCCCGTCGACGATCCCGCCGAGCTCCCCGCCGCCGTCCCCGTCCCCGTCCAAGGGCGGCCGGCCGTCCTGCCGGCCGTGGGAGCTGTACTGCGACCCGGAGACCACGCGGGGCACCACCAACGGAGGCGCGAACACCGGCACCAGTACCGGGACCGTCGCCGGGAACACCGGTGGAGCCAGCGGATCACCGTCCCCGTCGCAGTCGGGCCGGCCGGGCCGCCCGGGCGGCATCACCGGCGGGATCAGCGACTCCGACCAGGAGTGATCCGCACCGCCGCTCCGTGAAGCGAGGAAGGCCGTCGCACCGTCCGTGCGACGGCCTTCCCCCATGTCCGGCCCGGTACGGCAGGATGAGCCCCATGACCAAGGTGCACGAGGACCGCCCCGTACTGCCCACGCAGCAGGACGAGGTCGCCGCAGCCGGGAGTGAGTTCATCGGCGGCCCCCTGGGCCGCTACGCCAGGCTCGGTGGGCACTGGCTGGGCCCGGTCCGCGTCGTGGCCCTCATCGCCATCGGCATGTTCGCGCTCGGCATGGTCCAGAAGCTGCCGTGCTACGACTGGGCGTGGTTCCGGGGAGCCGGCTCCCAGTACACCCACGCCTGCTACTCCGACATCCCGCACCTGTACGCGGTCCGCGGGTTCGCCGACAACCTGACGCCCTACTTCGACCGGCTGCCCGGTGACATGGAGTACCTGGAGTACCCGGTCCTCACCGGTCTCTTCATGGAGATCGCCTCCTGGCTGACCCCCGGCAGCGGATCCATGCAGCACCGCGAACAGATGTACTGGATGGTCAACGCGGGCATGCTGATGGCCTGCGCGGCGGTCATCGCCGTGTGCGTCGCCCGCACCCACCGCCGCCGCCCCTGGGACGCCCTGCTCTTCGCCCTCGCGCCCGCCTTCGCCCTGACGGCGACGATCAACTGGGACCTGCTGGCCATCGCCCTGACGGCCGCCGGGATGCTCATGTGGTCCCGCGGCAGGACCCTCCTCTTCGGCATCCTCATCGGGCTCGCCACCGCCGCCAAGCTCTACCCGGTGCTGCTGCTCGGCGCGCTGTTCGTGCTCTGCTGGCGGGCCGGGAAGTGGCGCGCCTTCGGCGCCGCCGTGCTCGGCGCGGCCGGGGCCTGGCTCCTGGTGAACCTGCCGATCATGCTCTTCGCCTGGAACGGCTGGACGAAGTTCTACACCTTCAGCCAGGAGCGGCCCATCGACTTCGGCTCGGTGTGGCTGCTGATCTCCCAGCGCTCCGGCAACCCCCTGGACGGTGCCAACACGTACGCGACCGGGCTGACGCTCCTGCTGTGCGGGGCCGTCGGACTGCTCACCCTGACCGCCCCGCGCCGGCCCCGGTTCGCACAGCTGGCCTTCCTCGTCGTCGCCGTCTTCATCCTCTGCAACAAGGTCTACTCGCCGCAGTACGTGCTGTGGCTCATCCCGCTCGCCGCACTGGCCCGGCCCCGCTGGCGGGACTTCCTGATCTGGCAGGCCGGCGAGGTCGTCTACTTCCTCGGGATCTGGTTCTACCTCGCCTACACGTCCAGCGGCGACAAGCACCAGGGCCTGCCCGTGGAGGGCTACCAGCTGGCGATCGCCGCCCACCTGCTGACCACCCTGTACCTCTGCGCGGTCATCGTCCGGGACATCCTGATGCCCGAGCGGGACGTCGTACGGCGCGACGGTTCGGACGACCCCTCCGGCGGTGTCCTGGACGAGGCCGACGACGTGTTCGTGCTGTCGGACGCGGCGAGGGCGCCGCGGTACGCGACGCCCTCGGAGGAACAGCGGGTCGCCTGGGGCACGGGCTCCCAGGACTGACCGGTCGGACTCAGGCGTCGAGCACCCGGTCGAACTGCGTGGTGGTGTGGCGCAGGTGGGCCACCAGCTCGTCGCCGACCTTCGGCTCGGTCGCGTCCGACGGCACGAACAGGATCGACACCTGCATGTGCGGCGGCTCCGCGAACCAGCGCTGCTTGCCCGCCCACACGAAGGGCGAAAGGTTCCGGTTGACCGTGGCCAGACCCGCCCGGGCGACGCCCTTGGCGCGCGGCATCACACCGTGGAGCGCCTTGGGGGCCTCCAGTCCCACGCCGTGCGAGGTACCGCCGGCGACCACGACCAGCCAGCCGTCGGAGGCGGCCTTCTGCTGGCGGTATCCGAACCGGTCGCCCTTGGCCACGCGCGTCACGTCGAGGACCGCGCCGCGGTACTCGGTCGCCTCGTGGTCGCCCAGCCACAGCCGGGTGCCGATGCGCGCCCGGAAGCGGGTCTGCGGGAACTGCTGCTGCAGCCGCGCGAGTTCCTCGGCCCGCAGGTGGCTGACGAACATGGTGTGCAGCGGCAGCCGGGCCGCGCGCAGCCGGTCCATCCAGCCGATGACCTCCTCGACGGCGTCCGAGCCGTCCGGCCGGTCCAGCGGCAGGTGCAGGGCGAAGCCCTCCAGGCGGACGTCCTCGATCGCCGCGTGCAGCTGGCCGAGGTCCTGCTCGGAGATTCCGTGGCGGCGCATCGAGCTCATGCACTCGATGACCACCCGGGCCCCCACCAGACCCCGGACCCCGTCCAGCGAGGCCACCGAGCGGATGACCCGGTCGGGCAGCGGCACCGGGTCCTCGCCCCGGCGGAACGGGGTGAGGACGAGCAGGTCGCCGCCGAACCAGTCCTTGATGCTGGCGGCCTCGTACGTCGTTCCCACGGCCAGGATGTCGGCGCCCATGCGGGTCGCCTCCTCGCAGAGCCGCTCGTGGCCGAAGCCGTAGCCGTTGCCCTTGCAGACCGGGATCAGTCCGGGGAATCGGTCCTGGATCTGCTTCTGGTGCGCACGCCAGCGCGCGGTGTCGACGTAGAGCGTGAGCGCCATGCCCGTCCGGAACCTCTCCTGAGAAGCTGCGTGGTGCAGCGGTGCTGTCTGTCTGTGTGTGGGGCGGGGTGCTGCCGGGTCAGCGGCGCGACATGTAGATGTCCAGGGCCTTGTGCAGCACCTTGTTGAGCGGGAAGTCCCACTCGCCGACGTACTCCACGGCCTCGCCGCCCGTGCCGACCTTGAACTGGATCAGACCGAACAAGTGGTCGTTCTCGTCCAGCGTGTCAGAGATGCCGCGCAGGTCGTAGACGCTTGCGCCGAGGGCGTACGAGTCGCGCAGCATGCGCCACTGCATCGCGTTCGAGGGGCGGACCTCGCGCTTGTGGTTGGCCGAGGCGCCGTACGAGTACCAGACGTGCTGGCCGACGGTGAGCATCGTGGCGGCGGCCAGCGGCTCTCCCTCGTGCGTGGCGATGTAGAGGCGCATCCGGTTGGGGTCCTCGGAGTTGAGGGCCGTCCACTGGCGCTGGAAGTAGCTGAGCGGACGCGGGCGGAACTTGTCGCGCTCGGCCGTGATCTCGTACAGGTGCTGCCAGGTCGGCAGGTCGTCGTAGCCGCCCTGGACGACCTCGACGCCGGCCTTCTCGGCCTTCTTGATGTTGCGTCGCCACAGCTGGTTGAAGCCCTTGAGGACATCGTCCAGCGAGCGGTTGGCCAGCGGTACCTGGAAGACGTAGCGGGGCTGGACGTCACCGAAGCCGGCGCCGCCGTCCTCGGCCTGCTGCCAGCCCATGCGGCGCAGCTTGTCCGACACCTCGAAGGCGCGCGGCTCGATGACCGAGGCCTCCACGTCGCGCAGGCGCTTCACGTTCGGGTCCTGGATACCGGCCTTGATGGCGGTCGAGTTCCAGCGTCGGATGACGACGGGCGGGCCCATCTTCACGGTGAAGGCGCCCTGCTGCTTGAGGTGGGCCAGCATCGGCTGGAGCCACTCCTCCAGGTTCGGGGCGTACCAGTTGATGACCGGGCCCTCGGGCAGGTAGGCGAGATACCGCTTCACCTTGGGCAGCTGCCGGTACAGCACGAGGGCTGCTCCGACGAGTTCGTCGGACTCGTTGAACCATCCGAGGTTCTCGGAACGCCACTCGTTCTTCACGTCGGCCCACGCCGGGACCTGGCAGTGGCTCGCCGAGGGCAGGCTCTGGAGGTAACCCAGATGCTGCTCTCGGCTGATGGTCCTCAGGGACAGGCTCATGCGGGGCGTCTCCTCCGGCGGCTTCGCTGGCTATGGCGCGAAGCCTACTGCGACAAGGGCGCCACCCTTCTGGGGGACGGGCCGTGGGCCCGGGCCGGTGTACGGCCGGCGCCCTGTCGCGGAGGTGTCCCGCTCGGCCCGGTCAGCCCCCGAAGAGCCCGCCGTGGAACATGCCGAGGTAGAAGCCGATGGCAGACGCGCCAAGGCCGATGATCAGCGCGAAGCGCTCGCGTGTCGTGACGGAGACGAACTGTCCGTACGCACCCGTCAGGATTCCGATCAGCCCGGCCCACGAGCTGATCAGGTGCAGGTTGTGGAAGAAGGCCGTGACGAACGCCACGGCGCCGAGGGTCAGAGTGACCGCCATCAGGGTGTCCTGCAGCGGGTGGGGCTTGCCGTCGGTGGAGAGCAGGGAGATCTGAGGGGGCCGCATTGCCTGTGCCATCGGAAGGGCACCTCCTGGCTGAAGCTGGCGGTGCTGCGGGCTGCCTCCGGCAAGGGGCCGAGGGCATAGCACCGAGCACACCCGATGGATACAGATTGTGGCCCTCTCCCGGCGGATTTCAACCGGAAGGACGCGAGCAGGTAGTCTGTACAGCTGCGCGGTGTCTGCTCTGCGGACGCCGTGCTTACGCATCACGACCCTCCTGCCACGGAACGACCGTGGCCGCTGAGTCCAAAGGAGGTGGGTTCCACATGCGTCACTACGAAGTGATGGTCATCCTCGACCCCGATCTCGAGGAGCGCGCTGTCTCCCCGCTGATCGAGAACTTCCTTTCTGTCGTCCGTGAGGGCAACGGAAAGGTCGAGAAGGTCGACACCTGGGGCCGTCGTCGTCTCGCTTACGAGATCAAGAAGAAGCCCGAGGGCATCTACTCGGTCATCGACCTTCAGGCCGAGCCTGCGGTCGTCAAGGAGCTTGACCGACAGATGAACCTGAACGAGTCGGTTCTCCGGACCAAGGTCCTTCGCCCCGAGACCCACTGAACTTCGGTTCAGCGGTAATCGGGATCGAGTAGCACAGCAGCCCAGCAGCAATCCCCGCCGAGAGGTTCATCCATGGCAGGCGAGACCGTCATCACGGTCGTCGGCAATCTCGTCGACGACCCCGAGCTGCGCTTCACCCCCTCGGGTGCGGCGGTCGCGAAGTTCCGTGTCGCGTCCACCCCCCGCACCTTCGACCGTCAGACCAATGAGTGGAAGGACGGCGAGAGCCTGTTCCTGACCTGCTCGGTGTGGCGGCAGGCGGCGGAGAACGTCGCCGAGTCCCTCCAGCGAGGCATGCGCGTCATCGTGCAGGGCCGGCTGAGGCAGCGGTCGTACGAGGACCGTGAGGGTGTCAAGCGCACGGTCTACGAGCTGGACGTCGAGGAAGTCGGCCCCAGCCTGAAGAACGCCACGGCCAAGGTCACCAAGACCACCGGTCGCGGTGGCCAGGGTGGATACGGCGGCGGCGGTCAGCAGCAGGGCGGCGGCGGTGGCAACTGGGGCGGAGCCCCCGGTGGCCAGCCGCAGCAGGGCGGCGGAGCTCCCTCCGACGACCCGTGGGCGTCCAGCGCGCCGGCCGGTGGCCAGCAGCAGGGCGGCGGCGGGGGCGGTTGGGGCGGAAGCTCCGGCGGCTCCGGCGGTGGCTACTCGGACGAGCCGCCCTTCTAGGGCAGCTCGCATCCCCACTTCTTGATCACACAGGAGAGACACAATGGCGAAGCCGCCTGTGCGCAAGCCTAAGAAGAAGGTCTGCGCATTCTGCAAGGACAAGACCGCGTACGTGGACTACAAGGACACGAACATGCTGCGGAAGTTCATTTCCGACCGCGGCAAGATCCGTGCCCGCCGCGTTACCGGCAACTGCACGCAGCACCAGCGTGACGTCGCCACGGCCGTCAAGAACAGCCGTGAGATGGCACTGCTGCCCTACACGTCCACCGCGCGATAAGGAAAGGGTGACCGACTAATGAAGATCATCCTGACCCACGAGGTTTCTGGCCTCGGTGCCGCCGGCGATGTCGTCGACGTCAAGGACGGTTACGCTCGCAACTACCTGGTCCCGCGTGGTTTCGCGATCCGCTGGACCAAGGGTGGCGAGAAGGACGTGGCGCAGATCCGCCGCGCCCGCAAGATCCACGAGATCGCGACCATCGAGCAGGCCAACGAGGTCAAGGCCAAGCTCGAGGGTGTGAAGGTCCGTCTGGCCACCCGCGCGGGTGACGCCGGTCGTCTCTTCGGTTCCGTGACCCCGGCCGACATCGCCACGGCGATCGAGTCCTCGGGCGGCCCGAAGGTCGACAAGCGCCGCGTCGAGCTCGGCTCCCCGATCAAGACCCTCGGTTCGTACCAGGTCTCCGTGCGTCTGCACGCCGACGTGGCCGCGAACGTGGGCATCGAGGTCGTCGCCGCCTAAGGGCTGCGCTCGAAGGGCCGCACCCCCACGGGGTGCGGCCCTTCGTCGTTGTCGGCGGTGTTTCACGTGAAACATCCGGGCGCCGGTCCGCGGTGTTTCACGTGAAACACGACCGGGACGGCGGGACGGCAGCGCTCAGCGGGTGGCTCCTGCGATCAGCCATCGACCTGAGCCGGCGCGCAGCCGGAGGGTGACCAACCGGACCACCATCATCAGCGTCATGGCCCACCAGAGCGCCGTCAGCCCGCCTCCGAGGGCCGGTACGAGCAGTGCCGCCGGGGCGAATGCGGCGAGCGTCAGGAGCATCGCCCGGGCCAGGTAGCGACCGTCCCCCGCGCCCATCAGGACCCCGTCGAGCACGAACACGATGCCGGAGACGGGCTGGGACAGGGCGACGACCAGCAGAGCGGGCAGCAACGCCGCCTCGACCGCCGGATCACTGGTGAACAGCGGTATGAACACCGGGCGGGCCAGGACGACCAGGAGCCCGAGCACGACGCCCGTGGCGATTCCCCACTGCACCATGCGGCGGCAGACCGCCTTGGCGCCCTCGGTGTCCCCCGCTCCCAGGTAGCGGCCGATGATCGCCTGTCCGGCGATCGCGATGGCGTCCAGCGCGAAGGCGAGCAGGCTCCACAGCGAGAGCAGTATCTGATGGGCGGCGATATCTGCGTCGCCGAGGCGGGCGGCCACAGCCGTCGCGATCATCAGGATGGCGCGCAGGGACAGGGTGCGCACCAGCAGGGGCGCGCCGGCCTGGGCGCAGGCCCGGATCCCCGCGGCGTCGGGACGCAGCGAGGCGCCGTGCCGCAGGGCTCCGCGAACGACGACGAACAGGTAGGCGGCGGCCATGGCGCACTGGGCGATGACCGTGCCCCATGCGGAGCCGGCGATCCCGAGGCCCGCACCGTAGACGAGGGCGACGTTCAGGCCCGCGTTGAGGGCGAAGCCGCCGATGGCGACGTAGAGCGGTGTACGGGTGTCCTGGAGGCCGCGGATGACGCCCGTGGCGGCCAGGACCATGAGCATGGGCGGGATGCCGAGGGCCGAGATCCGCAGATAGGTGAGCGCGTACGGGGTGACGGCGTCGGACGCCCCGAAGAGCGATATCAGCGAGGGCGCCGCCGGCAGCACCACGGCGACGACCGCCGTGCCCAGCAGGAGGGCGAGCCATATGCCGTCGATCCCCTGCCGGATGGCAGCCTGGAGGTCACCGGCGCCGACGCGGCGGGAGACGGCCGCGGTGGTGGCGTAGGCGAGGAAGACGAAGACGCTCACCGCGGTGGTGAGCACCGCGGCGGCGATGCCGAGGCCGGCCAGCTGGGGGGTGCCGAGGTGCCCCACGATGGCGCTGTCGGCCATGACGAAGAGGGGCTCGGCGACGAGGGCACCGAAGGCGGGGACGGCGAGCGCGAATATCTCTCGGTCGTGCCGTCGGGGCCCCGCCTCAGGTGCTGCGAGGGCCTGTGTCATGCCCTCAATCTAATCTTCCACAGGTAATGGACGCAACCCTCTTGGGATCCTTACGTGTCCGCTGATCGGGACGTTCTGCGCACCTCGTTGGAGGCGATCTCGAGACAGTGGCCAAAAATTTTCCCCACTCCCGCCTCGGGAGAAGGAAATTGCAGGTCAGATAGGGTGTGGGGATGCCGCGGGTGATTTTGTCCACAGCGTCGTCCCCCGGTCCGTGCACAGCTTCCGGCGACTTACCCACAGCATTGGCGCCGTCATCCACATGTCATCCACACACCCTGTGGATAACAAGATTGGCTGACGCCGCTCCCGGGCCTACCGTGGTTCGTTGCCCGACCCGCCGACGGCGGATTCGGGTGCCCCAAATGTCAGAGCCGTGTCGTAGAAAGAGTGACACGGCGAGGTCCGCGTTGCGGACGGGAGGAGGCGGCCCGGTGAGCATGCCCGAGCCCATGGACGACCCCTGGGCCGACAGCGGTCCGGGTGACCGTCTGCCCGCCCGTTCGCGCCGCAACAGCGAAGGCCGTGGCCGCGGGGACGAACAGCACGACCGGGGCCGCGAGGGCGGCTCCTGGGACTCCGGCGGGGGCGGCGGCTTCGAGCGCGTCCCTCCGCAGGACCTCGACGCGGAGCAGTCGGTGCTCGGCGGCATGCTGCTCTCGAAGGACGCCATCGCGGACGTCGTCGAGGTCCTCAAGGGCCATGACTTCTACCGGCCCTCGCACGAGACGATCTACCAGGCCATCCTCGACCTGTACGCCAAGGGCGAGCCGGCCGACCCGATCACCGTCGGCGCCGAGCTGACCCGGCGCGGCGAGATCAGCAAGGTGGGCGGGGCCTCGTACCTGCACACCCTGGTCCAGTCCGTGCCGACCGCGGCGAACGCCGAGTACTACGCGGAGATCGTCCACGAGCGGGCCGTCCTGCGCCGCCTGGTCGCGGCCGGTACGAAGATCACGCAGATGGGCTACGCCGCCGACGGTGACGTCGACGAGATCGTCAACAGCGCCCAGGCCGAGATCTACGCCGTCACCGAGCAGCGGACCTCCGAGGACTACCTGCCGCTCGGCGACATCATGGAGGGCGCCCTCGACGAGATCGAGGCGATCGGCTCCCGCAGCGGCCAGATGTCGGGCGTCCCCACCGGCTTCACCGACCTGGACTCGCTGACCAACGGTCTGCACCCGGGCCAGATGATCGTCATCGCTGCCCGTCCCGCCATGGGTAAGTCCACGCTCGCGCTGGACTTCGCCCGGGCCTGCTCCATCAAGAGCAACCTGCCGAGCGTGATCTTCTCCCTCGAAATGGGGCGCAACGAGATCGCCATGCGTCTGCTCTCGGCGGAGGCCCGGGTGGCGCTGCACCACATGCGCTCAGGCACGATGACGGACGACGACTGGACCCGGCTGGCCCGCCGGATGCCGGACGTCTCGGCCGCCCCGCTCTACATCGACGACTCCCCCAACCTGTCGATGATGGAGATCCGGGCCAAGTGCCGTCGGCTCAAGCAGCGCAACGACCTCTCGCTCGTGGTCATCGACTACCTCCAGCTGATGCAGTCGGGCGGCTCGCGCCGGCCGGAGAGCCGTCAGCAGGAGGTTTCGGACATGTCCCGAAACCTCAAGCTGCTGGCGAAGGAGCTGGAGGTCCCCGTGATCGCGCTCTCCCAGCTGAACCGTGGTCCCGAGCAGCGCACGGACAAGAAGCCCATGGTCTCCGACCTGCGTGAATCGGGCTCGATCGAGCAGGACGCGGACATGGTGATCCTGCTGCACCGCGAGGACGCGTACGAGAAGGAGTCCCCCCGCGCCGGTGAGGCCGACCTGATCGTCGCGAAGCACCGTAACGGCCCCACGGCCACGATCACGGTGGCCTTCCAGGGCCACTATTCACGCTTCGTGGACATGGCCAACACGTAGCATCCGATCATGGATGAGCTTGCTGAGGGCCTGGAACTCCTTCCTTCGACGCGGCGCGCGCTGCGGCACAGGATCGCGGTCGCGCAGAGCGAAGGGCGGGCGCCGTCCGTGGTGGCGGCCGTCCTGCGCGGCGGTGAAGTGGTCTGGGAGGGCTCACGGACCTCGGTCGAGGGGCATGGTCCGGACGGCGACGTCCAGTACCGGATCGGGTCGATCACCAAGACGTTCACGGCGGTCCTCGTGATGCGGCTGCGGGACGAAGGCCTGCTCGCGCTCACCGATCCCCTGGACAAGCACCTGCCGGGCACCGCGGCCGGCCGGGTGACCATTGCCCAACTGCTGTCCCACACCGGCGGGTTGGCGGCGGAGACGCCCGGCGAGTGGTGGGAGCGGACCCCCGGCGCGCAGCGGCCCCGACTCGCCGACGTGCTGGGGGAGGACCCGTTCAGGGTCACGCCCGGCAGCCGGCACCACTACTCCAACCCCGGTTACACCCTGCTGGGTTCGCTGGTCGAAGCCCTGCGCGGCAGGCCCTGGGAAGAGGTGCTGCGGGCCGAGGTGCTGGAACCCCTGGGGCTGGGGCGTACGAGCGCACTGCCGCAAGCCCCGCACGCGGGTGGCTGGGCGGTGCATCCCTGGGCGGACGTGATGATGCCCGAGCCGCTGGAGGACCTGGGGCTCATGGCCGCGGCCGGCCAACTGTGGTCCACGACGCGGGACCTGGCACGGTTCGCCGACTTCCTCCTGCGCGGCGACGAGCGCGTCCTGAGCGCCGAGTCCGTACGGGAGATGCGCACGGCGGCCGCACCCCCGGAGCCGGGCCTCGCCGAGGCGGGCTACGGGCTGGGCATGCAGCTGATGGCCGTCGGCGCCCGCAGGCTCGCGGGGCACAGCGGTTCGCTGCCCGGCTTCGTCGCGGGTCTGTGGCTGAGCGAGGCCGACGACGTGGCGGCCGTGGTGCTGGCGAACTGCACCTCGGGGCTGCCGGCCTCGACGGTGGCGGCGGAGCTCGTGGGAATCGTGGCGGATGCCGAGCCGCCCTTCCCGCGGCAGTGGCGACCGTTCCTGGAGTCGGACCGGGTGCCGCTGGAGGTGTGCGGCCCCTGGTACTGGGGCACTTCGGCCCAGGTGGTGCGCCTGGGCGCGGACGGGCTGCTGCACCTGGGCCCGGTGGGCGCCGCCGGGCGCACGGCTCGCTTCCGGGCCGAGCCGGACGGCACCTGGACCGGGCTCTCCGGCTACTACGCCGGTGAGACGCTGCGTGCGGTGCGCCGCGCGGACGGCTCGGTGAGCCATCTCGATCTGGCGTCCTTCGTCTTCACCCGGGAGCCCTACGACGCAGACGCCCCGGTGCCCGGCGGGGTGGACCCGCAGGGCTGGCGGGGTATCGGCTGACGGTTCGGGGCGGGTTCAGGCGACGAGTTCACGCTCCAGCGGGGTGCGGAAGCGCGGGGTGATCCGGGCGTCTCCCACCCATGCGGCGAGCCGGGCGGCCTCGGCGGTGATCGCTCCTTCGGCGGCGCGGCCGGGGTCGGCCAGCAGCCGCAAGACGATCTCGCCGTCGGAGCGCTGTGCCCAGCCGCCGACGATCTCGCCGTTCCACCACACGGTGGGACCGATGTTGCCGGCGTAGTCGAACAGGGCGCTCCGGTGGGCGGGGTCGAGGTGGAAACTGCGGTCGGCCCAGCCCATGGCGGTGGGGTCGAGGCCGGGCAGCAGCGCGGCCCAGGGCTCGGGTGCCGGTTCGGGGGCGGTGTCCCCGGGGCTGACGAGCGCGGTGGTGCCGTCCTCGAGTCGGACCTGGTCGGGTCCCACGGCGGCGAGGGCCTTGCGGGTGTCCGTGAGGGTCCATCCGGTCCACCACTTGAGGTCGGCCTCGGTGGCGGGGCCGTAGGCACGGAGCCAGCGGCGGGCGATCTCCGTACGGGACTCGGCGGCGGGCAGAGCGGGCCAGGGCTCGGTGTGGACCCAGCGGTACTGGCTGGAGGTCCACGAGCCGCGCGGCCGGTCGCGGCGGATCCGCCCGTCGGCGGCGAGCAGGCGGATGACGCGGGTGGTGATCCCCTGCTCGGTTTCGTACTTCTTGCCGCGACCGATGGTGATCTTCTGCCGCAGTGCGGGTACGGCCGCGGACAGCTGGCTCCCGGTGGAGGGGCCGTGGGCGTCGAGTGCGGCGAGCGCGGCCGCCTCGGCGCGGGCCAGCCAGGCGGCGTCGAGCCCCTGCCCGTCCTCGTCGAGGTGTTTGAGGAGGGTGCGGCGTTCCTTCACGGCGATCGCGCGGGCGGTGGAGGAGTCGACGTGCGGGGCGAGTTCGGCGGAGACCGCGAAGAGCGTGTTGCGCATGCTCAGCAGGCGCACCAGGCTGACGTCCTCGTAGAGTGCCCGCTCGATCAGGTCCGGGCCACCCTCGGTGAGCCGGGCCCGGGCCGAGAGGAAGACGGTCGCGGCATCCGTGGCGTGCAGGGCGACGACGGAGTCCGCGGCCTGCGCCACCGTCGCTGCGCGGGCCGACGGAGCCAGGCGGTGGCGCCGGCCGAGCCGGTGGCGGCGTTCGGCGGTGGTGACGAGGGGGAGGCTCATCCTCCCGATCGTAGGCCGGGCCGCCGACGCGGCGGCCCGGCTTGCCGGAACGAGCGGTCAGAGCTGGAGCTTGAACCCGACGTGCGAGGCGGTGAACCCGAGCCGTTCGTAGAAGCGATGGGCGTCGGTCCGGGTCGCGTCCGAAGTCAGCTGTACGAGCGAGCAGTTCTCGGCACGGGACTTCTCGACGGCCCATTCGATGAACCGGGTGCCCAGGCCGCTGCCGCGCTCCTCGGCGTGTACGCGGACGCCCTCGATGATGGCGCGGGTGGCTCCCCGGCGGGAGAGTCCCGGGACGATCGTCAGCTGGAGGGTGCCCACGACACGGTCGGCGCGGACGGCGACGACCAGGTGCTGGTTCGGGTCGTCGGTGAGGCGCTTCAGGGCCGCGAGGTACGGGGCGAGGTCGTCCGGGGACTCGCGGGTGGCGCCGAGCGGGTCGTCGGCCAGCATGGCCACGACGGCGGGTACATCGGCTGCCGTGGCGGGCCGGATCGTCAGCTCAGGAAGGTTGGTCACGATGGCGTGTTCCTCTCAGCCCGCGGCCACGGTGAGCGGTGCCCAGCGGCGGGTCCAGTCGCCGGGCAGGCCGGGGAGGTCGCGGGTCATGACGGCGTTGAAGGCCACGGAGGCCAGTCCGCGGTCCTTGAGCCAGGCGAGGAGTTCCTCGTGCCGTACGTCGACGTCGGTGCGCAGCACCCGGTCGGTACCCACAGCGAGCGCGCTGATCAGGGACTGTGCGGTCGCGGTGTCCTGGGCGATCAACGGGCCGATGACCTGTGTGTCCATATTGGGCCAGGCCGCTGCATAGCCGGTGAGGGCGCCGTTCCCGGAGGGGTCCTCGGCAACGACCAAGCGGTCCGCGAAGGCCGGCAGCCGGGTGATCATGTGCGTGCGGTCGGTTCCGAAGACTTCCGCGTCCAGACGCAGGATCCGGGGGAGGTCCTCGGCGTTGGCCGGCCGGACCCGGGCGGTGCCGTACGCCCCGGGGGTGCCCTCATGCCGAAAGGCGCCCATCAGCATCTCGGCGCGTCCGGTCGTCTTGAAGCCGAGCTCCTCGTAGAGGGGGCGCCCGTACGGGGTGGCGTGCAGGGTGAGGGGGACGCCCTTGAGTACGTCGTTGCAGACGTGCGCCATCAGGCGGCGGCCCAGACCCTGGCGGGCGAAGCGGGCGGCCACGAGGACCATGCCGATGGCGGCGAGCTCCGGTCCGGCGTGTGTGGTGCCGTACCGGGTGACGACACAGGAGGCAGCGAGCCCCCGGCCGTCCGGGGCATCGACGCCGTAGCCGGTTCCGGCGGCGAGGAGCAGACGCCACTTGTGGTCCTCGCGGAGCCATCCGCGATCTTCGGACAGGTCGGCGCAGCGGTGGAGATCGTCCACGGTCAGCGCCCGGATCGGTAGATCGGTGATGTGTGGTGGTGTCACCGGCCCAGACTGGATCATGGACCGGGAGCCGTCCAGAGGATTTGGGGTGGATGTTCGGGAGGATGTTTCACGTGAAACACCGGATACCCGGGCTCGAGCCGCCGGACGATGTTTCACGTGAAACACGGTGTTTCACGTGAAACGGACCGGCTAGCCTCACTGGCTATGACTCTCCTGCACCTCTTCGATCTCGACGGGACGCTGATGTACGGCTCGGCGGCGCCGGTCGAGATCTCCCGGCAGCTCGGGCTGAGCGCCGAGATCGCCGAGCTGGAACGGGCCTTCGGCGCGCAGAAGATGGGGCCGCACCAGTTCTCGGTGGCCGCGCACGCGCTGTGGACCGAGCTGACGCCCGCGCACGTACGGGCCGCGTTCGACGGGGCTCCCTGGCTCACCGGAATCCGGGACGTGTGGCAGGAGATCCGGGACCGCGGGGACTACTGCGCCGTGATCTCCCTGTCGCCCTCCTTCTTCGTGGAGATGCTGCTGGAATGGGGTGCGCACGCCGCGCACGGGTCGGTCTACCCGGAGGTGCCCTTCACGCGACCCGTGGAGGAGTCGGGGATCCTGACGCCCGAGGGCAAGGTCCGGGTGGCGGACCGGCTCTGCGCGGAGTTCGGTGTGAGCCGGAGCGACTGTGTCGCGTACGGGGATTCGGTGACCGACGCGATGCTCTTCGACGTGGTGCCGATCTCGGTGGCGGTCAATGCGCGGCCTTTTCTGGCCGAGCGGGCCACCCATGTCTACGAGGGTCGGGATTTGCGCGAGGCATACCAGCTTGTAGGGCTGACGCGCCCGGGAGTTGACGCATCTTAGGAGGAAAGTGGGTTCGAAACGCGGATTTTCCGCGTTTCCCCGCAGGCCTCTGAGCCGGCTGGCACGCTGTGAAACCCGGAACCACGGATTCATAGGCCGTGGCGTGTGCAGACCGACCGAGATGCTCGAAGCGAGGCACCGCATGGACGCTCCGCCCACCAGATCGGCCAGACGCGAACCGGCCCGGATACCCGGCGAGGGCGGCGCGACCGAGCCCTCACCGGATGCCGTACTCATCCGCCGGACCCTCGCGGAAATCGCCCCCGTCGCCGACAGGGTGACCTCGTACTTCTACGCTCTGGTGTTCACCGGGCACCCGGAAGTGCGGGGCATGTTCCCCGCAGCCATGGATGCCCAGCGCGACCGGCTGCTGAAGGCGCTGCTGACCGCCGCCGAGCACATCGACAACCCCGACGTACTCGTCCCCTACCTCCGCCGACTGGGTACGGGGCACCGCAAGTACGGCACCATGGCCGGTCACTATCCCGCGGTGGGCGAGGCCCTCGTCGGAGCGCTGGCCCGGTACGCGTACAACAGCTGGGGCCCGGAGACGCAGGCCGCCTGGGTGCGGGCGTACACCGCGATCTCCCAGATCATGATCGACGCGGCGGCGGAGGACGAGGTGAAGGCTCCCGCGTGGTGGCACGCGGAGGTGGTCTCCCACGATCTGCGCACCCCGGACATCGCCGTGCTCACCGTCCGCCCCGACCAGCCCTACGCCTTCGTGGCCGGCCAGTACGCGAGCCTGGAGACTCCGTGGTGGCCGCGGGTGTGGCGGCACTACTCCTTCGCCTCGGCGCCGCGCGCCGACGGACTGCTGTCCTTCCACGTCAAGGCCGTCCCCGCCGGCTGGGTGTCCAACGCGCTGGTGCGCCACGCCCGCCCCGGGGACGTACTGCGCCTCGGTCCGCCGGCGGGGTCGATGGTGGTGGACCACTCCACGGACAACGGCATGCTGTGTCTCGGCGGGGGCACCGGAATCGCTCCGATCAAGGCGCTGATCGAGGACGTGGCCGAACACGGTGAGCGGCGGCCGGTGGAAGTGTTCTTCGGGGCCCGCAGTGACAGCGACCTCTACGACAAGGACACCCTGCTGGGACTCCAGCGCTCGCACCCGTGGCTGTCGGTGCGCCCGGTGGTCGGTGACGGACTGGCCGGGCAGCTGCCGCAGGCAGTGGGCGAGCACGGCCCGTGGAGCTCGTACGACGCCTTCATCTCGGGTCCGCCGGCGATGATCCGCAACGGAGTGGACGAGCTCCTTCGGATCGGGATTCCCTGCGAGCGGATCCGGCACGACGCGGTCGAGGAACTGGCGGGCATCGCCGGCTGAGACCGGAGGCAGCCCGCCGGTCTCAGTCCACTCTCAGCCCAGGTCGGGAGCGTGCATGGCGCGTACGCCCTCGATGTTGCCGTCGAGGTAGTGCCGCAGGGACAGCGGGACGAGATGGACGGCGGCGATGCCCACCCGGCTGAAGGGCACGCGGACGATCTCGTACTCGCCCTCGGGCTGATCGATTTCGGGGCCGTGCCGGAGGTTCGGGTCCATCGATTCGAGGCGGCAGACGAAGAAGTGCTGCACCTTCACGCCGGTCACCCCCCGGTCGGCGATGTGCTCGACGGTGTCGACGAAGCAGGGCACCACATCGGTGATCTTCGCGCCGAGTTCTTCGTGGACCTCCCGGTGAAGGGCATCGACGACGGTGGAGTCCGAGGGCTCCACTCCCCCGCCGGGGGTGAGCCAGTACGGATCGACGCCGGGCCTGGTGCGTTTGATGAGGATCAGGTCGTCACCGTCGAGCAGGATCGCGCGGGCGGTGCGTTTGACCACGGGACGTTCGGTCATGGGAGAAGAGTGGCCCACCACTCCGCTTCTGAAACGCGCCACGGGCCGAAAAGAAGGGGCTCACCAGTGCACGGCGGCATCCAGCAGCCGATCGTGGGCCCGGGCGAGGTGGGCCAGGGCCAGGCTCCCGGTCCGTACGACCAGGAACCACGTGCGCAGCGGCGGCACCGCGGGCTCCGCCAGCGCGACGACCCGACCGCTGTCGAGGGCCTCCTGGCACAGGTAGCGGGGCAGGACGGCGAGTCCGGCACCGGCCCGGACACATTCCAGTACTGCCCTCAGGTCGGGTACGACCACGGTGGCGGCCAGGGACCGGGCATCGGGCGCTGTCTCGAAGACGGCGGCCCAGTACCGGGCGACGAGCGGCAGGCTCTCGTGGACCTCGACGAGCGGGATGCCCTCCAGGGCGGTGGGCCCCTCCGCTCGCAGCCGGTCCCTGTCGACGAGAGCGGCCCAGTAGGGCGCGGCGACCAGGACGTGCTCCTCGTCGCACAGCGCGGTGGCGGAGAAGAGACCGCCCCGGGGATGGGCGGTGGTGACGACGAGGTCGTGGTGGCCCGCGGCGAGCCCGTCGAGGGCCGCTTCCGCGTCGGTCTGCGGGGCGGCGCGCAGGGTGTGGCCCTGGCCGACGAGGAGGGCGAGGGCGGGCAGCACGCGCAGGCTCAGGACCTCGGGGGGTCCGGCGACGTGGAGCGTGCGTAACGCGCCGGCGGCCTCCCGCTCGGCCTCGGTGATCCGCAGCAGGGCGTCGAGGTGCGGGGCGGCTTTGTGGGCCAGTTCGTCACCGACGGCGGTGGGGGTGACGCCACGCGCCCGGCGGTGGAAGAGGGGCCGCCCCAACTGGCGTTCCAAGGTGCGGATCTGGGAGGTGACGGCGGGCTGCGACAGGCCGAGGAGGCTGGCGGCGCGCGTGAACGAGCCGGCCCGGTGGACGGCGACGAAGGTGCGCAGCAGGGTCAGGTCCATCGCGGCACCTCTCGGTGGGGGCCTTCAACTATAAATATGCAGATAGGTCCCTGTCGTTACCGTGATTGGACTCTGACACAGAGTCAATTAGCCTTGTCACATGGTTCTTCGCGCGCGGAACCAGGGGCGGTCCGAGCCACTAGGGGGGAGGCTCGGACCGTCGCCCAGCCGCGGGGGTCCCTCGCCGGTCAGGCCGGGCCCGCGTGGTCGAGGGCACGCAGCACGTCCGCGACGAGGTCCTCGGTGTCCTCGGCCCCGGCGGAGAAGCGGATGAAGCCCTCCGGCACGGCGTCGCCGCCCCACCGTCCGCGCCGCTCGGCGGTGGACCGTACCCCGCCGAAACTCGTGGCGTCCTCGACCAGGTGCAGGGCGGCCATGAATCGCTCCGCGTGCGCGCGGTCGGGCAGCGTGAAGGAGACCACCGAGCCGAAGCCGCGCATCTGCCGGGCGGCCGTCTTGTGGGAGCGGTCCGTGGGCAGCCCCGGGTAGCGCAGCCCGCTGACGTCGGTGCGGTGCGTCAACGCCTCTGCGACGGCGAGGGCGTTGGCCCACTGGCGCTGGGCACGCAGCTGGATCGTGGCGAGGGAGCGGTGGGCGAGCCAGGCCTCCATGGGGCCCGGGATCGCGCCGACGATCTTGCGCCACCGCCGGACCCGGGCGGCGAGCTCCGGATCGCGGCAGACGACGTAGCCGAGCAGGACGTCACCGTGGCCGGTGAGGCCCTTGGTGCCGCTCGCCACCGAGAAGTCCGCCCCCAGCTCCAGGGGCCGCTGCCCGAGCGGGGTGGCCAGGGTGTTGTCGACGGCGACCAGGGTCCCGCCGGCGTGCGCCGCGTCCACGAGGCGGCGGACGTCGCACACGTCGAGGCCGGGATTGGACGGGGTCTCGATCCACAGCAGCCGGGCTCCGTCGAGGGCTGCGAGCTGGGCGTCGTCGCCGGTCGGCGCGGTACGCACGTGGATCCCGTACGCCTCCAGCTGCTCCCGCAGCAGGGGCAGCGCCTGGTAGCCGTCGTCGGGCAGGACCACCGTGTCGCCGGTGTGCGCCTGGGAGAGGAGGACGGCAGAGACCGCCGCCATGCCGGAGGCGAAGACGATGGTGTGCACGTCCTCGCCGGGAGCCTCCAGTTCCCCGATGGCCCGTTCCAGCAGGGTCCAGGTGGGGTTGGTGTCGCGGCCGTAGGCGTACGGGCCCTCGACATCGCCCGGGAGGTGGAAGTGGGCGGCGAAGACCGGTCCGGGCAGCGGCGGCTCGTTCTTGACGGCCTCGGGCAGTCCGGCCCGGACGGCCCGGGTGCCGTCACCGAAAGCGGCCGGGGCGCCGGCGGCCGGGCGGCCGGCGGCCGGGCGGGCAGAGGCGGTCCGGGCAGGGGCGGGCCCGGACGCGGCCGAGCCGGCCGGTCCGGACTCCTGGGGGGCGTAGTCGTTCACGCGGGGTGCTCCTTCACGGCATCACGTACGGCGTCCAGCAGACCGGGGCTCGCGGCCTCGACCAGCTCCAGGCACTCCTCGAATCCGTCGAGCGGCCCGTAGTAGGGATCCGGTACGTCGGTCTGCGCGGCCGAGGCCGCTGGATCGTAGGACCGCAGCAGCCGCACCTTTGCGGCGTCCTGCGCAGTGGGCGCGAGCGCCCGGAGGTCCCTTTGGTGCTCGGCGTCGAGCGCGATGACGAGGTCCAGGCGGGCGAACCAGGAGGAGCGGAACTGGCGTGCCCGGTGGTCCTGTTCGTAGCCGGCCGCGTCCAGGACGGCGATGGTGCGGGGGTCGGCCCCGTCCCCCTCGTGCCAGCCGCCGGTTCCGGCGCTGTCCACCTCGACCAGGGTGTCGAGCCCGGCCGCCGCCACGTGGGCGCGGAAGACGGACTCGGCCATGGGGGAGCGGCATATGTTGCCCGTGCAGACGAAGCAGACGCGATACATGTCCGCCCGTTCAGTTCTTTTCGGGCAGGACCATGTTCACGGCCCAGGAGACGATCGAGATGATCAGGCCACCGAGGATCGCGGTCCAGAAACCGTCGACGTGGAAGCTGAGGTCCAGCTTGCCGGCCAGCCAGGAGGTGAGCAGCAGCATCAGGGCGTTCACCACGAGGGTGAACAGACCCAGGGTCAGGACGAACAGCGGCAGTGAGAACAGCTTCACCACCGGCTTGACGAGCAGGTTGACCAGGCCGAAGACCAGTGCGACCAGGATCAGGGTGAGTGTCCGGCGGCCCGTGCTGCTGCCGTCGTCGAGGGTGATGCCGGAAAGCAGCCAGATGGCGACGGCCAGGGCCGCCGCGTTGGCGAGCGTCTTGACTACGAAATTCGTCATGTGTCTGATCGTGGCAGAGAAGATCCTGGTGGAACATCCGCAGATCAGCGGATGCGATGGAACGATCGAGTACAAGGGGCGCAACGACGATGAAAGCCTTCCGGCTTGACGATCTCGAAGCGGAGCGGGCCGCCAACGACGGCGCCTATCTGCAGTTCCTGCGCGAGCGGAACATGTCGGTCGGGCTGTACGCGCTCGATGCCGGACAGATCGATCCGCAGCTCCCGCACCGGCAGGACGAGGTGTACTTCGTCGTCAGCGGGCGGGCCTCGATCACGGTCGGGGAGGAGACGACGACCGTGGCGCGCGGCAGCGTCGTCTACGTCCCGGCCGGTGTCCCGCACAAGTTCCACCACATCACCGAGGACCTGAAGGTGATGGTGGTGTTCTCCCCGCCGGAGAGCTGAGCGGCACGGGTGGATGAGGGTCGCGGCCCTGATCCCCCTAAGGGGCGGATCAGGGGACTCCGGGGGCTCGCGGGCCCCGATCCGAGTCCGTGGACTCCTAGCATCGGGAGCAGGAAGTCACGGACGAGGAAGAGGTCGAGGACATGGACGGCATCCGACAGATATTCGCAGGTATGCCCTGGTGGGTTAAGTGGGTCGCGGTTCCGTTGCTGGCGCTCTTCGTCTTCGGCGGTGTGATCACCAGCATCCTGGGCGCGCTGATCGGCTTCGTCTTCAAGCTGCTCCTCTTCGTCGGCCTCGTCGGCGGACTGATCTTCCTGGTGAAGAAGTTCAGCGGCAGCGGATCGAAGTCCTCCTCCGGAGAGTGGTAGGCGGGAGCGGTCCGGGTGGTCCCGGGATTGAGCCAGGTGAGGGAACATGACTCGCCAAACCGCTCACCTCCCCGGAATCGGTGGATAGAGTGGCAATCTGTGCCGTTCCCTGGGCACCGAAAGCCGGTACCGCCGCTCCGCCCTGCCGCCCTGACCTGCGGCGATGAAAACGAGCCGCCGAGTACGACCCCCAGGAGCCACGGCACGCGCGGGGGCGGCCCCCGCAGGGCGGGCCTCCCCAACGGCCCGCCGCCACGCCTGGGGGTGAGCTTTGTCTCCGGTTCACAATGCCGGTGTGCCGACTCTGATCGGTTCGGTGCAGCGCGCGCTGAGGCTGCTCGAAGCGGCGGGGTCCCATAGCGAGGGAGCCCCGGCGAAACAGCTGGCTCGCGAGGCCGGGCTCCCGCTTCCCACCGCGTACCACCTGCTGCGCACCCTCACGCACGAGGGCTATCTGCGCAGAGCGAGAGGAGTCTTCGTACTGGGCGAGGCTGCGGGTCGGCTCGCCGGTGGGGGACTACAGCAGAAACGTCGCAGCATGATCCTCGACTCCCTCGCGCACTTCCGCGACGCCGTCGGGGCCCCCGTCTACTTCGCGGTCTACCGCGAGGGTGAGATCGAGGTCGTGGGTGTCTCGGACACCCCGGCCAGCCCGGCCTGCGAGGAGTGGGCCGACTTCCGGGCGACCGGCCATGCGCACGCCATCGGGCAGTGCCTGCTCGGGCAACTCGACGAGAAGACGCGCAAGGACTACTACGACCGCCATCCGGTCGAGGCCATCACCCCTTATACGGTGCGGGATCTGCGGTCCCTGGAAAACCGGATCGCGACCCTCGGGCGAATGCAGCCGGTGATCGAGCGCCAGGAATATGCCCTGGGCACCATCTGCGCCGCCATCCCCATTACGGCCGGCGATACGGCCGCGACCATGGCTATTTCTCTACCCCTCCACCAAGAAGACCGATTGCTCTATGTAGTCGATCGGCTACGGAGTGAAGTAGGCGCGCTGTTGAGCACCCTCTCGTTCTCTATCAGTATCTGAAAACTCACTCCTTGTGATCTGCTACCGCTTCCACCACTCTTGTCAAGTGGGTCCTGGGGGATCATTCCTGGCCACTTCAACTACAGCGGGGTAGTCAATGCGCGAGTCGGTACAGGCAGAGGTCATGATGAGCTTCCTCGTTTCCGAGGAGCTCTCGTTCCGGATTCCGGTGGAACTCCGGTACGACGCACGCGACCCCTACGCAGTCCGCCTGACCTTCCACCTTCCCGGAGATGCGCCCGTGACCTGGGCGTTCGGCCGGGAACTTCTCCTCGACGGCATCAACAAGCCATGCGGTGACGGCGATGTGCACATCGCCCCCACCCACCCCGAAGATCTTTCCGACGTCCACATCCGACTCCAGGTCGGCGGCGACCGGGCCCTGTTCCGGGCCAGCGCGGCTCCGCTCGTCGCGTTCCTCGACCGCACCGACCGGATCGTTCCGCTCGGACAGGAGCGCAACCTGGGCGACTTCGAGGAGAACCTCGACGAGGCCCTCGTCAAGATCCTTGCTGAATCGCACCAGAACGAGCAGAACGCCGGCTGACCTTCAGCGCTTGCGCCGCCGGCCCCGGCCGCGGACCGGCCCCGTGGCCGGCACGCCGGCCGGGGATCCCGGTCGGTCGGCAGAAACCACCAGCGCGGCCAGCGCCGTGGTCACGGGGACCGAGGCCACCAGCCCGATCGAGCCCACGAGGGTCCGTACGATCTCCTCCGCCACCAGCTCGCTGTTGGCCACCGAACCCATGCTGCTGTTCGCGATGGAGAACAGCAGGAGCAGGGGCAGCGCGGCACCCGCGTAGGCCAGCACCAGCGTGTTGACCACCGATGCGATGTGGTCGCGGCCGATCCTGATGGCCGCCCGGTAGAGGGCCCGCGGTCCCATCGAGGGGTCCGCCTGGCGCAGTTCCCACACCGCCGAGGTCTGGGTGACCGTCACGTCGTCGAGCACGCCCAGCGATCCGATGATCACACCTGCGAGCAGCAAACCGCTCATGTCGATGTCCGGGTACAGCCCGTGGATCAGCCCGGTGTTGTCATCGGTGTTGCCGCTGAGGAACGCCCAGTCGATGAAGCCCGAACCGAGCAGCCCGATCAGCAGCAGCGAGACGAGCGTGCCGAGAACGGCCACCGAGGTACGGGCGGTCAGCCCGTGGCACATGTAGAGCGCGATCAGCATGATCGCGCTCGCCCCGATCACCGCGACCACCAGCGGGTTCGAGCCCTGCAGGATGGCCGGGAGGATGAAGAGGGTCAGCACGCCGAAGCTGACCACCAGCGCGATCAGCGCGAACAGCCCGCGCATCCGCCCGACGACGACGACCGCGACCGCGAAGATGCCGGCCAGCAGCGCCATCGGGAGCTTGCGGTTGACGTCGATCACCGAGTACTGGAGGTCCCGCGGGGCGTCCGGCGCGTACGCCACCACCACCTCCTGGCCGTCCTCCAACTGGCGCGGCGCACCCGGCTGGACGATCTCCACGAAGGTGCGGCCCTTGTCCGGGCCGCTGGTGACCTCGACGGTGGCCTTCTTGCACTCGCCGGTCTGCTCGGCCTGTGCCTGGCGGCCCGAGGGGGTGGAGGGGGCCGCGGTCGTCGGTACCTGGGCGGCGTTCACGGACTTGCAGTCGACCTGTTCGAGCGTGGTGACCACGCCCTGCTGGGTCTGCCGGTCGAAGCCCACCCCGCTGCGCTCGTGGTCGGGGGCGCCGCCCGGCCACAGCACCGCCATGCCGATGAAGACGGCGGCCGCGAAGGGGATCAGGACGGCGGCGATGACCTTGCGCAGGTGCTTCGAGACGGGGGCGGCCGGCCCGTGGCTGTGGCTGTGGCCGTGGCCGTGGGCATGCCCCGCCGAGGCGTGACCGCCGGAGTGTCCGCCGGGGTGTCCGCCGGAGTGTCCGTCGGGGTGTCCGCCGGAGTGTCCGTCGGAAGGACCGTTTGCATGGCCGTTTGAATGACCGCCGGACTGCCCCGGCGCGTGTCCGGCGGACCGTCCGGGGCTCCCGTGCTCGTGGCCGTCGTGCTCGTGGCCGTCGTGGCCGTTGTGGCCATGGGTGGCTGTGGGCTCGGTGGGGGGCTGCGGCGAGGGCGTCACCAGCAGATCATCGCAAGAGATGAGGGGGCCCACTGTTCAGCACGCCATGGATGACGCTAGCGTGGGGGCACCTTTGCACAACGCGGGAGCTCGGAGCACCGGGCTGAGAGGACGCTGATCACCGTACGAGCATCACGGATGCGTACGGGAAGAGGCTGCGTCGACCGCCGAACCTGTTACCGGGTAATGCCGGCGTAGGGAGATCAGGTCTCATGACCATTCAGGATGCACGCACGCCTGCCGTCAGCCAGGACGCCGACGGGACCGAGCGCCAGCCCGGCTGGCACAAGGGATACCTGGCGGGCTCCCGGCCCGACCTCCGGGTGCCGGTCCGCCAGGTCCACCTCACCAACGGCAAGGACGTGACGCTCTACGACACGTCCGGCCCGTACACCGACCCGCAGATCGAGACCGACGTCCGCCGCGGCCTCGCGCCGCTCCGCGAGAACTGGATCATCAGCCGCGGTGACACCGAGGAGTACGCGGGCCGCCCCGTGCGCCCCGAGGACGACGGCATCAAGCACACCTCGCCGCGCGGCGGCCTCAAGAACCTCGACGCCGTCTTCCCCGGCCGCCCCCGGCAGCCCCGCCGCGGCCGGGGCGGCGCCGCCGTCACGCAGCTCGCGTACGCCCGCCGCGGTGAGATCACCCCGGAGATGGAGTACGTCGCGATCCGCGAGAACGTCTCCCCCGAGGTCGTCCGCGAGGAGATTGCCGCAGGTCGCGCGGTACTTCCGGCGAACGTGAACCACCCCGAGATCGAGCCGATGATCATCGGTAAGCGCTTCCTGGTGAAGGTCAACGCCAACATCGGGAACTCCGCGGTCACCTCCTCCATCGAGGAGGAGGTCGACAAGATGACCTGGGCGACCAAGTGGGGCGCCGACACGGTCATGGACCTCTCGACCGGCCGCAACATCCACACCACCCGCGAGTGGGTGCTGCGCAACTCCCCCGTCCCGATCGGCACCGTGCCGCTCTACCAGGCGCTGGAGAAGGTCGACGGCCGCGCCGAGGACCTGACCTGGGAGATCTACAAGGACACGGTCATCGAGCAGGCCGAGCAGGGCGTCGACTACATGACGGTCCACGCCGGCGTGCTGCTGCCCTACGTGCCGCTGACCGCCCGTCGCAAGACCGGCATCGTCTCGCGCGGCGGCTCGATCATGGCCGCGTGGTGCCTGGCGCACCACAAGGAGAACTTCCTCTACACGAACTTCGAGGAGCTCTGCGAGATCCTCGCGACGTACGACGTCACGTACTCCCTCGGCGACGGCCTGCGCCCCGGCTCGATCGCGGACGCCAACGACGCGGCCCAGTTCGCCGAGCTGAAGACGCTGGGCGAGCTGAACATGATCGCCAAGCGGCACAACGTCCAGACGATGATCGAGGGCCCGGGCCACGTCCCGATGCACAAGATCAAGGAGAACATCGACCTCCAGCAGGAGATCTGCGAGGAGGCGCCGTTCTACACGCTCGGCCCGCTGACCACGGACGTCGCGCCCGCGTACGACCACATCACCTCGGGCATCGGCGCCGCGATGATCGCCTGGTGGGGCACCGCGATGCTCTGCTACGTCACGCCCAAGGAGCACCTGGGCCTGCCCAACCGCGACGACGTCAAGACCGGCGTCATCACGTACAAGATCGCGGCGCACGCCGCGGACCTGGCCAAGGGCCACCCGGGCGCCCAGGAGTGGGACGACGCCCTGTCCGACGCGCGGTTCGAGTTCCGCTGGGAGGACCAGTTCAACCTGGCCCTCGACCCGGACACGGCCCGCGAGTTCCACGACGAGACCCTCCCGGCCGAGCCGGCCAAGACCGCGCACTTCTGCTCCATGTGCGGCCCGAAGTTCTGCTCGATGAAGATCTCGCAGGACATCCGCCGTGAGCACGGTGGCGACCTGAAGGCCGAGGAGATCCGGGCGGGCATGGCCGAGAAGTCCGCCGAGTTCGCGGCTTCGGGCAGCCGCGTCTACCTGCCGCTCGCCGACTGAGCGCGGGAGCGACACAGGACGGACCCGCGACCCATGGGGGGAGTCGCGGGTCCGTCCGCTGTCCGGGGCGCGCGGGCGGTGACCGCGCTCCGCGTCAGTCCCGTTCGTGCTCCGGGCCGCCGAAGTCCGGGCTCGTGAAGTCCGGAGGCGTGTATCCGGGCCGCGGGGTCTCCGACGGGGAGCCCGGGCTCGTGAAGTCGGGCCGGCTGTAGCCCAGGTTGGGGATCCGCCCCGCCGCCGGGGTGCGGGGGGTGGGAAAGCCCGGGCCCGCACTCGGGTCGGCCAGTGCGTCCCGCAGGAAGGGCATGATGCCGCGCTCCAGAAGGGCGTGCCGCCAGGCCTCCCGGGCCCGGGCGACCTCGTCGGGTATCGCCTCGGTCTCGTCCGCGACCACCTCGGTCGCGCTGTTGCGGACGGCCGTCACCAGCAGTCCGATCACCGCGAAGAGCAGGGCGGCCGCGGTGAGCCCGCCGAAGAGCCAACCCGCCGTCAGCATGGTTTCGGCGAAGGCCGGTTCGGGCTCGATCATCTTCAGGATGTAGCCGACGAGCAGGAAGATCAGCATGGCGGTGCCCGCGAGCACGGGCGCGAGGACCGCGACCACGGCGCTGATGCCCGCGCCGCCCCCGCTGCCCAGCCCGCCGTCCTCGTCCGCCGTCGTGGCGGGCGCGGTCAGTACCTCGTCACGCCGTTCCTCACGGACCTTCACGTAGTGGACGTACTCGGCGGCGGCCGCGGCCGCCAGCAGGGCGCTGGCCCCCTGGGCCATGGTGCGCAGCTGTTCGGCATTCAGCCGTTCGCCGAGCGTGGCGAGTTCGGGCCGCTCGTGCGCGGCGCGCAGCGCCTCGTCGACGAGCCGATCGAACTCCGGCCGGTCTTCGGTCAGCAGGTGCGGAGCGCTGGTCATGTGCATCCCCCGATGCTCCGTAGAAGCCGGTATGCCCGCGTAGACCCGGGCGCCGGCACAAACGGAGGAGAGCCTGCTACGGATAGAGCGATGGTAGAGCGCCCACGCCACGCCGTGACAGGGGCTTTCCGGAAATACCCCTCTCCGTAAGCTCTCAGTCGCTCAGGGGGAGTTGTACGACAAGCAGTTTGCCTGCCATTGTCACGCCGCCGTCCATGGCGATGGCGAGCCCTTCCGCGTACACGTGCGGGCCGTCCACGGCCTCGGGGCCGCGGGACTCGTCGCCGTCCTCCGTGCCCACCTCGCCGAGCAGGTAGGGGATCGGGCTGTGCCCGTGGACGACGCGGCTGCCGCCGTAGGTGTCGAGCAGTTCGCGGACGGCCGCCGGGCCGGTGCCCTCGTCGCGGAAGGCGAAGCGCTTGGTGAACTTCCGGAAGAGGTCCCAGGTGATGTCGGCGTCGCCGCGGTTGAGGAGCTCGTGGATGGTGTCGTTGACGTCCTCGATCGAGTCGCCGTAGTCGAGGTAGGCCGTGGTGTCGGAGTGCAGCAGCAGGTGGCCCTCCTCCAGGACGGCCGCGTCCAGCCGCGACATCCACTGGAGGTGGACGTCCTGCAGGCGCTCCATGTCGGTGCGCTGGCCCCCGTTGAGGAGCCAGGCGGCCTGGAAGGTGGCGGTGCCGGCTCCGGAGACCACCGGGGTGTCGCCGAACCGCTTGGCGCCGATGAGCAGCAACTCGTGGTTGCCCATGAGGGCCTTGCAGTAGCCGCCGGCGGCGGCGGCCTCGGCGGACAGCCGCATGACGAGGTCGATGACGCCGATGCCGTCGGGGCCGCGGTCGGTGAAGTCGCCGAGGAACCAGAGCCGGGCGTTGCCGGCGGACCAGCGGCGCTCGGCGTCGATCAGGCCCTGGGCCTGGAGTTCGGTGACGAGCTCGTCGAGGTAGCCGTGGACGTCTCCGACGACGTAGAGCGGGCCGGGGCCGGCGGTCTGGTCCTGGGGCACGTACTGGACCTGGACGGTGTCGCCGGGGCCGCCGAGCGCGCCGCGGCCGATGACGGGCAGGTCCCGGTAGGTCGGCGTGTAGCCCTCCGGCTCCTCCTCGTCGGGGGCCTCGGTCATCGCGTGCGCCGGTTCGACGTCGGGGCGCACGTGGGCGTGTGCGTCCGGGTACGGGGCCTGCGGCGCGGCGGGCTGCGGTGCGGCCGACTGCGGCGGTGCGGTCGGCTGCGGCGCGGCCGGGTGCGGCGCGGCCGGCAGGTGTGCGGCCGGCTGGTGCGCGGGCGCCTGCGGCGGGTAGCCCGGCTGCGGCGGCACGCTGGGCGCGGCGCCGCTCTCGTAGTACGCCGGGTACTCGCCGTAGACGGGCGGTGCGTCGGGCAGCCCGGTGGCTACGGCATGCAGGGCGGGCTCGGTGACTGGAACCCGGAAGTCCCGCAGCGTGTCCGTCCGCATCGCGGGTCCCTGACCGGCCCCCTGAGTCATCGACCCCTCCACCACCGTCGCGCTGCCGTACACCTGCGGACCCTCCTGACCTCCGAGGAGGAGGGTCCGTGATGTCGTGCGCCCATCATAGGAATGCGGCTCGCGCTCTGTGACGCACCAGGGGTGGTGAATCCTGTGCGGAGCCGATCGTTCCTACCGCTTTCTCCCGATATCGGTGTTGCTGAAATCCTCGGCCGGTCCTTGGTCGGTGGTCGGACTGTCCTCGGTCGGCCCTTCGACAGGCCGACCGGACGGTCTGTCGGTCAGTCCTGTGCCGGAGAACGGGGCGGGCTGACGGTCGTGCGTGGCTGCCTGCGCTGCGACGACGTACGGATGATGAGCTCGGTCGGGACGACCTGTTCGACGGGTCGCCCGGTGTCCACTCCCTCGATCGCGTCGATGAGCAGCTGCACCACGGCGGTGCCGATGCGGCGCGGTTTGAGGGACAGGGTGGTGATGGGCGGTTCGGTGTTGGCGTAGACGGTGGACTCGCTGCAGCACACGAGCAGCAGGTCCTCGGGGACGCGCAGGCCGTAGCGCCGGGCGGCGGCGAGCAGATCGGTGCCGTTGGGGTCGAAGAGCCCGTAGACCGCGTCGGGTCGGTCGGGGCGGGCGAGGAGCCGGTCGGCGGCCACGGCGCCCGCGCAGGGGTCGTGGGCGGGGTAGGACTCGTAGACGGGGTCTTGGCCGACGCGCTCGCACCAGTTCAGGTAGGCGGTGGTGGAGAGCCGGGTGTAGGTGTCGGTGGTGGTCCCGGTCAGCAGCCCGATCCGGCGGGCGCCGGCGGCGGCGAGGTGGTCGAGGAGGCCGAGTACGGCGGCCTCGTGGTCGTTGTCGACCCAGGCGGTGACGGGGAGGGAGCCTGCGGGGCGGCCGTCGGAGACCACGGGCAGGCCTTGGCGGACCAGTTCGGTGACGACGGGATCGTGGTCGGAGGGGTCGATGACGACGGTGCCGTCGAGGGCGACGTTGGACCACACGTCGTGGCGGGAGGTGGCGGGGAGGATGACCAGGGCGTAGCCGCGGGCGAGCGCGGCGGAGGTGGCGGCCCTGGCCATCTCGGCGAAGTAGGCGAATTCGGTGAAGGTGAAAGGTTCATCCCCGTACGTGGTCACGGTCAGGCCGATGAGGCCGGACTTGCCGGTACGGAGGGTGCGGGCGGCGGCCGACGGGCGGTAGCCCAGGCGGTCGGCCACCTCGCGAACGTGGCGGCGGGTGGCGTCGGGCAGCCGTCCCTTGCCATTGAGCGCGTCGGAGACGGTTGTGATGGAGACGCCCGCCGCGGCGGCCACGTCCCTGATGCCTGCCCGGCCCTGTCGGCCGGCGGCCCGCCGGGTGGTCTCGGTCCGGCTCACCTGATGCTTCCCTGCTGCTGTCATGGCGAGCCGATAGTAGGGCTCGGTGGGGAGGGTGGTCCGGGTGCATATGCACGCGTTGACAGGCACGTTTCTGCATGGTTCGCCACCCCCAATGACCTTGGAAATGAAGGCTTTTCGTCGCTCAGGGTGAGGGTGGGGCTTGTCGTCGGGTCCGGGCATGCCAAAACGATGCGATCTCGGGCCGGTCGCAACTCACCTGCACGAGGGATGCGCGCCACGGCGCAGGCCACCGGCGCGCGCATATATGCGCGCGCTCCCCCGCATTCCAGGCGCCCCCATTCTCGGAACGGCGGAATCCTCATAAGGTGAGCAGTATTGAGTCGACGGCGACGTCGTACGGGACGGTCGAGGAGGACCTGCGGTGAGCGAGAAGAGCCCGAAGCTGCGCGCCGAGCTGGACGGCATTCCGACATACAAGCCCGGCAAGCCGGCTGCTGCCGGAGGGCCGGTCGCGTACAAGCTGTCCTCGAACGAGAACCCGTACCCGCCGCTGTCGGGCGTGCTGGAGACCGCGGTCGCGGCCGCCGGGAACTTCAACCGGTACCCCGACATGGCCTGCACCGGCCTTGTGAACGAGCTCGCGGAGCGCTTCGGAGTGCCGGTCGAGCACATCGCCACGGGCACCGGCTCGGTCGGTGTGGCCCAGTCGCTGATCCAGGCGACGGCCGGCCCCGGCGACGAGGTGATCTACGCCTGGCGCTCCTTCGAGGCGTACCCGATCCTCACGCAGATCGCGGGCGCGACCTCCGTGCAGGTTCCGCTGACCGACGGCGACGTGCACGACCTCGACGCGATGGCCGCCGCGATCACCGACCGGACCCGGCTGATCTTCGTCTGCAACCCGAACAACCCCACCGGCACGGCCGTGCGCCGCGCCGAGCTGGAGCGCTTCCTGGACCAGGTGCCCTCGGACGTCCTGGTGGTCCTGGACGAGGCCTACCGCGAGTTCGTCCGCGACACGGACGTACCGGACGGCATCGAGCTCTACCGCCGGCGCCCGAACGTCGCCGTGCTGCGCACCTTCTCCAAGGCGTACGGGCTCGCCGGTCTGCGGGTCGGCTTCGCGGTGGCCCACGAGCCGGTGGCGGCGGCCCTGCGCAAGACGGCGATGCCCTTCGGTGTCAGCCAGCTCGCGCAGGACGCGGCGGTGGCCTCGCTGCGAGCCGAGGACGAGCTGATGGGCCGCGTCGGGGCGCTGGTGAGCGAGCGCACGCGGGTCCACGAGACGCTGGTCGCCCAGGGCTGGACGGTGCCGGACACGCAGGCGAACTTCGTGTGGATGCGGCTGGGGGAGCGGACCGCCGAGTTCGCGCAGGCCTGCGAGAAGGCCGGTGTGGTGGTCCGGCCCTTCGCGGGCGAGGGCCTGCGGGTCACGATCGGTGAGACCGAGGCGAACGACCTCTTCCTGCACACGGCGGAGGCGTTCTTCAAGGAGCTCTAGCAGCTCTGGCAGCTCTGGCAGCTGCGGCAGCTGCGGCAGCTCCGGTGGCTCCGGGCGGTTTCGGAGCCGTTGTGGCCGCTGTGGCCGCCGGGTATGTCCTGCCGGCCGGACCGTTTCGCAGGCTCAGGCGAGTTCCACGCGGACGGGATCGCCGTCGCGGACGGTGGACAGCAGGCGGGGGTCGCCGTCGAAGGAGCCCAGTACGTTGCACGGGCTCGCCAGGCGGCTCTCGCCCCCGCGTGAGATGGGAGTGGGGCCGTAGGGCAGCGCCAGAGCGTCGCCCTCGGTCCAGAACGCGACCGTGCCCGGATCGACGACCTGCCGTGCGTCGTCCTCCAGGGCGACGGAGACGCCGGTGTCGAAGTAGACCTCCTCGCCCCAGGTGTTGGCGGAGGCGGAAATCGGAAGGGCCTCGGCCAGCGCCTTGCTGGTCGGGGTCTCTTCGAGGGTTGCGGTGAGCTGGCCCGCGGGCCACGAGATTCGTATCTGCATGAGCCGCATTCAACAATCTGTTGAATCGATTGGCTAGAGGGGTACCCCGCCCGAAGGTGGCCGAGAGTGGTACGACATAATGCTTGTGAATGTGAACGCGTTCACAAGCGTGTCCTACTTACTCCCGTATTGCGTGGGACACGGCAGGCAAACTGCGGCTGTGACCACGGCGACCCGAAGGAGACGAGGACGTGGACCTAGCTTTGGCGCCGGAGACTCTGGCGCGATGGCAGTTCGGCATCACCACCGTCTATCACTTCCTCTTCGTGCCTTTGACGATCTCGCTCGCCGCGCTCACGGCCGGCTTGCAGACGGCATGGGTGCGCACTGAGAAGGAGAAGTACCTCAGGGCCACGAAGTTCTGGGGCAAGCTTTTCTTGATCAATATCGCGATGGGTGTCGTCACCGGCATCGTCCAGGAGTTCCAGTTCGGCATGAACTGGTCCGACTACTCGCGATTCGTCGGCGACATCTTCGGGGCTCCCCTCGCCTTCGAGGCGCTGATCGCCTTCTTCTTCGAGTCGACCTTCATCGGCCTGTGGATCTTCGGCTGGGACAAGCTGCCGAAGAAGATCCACCTCGCCTGCATCTGGATGGTGTCCATCGGCACCGTCCTGTCCGCCTATTTCATCCTGGCGGCCAATTCCTGGATGCAGCACCCGGTCGGGTACCGGATCAACGAGGAGCGGGGCCGCGCCGAGCTCACCGACTTCTGGCTCGTCCTGACCCAGAACACCGCGCTCACCCAGTTCTTCCACACCATCACGGCCGCCTTCCTGGTCGGCGGCGCGTTCATGGCGGGGATCTCCGCCTACCACCTGGCGCGCAAGAAGCACGTCCCCGTGATGCGGAGCTCGCTGCGACTCGGCCTGATCGTCATGATCATTGCCGGCATGGGCACGGCGATCAGCGGTGACCTGCTCGGCAAGGTGATGTACAAGCAGCAGCCCATGAAGATGGCCGCCGCGGAAGCGCTGTGGGACGGCGAGGCGCCCGCGCCCTTCTCCGTATTCGCCTACGGCGACGTCGACAAGGGCCACAACAAGGTGGCCATAGAGATTCCCGGCCTGCTCTCGTTCCTGGCCAACGACGACTTCACCTCCTTCGTCCCCGGCATCAACGACGTGAACAAGGCCGAGCAGGAGAAGTACGGTCCCGGCGACTACCGGCCCAATATCCCGGTCGCCTACTGGGGCTTCCGCTGGATGATCGGCTTCGGCATGGCCTCCGTCGGTGTCGGGGCACTGGGGCTGTGGCTGACCCGCAAGCGGTTCCTGCTGCCCGCGCAGCTGCGCACCGGGGAGGACGAGGTCCCGCACCTGGTGCTCTTCAAGAAGCCGCTGAGCCGGAAGTTCACCAACCTGTACTGGATCGTCGCGCTCTGGACGATGGGCTTCCCGCTGATCGCCAACTCCTGGGGCTGGATCTTCACCGAGATGGGCCGCCAGCCCTGGGTGGTCTACGGGGTCCTGCGCACCCGGGACGCGGTCTCGCCGCACGTCTCACAGGCGGAGGTGCTCACCTCGATGATCGGCTTCACGCTGCTGTACGCCGTGCTGGCCGTGATCGAGGTCAAGCTCCTCGTCAAGTACGTCAAGGCCGGACCGCCCGAACTCACCGAGGCAGACCTGAACCCGCCCACCAAGATCGGCGGGGACGACAAGAACCCCGACCGGCCGATGGCCTTCTCGTACTGAGGCCGAGGAGCGCACACCATGCAACTCCACGATGTCTGGTTCGTACTCATCGCCGTCCTGTGGACCGGCTACTTCTTCCTGGAGGGCTTCGACTTCGGAGTCGGCGTACTCACCAAGCTGCTCGCCCGCGACCGTACGGAGAAGCGGGTCCTGATCAACACGATCGGGCCCGTGTGGGACGGCAACGAGGTCTGGCTGCTCACCGCGGGCGGAGCCACCTTCGCCGCCTTCCCCGAGTGGTACGCCACCCTCTTCTCGGGCTTCTACCTGCCGCTGCTGATCATCCTGGTCTGCCTCATCATTCGTGGCGTCGCCTTCGAGTACCGCCACAAGCGCTCCGAGGACCGCTGGCAGACCAACTGGGAACACGCGATCTTCTGGACCTCGCTGATCCCCGCGTTCCTGTGGGGTGTCGCCTTCGCCAACATCGTGCGCGGCGTCAAGATCGACGAGAACATGGAGTACGTCGGCAGCTTCCTCGACCTGCTGAACGTCTACTCGATCCTCGGCGGACTGGTCACCCTCACCCTGTTCACCTTCCACGGCGCGGTCTTCACCTCGCTCAAGACCGTCGGTGACATCCGGGACCGCTCGCGGAAGCTGGCGACCCGGCTGGGTGTCGTCACCGCCGTCCTGGCCCTGGTCTTCCTGATCTGGACCCAGGTCTCGCGCGGCGACGGCACGAGCCTGATCGCGATGGTCGTCGCGGTGCTGGCGCTGGTGGCGGCACTCGGCTTCAACCTGGCCGGGCGCGAGGGCTGGTCGTTCGCACTCTCCGGGGTCACCATCGCGGCGGCCGTCGCGATGCTCTTCCTCACGCTCTTCCCGAACGTCATGCCGTCCTCGCTGAACGACGCCTGGAACCTCACGGTCACCAACGCCTCGTCCAGCCCTTACACCCTGAAGATCATGACCTGGTGTGCGGCCGTGGCCACCCCGCTCGTCCTGCTCTACCAGGGCTGGACGTACTGGGTGTTCCGCAAGCGGATCGGGACGCAGCACATCGTCGACGTGCACTGAGTCCTCTCGCGACGCATGACCCGCCTGTCCGGCTGACCTCCCCGAGGGGATGTTTCACGTGAAACCGATCGACCCGCGCCTGCTCCGGTACGCCCGGTCCACCCGCCTCTTCCTGGGGGCGGTGGTGGCCCTGGGTCTTGCCGGGGCGGGGCTGGTCGTCGGTCAGGCGATGCTGATCGCCGAGATCGTGGTCGGAGCCTTCGAGCGGGGGCTCGACGGCCCGGCGCTCCGCACGCCACTGCTGCTGCTCGCGGCCGTGGCGCTCGGGCGCGGATTGGTCGCCTGGCTGACGGAACTGGCCGCGCACCGGGCCGGCGCGGCGGTCAAGTCCGAGCTGCGGGGCAGGCTGCTGGAGCGGGCCGCGGAGCTCGGACCCGGGTGGCTGACCGGGCAGCGGACCGGATCACTGGTGTCACTGGCCACCCGCGGGGTGGACGCGCTCGACGACTACTTCTCCCGCTACCTGCCCCAGCTGGGGCTGGCAGTGGTCGTGCCGGTGGCGGTGCTCGCCCGTATCGTCACCGAGGACTGGGTCTCGGCGGCCATCATCGTGGTGACGCTGCCGCTGATCCCGGTGTTCATGATCCTCATCGGTATGGCCACCCAGTCCCGGATGGACCGCCAGTGGCGGTTGCTGTCCCGGCTGTCGGGGCACTTCCTCGACGTGGTGGCCGGTCTTCCCACCCTGAAGGTCTTCGGCCGGGCCAAGGCCCAGGCCGAGTCCATCCGCAAGATCACCGACGACTACCGGCGCGCGACGATGCGCACGCTGCGCATCGCCTTCCTCTCCTCCTTCGCGCTGGAGCTGCTGGCGACCCTGTCGGTGGCCCTGGTGGCCGTGACGATCGGCATGCGGCTGGTCCACGGCGAACTGGACCTGTACACCGGCCTGGTCATCCTGATCCTGGCGCCCGAGGCGTACCTGCCGCTGCGCCAGGTCGGCGCCCAGTACCACGCAGCCGCGGAAGGGCTGGCGGCTGCCGAGGAGATCTTCGAGGTCCTGGAGACCCCCGCCACCGGCCCGGCCGGTACGGCCGAGCTGCCGGCCGGCGTACCCCTGCGGATCGAGATCGAGGAGATCGCCGTCCGCTACGAGGGCCGGGGCGAGGACTCCCCGGGGCCCGTCTCCCTGACGGTCGGGCCGGGGGAGTGCGTGGCCCTCACGGGCCCGAGCGGAGCGGGCAAGTCGACTCTGCTCCAGGTACTGCTGGGGTTCGTGACGCCGACCACCGGGCGGGTACGGGTCGCGGGGGTGGATCTGGCCGAGCTGTCGCAGGAGCACTGGCGGGACCGGATCGCCTGGGTGCCCCAGCGCCCGCACCTGTTCGCCGGGACGATCGCCGAGAACGTCCGGTTGGCCCGCACGGACGCGTCCGACGCCGATGTGGCCGCGGCGTTGAAGGACGCCGGAGCCTGGGAGTTCGTCAGCGCCCTGCCGAACGGGGCGCAGACCCCGCTGGGCGAGGGCGGTGTGGGACTGTCCGCCGGACAGCGGCAGCGGCTGGCCCTGGCGCGCGCGTTCCTGGCGGACCGGCCCGTGCTGCTGCTGGACGAGCCGACCGCGGCTCTCGACGGCGAGACCGAGGCAGGGATCGTGGATGCGGTCCGGCGGCTTTCCGTGGGGCGGACCGTCCTGCTGGTCGTGCACCGGCCGGCGCTGCTCGCCGTCGCGGACCGCGTGGTGTCGCTGGCTGCCGGCGACGGCCCCGGGGCGTCCTCGGGGACGTCGGCCGGGCGGCCACTCCCCCGCCGCGGCGCCTCCGCGGTCGGCGCCGGGCTCCTGTCCCCCGATACGGCCGGTGAGCGTGTTCCGGATGCCGGCGAGTGGATCCTCGGTACCGCTCCCGAGCGGGTGCGGCCCGGAGGCGGGGCGGGATCGGGCCCGGCCGGTGCGGGAGCTGCCGGCTCCGCCGCGGCGGACGACCCGCTGCGCCGGGTGCGGGCCGTCGCGCGGGCCTGGCAAGGAAGGTTCCGGCTCGGGCTGTTGCTCGGGGCGCTGGCCGTCGGATGCAGCGTCGGCCTGATGGCCGTGTCGGGCTGGCTGATCTCACGCGCCTCGGAACAGCCGCCCGTTCTCTACCTGATGGTGGCCGTCACGGCCACCCGGGCCTTCGGCATGGGCCGCGCCGTCTTCCGGTACGCCGAGCGGCTCGTCTCCCACGATGCCGTGCTGCGCATGCTCGCCGACCTGCGGGTCTCCGTGTACCGCCGACTGGAGCGCATCGCGCCCGCCGGACTGCGCGAGCACCGGCGCGGGGACCTGCTGGCCCGGCTGGTGGCCGACGCCGACGCGCTCCAGGACTACTGGCTGCGCTGGCTGCTGCCCGTCGGCACCGCCGTGCTCGTCGGAACGGGCTCGGTCGCCTTCACCACCTGGCTGCTGCCCGAGGCCGGAGCCGTGCTCGCCGGCGGACTGCTCGCCGCCGGTATCGGGGTACCGCTGGTGAGCGGAGCCTGTGCCCGGCGCGCCGAGCGCAGGCTCGCGCCCGCCCGGGGCGAGCTCGCCACCCGGGTGGCCGATCTGCTCACGGGCACCGCGGAGCTGACGGTGGCCGGCGCTCTGGAGGACCGCAAGGGACGGGCGCGGGAGAGTGATGGCCTGCTGACCCGGATCGCCGCCAGGGGCTCGGCCGCGGCCGGACTGGGCAGTGGCCTGTCGGCCCTGGTGTGCGGGCTCACCGTGGTGGCCGCGGCGGCCGTCGCTGCCGGCGCCGTCCACGACGGACGGCTTTCCGGGGTGGCCATGGCCGTCGCGGTCCTGACGCCGCTGGCCGCCTTCGAGGCGGTGAACGGACTTCCGCTCGCCGTCCAGTACCGCCAGCGGGTGCGCCGCAGCGCGGAGCGGGTCTACGAGGTCATCGACGCGCCGGTCCCGGTCGTCGAGCCCGAGCAGGCAGCCGCGTCCCCCGTCACGCCGTTCCCGCTGCGGCTGACGGGACTCACCGCCCGCCACCCGGGCCAGGAACGTGCCGCGCTGCGGGACATGAACCTGACCCTGGAGGCCGGCCGCCGCATCGCCGTCGTCGGACCCTCGGGCTCGGGCAAGACCACCCTGGCGCAGGTCCTCCTGCGGTTCCTGGATCCGGCCGAGGGCACATACAGCCTGGGCGGAAGCGACGCGCGCACCCTCGACGGCGACGACGTACGCGCCTTCGTGGGCCTGTGCGCCCAGGACGCCCATATCTTCGACAGCTCGGTACGGGAGAACCTGCGCCTGGCCCGGACCGGGGCGAGCGAGGAGCAGTTGCGCGAAGCCCTGGCCGCGGCCCGGCTGCTGGAATGGGCCGACGGGCTCCCGGACGGGCTGGACACGCTGGTCGGCGAGCACGGTGAGCGGATCTCGGGTGGCCAGCGCCAGCGGCTGGCGCTGGCGCGGGCGCTGCTCGCGGACTTCCCCGTACTGGTGCTGGACGAGCCGGCGGAGCATCTGGACCTGGCCACGGCGGACGCCCTGACGGCGGACCTGCTGGCCGCGACCGAGGGCCGGACCACCGTGCTGATCACGCACCGGCTGGCCGGCCTGGAGGCGGTCGACGAGGTCCTCGTGCTGGACCGCGGCGAGGTCGTTCAGCGCGGCCCGTACGCGGAGCTGGCCGTCTCCGAAGGACCGCTGAGGCGGCTGCTGGAGCGCGAAAGGGCAACGGACGGGACTTTGGCCAACTTTCGCCGCCAATAGGGACTAACTACTCTCAGGACCATGTCAGCGCAGCAGCCGCAGGAATCGCCGGATCCCTCGCCGGGTCCATCGGCGGAACCCTCGCCGGATCCGTCGTCGGAAACGGCCGGACAACCGGACCCGCTGGTGGCCGCCACGCAGGCCACCAGGAGCCTGCACGGCCTGTCCACCGAGCTCACGGCCCGTGTCCCGCAGCTGCTGGAGGCCATGAGGTCCGTCGGGACCGGTCTCGAACTGCACTCCACGCTGGACCGGATCTGTGAGACCGCGGCCGAGCTCGCGGATGCCCGCTACGCGGCGATCGGCGTCGTCGACACCGAGGGCCGAGGGCTCTCGGACTTCGTCACGCACGGGATCAGCTCCGCTGATGCCCGGAAGATCGGACACCGCCCCGACGGGAAGCGGGGACTGCTCGGAGCGCTGATCGCGCACTCCGACACGGTGCGGCTGGCCGATCTGACGAAGGACCCCCGCTCGGCGGGGTTCCCCCCGCACCACCCGCCCATGAAGACCTTCCTCGGCGTGCCGATCCGGGTGCAGGGAGAGATCTTCGGCAATCTCTACCTCGCCGAGAAGAACGGCGGCGGCGAGTTCAACGACTACGACCTCCACATGGTCCGGGTGCTGGCCACCGAGGCCGGCATCGCCATCGGAAACGCCCGGCTGTACGAGGCCGCCACCCAGCGCGAGCGGTGGATCGACGGCTCGGTCGCCGTCACCACCGCCCTCCTCTCCGGCGGGGACGCCGACGACGCCCTCGCGGTGGTGGCCGAACAGGCCCGCCGGCTGGCCGACTCCGCCGCCGGGATCGTGATGCTGCCGGCCGAGGAGGGCGGCATGGAGATCGTCGCCGTCTCCACCGACAACCCGGCCAGCTCGCTGGGTGTGGTGCTCCCGGCCGAGAGCCCGGTGGTGGAACGGCTGCTGGAGGGCGAGCCGGTCTTCGTGGACGACGCGGCGGCCGACCCCCGCATGATCAGCAAGCTCACCAGCCAGTACGGCCCCTGCATGCTGGTGCCCCTGCAGAGCGGCGGGCGGGTCCTGGGCGCACTGGTCACCCCCCGGGCCCGCGGCGGGCGGCCCTTCACCGAGGCCGAGCGGACACTGGCCACGCAGTTCGCCTCCCAGGCGGCGCTCGCCCTGATGATGGCCGAGGCACAGCGCGACCGCGAACGGCTGGCGGTGTTCGAGGACCGCGACCGGATCGCCCGCGACCTCCACGACCTGGTCATCCAGCGGCTCTTCGCCACCGGGATGATGCTGGAGGGCGCCCAACGCCGGTCCGTCGTCCCCGAGGTGCGCGACGGCGTGGGCAAGGCCGTGGACGAACTGGACGTGACGATCCAGGAGATCCGCACCGCGATCTTCGCCCTCCAGCAGGGCCCCGCGGAGGCCCCGTCCGGGCTGCGCACCCGGGTGCTGCGGGAGATCAACATGGCTGCCGTGCCGCTGGGGTTCAAGCCTGCGCACCGCTTCCTCGGGCCGATCGACGCGGTCGTCGGCGAGCTGGTCGGCAAGAACCTGATCGCCGCACTCCGGGAGGCCCTGTCCAACGCCTTCCGCCACGCCGAGGCGACCCGGATCGAGGTGGTGCTCGACGCGACCGTCACGCTCGCGGACGGCCGTCCCGGGGTCCGGCTGGAGGTCGCCGACGACGGGGTGGGCATCGCCGAGGGCGGCCGCCGCAGTGGACTGCGCAACCTGCGCCGCCGGGCCGAGTCGCTGGGCGGTTCGAGTTCGTACGGCCCCGGCATCGGGGAGGGCGGCGGCGGGACCACCGTGGTGTGGGAGGCCCCGCTCCAGCCTGCCGGCCAGGCCTGAGCCGGTCCGCCGGCCAGGCCTGATCAGGCCCGCCGGCAGGTTCTCAGGCCTGCTGCTGCGCGGTCCGTTCGGCCAGGATGCGCTCGATGACGAGGGCGACCCCGTCCTCGTTGTTGGCGACCGTACTGCCGGACGCCGCCGCGATCACATCGGGGTGGGCATTGCCCATCGCGTACGAGGTGCCCGCCCAGCTGAGCATTTCCACGTCGTTCGGCATGTCCCCGAAGGCGACGACCTCGGCGGGGGAAATGCCCCGCTCGGCGCAGCACAGGGCCAGGGTGCTGGCCTTGGACACGCCCCGTCCGCTGACTTCCAAGAGGGAGGTGGGACTGGAGCGGGTGATCGACGCGTGCTCGCCCGCGGCGGAGCGTGCCAGTGCCAGGAACTCGTCCGGGGCCAGCTCGGCGTGGTGGGCCAGGAGCTTGAGCACGGGCGCGGCGTCTTCGTCCGTGTCCTCGTGGAGCAGCTTCTCGGCGGTGGCGACTCTGGCGCCCGGGTCCTTGAAGAAGGGCGGGTAGGCGGGTTCGTAGTTGATGCCGGTGGTCAGCTCGACCGCGAAGGAAGTACCGGGGGCGGCAGCCCGCAGGGAATCGACGACGGCGAGTGCGGCCACCCGCGGGAGGGCCCTGACCTGGACGAATTCCCGTCCGGCGTGCAGATCCACCACCGCCGCGCCATTCGCGCAGATCGCGAGGCCGTGGCCGTGGACATGGTCGCTGACCACATCCATCCAGCGGGCCGGGCGGCCGGTGACGAAGAAGACCTCGATCCCGGCCTCCTCGGCAGCGGCGAGCGCGGCGACGGTGCGGGGCGAGACGGACTTGTCGTCGCGCAGCAGGGTGCCGTCGAGGTCGGTGGCGATGAGCCGGGGCGTGGGGGTTGGCCCGTCCGGGCGCTGGGGAGCCGAGGTCACGGCTCCATCTTCGCCCATGGCCGGTGGCGTCCCGACCATGGGAGGGAGGGCTGTCACCTCGGGCGATGTTTCACGTGAAACACCGTGTTTCACGTGAAACATCGGCTCGCCGTAGGCTCGGAGCATGAGTCTGCGTCTGAGCACGGTGATCCTTCCGGTACGTCGATGGCACGAGGGAGGCCGCGATCAGTGGCTCCGGGCTGAGCAGCTCGGATTCCACACCGCTTACACCTATGACCACCTGTCCTGGCGGACGTTCCGCGACGGCCCCTGGTTCGGTGCGGTACCCACGCTGACCGCGGCGGCCACCGCCACCGAGCGGATGCGCCTGGGCACCCTCGTCACCTCGCCGAACTTCCGTCACCCGGTGACCCTCGCCAAGGACCTCATCAGCCTGGACGACATCTCCGGCGGACGGATCACCCTGGGCATCGGCGCCGGCGGCAATGGATTCGACGCGACAGCGCTGGGCCAGGAGGCCTGGTCCCCGCGTGAGCGCGCCGACCGCCTCGCCGAGTTCGTGCCGCTGCTGGACCAGCTACTGACCGAGAGCTCGGTGAGCCACGAGGGCACCTTCTACTCCGCCGAGGAGGCCCGCAACATCCCCGGCTGCGTGCAGCGGCCGCGGCTGCCGTTCGCCGTCGCGGCGAACGGGCCGCGCGGCATGCGGCTCGCCGCCCGACACGGCCAGGCCTGGGTGACCACCGGCGACCCGAAGCTCTTCGAGGAGGGCACGCCCGAGCAGTCGCGGGAGGCCCTGCGCGGGCAACTCGAGCGACTCGGCAAGGCCTTCCTGGAAATCGGGCGGGATCCCGAGTCCGTGGAGAAGATCCTCCTGACCGGCTTCACCCCCGAGGCCAACACCGTGCTGGCGTCGGTGGATGCGTTCGTCGACTTCGCCGGCCGGCACCGCGAGCTGGGCTTCACGGAGCTGGTGATCCACGCGCCGATCCCGGACTCCGACTTCGCTTCCGACGAGGCCGTGTTCGAGAAGATCGCCGCCGAAGCCCTGGCTCAGCTCGACAGCTGATCCACCGGTCGCCCGCTTCACCGGCCGTCGCCGCTCCTCCGTGGGAGCGGCGACGCCGGCAACGGTTGCTACTCCCCTTCGTTCAACTGGGCGAGCAGACGCTCCGCGGACGGCAGGACCCAGTCGGGCACGTCGTCCTCGGGCAGTGCCCGGACTTCGTCGATCAACACGGAGACGCGCGCGGCGCCCGCTTGCGCGTCGCCCCGCTCCTGCTCCGTCCAGGCCGCGTTGTTCAGGCACTGGAACCGGTCCCGCAGGTAATCGGGGCCGAGTTCCGCGTAGCCACGGGCGGCCCGGTCCCACAGCTCGATCTCCTCCAGACGCAGTGCGTCCACCTCCGCCCCGTCCAGCCGGGTCGCGGACTCCGATCCGCCGTCGGCGACAGACCCTGTCCCTGTGCTGTCCCCGTCCTCTTCCTCGTCGGACTGCTCGTTCGCGCTGACGTACCGGTCGAGTACCTGCGCCAGCTGGTGCCAGGTCTGGGCGAGTTCGGAGCGCAGTCCAGGTGCTTCGGGTTCCGTCGTGAGCGCCGCCTCCAGCACTCCGGCCGCCTCCGCCATCCGCTTCCGGGCCCCCGCCACCGTTGCGGCGGTGACCTCCTCACGCAGCCCCAGCCAGGCCAGGGAGCGCAGGACCCGTACCTCGGCTACCGGGGCATCGCCCGTCAGCCGGTGCAGCTCCAGGGCCCGCTCGTACGCGGCGACCGCCTCCACGGCCAGTCCCGCGTCGCTCAGGGTGTCGGCGGCCGACTGCGCGAGACCAGCCTGCGGACGCGGATCCTCCCACCCCTTGGCGATCTCCGCCGCCAGCAGGTACTGCTCCGCCGCCGGGCGGGGCTCGTTCAGCCGGCGTAGCAGATCACCGAGGAACTCCCGTACGAACACCGCCTGCTGGTCGCCGTGCTCCAGCAGGTCGGCCAAGGCCGACTGCAGGACCTCCACGGCCTCGGCGCTGCGGCCGTTCCCCGCGTACGCCCGGGCCAGCAGCAGCCGGGCCTGCGCACCACTGTCGGCCGTGAGGCCGGCCCGGTCGAACCAGTGGGCGCTCGCCAGCGCGTGCTCCGCGGTCTCCGCCGCCGCGTCGTCCTGCCGCAGCAGGATGTCAGCGAGGGTCAGCCGTACGACGCCCTGCGCCTCGGCATCGGTCACCTCCGCGGCGTGCTCCAGCGCGGAGCGCGCCGCCGCTTCCGCCTCCTCGGGGCGGTCCAGCGACAGCAGCACCCCGGCCCGCAGCACCAGCGGATCTACGGACTGCCACGGCCGGCCCGCCGCGATGGCCCGCTCGGCCGACGCCGCCAGCAGTGGCACGGCCCGTTCCGGGTCGCCCTGCGCCAGGGCCACCCGGCCCAGCATCTCCTCGGCCTCCGCCACCAGGTCCGCCAGGACGCCGTCGTGGGCGGCGACGAACTCGGTCAGTTCGGCGGCCAGCACTCCGTGATGGCCGTGGTGGTCCTCCGCTTCGGCCGTCTCCACCGAGCGCAGGTACGACTCGATGCGGATCGCGGACAGTTCCGCGAGCGCGATGCGCCGGGCCCGCAGCGGCTCGGCCGCGTCCAGTGCCTCGGCGGCCCGCAGCGCGGCGTGCACCAGTGCCCGGACCTCCGCGGGCGCGGCTTCGGACTGCGCTGCCACTCCGGCCAGCCGCAGCTCCGCGAGCGCCGCGCGCTCGGCGAGGCCGAGCGCCCGGTAGTCGTCCCGGACCGCGCTCAGCAGCTGCGCCGCCTCTGGGGCTCCGCTCCGTGCGGCGGCCAGTGCCCGCTGGTCCGCGACGTCGGCGCGGACCAGGGGATCGACCTCCGGCTGCGCGTCCACCTGTACGGCCACCTCGGCCCACAGTGCGTCCGCAGCCGGATGGCTCAGCTCCCGGGCACGGCGGGCCCGCTCCACCAGTTCGGGGAAGCCGTCCGGTGCCGAGGCCGGCCCGGACCCCGCGGAAGCGGAAACGGGAACGGCGGCGGAAGCGGGAACGGCGGCGGAAGCGGGAACGGACGCGGGAACGGGGGCGGAAGCGGTGGTCAGGGGGAGTGCCGCACTGCGCACACCGAGCGGCAGCTCGTGCATCAGCGGCTGCCGGCCGACCCGCGCGAGGAACCGGTCCGAGACCCGGGTCGTGCCGTTGCGCGCGTCGAACTGCCGGGTGATGTCCAGACAGCCCGCGTACAGCACCTCGTACAGCTCGGCGACGGTTCGAGGGCTCCCCTCGTAGGGCACGGCCGGGGTCCGTCCGTGCCCCAGTTCCTTCAGGCGGCGCAGCAGGACGAGGATGCCGCCGTGGAAGGCCAGCCGGTCGTCGAGGTTGGCGAGCGGAGCCACATGGGCGGCGTGTTCGGCCAGGATCTCCAGGCCGCGCGGTTCGTTGCCGGTGAGCGCGCAGAACTCGATGTGCTTGCCGACCGACGGCAGCAGGCTCTCGTTGCCGCGGGCCATGCGGTAGCCGCGCAGGTGGTGGGAGCGTGCCTCGTCGGCCCGGCCGAGCCGTAGCAGCGGCAGCAGGGAGGTGGCGAGCAGCCGGTGGGGCTCCTCGGCGCAGGTCAGGTCCCCGTCGAGCACCGGCCGCCAGATCTCCAGGGCCTCGGCGTCGTTGCCGTGCAGGGCGGAGTACTGGCCCTGACCGTTGAGCTCGCAGGCCCGGCAGTCGCTCATGCTGTCGCGATCGGCGGCCAGCCAGCGCCGGAAGGCCCCTTCGGCGCGCTCGTCCTCACCGATGGCGTCGGCGAGCCACATCTCGGCCTCGCGCACGGGACGCTCGCTGTAGCCGGCGATGCGGTAGCGGCGCTCCATCTCGTCCAGCCAGCCGGTGGCCGACTCCAGCGGGATCCCGGGGGAGTCGGAGATGGCCGTGGCCACCCACTTGAACTGCCAGAACAGCGCGTGCGCCTCCCATTCGGAGAAGGCGCCCGGGTCCTTGTCGTACTCCTGGAGCAGCCGGGCGAAGGGCACCAGGATCTTCGGGGACTCGGCGCTGTAGAGGTAGGAATTGATCAGGTTGTCCAGAGCCTCACGGAAGAGGGCCCGGTCACCGCTCGTCTCCGCCGCGCCGGCCAGGGCCTCGGCGTGCGCGTTGCGTACGGCGCCGTTCGGAGTCTCGCGGTTCTCCGCCAGGCCTCGCACGATCTCCTCGCGCGTCAGCGTCGTCACTTCTGGCCCTCCTGGGCGTCGCGGTCGTCGGTGGAGTGGGTCGCCCATTCCAGGAGTCCGAGGAAGGCCCGGTTGAGCAGGGTCGAGTCGGCGGGGCGCAGCGGCCGCTGGGACATCAGCAGGGCCTGCCCGTACAGCGATTCGACGGCGGTCCCGGTCAGTGCCTCGTCGGGCAGGGCGGCGATCCGGCGGATGAGCGGGTTGTTGTGGTTGAGGACCAGGCGGGCGCGGGGCGCGGAGCCCCGCAGGGCGCCGAGGATGCCGCTCCACAGGGAGTCGGCGCTCTCCAGCGCGGCGGTGCGGTCGCGTTCCTGGCGGGCCTGGCGGTCGTCGAGGTAGAGCGCGGGCACGGCGACGGGCTGGAAGGCGCGCAGCACCACGTCACAGCTCTGCGGCTCCAGGCGGGTGCGTGCGGTGGCGAGGAAGGGGGCGAGGGCCAGTTCGGCCGAGGTCGGCACCGGGTCGAGCCGTTCGGTGACGGCCCCGGCGTCGAGCTCGGTGACCTTCAGTTCCGGCCGTACGGCGGGCAGCAGGGCGAGCAGGTCCGCGTCGTAGGTGTACCCGGCGTTGATGACGCCGAGCCCGTGGGCCGCGGCGATCGGCGCGATCTGGCGGAACTCCTCGACGGTGCGGGTGAAGTGGATGTCCGTGTGGGCGGCCGCGAACTCCTGGAGGCTCATCGAGCCGTCACTGGTCTCGAACGGCAGCCACGGCAGCATCAGCCCGAGCAGGTCGGGGTCGTGCCGGGCCATGGACTTCACACCGAGGTGGTGGACCTGGAGGAAGGCGGCCAGGCGGTCCGGATCGCTCGCCGCGAGCTCGGCCAGCCAGCCGCGCACGCGTGCCCCGAGGGCGTCGCGGACGGCGGCGAGGGTCTCGTCGTCGTACAGGTTCTCGCGGGAGGCGGTGGGCCGCAGGGTGTCCGTGTCGAGGACGGCGCGGACGAAGAACGCCCAGTCGGGCAGCAGGTTGTCGGCCCGCTCGGTCAGCAGCATGCCCTTGAGGTGGACGCGATGTCCGGCCCGGTGGGCGGGGCTGGTCGGTTCGGGAAGGACGTACGCCACTCCGCGCACGCCGGCGACCGGCAGGTCGAGGTCGATGGTGTCGAGCGGGGTGAAGCCGAAGAGCTGGGCGCAGTGCCCGGCGAGCGCGACGCGACGGGCGTCCGGGGTGGGGAAGGGCCGGTCCCACACGGCGGGCCGGTCGGTGATGGGCCGGGGTTCGCCGCCCTCGCCGTCGTCGAAGATGATCTCGTACGGCAGCAGGGAGCCGTAGTCGCGGGCCAGTTCCTCGACCTTGGCCGGGACCGCCCATTCGGCGGCGCCCGGGCGGGCCTCAAGGACAACGGTGGTGCCGGGCTCCGGCCGGGCGTCGTGGGGCAGTTCGCGGACGGTGTACGAACCGTCGTCGGTGGCCAGCCATTCGACGGGCGCGGCATGGGGGTCGCGGGCGGAGCGGGTGACGACCCGGATCTGACGGGCCACGACGAAGCACGCGAGCAGTCCGATGCCGAACTGGCCGAGGAACTCCTGGCGGGTGGCCTCGAGCCCCTGCTCGTTGAGATCGCTGCCACCGCCGGCGCGCTTGGAGCTGCGGCCGATCGTCGCGAGGAGGGAGTGGGCCTCGTCGGCGGTCAGACCGATACCGCTGTCCTCGATCGTGACCCGGCCGCCGGACGCCGACAGCCGGATGCGGACCTCGGCCGCCGGTTCGAGGGCGTGGCGCGCGGTGATCGCGTCCACCGCGTTCTGCAGCAGCTCGCGGACGTAGACGCGCGGGCTGGAGTACAGGTGGTGGGAGAGGAGGTCCACCAAGCCGCGCAGATCGACCTGGAAGCTGTGGGGTGTGGACGGGGACGTGGACGTCATAGGGCGTCACCTCGCGTACATACAGGGATGGTTCGGTGATCGCGAGGTCCCCCCCTCACAGATCCCGGAGTGGTTCACAGATTAGGGGGATGGTCGGACAATCCCTGCGTGAATTTGGGCGGGCCCGGACCTACTGGAAGCGGAGGAACTGCGGCGGGACGGCGTCCACCAGCCACACCCCGTTGGCACTGACCCGGAAGACGTGCCCGGCCGCCCGCATCGCTGCGGCGTCCACGCTGAGCACGACGGGCCGGCCGCGTCGTGCACCGACCCGGGTGGCGGTCTCCCGGTCGGGGGACAGGTGCACATCGTGGCGGGCCATCGGGCGCAGCCCCTCGGCGCGGATCGCGTCCAGCGCTGCGGCGACGGTGCCGTGGTAGAGGTACGCGGGCGGCTCGGCCTCCGGCAGGTCCAGGTCCACGGCGACGGTGTGCCCCTGGTTGGCCCGGATCCGGGTGCCGTCGACGGCGAACCGCTGCTTGTCGTTGGCGGCGACGACGTGGTCGAGATCGGCCCGGCTGAAGGGGAAGCCGTGTGCGGCGGCTGCGCGCAGAAGATCGTCGATCTCCACCCAGCCCTGGGGGTCGAGCACCAGTCCGATCCGTTCCGGCTGGTGTCGCAGGTGTTTCGAGACGTACTTCGACACCTTGACGGTGCGTCTTTCATCCATGGCTCCAGCGTGCCCGGTCGAGCGGGCACGCGGCAGGGATTTTTCCGGGGGTGACGCGGCATGGACCCCCTCTATCGCCATTCCAAGATGCGGAATATATTTTCCGCTGCCACTTCTGCTCAGGGGGAGAAACCATGACAGCCCAACCCTCACTGTCACGCCGCGCTGCTGCCGAGCTGGTCGGTACCGCCGGCCTGCTCGTCGTCGTGATCGGCTCCGGGCTCAAAGCCGCCGAGCTCAGCCGCGACACCGGCGTCGCCCTCATCGCCAACTCGCTCGCCTCGGCCATCGGCCTCGGGCTGATCATCACCCTCTTCGGGCCGCTGTCCGGAGCCCACCTCAACCCGGTGGTCACCCTCACCTCCTGGTGGTCCCGGCGCATCGGCGGCGAGGGCCTGGGTGGACGCGAGGCGCTCGTCTACGCCGCCGCCCAGAGCGTCGGAGCCATCGGCGGCGCCCTCCTCGCGGACGTCATGTTCGGCCGGACCCCGGGCACCTTCGCCACCCAGGTGCGCGACGGCGGTCACCTGCTCATCGGCGAGGTGGTCGCCACCGCCGGCCTCGTCCTGCTGATCCAGGGCCTCGGACGCATCGGCCGCCCCCGGCTCATCCCGGCGGCGGTCGCGGCGTACATCGCGGCCGCGATCTGGTTCACCTCCTCCGGCTCCTTCGCGAACCCGGCCGGCACCGTCGGGCGCAGCTTCAGCGATTCCTTCACCGGCATAGCCCCGGAGTCGCTGCCCGGGTTCGTCGGCGCCCAGCTGGTCGGCGGGATCCTCGGGCTGGCCCTGGCCGCCCTCCTGTACGGGGACCGGGCGCGGCGGCGGCCGGACCGCGAAGCCGGCGCCGGCGCCAGCACCCGAGCCGGAGTCGGAGCCGGTCGAGGCCACCGTCCCGGCGGTCCTTCCGGAGACCGGCCCGGCGGACGGAGCGAGTCCCGAGAAGGCGGCATACGAGACCACCGGGTGAGACGACGTCTCAGTTGCCCACAGGAAAGGGGCAGTTGTCCACAGCCCTTTGGGAGGGTTTTGGTGGCAAAACGCGTGATCCGCTCTGTGGAACCTGTGGACTAACCCCGACCCGCCGTAACCACCCTCGCCAGGGTCACCGTTCGCTCCGGCGCGCCAGATCGTTCATCGTCCGGGCCTGGAGTTCCCGCTCCGTCGCCGCCCGTACGAACTCCGCCACATGGTCGGCGCCCACCAGCTCCTGCACCGCCCGTACGGTCCCGGCCGGCAGCGCCACCGGCGAGGGCCCCGTCGGTCCCGGTACGCCGGCAGTCCCCAGGTGCCGCTGCAGGTGCCGGGTCGCGAACAGGCGCATTGCCCGTGCCAGCTCCGCGTCCACGGTCTGCTGGGCCAGCGGCCGCAGCCGCCGGACCATCGTCGCCGCCTCGGCCGCGTCCGCGTCCGTCGGCGGCACCTGCCCGAGGTACCGCGCGAAGACGTGCTCGGTGGTGAACTCCAGGAACCGCGAGGCGATGTGTTCCACCTGGCCGCGCAGCTCCCGCAGGTGCCCGGTGATCGCCGGCAGCGGCACCCCGGCCGCGTACAGCTCGGCGGCCACCGCCAGCTCCTGCGGGGAGGGCACCAGGAACTGGTCCGGGCGCCCCGGGATCCGCTCCAGTACCCCGAGCTCGCACGCCTCGTGCACCGCGTCGTCGTCGGGCCGGCCGCCGAACCGTTCGTTCAGCTCCTCCCGGCTGATCCGGGCCGCCTCCTCGTCGGTCCACGGCCCGTGCACCTCGGCGACCAGCCCCAGTACGCCGCCCAGACCGCGGCCCGCGTCCCAGGCCTCCAGCAGCTCCTTGATGGAGGCCAGGGTGTAGCCGCGGTCCAGCAGGTCCGCGATCTGGCGCAGCCGCGCCAGATGCGTGTCCCGGTAGACGTTGGAACGGCCCCGCCGCTCCGGCTTCGGCAGCAGACCACGGTCCTGGTACGCCCGGATCGTGCGCACCGTCGCCCCGCTGTGGTGCGCCAGATCCTCGATCCGGTACTCGGCTACCGCCTGATCGGTCAATCCCGGCTCCCTACGACATCGCGGCTCGGCCGACCGCGCCCGCCGCGGCGCGGGCGGCAGGTGAAGCCGCAAGGTACTCGACCGCCCTGCGCAGCGAGCCCTCCTGCGAGGGATGGTACGACCGCCGGAAGTAGCGGGGTATGGCCGCGGCGAGCTCTCTCCACGTGGGCAGCAGTCCCTTGGCCACCGCGTGGTTGTGCCCACGGAGCGAGTAGCGCAGCCGACCGCCCAGTTCGGGGTCGTTGCGTATGAGGTACGAAGCCCCCCACACCCACAGCCATGCCAGTACGGGCGCGACCACGACCATGCCCTCGACGCGCCGCACGTAGCGGGGCAGACCCGCTCCCCCGCAGTGCTGGTACATGTCGAAGGCGACGGAGCGGTGCTCCACCTCCTCCGCGCCGTGCCAGCGCAGCAGATCCAGCATGATCTCGTCCGCCCCGGCCCGGTCGAGCCCCTCGGCACGCAGCACCCAGTCCCCGAGCACCGCCGTGAACTGCTCGATCGCGGCCACCACGGCCAATCGGAAGCGCAGCCACTCCTGGGCCGTGACGGGTACCCCGAACGGCGGTGCCTCTCCGAGCAGTTTCTCGAAGAGGAAGTCCACGTGCCGTGTGTACGCCTCCGTCGGCAGCCGCTGCTCGGCGAGGTGGTCCAGTACGTAGGAGTGCTGCACGCTGTGCGTGGCCTCCTGGCCCATGAACCCCTTGACGTCACTGCGCAGCTCGGGGTCGGTGACCAGGGGCAGGCCCTCCTTGAGAACCTTCACGAACCACCGCTCCCCGGCGGGCAGCAGCAGGTGCAGCACGTTGATGACGTGGGTGGCCGTGGGCTCGTCCGGTATCCAGTGCAGTGGGGTGCCCGCCCAGTCGAAGGCCACCCGGCGCGGGTTGATCGGGTGCGGACCGGTCGGCTGCTCGCCGAACCGGTGCGCGGCCCCGCTCACAGTTTCGGCTCCAGCCTCGCGATGCGCCGCAGCGCGCGCGGGGCGAAGCGGGACATCCACAGGGCGCCCTTGGACTCCACGGTCACGGGCACGACGGCCTCGTTGCGCACCACGGCCCGCAGGATCGCCTCGGCGACCTTCTCCGGCGGGAAGTTGCGCAGCCCGTACAGCCGCGAGGAGCGTTCCTGACGGCGCTTCTCCTCGGCCTCGTCCACGCCGGCGAAGCGCGAGGTCGCAGTGATGTTGGTATTGACGATGCCCGGGCAGATCGCGGAGACGCCGATCGACTGGGAGGCCAGCTCGGCGCGCAGGCACTCCGACAGCATCAGCACGGCCGCCTTCGAGGTGCTGTAGGCGGGCAGGGTCCTGGAGGGCAGGTAGGCGGCGGCGGAAGCGGTGTTGACGATGTGCCCGCCCTGGCCGCGCTCGGCCATCTGCTTGCCGAAGATCCGGCAGCCGTGGATGACGCCCCAGAGGTTGACGTCCAGGACTTTCTTCCAGTCCTCGGTGGTGGTGTCGAGGAAGGACCCGGACAGGCCGATCCCGGCGTTGTTGACCAGGACGTCGACGATTCCGTACTCGGCGGCGACCTTCGCCGCGAGCTTCTCCATCGCCTGCTCGTCGCTGACGTCCACGCACTCGGCCCAGGCCTCGGCGGCGCCGACGAGCCGGGCCATGTCGGCGGTGCGCGCCGCGCCTTCGGCGTCGCGGTCGACGGCCACCACCCGGGCCCCGGCCTCGGCGAAGGCGAAGGCGGTGGCCCGGCCGATGCCACTGGCCGCGCCGGTGACCAGGACCAGCTGGCCCCCGAATCGGTCGGCGTACTTGCCGGGGGCCTTCTGCTCGGGCGCCCGCGTCGCGGGGTCCTCCCGGTCGGTGACGAACTCGGTGATCCAGGCGGCCAGCTGGTCGGGCCGGGTCCGGGGCACCCAGTGCTTGGCGGGCAGGGTCCTGCGCAGCAGGTCCGGCGCCCACTGCTCCAGACCGTCGTAGAGCCGCTCGGACAGGAAGGCGTCCCCGGTCGGGGTGATCAGCTGCACCGGTACGTGGGCGTACGCGTCGGGGCGCGGCCGGCGCAGCCGCGGCCGCACGTTGTCGCGGTACAGCCAGGCGCCGTTCGCCGCGTCCGAGGGCAGCGAGGCCGTCGGGTAGGAGCCGGCCGGAACCTTCTCGATGCGCTGGAGCATCGCGGGCCACCGCTTGCCGAGCGGTCCGCGCCAGGCGAGCTCCGGCAGCACGGGGGTGTGCAGCATGTAGACGTACCAGGACTTGGCGCCCTGGCCGAGGAGCTGCGCCGCCGCGCGCGGGGTCGGCCGCGCCATCCGCTTCTTGATCCAGTGCCCGAAGTGGTCGAGGGAGGGCCCCGACATCGAGGTGAAGGAGGCGATCCGGCCCTCGGTGCGGGCGACCGTCGCGAATTCCCAGCCCTGTACGGAGCCCCAGTCGTGGCCGACCAGGTGCACCGGCCGGTCCGGGCTGACCGCGTCCGCCACCGCCAGGAAGTCGTCGGTCAGCTTCTCCAGGGTGAAACCGCCGCGCAGCGGCTGCGGCGCGGTGGAGCGCCCGTGGCCGCGTACGTCGTAGAGCACCACGTGGAAGCGCGTCGCGAGACGCTCGGCGACCTCGGACCAGACCTCCTTGCTGTCCGGGTAGCCGTGCACCAGCAGCACGGTCGGCCGGTCCGTCTCACCGAGCTCGACGACGCACAGCTCGACCCCGCCGGTGCTCACCCGGCGCTCGCGCGCACCCGTCAGACCTACCGCTCCTGCTCCGCTCATGCCGCTCATGCTGCCTTCTCCTCGGCCCAGCGCCGCACGTGCGGCAGATCGTCGTCCAGCCAGAACGCGCTCTCCTCGGGATCCCGGGAGTCGGTGACGACCAGGATCTCCTCGAACTTCGCGCCGGTACCCCGGAACCCGAGGTGCGGTTCCACCGCCCACAGACCGGGCTGCGGCGGATGGTCGGAGAAGTGGTAGGGGCTCCACAGCGGGGACCAGCCCTCGCGGTGTCCGTGCAGAACGTCACTGGCCAGCCCCTTGAGGGACTGCGTGCCGAATCCGAACGCGGTCGGCGACCAGCGCCGCTCCCTGACCCGGTCGATCTTGTGCGCGATCACGCCGAAGGGATAGGCCCGGTGCCGGTTGGCGTACCCCTGCCGGGTCATCAGCCGTTCGACGTTCTCGTAGATCTCGCGCAGCGAGCGGCCTTCGCGCACCTGCTCCAGGATCAGTACGCGGTGCGCCTGGAGGTCGGACATGAGCCGGTCCTGCACCGGATTGAGCCCGAGGCTGCCCGAGTACCCGATGTCCGCCGAGTAGCCCTTGTAGACCGGCGCCATGTCGAGGATGAAGGGCATCCCCGGCTCCAGCTTCCGGTTGGTCGGGAAGAACTGCAGCGGGATCCTGAAGTTCGCGAAGGCGGTGCGGTCCCCGAACCAGGCGAAGGGCAGGTGGAACCAGTCCCGGACCCCGCGCTCGCGCAGCCACTCCCGCTGCATGCGTGCGGCCTCGCGCTCGGTCACCCCGGGCCGCAACTGCGCCGCGACCGCCTCGGCGCACTCGTACGAGAGGCGCTGTACCTCTCTGAACCCGCTCAGGTCCGCGGCGGGTCGTGCGGAGAGTCGTCGCGCGGTGCGTTGCCTGGTGTCCCCAGCCATGTCAGCCCGTCCATCCGTGTAGCCGTACGCGCACGTAAGTTGACACTGATGAATGTGACAATGACCGGAGATCACGTCAAGGGTCGTGCACGGACCTGTGGACAAAGTTGTCGGGTCCACATCAGCCTCCAGTACGGGCATGTACGCCTGAAGGCTGAGACGGGATCCAGCTCCAGGTCTGACGTTTCACGCCGGCCGCGCCACTAACGTCGAACCCGTGACTGTCATCGCGACCGAAAGCCTGAGCAAGCGGTACCCCCGAGTGACCGCCCTCGACCGGCTCTCCCTGGACATCGGGCCTGGTGTGACCGGCCTCGTGGGTGCCAACGGAGCCGGCAAGTCCACGCTGATCAAGATTCTGCTGGGACTGTCCCCCGCCACCGAGGGCAGCGCCGCCGTGCTCGGCCTCGACGTCCGCACGCATGGCAGCGCCATCCGTGAACGCGTCGGGTACATGCCCGAGCACGACTGCCTGCCACCCGACGTCTCGGCCACCGAGTTCGTCGTCCACATGGCGCGCATGTCCGGGCTGCCGCCGACCGCGGCCCGTGAGCGCACCGCCGACACCCTGCGCCACGTCGGGCTGTACGAGGAGCGCTACCGCCCCATCGGCGGCTACTCCACCGGCATGAAGCAGCGCGTCAAGCTCGCCCAGGCCCTCGTCCACGACCCCCAGCTGGTCCTTCTCGACGAGCCGACCAACGGCCTGGACCCGGTCGGCCGCGACGAGATGCTCGGCCTGATCCGCCGCATCTACACGGACTTCGGCATCTCCGTCCTGGTCACCTCCCACCTCCTCGGTGAGCTGGAGCGGACCTGCGACCACGTCGTGGTCGTCGACGGCGGCAAGCTGCTGCGCTCCAGCTCCACCAGCGACTTCACCCAGATCACCACGACCCTCGCGGTCGAGGTCACCGACTCCGACACCCACCCGGACGGCACCGCCGCCCTGCGCAAGGCGCTCACCGAGGCCGGCGTCACCCTGCACGTCGGAGAGGAGCAGGGCCTGCCCGGAGCCGGCCACATCCTCCTCGTCGAGGCCACGGGCGAGGAGACGTACGACACCGTCCGCGACACCGTCGCGGACCTGGGCATCGGCCTGGTCCGCATGGAGCAGCGCCGACACCACATCGCGGAGGTCTTCCGCGACAACGACCAGCCCTCGCCCACCGTCCAGCAGAAGGGAGCCGGTTCCGATGGCGCCTGACACCTCGACCCAGATCCACAACATCGGCTACCGGTCCTACGACGGACCCCGGCTCGGCCGCGCCTACGCCCGCAAGTCGCTGTTCTCGCAGTCCCTGCGCGGCGCCTACGGACTCGGCCGCTCCGCGAAGTCCAAGGTCCTCCCGATGCTCCTCTTCGCGGTGATGTGCGTGCCCGCGTTGATCATCGTCGCGGTCGCCATCGCGGTACCGGGCTCCACCGACCTGCCGATCAAGTACACGACGTACGCCCTGACCACCCAGGTGATCATCGGCCTCTTCCTCGCGTCCCAGGCTCCGCAGTCGGTCTCGCGCGACCTGCGCTTCAAGACGGTGCCGCTCTACTTCTCGCGGCCCATCGAGCGCGTCGACTACGTCGTGGCCAAGTACGCGGCCATGGCCTCGGCCCTGTTCATCCTCACCGCGACCCCGCTGCTGATCATGTGGATCGGCTCGCTCCTGGCGAAGTTCGACTTCTCCCACCAGACCAAGGGATTCGGGCAGGGACTCGTGTCGGTTCTGCTGCTGTCGCTGCTCTTCGCGGGCCTCGGCCTGGTCATGGCCGCGCTCACCCCGCGCCGCGGGTTCGGCGTCGCCGCGATCATCGCGGTGCTCCTGATCCCGTTCGGCGCGGTCACCGCGGTCCAGGGGATCTCCTACAGCACCGGGAACACCGGGGCCATCGAGTGGATGGGCCTGTTCTCCCCGATCACCCTCATCGACGGCGTACAGACCGCGTTCCTGGGCGCGACCTCCGCCTTCCCCGGCGGCGAGGGTCCCTCGGCCGGCGTCGGCGTCTTCTACCTGCTCGTCGCCCTCGGCCTCATCGTCGGCTCCTACGCCGCCCTGATGGCCCGCTACCGGAAGGCCGGGCTGTGACCACCATCGACATCGACCACACCTCCCGCTGGTTCGGGAACGTCGTCGCCGTCAACGACGTGACCATGAAGATCGGACCCGGTGTCACCGGGCTGCTGGGTCCCAACGGCGCCGGGAAGTCCACCCTCATCAACATGATGGGCGGCTTCCTCGCCCCCTCCACGGGCACCGTCACCCTCGACGGCGCGCCGATCTGGCAGAACGAGCAGGTCTACAAGCAGATCGGTGTCGTGCCCGAGCGCGAGGCCATGTACGACTTCCTCACGGGCCGGGAGTTCGTCGTCGCCAACGCCGAACTCCACGGCCTCGACGACGCGGCAGCCCAGCGGGCGCTCGCCACCGTCGAGATGGAGTACGCCCAGGACCGCAAGATCTCCACGTACTCCAAGGGCATGCGCCAGCGCGTGAAGATGGCCTCGGCCCTCGTCCACGATCCGGCCGTCCTGCTCCTCGACGAGCCGTTCAACGGCATGGACCCGCGCCAGCGCATGCAGCTCATGGACCTGCTGCGGCGCATGGGCGACGCGGGACGCACCGTCCTGTTCTCCTCCCACATCCTGGAGGAGGTCGAGCAGCTCGCCTCGCACATCGAGGTGGTCGTGGCCGGCCGGCACGCCGCTTCCGGCGACTTCCGCAAGATCCGCCGCCTGATGACGGACCGCCCGCACCGCTACCTCATCCGTTCCACCGACGACCGGGTGCTCGCCGCGGCCCTGATCGCCGACCCCTCCACCGCGGGCATCGAGGTCGACCTCAAGGAAGGCGCGCTGCGCATCCAGGCCGTCGACTTCGGCCGCTTCACCGAGCTGCTGCCCCGCGTGGCCCGGGAACACGGCATCCGGCTGCTGACGGTCTCGCCCTCCGACGAGTCCCTCGAGTCGGTCTTCTCCTACCTCGTCGCGGCCTGAAAGGAGCTGGCACCCATGTACGAACCCACCGTTGCCCGGCTCACCTACCGGGCCCTGCTCGGCCGGCGCCGCGCGCTGATCCTTCTCGCGCTGCCCGCCCTGCTGATCGTCATCGCTCTCGTCGTCCGTGCCTTCGTCGGCGTGGACGACAAGGTCGCGGCCGACCTCCTCGGGGGCTTCGCCCTCGCCACCATGGTTCCGCTGATCGGTGTCATCGCCGGCACCGGAGCCATCGGGCCCGAGATCGACGACGGCTCCATCGTCTACCTGCTCGCCAAGCCGGTGAAGCGCCCGAAGATCATCATGACCAAGCTGATCGTGGCGATCGCCGTCACGATGGCCTTCTCCGCGATCCCCACCCTGATCGCCGGATTCATCCTCAACGGGAACGGCCAGCAGATCGCCGTCGCCTACACGATCGCCGCCCTCGTGGCCTCGATCGCCTACAGCGCGCTGTTCCTGCTGCTCGGCACCGTCAGCCGGCACGCGGTCGTCTTCGGCCTGGTCTACGCCCTGATCTGGGAGTCGCTCTTCGGCAGCCTGGTCTCCGGGGCCAAGACCCTCAGCGTCCAGCAGTGGGCCCTGTCCGTCGCCGAGAAGGTCGCCGGCAACGGGTACGTCGACGCCACCGTCGGCCTGCCCACCGCCGTGATCCTGCTCTGCGCGGTCACCGTCGGAGCCACCGTCTACGCAGGACAGAAGCTCCGCCGCCTCACCCTGGCCGGCGAGGAGTAGGTCCGCCGCGGAATCCGTGAACCTGTGCCCCGCCCGGCCCACCGGCCGGGCGGGGCACAGGTTCACGCGTCATCATCGGTGCATGGTCGAGCACACCGAGCCGGAGCCGTCCAGGCCACTGCGGTCCTGGATACGCTCCTCGCCCGGAACGCACATCTGGCTGCTGATCATCGCCATCACCAGCATCATCGTCGCGATCGCGCCCGACCAGGTCGACCGGGTCCTGCTGCACCGCAACAGCAGCAACATCACCCAGCTCGTCAAATACCCCGTCCGGGCGCTCGTCAGCAGCGGGTTCTGGATCGCCAACCCGGCCTCGCTGGCCCTCTACGCCGTGCTCTTCGAGCTGTTCCACGCTCCCGTCGAGCGCTGGCTCGGCACCCCGCGCTGGTTCCTGATCGTCGCGACCGCCCATGTCGTCGCCACCCTGGTCAGCCAGAAGGTCCTCCTGACGGCCATCCAGCACCACCGGGCCCCGCACAGCATGACCCACGTCGTCGACATCGGCGTCAGCTACGGTCTCGCGGCCTCCATCGGTGTCCTCACCTACCGGATGCCCGGCCCCTGGAAATGGCTCTACCTGGCGGGAGTACTCGCCTTCTTCGGGATCCCTCTGGTCACCGGCGGCACCTTCACGGACCTCGGGCACGCCATCGCGCTCGCCGTCGGCCTGCTCGCCTGGCCGCTCACCCGCAACGTTGTTTCACGTGAAACATGACGAGCAGCTCCGGAGCTCCACGGGCTCCACGGGTTCCTGGGGCGGGGGCGGCTAAGGGGTGTCCGTCTCCGTCTCCGTCTTCGCGATGCCGTGCTCCCACGCCCAGGCGGCGATGCCGACCCGGTTGCGGGCCCCCAGCTTGGCCTGGACGTTCGCGATGTGGGTCTTGGCCGTTCCCGCACTGATGAACAGCTCCGCGCCGATCTCCGCGTTGGTCAGACCGCGCGCCACCAGCTGCACGATGTCCACCTCCCGCTCCGTCAGCGGATGCGCCGCGGGGCGGGCGACCGGACCCGCCTGCGTCAGCCGGCTGAGCAGCCGCACCGTGATCTGCGGGCTGATCAGCGTGTCCCCGGCCATCGCCGCCCGCACGCCCTCGATCAGCAGCGCCGGCCCGGACCGCTTGAGCAGAAAGCCGCAGGCGCCGTTGCGCAGCGCGGTGTGCACGTACTCGTCCAGGTCGAAGGTGGTCACCACCACCACCCGCGTCTGCGGAGCCAGCAGCCGGGTCACCTCCAGCCCGTCGAGCCGCGGCATCCGGATGTCCGCCAGCACCACGTCCGGCCGCAGCTCCCGGGCCAGCGCCAGCGCGCTCTCGCCGTCCGCCGCCTCCCCCACCACGGTCATGTCCGGCTGCGAATCGAGGATCAGCCGGAAACCGCTGCGGATGTCCTCTTGGTCGTCGGCTATCAGGATGCGAGTGGTCACGCCGCCATGATCACCCGAGGGAGTGTCCCCGCGCCGGGAAAACGGCACAGACCCGCCACCCGCCGTCGGCGCTCGCCCCGGCCCGCAGCGTCCCGCCCGCCGCCTCCACCCTGCCGCGCAGACCGGCCAGCCCGGTTCCTCCGCCCCGCTTGCGCAGCCCCAGCAGTGCGCTCGGGCCCCGGGCCGGCGCCGAGTTGGCCACGCTGAGCTCGATTCCCTCCGCGGCCCGGTGCAGGCGCACCCGTACCACCGCCGCTCCCGGCGCGTGCCGGCGTACGTTCGTCAGGGCCTCCACCGCGACCCGGTACGCGGTGGTGTCCGCCTCCCGCGACAGCTCCCGGACGGCCGCCGGATCGGCCTCCAGCACCCCGCCCTCGAACCGCTCCACCAGCCCCGCGAGCTCCGAGGTCCCGGGGACCGAGGCGGACTGCGCGCCTGCCGCCTCCCGCAGGGCGTGCACCGTCCGGTCCATGGAGGCGAGCGCGCCCAGCCCCGCGGCCTCGATCCGCTCCAGTGCCCGGAGCGCGTGCTCGGGGTCCTTGTCCGCCACGAACCTGGCCGCCTGGGCCTGGACCACGATGGCGCTCACATCGTGCGCCACGAAGTCGTGGAGATCCCGCGCCAGTTCCAGCTGCTGATCACGTCGGCCGTCCCGGACGGCCTGCCGCATCTGGCTCGCCTGCCGGCGCAGATGGCCTCCGGCGGCCAGGGCCCCGAGCGCGGGCAACGCCCAGAACGCCACCGCCCCGCAGGCCTCCAGCCACGAGGCCTTCCCCCACATCAGCGGGACCGGCCACAGCGCGACGGCGGCCACGCCCAGCGAGGCCGCGACAGCCCCCGCGCGCAGGGGAGAGAAGCGCGCCACCAGAGCCAGCAGCGGCAGCAGCAGGCCGACCCAGAGCAATACCCACCCCGCCGGCACCCCCAGGAACGCGGCGAGGAGGCCGCCGACGGACCCGGCAATCAGTAACGGGGCATACAGCGCACGCGTGTTCACGGTCATGGGGCCGACCCTACGAGCGATCGCGGGGTCGGAGCATCTGCCGTTCGGCAGAGCCGGACCCCGCGGCGCCGCCACAGGCCTGCTGATCGGCCGATGGTCCCGGCAGGCCCGCCCGACCAGGCTTGAGTCGGCAACCAGCCCCTCCTGGACAGGACTTGGAAGATGACCCCCCGCACCGTCGTTCGCGCATCGCAGGCTCTGCCCGCAGTCTCGCCCGGGCTTCGCCGACTCGCCCGGATCACCACACTGACCGTGCTCCCCAGCTGTGCGTGGCGGCTCGCGATCGCGGCCGGTGTCCCCATGGGATGGGGCCCGGGCAGCGACCTGCACCACTCGTACTACCCGGGCCGCGAGTCCCTCGTCCTCATCTTCGTCAGCGTCCTGCAGGAGTGCCTGGGCCTGTTGAGCCTCGGTCTGGTCCAGCGGTGGGGCGAGGAACTGCCCCGCTGGGTTCCCTTGCTGGGCGGACGCCGCTTCCACCCCCTGGTGGCCGTCGTTCCCGCGGCGCTGGGCGCGATCGCAGTCACCGGTATCACGGTTCTCGGCGCCTCTACGTGGAGCGAGGTCAACGCGGCGAATCCCGATGCGCCCACCGGGCTCGCCGGCTGGATCTTCGACCTCTCCTACGTCCCCCTGTTGCTCTGGGGTCCGCTGCTGGGCGTTCTCACCGTCGCGTACTGGCGCCGCCGCCGGATGCACGGCTGATGCACGGAAATTCGCTGGTAAGCGACCTGCCCCAGGTGCAGAGTGAGTGGTGCGGGGAGCAACAAAAGGTCCGGGGAAGCCACTTCGAGCGCGCCTTCCGGCGCGGGCTTCCCCGGACCTCTCCCCCGTCGTACGCGCTACGCGGCGTCCAGCAGACGCTCCAGCACCACGGCGATGCCGTCCTCCTCGTTGGAGGTCGTCACCTCGTCGGCCACGGCCTTGAGCTCCGCATGGGCATTGGCCATCGCCACCCCGTGCGCGGCCCAGCCGAACATCGGGATGTCGTTGGGCATGTCACCGAAGGCGATCGTCTGCGCCGCCTTGACCCCCAGCCGGCGCGCGGCCAGCGACAGGCCCGTGGCCTTGGTCAGGCCCAGCGGCAGGATCTCGACGATGCCGGGACCGGCCATGACGATGTCGACCAGGCTGCCCACCGTCGCCCGGGCCACCTTGACCAGCGTGTCGTCGTCCAGCTCCGGGTGCTGGATGTAGAGCTTGTTCAGCGGAGCGGTCCAGAGCGCCTTGGTGTCGTCCAGGTATATGGCCGGAAGGCCTTCCTGCACCTGGTAACCGGGCCCGAACAGCACCTCGCCGTCCACCCCGTCCCGGCTGGCAGCCAGGGCCAGGGGGCCGATCTCGGCCTCCAGCTTCGACAGCGCCAGACCGGCGAGCTGCCGGTCCAGCGTCACCGAGGTCAGCAGCCGGTGCGCACCCGCGTCGTAGACCTGCGCGCCCTGCCCGCAGACGGCGATCCCCTTGTAGCCGAGATCGTCCAGTACGTGCCGGGTCCAGGGAACGGCCCGACCGGTGACGATGATGTGGGCCGCGCCCGCCGCGGTGGCCGCGACGAGCGCTTCACGGGTGCGTTCCGAGACGGTGTCGTCGCCACGCAGCAGCGTGCCGTCGAGATCGGTCGCGACGAGCTTGTACGGGAACGGGGCCGGGCTCACTTGGTGATCGGCTCCAGGACCTCGCGGCCGCCGAGGTAGGGGCGGAGCGCCTGGGGCACGCGCACCGAACCGTCGGCCTGCTGGTGGTTCTCGAGGATCGCGACGATCGTGCGCGGTACGGCGCACAGGGTGCCGTTCAGCGTGGACAGCGGCTGCGTCTTCTTGCCGTCGCGGTAGCGGATCGACAGACGGCGGGCCTGGAAGCTGTCGCAGTTCGAGGCCGAGGTCAGCTCGCGGTACTTGCCCTGGGTGGGGATCCACGCCTCGCAGTCGAACTTGCGGGAGGCGGAGGCGCCCAGGTCACCGGTGGCCACGTCGATCACCTGGAACGGCAGCTCCAGGCTGGTCAGCCACTGCTTCTCCCATTCCAGGAGCCGCTGGTGCTCGGCCTCGGCCTCCTCCGGCGCGACGTACGAGAACATCTCGACCTTGTCGAACTGGTGGACGCGGAAGATGCCGCGGGTGTCCTTGCCGTACGTACCGGCCTCGCGGCGGAAGCACGGGGAGAAGCCGGCGTACCGCAGCGGCAGCTTGTCGCCGTCGATGATCTCGTCCATGTGGTACGCGGCGAGCGGGACCTCGGAGGTGCCGACCAGGTAGTAGTCGTCCTTCTCCAGGTGGTACACGTTCTCGGCGGCCTGGCCGAGGAAGCCGGTGCCCTCCATGGCGCGCGGGCGGACCAGGGCGGGGGTCAGCATCGGGATGAAGCCGGCCTCGGTGGCCTGCGCGATCGCGGCGTTGACCAGCGCCAGCTCCAGCAGGGCGCCCACACCGGTCAGGTAGTAGAAGCGCGAGCCCGAGACCTTGGCACCGCGCTCGACATCGATGGCACCCAGGAGCTCGCCGAGCTCCAGGTGGTCCTTGGGCTCGAAGCCCTCGGCGGCGAAGTCGCGGATGGTGCCGTGCGTCTCCAGGACGGTGAAGTCCTCCTCGCCGCCGACCGGGACGTCCTCGTGGACGATGTTGCCGAGCTGGAGGAGAAGGCTCTTGGCGGCTTCGTCGGCCTCGTTCTGCTCGGCCTCGGCCGCCTTGACGTCCTGCTTGAGCTGCTCGGCCTTCTTCAGCAGATCCGCCCGCTCCTCCGGGGAGGCCTTCGGGATGAGCTTGCCGAGCGACTTCTGCTCATTGCGCAGGTCGTCGAAGCGCATGCCAGAGGACCTGCGGCGCTCGTCCGCGGAGAGCAGGGCGTCGACGAGCTCGACGTCCTCTCCACGAGCGCGCTGCGAGGCGCGGACACGGTCAGGGTCTTCACGGAGCAGCCGGAGGTCAATCACCCCTCCAGGCTACCGGGCTGGGGTTCCGGGGATCACACCGATATCACGCTGCGTGTCGCTATGTCCTAATTGCAACGAATGGATAAGTCTTGGCGACTGACCGGAAGTAGTCCTTCTCGGGGCGTCAATAAAAGCGGTCCCATTCGCCGAAAAGGGGCAGAATGCCGACGGCGGAGCAGGCTCTGAGCAGGGGCGGAGGGGGTTCTTGTCCACAGGAATTGTCCCCAGCCGGATCTTATCCACAGGCTGTGTGCTGCATCTGTGGACACAGGAATAGATCATTCCTGATCGGTGGGTGGTCAGGTCGAATCAGGGCTCAAACCACCCTCACACACTCATTCGGGTGGGAATGGCTCGCCCCAAAGAGTTGATCGGTGATGCGGAGGTGACACCGTTCACCTTCCGCTCCCCAGAGCGAAACCTGAGCCACCCGGACGATTTGTCGACCTTGTCGGGCTGTTCTGTCGACTTGTCCCCAGGTCCCCATCTCGGCCTGTGGATAACTCTGTGGACAGTGGACGACGCCCTACGCCCGACCGTCGAGGCAACGCCCCAGCCAGTCGGAAGCGGCCGTGAAGTCGCCGTCGGTGGTGCCGGCCCGAGGGGCGCGCACGTCACTCTGCGCAACACCGGCCCGCGGGTAGGACCCGAGGAAGCGGACCTGCGGGCACGTCCGCTTGAGCCCCATGAGCGCCTCGCTGACCCGCCGGTCGGAGATGTGGCCCTCGGCGTCCACCGCGAAGCAGTAGTTGCCGATGCCCTGTCCGGTCGGACGGGACTGGATCAACATCAGGTTCACCCCGCGGACCGCGAACTCCTGGAGGAGCTCCAGCAGCGCACCGGGGTGGTCGTCGCCGAGCCAGAGGACGACGGAGGTCTTGTCGGCGCCGGTCGGCGCGGCAGGCCGCGCGGGGCGTCCCACCAGCACGAAACGGGTCTCGGCGTTCTCCGCGTCGTGGATCTCGGTCACCAGCGGAACGAGTCCGTAGGTGGTGGCGGCGAACTCGCCCGCGAAGGCGGCGTCGAAGCGGCCCTCCTGGACCAGCCGGGCGCCGTCGGCGTTCGAGGCGGCCGACTCCCACATCGCGTCGGGCAGGTTCGCCCGCAGCCAGTTGCGCACCTGCGGCTGGGCGACCGGGTGCCCGGTGACGGTCTTGACGTCCGACAGGGCGGTCCCGGGCCGTACGAGCAGCGCGAAGGCGATCGGCAGCAGCACCTCGCGGTAGATCATCAGCGGTTCGCCCGAGGCCAGCTCGTCGAGGGTGGCGGTGACCCCGCCCTCCACCGAGTTCTCGATCGGGACCAGGGCAGCGGCCGCCTCGCCGTTGCGCACGGCGTCCAGGGCGGCCGGGACCGACACCATCGGGACGAGTTCCCGGGTCGCGGCTTCCGGCAGGGTGCGCAGGGCGGCCTCGGTGAAAGTGCCCTCGGGACCGAGATACGTGAAGCGGGTGGCTGACATGCGATCAGCCTAATGCCGGGGTGCCGCCCACCGGGTTGCTGTTCATCCTTCGAGCAGCCGCTGCCCCACGTACTCGTCGCTGCGGGGGCCGGGCGGAACCGCGTACAGGCCGCTGGACTCGTGCCGGATGAATTCCGACAGCGCGTCGCCGCGGTCGAGCTTGCGCTGGACGGGTACGAATCCGCGCAGCGGGTCGGCCTGCCAGCAGATGAAGAGGAGCCCGGCGTCGGGAGCGCCGTCCGCGCCGATCCCGTCGTGGAAGGAGAAGGGGCGCCGCAGCATGGCGGCCCCGCCGTTCTGCTCGGGGGCGGAGATCCGGGCGTGGGCGTTGGACGGGATGACGGGCGTGCCGTCGGCTCCGAGCTTGTCGAGCGCCATTTCGGTGGTCTCACCGCCACCCGTCAGGGGGGCGCCGGTGGCCTTGGTACGGCCGATGACCTGTTCCTGCTGGGCGAGGGACTGCTTGTCCCAGTCGTCGAGGAGCATGCGGATACGCCGGACCACGGCGTACGAGCCCCCGCCCATCCAGGCGTGCTCGGCCGGTCCGGGGCCCGCGGCGGGTACGAAGATCCGCTTGTCGAAGTCGGGCTCCGAGGGCTTCGGGTTGCCGGTGCCGTCGATCTGCCCCATCAGGTTGCGGGCGGTCATCGGGGTGCCGGTGGCGCCGGGAGACCGGTTGAAGCCGTTCATCTGCCAGCGGATGCGGGCGGCCTCCCCGGCGTCCTTCTGCAGGGCACGCAGGGCGTGGAAGGCCACGAGCCCGTCGTTGGCGCCGATCTGCACCCACAGGTCGCCGTGGCTGCGCCGGTCGTCGAGCCGGTCCGAGGAGAAGGCCGGCAGCGGGTCGAGGGCGGCGGGGCGGCGGGCGGTGAGGCCGGTGCGCTCGAAGAAGGAATGGCCGAAGCCGAAGGTGACGGTGAGGGACGACGGGCCGGCGTCGAGGGCGATCCCGCTGTCGGCGGTCGCGGCCGGCTCGCCCGCCATCAGCCGGCGAGCGGTCTCGGACCAGCGCCGCAGCAGCGCGGCGGCCTCCGTGCGGCCCGCTCCGGCGGCAAGGTCGAAGGCGACGAGGTGGCCCTTGGCCTGGAGCGGGTTGGTGATACCGGCCTGATGGTCCCCGTGGAAGGCCACCCTGGTGGCACCGAGGGAGGTCAGGCTTCCGGCCGCGCCCGAGGCGGAGCCGTTCCCGGGGCCCGTGAGCGCGGAGTGCGCGAGGGCGCCGCCGGTGCCTCCCAGGGCGATCCCGACGGCGCCTGCGGCGCTGACGGTGCCCAGCAGCCTGCGCCGGGAGATCTCGATGTCGGGGTTGCTCTCGGTCACGCTGGTCAGCCGATCTTCACGGTCTTCTGGACGGTGGTCTGGTCGATGTCGGAGGTACGGACGGTCACGTCGATGCGCCATTCACCGGCGAGCGGCAGCTGAACCCCGGACGCGGTCCAGTGCCCGGGCGCCGCCTGCTCGGGGACGAGCGGCAGGGGGCCGATGTCCTTGGCGGGAAGCGTGAAGGCCACCTTGATCTCGGGAAGGTCGAGCGGCGTGCCGTCCGCGGAGTCGGACCAGAGGTGCAGGGTGTTGGCGCCGACCCGTCCGGGATCGAGTTCGAGCCGGACGGACCCCTTGCCGTTCGGGCCGCCGGTGTCGAACGGCAGGGTGATCTTGACGGCGCGATCGGGGACGGCGGTGGAGCTGGAGCCGCGGCCCGTCTCCTGCTCCGCGGCCCGTCCGGGCTCGGTGCTGGTGAGCACGGTGGTGACGGCGAGCAGGATCACGGCGATGGCAGCCTCGGCGAGAACGGAGCGCCGCAGACCGGCACGGTCCGGGTCCGCGTCGCGTACCTGCTTCTCCCGGGCGCTCTCACGGGCGGCACGCTGCCGGGCGAGCTGGGCGGCGCGCTGCGGGTCCGCTGGGACGGTCACGGCCTCTGTTTCACGTGAAACATCGGCGCCGGTGACCTCCGATCCGTCGTCCGACGCTGTTTCACGTGAAACAGCGACCGAGGCCTGCCCGGCGACTGCCCCACGGGCAACGGGGACGTCGGCGAGCCGTCCGGTCCACTTGCGGGAGACGAAGGCAATGCCGAGGAGTACGGCGACAAGGGCGACCTTCAGGAGCAGCAGCTGCCCGTAGTCGGTGCCTGTGAGAGCGGACCAGCTGCCGAGCTGGCGCCAGGACTGGTAAACGCCGGTGACGGCGAGCACCAGGACGCTGACGAAGGCGACGGTGGAGAAGCGCCGGACAGCCGCGCGTTCGATCCCGGGAACCTTGTGGAGGGCGACCAGCAGCGCGGCGAGACCACCGAGCCAGGTGGCCACGGCCATCAGGTGCAGGATGTCGGCCGGCATGGCTATACCGGGCTGGATACCGGTGGAGGCGTGCTCGGAGAGAGCCCAGGTGGCGGCGATACCGCCGGCGACGACAGCGCCGCCCATGGCCAGACCGAAGGTGAGATCGCTGGTGCCGTCCGGCTTTCCGGCCTCTTCAGTTCCGTCGGACGCGTCGGACGCTTCCGTGTCCCCGGTCCGGTACCCGTCCGACTCGTCGGGTCCGCCGCCCGCCACGCGGCGCGCGTACACGCCGAGGAGGACGGCGACGAAGAGGGCGGCCGCACCCAGCAGGAGCAGCCGGGAGACCAGCGAGGCTCCGGTCTTGGTCTCCAGCACGGCCCGGAGCCCGTCGAGGTCGAAGACGTCGGAGAAGTTGCCGGAGCCCGTGTACGGGGTCCGGAGCACCAGCATCGCGAGGGTGGCGGCGGTCAGGGTGACCCAGGCGCGCACGACCAGCTTCTGCAGCGACCGCTCGGCGGCACCCCGGCGCCAGCACAGCAGGATGAAGGCGGCGCCACCCACGAGCACGGTGAACCCGGCGTAGGAGAGGTAGCGGGCGATCCCGTAGGCGATCCCCACGGGGCCGCCGCCCGCCTGCGCGGTGGGGAGGGAGACGTCGGTGGCCGAGGGCGCCCCGATGGAGAAGGTGAAGGCGCCCGAGATCGGATGGCTGTCGGCCGACACGGCCTGCCAGGCGACCGTGTAGGTGCCGTTCGGCAGGCCGGTGTGCAGCGCGGTGCCGTACCGCACGGTGTTGCCGCTGCACATGTCGCGCAGCTCGCCGGTGTCCACGCGCTTGCCCTGGGGGTCCAGGACGCGGATGGAGTCGTCACCCATGGCCACCTGCTCCGAGAAGGACAGGGTGACCTGGGCGGGGGCCGTGGCGACCACCGCCCCGTCCTTGGGGTCGCTCGCGGTGAGTGCGGCGTGCGCCGTGGCCGGGGAGGCCGCGGTGAACAGGGTTGCCAGCAGAGCTGCGAGGACCAGCGCGAGCCGTGGCAGGAGTGCCGTGGCACGGGCGCGGGCCGTGGAGGGGGCGGGGGCGGTGGCCGTCATGGCGTGTCAGTTCCTCGGTCCGTCAGTGGCCGTTGCCGGCCGTAGAGGTCGGAGCCTGCGCGTTGTACGTCCGGTCCTTCACGTCCAGCTCGACCTTGACCGGGCCGGCCTTCTCGAAGCGGAGCTCGACGGTGACCTTGTCACCGACCTTGGGGGTGTTCTTGAGCCCCATGAACATGATGTGGTTGCCGCCGCGCTCCAGCCGCAGCTCGCCGTTGGCCGGCACGTCCATCGACTGGACCTGCTGCATCTTCTGGTCCTTGGTCTCGTGGATCTGGAGATCGTCGGAGAGCGGGGAGGTGGCGCCGGTGAGCTTGTCGGCGGCCCCGGAGCCGTTCTTGATGACCAGGAACCCGCCGGCCATCTTGTCGTTCACGGGCTGGGGCATGAAGGCGCCGCTGACGGTCATCTTCGGCTCGGACTCGTCGGAGCCGGAGCAGCCGGATATGGCGAGTGCTGCCGTCAGGGAGAGGGCGACGGCGAGGGTGCGGGTGGTGCGGGCGTTCACGGGTTCTCTCCCTTGACGAGCTTCGGCAGGTCCTTGGCGTAGTCGTCGACGGTGGTGCCCTCGCCGTAGAGGACGTAGCCCTCGTCGGTCTTGGGCGAGAACGCGATGACCTGGGCGCCGTGCATGGAGATGACGTTGCCGTTGGCGTCCTTCGTGGCGGCGTCGATGCCGATGCCGAGCGTGCGGGCCGCGGCCTGGATGGTCGCGAAGTCCCCGGTGAGTCCGACGAAGGAGGGGTCCTGCGCCTTGAGCCACGCGCCGAGGGACTCGGGAGTGTCCCTCTCGGGGTCCGTGGTGACGAAGACGACCCGCAGGTTGTCCTGGTCGGCCTGGGGGAGCGCCTTCTTGGCGACGGCGATGTTGCTCATCGTCAGCGGGCACACGTCGGGGCAGTGGGTGTAGCCGAAGTAGATGAGGGTCGGCTTGCCCTTGGTCTGCTCGCGCAGGTTCCACGGCTTGCCGGTGGTGTCCGTGAGGACGAGTTCGGGCTTGCCGAAGGGGCGGTCCAGCACGGTCGCGGCCTTGGCGTTGTTCTGGCCGCCGGAGATCTGGGTGACGCCGCTCGTCTTGGCGGGTTCACCGCCGCAGGCGGTGAGCGTGAGTGCGGCCGCCGCGAGCAGCGCGGCGACCGTCACACGTGTGGTGCGCATGGAGAAATGTCCCTGGGATCGGGGGGTGCTACGGACGTATCGGTGCGACTGCGCCCATCGGGCGCGTCAGGTCAGGCGGAGCGGCGGCGCGAGGCGATGCCGAAGGCGACGCCACCGAGTCCGACGACGATGCCGGCGATGCCGAGGACGCGCGCGGTGGTGTCGGAGCCGTGCTCGGAGGCGGCCTTGTCGTGGCCGTGCTCGGCGTCCTTGTCGGCGTTCTTCGCCCCGTCGGCCTTGGCACCGCTGTCGTGGTGGTCGTCCCCCTTGGGGGCGGTCAGCTTCAGGACGGGTGCGGGGTTCTGCGGCTCCGCTGCGCCTTCCTTGGCCTCCTCGATCCAGCGGACGACCTCACCGTTGTCGTACGTCTGGATGGACTTGAAGACCATCTGGTCGGCGTTCTCGGGCAGCTTGCCCACGGAGAGCGGGAACTGCTGGAACTTCCCGGGCTCGATCTTGCCGCCGGACCAGGTCACCTTGGTGACGGCCTCGTTGATCTGCTTGCCGTGCACCGTCAGCGGCGTGGCGAGCTTGCTCTTCTCGACCGTCACGGTCCAGCCGGGAACGTCCTGCGGCATCACGGAGCTGAGCGGCTGGTCGACCGGGAAGTTGACCTCCAGCTGGGTGGTCGACGCATTGTCCCGCTCGTTGGGGACCTTGAAGTTGAGCGTCGCGTAGCCGCCCTTGGCGGCCTCGCCGACGGGCTGCACGCCGACGTGGGCGAAGGCAGGGCCGGAGAGGAGGAGGACGGAACCGGCGGCGATGGCGGCGGCGATGGAGACGCGAGAGGTCTTCATGGCAGGAACACTCCACGGAAGCAGTGATGGCGGTGCTCCGCGCACGGGCGCGCGCGGAGATTTCGCGGCACCCGTGCCCCCGATCAGTGTCGGGAAGGAGGTTGCCGCGTCAGGCTGCGAGGGTGAGCGCCACGGGCGGCCCGCGCCGGATCACCGTGTGCTGGAGTGCTTCCCGGCCGGTCGAGAGGGCGGGATCCGACCCGGTCCGCAGGGCCCGCGGGGTACGGGCCGCCGTACCCGGGAGCCCGGCGCCGAGGGCGCGTACGAACGCCAGCGCGGCGCGCAGCGGCCGGATCGGGGCCGCTTCGGCGGAACGCCGGGACAGCTCGACGAGTCGGAAGAGTGCGGCGTCCCCGCGGCCGAGCAGCCAGCCCGCGGCGAGAGCGGCCAGCAGGTGACCGGCCAGCATGGCCGGGCTGAACAGACCGGTCGCGGGTGCGGTGGTGACGGCCTGGGCCACATGGGCGTGTGCGCCGTGCCCCTGCGCCACGACCTGTGCGACCTGCCCGGCCTGTCCCGCCTGCTCGGCGAGGGCGGCCGGGTCCAGGCCTGCGGCCTCCAGGATCTGCCGGGCATCGGCCTGGCTGAGCGGTACGGAGTTGCCCCCGCAGACCAGCCGTGCGGCGAGCTCCGCGAGCGGGACGTCGGCGGCGTCGGCCGGTGCCTGCGCGGCTGCGGCGCCGTGCTGGCCGACGCCGAACAGCGCGTGCAGGCCGAGCTGTCCGGCGGCGAGCGCGGCGGCGAGGCCCGGCAGGCTGCGCCGGCGTCCGGCGAGCGGGGCGGCGACCGCGAAGACGGCGAGGAAGCCGAGGCAGAGGGACCACCAGGGCACGGTCGCGCAGGATGCCAGGGCGTGCCCGGTCGCGGACAGCACGACACAGACCGCGGTGAACACCGCGGCCCGAATCAGCCGGAGGCCGGCTCCGGCGTGCGTCGCGTGGGGGTCAGACATGGCCGGGTCATCATCGCACTGCCCCTGGACCCTTCATACGGCAGGTCCGGAAGGTCCGCATGAGTCCTCTCTGCACGGAGCATCCGGGTCCGCCGCATACACCGCTCCTCGGGAAAGTCACATCGGCCGAATGGGCGTATTGACGTCTCGGACGGTCGCAGGGCGCTTACGCCCCCTCGCGGGCGGCAATAGGTAACCGTATGAGCATCTGGTGGTCTCTCCACTTGAGGCGCGAAGCCGCGAGCGTGCCGCTCGCCAGGCGACTGCTGCTGGGGACTATGGAGACCGCGGGGGTGGATCCGGACATCTCCTTCGATCTCTCGGTGGCGCTGAGCGAGGCGTGTGCGAACGCGGTGGAGCATGGCGGAGGTGGCGAAATCCCGGACGATGCCGAGGCGTACCACGTCACGGCCTATCTGGACGGGGACCGCTGCCGCATCGAGGTGACCGACTCCGGTCCGGGGTTCCCGCCCGCGACGGTGGCCCGCCGCAGACCCTCCCTGGCCGAACACGGCCGGGGCCTGCACCTGATCGCCGAGCTCGCCGACCACGTCCGCTTCCGCAACCGGCCGGGCCGGGGCGCCGTGGTGAGCTTCGACAAGATGCTGAAGTGGCGCGACGACGCGCTGCTGAAGGTGTCGTAGGAACGCCGATGGGCGGGACCCCGTACGGGATCCCGCCCACCGATGTACGACGCGCGGACGTCAGCCCTTCAGGGCGGCCATCCAGGCTTCGACGTCGCCGGAGGTACGGGGCAGTCCGGCCGACAGGTTCCGGTTGCCGTCCTCGGTGACGAGGATGTCGTCCTCGATCCGGACGCCGATGCCGCGGTACTCCTCGGGCACGGTCAGGTCGTCGGCCTGGAAGTACAGTCCGGGCTCGACCGTCAGGCACATGCCCGGCTCCAGCGTCCCGTCGACGTACGCCTCGCGGCGGGCGGCGGCGCAGTCGTGGACGTCCATGCCGAGCATGTGACCGGTGCCGTGCAGGGTCCAGCGGCGCTGCAGGCCCAGCTCCAGGACCCGCTCGACCGGTCCCTCCAGCAGGCCCCACTCGACGAGCTTCTCGGCCAGCACGTGCTGGGAGGCGTCGTGGAAGTCGCGGAACTTGGCACCCGGCTTCACCGCGGCGATGCCGGCTTCCTGGGACTCGTACACGGCGTCGTAGATCTTGCGCTGGATGTCGCTGTACGTGCCGTTGATGGGCAGCGTGCGCGTGACGTCGGCGGTGTAGAGGCTGTGGGTCTCCACACCGGCGTCGAGCAGCAGCAGGTCGCCGGAGCGGACGTCGCCGTCGTTGCGGACCCAGTGCAGGGTGCAGGCGTGCGGGCCGGCGGCGCAGATGGAGCCGTAGCCGATGTCGTTGCCCTCGACGCGGGCGCGCAGGAAGAAGGTGCCCTCGATGTAGCGCTCGGACGTGGCCTCGGCCTTGTCCAGGACCTTCACGACGTCCTCGAAGCCGCGGACGGTCGAGTCCACGGCCTTCTGCAGCTCGCCGATCTCGAAGGAGTCCTTCACGGCGCGGGCCTCGGAGAGGTAGACGCGCAGCTCCTCGTCGCGCTCCTTGGTCACCTTGTCGGTGAGGGCGGACTCGATGACCGTGTCGTGTCCGCGCACGACGCGGACCGGGCCCTCGGCCTCGGTGAGGGCCTCGGCGAGCTCGCGGACGTCCTTCGCGGGGATGCCCAGGAGCTGCTCGGCCTCGGCGAGGGAGTGGCGGCGGCCGACCCACAGCTCGCCCTGGCCGGACAGCCAGAACTCGCCGTTCTCCCGGTCGGAGCGCGGCAGCAGGTAGATCGTGGCGGTGTGCCCGTTCGGCCCGGTGGGCTCCAGGACCAGGACGCCGTTCTCGGTCTGGTCGCCCGTGAGGTAGGCGTACTCGGTCGAGGCGCGGAAGGGGTACTCGGTGTCGTTCGAGCGGGTCTTCAGACGGCCCGCGGGGACGACGAGGCGCTCGCCCGGGAAGCGCCTCGACAGCGCGTCGCGGCGGGCGAGGGTGTGCGTGGCCTGGGCGATCGGCTCCAGTCCGTGCAGCTCGGTGTCGGCCCAGCCGGTGCGCATGTTCTCTGCGAGTTCGTCGCTGACGCCCGGGTACAGACCGTTCTTGCGCTGCTTGTGCGTCTTCTTGGGCTGCTCTTCTTCCGGGGTCTCCGGGGTGAGCTCGTCAGCCACGTCTTCTCCTCAGCTACGACGGTACGGACCTGGGTGTGGACCGTATCCATCGTATGCGTGTACGGAGAGGGCTGTTCTGAATCGTGCCGTCCGTCACGATTCGGAACATGCTGCGGGCATCATTCGAAGCGGGCGGCGAGCAGCACGATGTCCTCGGGGGCCTCGGTCGGCTCCCCGCCGGGCAGTACGGTCCGCAGGATGTGCTCGCACAGGGCCGCCGGGTCGTCGCGGGCGCTGCGGGGTGCCCCCGCGGCCGCGGCGTGGAGCCGGGCGTAGGCCCTGTCCATCGGGTCGCCCGTGTGGTGGAGCAACCCGTCGGTGTAGAGAAGCACCGTTTCTCCGGGAGCAGGTTCGATCTCCACGCTCGGCGCCTCCCAGCAGGACAGCATGCCGAGCGGCGCGGAGAGCGAGGTCTCCACGTACTCGGTGCGGTGCTCGCCGATCAACAGCGGCGGGGTGTGCCCGGCACCAGCCAGGATGATCTTGCTGCCGCGGCCTCCCGACTGCGACCCCGCGGTGGGCTCGCAGTAGGCGAAGAGCGCGGTGGCGGAGCGGGCGGGCTCGGTCAGGCGCAGCAACAGCTCGAGGTCGGACAGGACCGCTACGGGGTCCTCGCCCTCCATGACGGCGTAGGCGCGCAGCGATGCGCGCAGCCGGCCCATCGCGGCGACGGCGCTCGGCCCGGATCCGGTGACGGAGCCGACGGCCAGCCCCAGGGCCCCCTCGGGCAGCGGCAGCGCGTCGTACCAGTCGCCGCCGCCGCGCGGTCCCGCGTGGTGGCGGGCCGCGAGCTGTACCCCGGGGATCCGCGGGAGCCGGCTCGGCAGGAGTTCCTCGGCGACGGTGGCCAGGTGGGAGCGGGAGCGCTCCACCTCCAGCATCCGGGCCAGGTGCTCGGCGGCGTGCCGCACGTACAGCCCGGCGAGGTCGCGCTGGCGGTCGCTCGGCTCGGCCTGCTCGTCGTAGAGCCAGACGGCCGCGCCGAGCCGGCCGGTGGCCTCGGCGGTCAGGGGGAGCGCGTAGCTGGCGGCGTAGCCGAGGCGGGCGGCGACCTCCCGGTGGCGTGGGTCGACAGGGGCGGCGAACCCCCCGGTGCCGGGGGGCGCGTCCGGTTCGGGGAGGAACTCGGAGCCGCCCTGGGCGTCGGGCAGACCGTCGAGGATCCGCCCGTAGGAGGTGGCGCTGCGCGGCACGGTCTCGATGTGGCCGAGCTCCGCGTGGCCGAGCCCGAGGCCGATCGTGCTGGTCGGGCCGAGTCCGTCGGAGGGTTCCAGGACGATCAGGCCGCGGCGGGCGCCGACGAGCGAGGCGCCGGCGCGCAGGAACTCGCGCAGGGATGTGTCGAGGTCAGTGGCGCGGGCGAGGCGCTCGGTGAGCTCGTGCAGGGTGGTGAGATCCGAGACCATGCCCGCCAGGCGGTCCTGGATGACACTGCCCGGGCCGGGCGGAGGGGCCGGTGCGGGGGTGGTCCGGGCGGGCGTGGGCGCCGCAGTGTGCGGTGACACGGTGACTGCTGGATCGATTCCAGCCACTTTCGGCAGATGCGGGGCGCTCATGGCGTCCGCCTTTCCACCTGGTGCGATTCGCCGAATAGCATCGCAAACCCCCAGACCGTGCTGCGCCGCCATCAAGGAATCCACATCTACACGCACACGTGGATGCATGTCCAGCATTGCCCAGGTGGGAATCCTGGTGTCCGTGGGACGGCAACTCACCGTCGAGCCAAGGCTAGAACTTGGCCGGAAAAAGCTGGAAGCAGTCGGTTTTTGCGATCGACTGAGCGGGCTCCTCAGGGGGTCGGGTACGTACTCGTAGATGCCCGGGGGCAGTTGGCGCCGCCGGGAACCGCTCGGCACGGGCCGTCGTCCTTAGCGGCGGCACCCGGACGCGGCGGTCGGCGCGGGTCGCGCTCCACCCCCGCGGGACGTTTGATGGACCCGTAAGAAATCTGCACGAACCGTGTGAACCTGCTTCTGGCGGACAGTGACGCGAAACCTGTACGTGTGGTGAGACACCGGTTACATGGTGTGATGTGGCCCTCGGCGTTCAACGGAAAGGAACGAGCGCACATGCGCGAGATCCTCGGAAGGCGTCTCCAGCGGCTCCGCGATCGCTTTCAATCCCTGCGCCCCGACCCGGGACAGAGCGGCGGTACGTCCGCCCTGCTCGACGCGGCGCTCGTCTGCGCCACCACCTGGCAATGGCCCGTCCTGCCCGGCGTAGGCCGGTCGGGCACCGACGGAGCCCGATGCGCCTGCCCCGACCCCGACTGCGTCGTCCCCGGCGCACATCCCTTCGACCCCGGACTGCTCGCCGCCACCACCGATCCCCGGATGGTGGCCTGGTGGTGGACCAACCGGCCCACCGCTCCCGTCCTGATGGCCACCGGCGGGGCCGCGCCGTGCGCGGTGAGCCTGCCGGCCGGCGCGGCCGCGCGTGCCCTCGTGCGACTGGACGCCCAGGGCATGCGGCTCGGGCCGGTCGTGGCCACGCCCACCCGCTGGGCGCTGATGGTGGCGCCGTACTCGCTGGAGCGGCTCGGCGAACTCCTGTACGCGAAGGATCATGTGCCTTCCTCGCTGCGCTTCCACGGCGAGGGCGGCTACCTGTTGCTGCCGCCCTCCGCAGCCTCCAGCGGCGGCCAGGTGCGCTGGGAACGGGAGCCCCGCGCGGAGTGGCGCCCGTCAGGGGCGCGAGGTGCGGTAAGTCTCTGGTTGCCCGAGGTCGAGGCGGTCGTGGACGCTCTGGTCGAGGCCAGCAGCGGTGCGCCCGGCGGAGGCAGCAGGCTCGCCTACTGAGCTGCGGTACTCCGGAGGATCACTCGTACGGGTGCCAGCGGGACGAGTTTCCAAGGGAATTGGGCGCGGGGATCTCCGTGCCCCTTTCCCGCCTCGCTATCTTCGGCGAATGAATCTCCGCCTGATCGGTATCGGCGCCGGTGTGCTGATCATCTTGTCGCTCCCGCTCGCCGGAGCGATCGCCGGGCCGGATTTTGCCGGTCAGGGCGACGGAAAGGGCGGCGGCCTGTTCTCGGCGCTCGGGCTTTCGGACCGCTCCCGCACGTCCCCCGCGGACTCGGCGCCGGCGGGCGGCCCGCAGCAGCCCGGTCCGGCCGAGCAGCCGCGTACGGATTCCCGCTGCGGTCCCGAACTGTCCTCGCCGCACGGCGTGGAGGCGCAGACCTGCGTCCTGGTGGGTGACGGCCGGACGTGGGGCCGGAGTTACTACCGGAACACGAGTGGCCGCGCACTCGATGCGGTGCTGACGATGATGGGGCCGGCCGGGCGCACGGTCCAGATCCGCTGCGCGGTGGGAGCGGGCGACGAGCCGGGTCTGTGCGAGACGCCGAAGGAGGTCTCGGTCGGAGAGCCGGAGGGTTACTCGGCCGTAGCGGAGTTTGCAGTTCCGGATGATGAAGGGGAACTGCTCTTGAGGTCCGGGAGCAACTCACCGGCACCGGGTGACGGTTGACCGCACCCTGAAAATCAAGGGCCCGGTCGCTGGCGACGGGGGATGCACCAGCGACCGGGCTACAAGAACGGTAACAAGAGATCGCCTGTTCGCAAATTCGATCTCCGATATTCAGACACCGATTTGCAGACGATTAGCGGGAGTTGTGACTCCGGTCACCGGCTCCGCGCGTGCGCCCGGTCAGCTGAGGGTCACCTGGCGGTTGGTGAGTCCGCCACGTGCCCGGCGCTCCTCCGTGGTCAGCGGGGCGTCCGTGGCCAGAGCCCCGGCCAGCCGCTCCGCGAACTCCGCCGCGGGCTTCTCGACGTCGTCGGCCGTGACCCCCGTGGGCAGGTCCCAGACGGGGACCATCAGGCCGTGCGCGCGGAAGGAGCCGACGAGCTTCGTGCCCTCGCCGAGCGAGGAGGTGCCGGCCGCGTGCAGCCGCGCGAGGGCGTCGAGCAGCTTCTCCTCGGGGTGCGGCATGACCCAGCGCAGGTGGTTCTTGTCCGGGGTCTCGCACCAGTAGGCGGCGTCCACGCCGGTCAGCTTGACGGTGGGAATGGCGGCCGCGTTGGCGCGCTCCAGCGAGGCGGCGATCTCCGGCGAGGCGCTCTGGGCGCTCTCGGATTCCGGAATCCAGAATTCGAACCCGCTGTGCACAACCGGCTCGAAACCGCCGTCGGAGTCCAGGAGATCCTGAAGTCGGGGACCCTCGGCCGGAACCCGGCGGGCGGCAACCGGCGTACCCGGCTCCGCCACGAGGGCACGCTCCAGGGTGTCGGCCATGTCGCGGCCGAGGTCGCCGGAGGAGGAGTCGTTCTGCAGGCCGAGGAGGACGGACCCGTCCTCGCGGCGCAGCGCCGGCCAGGCCATGGGCAGTACGGTCACCAGGGTCACGGAGGGCACGCCCTCGGGCAGACCGCCCTTGAGGGACAGCGGAACGGTGGCTGCGGGCACGAGCTCGCGCAGGGCGACCCAGTCGCACTCGCCCGGCAGGCCCTCGAAGGGTCGCTGCACGTGCTCGGTGACGGCGTGCGCGGCGGCCGCGCCGTGGCAGGCCTTGTAGCGGCGGCCGGACCCGCAGGGGCAGGGCTCGCGGGCGCCCACGACGGGGATCTCACCGTTGTTGAGCTGCGGCTTTGCGGTCTTGGCTGCGGGGCGCTTCTTGGCCATCGTGCGTGTCTCCCGGTTGCGGCGGTACGGCGTCGTGTCTGGGCGCGAGCCTAGCCGTTCGTACCGCCGGAACCGGTTGGGTGCGGCCGGGAGCACGGTCGGCGTGCGCTCCCGGACGGCCGCCTGTGCGGATGAACCGGTACTGCTGTCGAGCTGTCGAGCTGTCCTGCTGTGCTGTCGAGCCGGTGCTGTCGTGCTTCTGTGCGGACGCTCGGTCGTGCGGTCGTGCGGTCGTCGATCCCGGCTCAGGGATCGAGGTCGTCGAACGCCGTGCTGAAGTCGATCGCCGGGGGCGCAACGCGCGTAGCGAAATCCTCGTGCCGGGGCCCACAGGCAACGATCACCCACACGGTGACCTCACCCGCCGCTCCGTCCCGGACACCCCAGTCCTGGGCCAGGGCGCTGATGATGTTCAGCCCCCGGCCGCCCCGTGCGGTGACCGAGGGCGTGGCCGGGACCGGGCGGGTGGGCCCGCCGCCGTCCGTGACCTCGACCGTCAGTCGTCCCGCTCTGTCGACGCGCCAGGCGGCGCGTATCTCCCCGTCCCCGACTTCCCGAGAGCCCAGGGGCCTGCCGTGTCGACAGGCGTTGCTGAGCAGTTCGGAAAGGATCAGTACGGCATCGTCCACGACCGATTCGGGCACACCGCTGATACGCAGTTGCTCGCGCATCCGGTGTCTCGCCTCGCCCACGCCCGCAGGACCATGGCGTACGTCCATGCACGACGACGTGGGCACTTCTTGTGCCACCACCAACGCCACCCCCGGAACCTCCTTAGCCCCACGCATGGTCTGGATGCCCCAATGGCCTGGACCGGAAACCGCCGAAGGAGTCCGAAGCGCGCCCCTCTGACGCATTCATGCTGGCCAAATGCGGAGCGGATGCGCCGGAGCACACCCTGTTACTGGCGTGCCAGGGGTGGTGGGTGTGCAAATCGGGATGTCAGCGCCCGAGTTGGGACAGAACTTGGCGGGGTCTGTTCGTGATGATGGCCTCCACGCCCAGATCAGCGCAGAGCTGAACGTCTGCCGGCTCGTTCACTGTCCATACGTGCACGGAGTGGCCGGCGCCCTGGAGCTTGTGGATGAAACCGGGATGGTTGCGCACGATCCGCATGCCGGGGCCGGCGATGGTCACTCCGGCCGGCAGCCGCCCATCCCGCATCCGCGGCGAGATGAACTGCATCAGGTACACGGTCGGGATCGTCGGGGCGGAAGCGCGGATCCGGTGCAGGGAGCGTGCGGAGAAGCTCATGACCCGCACCGGGTGAGGCCCCTCGGCGGGCGGGGCGTCCAGGCCGAAGCGCTTGAGGAGGACGAGGAGGCGCTCCTCCACCTGTCCGGCCCAGCGGGTCGGATGCTTCGTCTCGATCGCCAGCTGCACCGGCCGTCCGGCGTCGGAGACCAGCTCCAGCAGGCGCTCCAGGGTGAGGACCGAGGTGCGCTCGGGGTCCGCGTCCCAGTCGGGGGACTCCTCGCGGTCCTTCCAGGAGCCGAAGTCGAGGGCGGCGAGATCGGCCAGCTCCAGGGCGGAGACGGCGCCGCGGCCGTTCGAGGTGCGGTTCACCCGGCGGTCGTGGACCAGGACCAGATGGCCGTCCGCGGTCAGCCGGACATCGCATTCGAGGCCGTCGGCGCCATCCTCGATGGCCTTGCGGTAGGCGGCCAGGGTGTGCTCGGGGGCATCCTCCGAGGCGCCGCGGTGGGCGACGACCTGGATGGTGCGCGGCATTGCGTGGGTCACCGGGTCATGGTGCCACCGAGAGGTCCCCGGGCGCCGGGCTCGGGCACACATCGGCCCCATGAGTGCATCCGAAATGTCGGATATAAAGAATGGGATGAGATGCACAGGTCCGGCTTACAGTGCTCTGACGGGTCATGGGAAAGGCTTTGCCCAGGAACTTGTGCGGCACGTCGAACGTTCAGTCGGACCGATATCGCCAGAGAATTTTCCGAAGCCGTGTGTGACGAGGAGAGAGCGCTGTGAGCACCGAGAACGAGGGCACCGCGGCCCCGACACCCCCCGCGGCCCCGTCCGCACCCCCTGCTCCGGCCTCCGAGACGCAGGATGCGGCCCCCGCGCCCGCCGTCCCCGAGCCGGTGACCCAGCAGCTGCCGCCGACTCCGGCCCCCGGTACCGAGCCCACCCAGCAGATCCCGCCCGCAGCGGCGCCCCCGGCCGCCCCGCCGGCCCCGGCCTACGGCGAGGGCCACGCCCCGGCGTACGGCCAGGGTCACGCCCCCGCGTACGGCCAGCCCCAGGCCCCGGCCGCGCACGGAGCCGAGGGCTGGCCGCCCCCGCCGCCGACCGTGCCGGCGTACGGAGCGGGTGGCCATGGCGGCGGTGCCTGGGGTGCTCCCCCGGCCGCCGACGGCGCCCACGGACCGAAGCCGAAGGGCAAGGGCGGCCTCGTGGCGGGCGTGCTGGTGGCGGCCCTCCTCGCGGGCGGTATCGGCGGTGGCGTCGGCTACTGGGCCGCCGAGCGCAGCAACAACGGCACCGGCTCCACCACCATCAGCGCCGCGACCCCCAAGGACATCAAGCGCGAAGCGGGCTCCATTGCCGGCCTGGCCGCGGGCGCCCTGCCCAGCGTGGTCACCATCGAGGCCTCGGCCGGCGACGGCGAGGGCGGCACCGGCACCGGCTTCGTCTACGACCAGCAGGGCCACATCCTCACCAACAACCACGTCGTGGCCTCGGCCGCGAACGGCGGCAAGCTCTTCGCGACGTTCTCCGACGGCAAGCGGTACGACGCCGAGGTCGTGGGCCGCGCCCAGGGCTACGACGTCGCCGTCCTCAAGCTGAAGAACCCGCCGGCCGGCCTCAAACCGCTGCCGCTCGGCGACTCCGACAAGGTCGCGGTCGGCGACTCGACCATCGCGATCGGCGCCCCCTTCGGCCTGTCGAACACGGTCACCACCGGCATCGTGAGCGCCAAGAACCGCCCGGTCGCCTCCGGTGACGGCACCGGCAGCAAGAACTCGTACATGAGCGCCCTCCAGACGGACGCCTCGATCAACCCGGGCAACTCCGGCGGCCCGCTGCTCGACGGACGCGGCGCGGTGATCGGTATCAACTCCGCGATCCAGTCGGCCGGCAACGGCGGCTTCGGCGGCGGCCAGGCCGGCTCCATCGGCCTCGGCTTCGCCATCCCGGTCAACCAGGCGAAGAACGTCGCCGAATCGCTGATCAAGACGGGCAAGCCGGTCTACCCGGTGATCTCGGTCTCCGTGGACCTCCAGGCCAAGTCCGAGGGCGCCAAGATCTCCGAGCAGGGCGCGGCCGCCAACGAGCTGGTCGACCCGAACGGCCCCGCCGGCAAGGCGGGCCTGAAGCCGGGCGATGTCATCACCGAGTTCGGCGGCAAGCCGGTCGACAGCGGCCCGACCCTGATCAGCATGATCTGGACGTACAAGCCCGGCGACACCGTGAAGCTGACCTACCTGCGCGGCGGCAAGCCGACCACGGTCGACATCACGCTCGGCTCCCGGGTCGGCGACAAGTAGCACCAGCGGTCGCGGCGGCGACCCGACGTGGAGGGGCCGTAGGCGGGAATCGCCTACGGCCCCTCCAACGTCCGCTTATGCTTCGGTCGTGTTCGATTCTCGGCACATACGGACCTTTCACGCGGTGGTCGCCTCCGGGTCGTACTCGGCCGCCGCCCGCGTGCTGGGCTACACCCAGCCGGCCATCACCCAGCAGATGAAGGCGCTCGAACGCGCCGTCGGCACCCCGCTGTTCACCCGCGTGGGCCGAAGGATGCAGCTCACCGAGGCGGGCGAGTCCCTCTCCCGGCACGCCGAGACCATCCTCGGCAACCTCTCCGCCGCCGAGGCCCAGCTGAGGGCGTACGCCCGGCTGCGCACCGGCCGGGTCAGGCTGTGCGGCTTCCCCAGCGCCAATGTCACCCTCGTACCCGAAGCCCTGAGCGGCCTGGCCAAGGACCATCCGGGCATACAGGTGGAACTGCTGGAGGGGGAGCCCCCCGAGTCGCTGCGCCGGCTGGAGCGCGGAGAGTGCGACATCACCCTGGCCTTCACCTATCCCGGCCTGCACGAGGCCATTCCGGATGAGGTCGCCGAGGTCAGGCTGCTGGAGGACCAGCTGACGGTGCTGCTTCCCACCGGGCATCCGCTGGCCCGGCGCCGCGCCGTGCACCTGGCCGACCTCGCCGAGGAACGGTGGATCGCGGGCTGTCCGCGCTGCCGCGCGAACCTCCTGCACGAGTGCGCGGAGCTGGGGTTCGTGCCAGACATCCGGTTCGCCACCGACGACAACCTGGTGGTGCAGAGCCTGGTCGCACAGGGCCTCGGCGTGGCGATGATGCCCGCGCTGGTGCTGCCCTCCCTCTCGCTGAGCCGGGTCTGCGGGCGAGCCCTCCAGCCCGCCGCTCGCCGGCACATCGCGGCGTACGTCTACCGGGACCACTTGCGGATCCCGGCGACGGCCGTGGTGCTGGACGCGCTGAAGCAGGTGGCCGGGAACCGGGTCGGATGCTGACCAACCCATAAGCCCTGCTAGGGATTTCAGGTCATAACTGTCGTTGGACGTGATGGAATGACGGCAGCACGCTGCCAGTATGACCACCACCACACCGGCCCGTACCACCACGAGGATGGCCGCCCTCGTCAGTGAGATCCGCACGGTCGTGGAGCGGGGGCTGGCTCCCGACCTCACCGCGTACCTGGTGGGCGAACGTCTCGCCCCGCACCTCGGCGCGCCCGACCTGCTGACCCCGGCCCAGCAGGAAGGGGACCCGGAGCGGTACCGGCAGCACATCCTGCACGCCGAGTCCGACGGCAGCTTCTCGGTGGTGGCCCTGGTCTGGCTGCCCGGGCAGGAGACCTGCATCCACGACCACGTTGCGTGGTGCGTGGCCGGGGTGCACCAGGGGGAGGAGAGCGAACGCCGCTTCCGCCTCGCGCCCGGCACCGGCCCTGCCCGGCTGGTGGCCACCGAGGACGTGGTCAACGCCCAGGGCGAGGTCTGCGGCTTCGCCCCGCCCGGTGACATCCACATGGTCCGCAACTCCTGTACGAGCAAGGCGATATCGGTGCACATATATGGCGCCGACGTCTCCCGGCTGGGCACCAGCATCCGTCGCGTCTACACGCTCCCCGTCGACTGATGGCCCTCCTCCACCGTCCGCAGGGGACCCCGGTCCGGCATGTTTCACGTGAAACAGCCACTGCCTGGCCCGGGTTGGCCATGGCCGCGGGTGGAGCGCTGACGGCATGGTGCATCCATCGCCTCGTGCCCGCCGTGCCGATGCTGACCGCATCCGTGGTGCTGGGCATCGCGGTGGCCCACCTGCCGCGGCTGCGGACCTTCGTCCGCGCGGGGGCCCGTCCCGGTCTCTCTCTGGCAGGGCGCCGGCTGATGCGGATGGGCATCGTCCTGCTGGGCCTCGGCCTGGGCCTGGACCAGGTCCTCCGGCTGGGCTGGGCCACCGTGGCGATGGTGGTCGGTGTCGTCGCGGCCACCTTCTTCGGCACCCTCTGGCTGGGCCGTCGGCTGCGGCTCCCCGGCGACCAGCCGCTGCTGATCGCCACCGGCTACTCGATCTGCGGCGCCTCGGCGATCGGCGCGGTGAGCGAGGTGTCCGGCAGCGACGAGGAGGACGTGGCCGCCTCGGTGGCTCTGGTCACCCTGTGCGGAACGCTCGCCATAGCCGTACTTCCGCTCCTCCAGGGTCCGTTGGGACTCTCCGACCCCGCCTTCGGGCGCTGGGTCGGCGCCGGAGTCCACGATGTCGGCCAGGTCGTGGCCACGGCGCAGACAGCGGGCCCCGCCGCCCTCGGCGAGGCGGTACTGGTGAAGCTGATGCGGGTGGCGCTGCTCGCCCCACTGGTGGCGGCCGTGGCCTTCTCGGTACGGGCCCGCCGTCGCGGGGTGCGCACCACCTCGGGCCGCCGGCCGGCGCCGGTGCCGCTGTTCGTTCTCGGGTTCCTGGCCGCGGCTGCGCTGCGCGCCACCGGCGTACTGCCCGACGTAGCGCTGGAGTGGGCGCACACCGCCCAGGAGGCGCTGCTCGCGGCGGCCCTGTTCGGTCTGGGGACCGCCGTGCACCTGCCGACGCTGGCCCGGACCGGTGGGCGGGCCGCGGCGCTGGGCCTCGGGGCCTGGGTGGTGGTGGCGGGGGTTTCGTACGCGGGCGTGATGCTCACCGTATGACGCTGCAACGGCGGGGAGTTGGCCAATTCATGGCCGGAACCGACCGAACGTTCTGACTGCCCGCTGACATTGCGACGCTCCCGTGCCACTCTGCCCCCGGAATTCCGCACCACGTACGACGCACCGCGCACAGCCGATCCGCACCGACCGCTCTTCACCCCCACCCTGCCCGGTGTCCTCACCCGGCCCGGGCACGGCAGAAGGAGTCATGCGTGAATCGTCATCGCACGGCCTTGTCCGTCCTGCTCGCGGCGGGAGCCCTGGTCGCGGGCGCCCTGACAGCGGCCACCCCCTCGCTCGCCGCGGACGCCCCCGCATCCTTCCGGCAGCAGCACACCCAGGGCTTCTGGACCGCGGAGCGGATGCGCAGCGCCACTCCGCTCGACGTGACGGCGGTACCCGGCAGGTCCCGTACCCCGGTCGCCACGTCGGCCACGCCCACGGCCATCGCCCCGACGGCCGCCGCGTCCCCCACGGCCTTCCCGCAGGCGGGCGGCGCCTGGACCGGCGGCGCCGTGGTGAAGACCTCGGGCCGGGTCTTCTTCACGATGGGCGGCCGCACCGCCTCCTGCTCCGGAGACTCGATCACCAGCGCCAACGGCAGCACGGTCATCACGGCCGGCCACTGCGTGAAGTACCAGGGGGCCTGGCACACGAACTGGGTCTTCGTCCCCGCCTACAACAATGGCTCCGCGCCCTACGGGCAGTGGTCGGCCACGAAGACCTTCGCCACCGACCAGTGGGCCGCGAGCGAGGACATGAACATGGACGTCGGCCTCGCCGTCGTCGCCCCGCTGAACGGAAACACCCTGAGCCAGACCGTCGGCGCCCAGGGGATCCTCTTCAACGGCGGCTACAACAAGAAGATGTACTCCTTCGGCTTCCCGGCGGCGGCCCCGTACGACGGCACCAAGCTGGTCTACTGCAGCGGCAACAGCGGCAAGGACTTCCTGCTGACCAAGGACCACAGCCTGGGCTGCAACATGACCGGCGGCTCCAGTGGCGGCCCCTGGTTCCAGGACTTCAACGAGGCCACGGGCCTGGGCACCCAGGTCTCGGTGAACAGTTTCGGCTACACCTTCCTGCCGAACCGGATGTACGGCCCCTACTTCGGCAACGAGGTGAAGGCGGCCTACGACAAGGCCCAGGCGTCCTGACCCCTCAGTCGCCCCCGCCACCCTCACCTGGCCGGTACTCTGTACCGGCCAGGTGGGTTGCCCGAGCGGCCTAAGGGAACGGTCTTGAAAACCGTCGTGGCAGCGATGTCACCGTGGGTTCAAATCCCACACCCACCGCCACACCTCAGTACACGTGCTGAGCGCAAGGGGCGCCCCGATTCCGGGGCGCCCCTTCTGCGTTCCCCGGTGATTCCGGCAGGCCCTCCAGCGCCGGCTTTGGTCCTTCCGAGTGGTGTTTGTCGGAAGATCGGCGCGGGCGATGGGGGCGGTGCGGTTGCGGCCACATCATGACGAATGTATTCAGATCCGCCCGTCGGAACATCACGAATCGAGGCACCTCGTCATGGCTCACCGCAGCGCCCTCACGTCGATCTGGACCTCCGTCCTCGCCGCCCTCATGGCCCTCCTCTCCTGCTTCGGCCTCGCCGGCAAGGCCGCCCCGGCCTCCGCCTCGGCCCCCGCCGCCGCGGGCGCCGCTCCCACCGCCACCGTGCGCCGGCCGGCCGTCATGGCCCGACGGACCTGGCGGGCGATGATGCGGGGCGGTTCGCTGCCGCCGACCATCAAGCAGCGGATCCGCGCCGAGGCGCATGGCAAGACCCCCTCCGTCCGCCGCTCCACCACCGCCGCGGCCATGGGCGCCGGATCGCGAACCGATGCCCGCACCCTGACGCCGGTCGCCGCACCTGCCGCCGCACTCGCCACCGTGCCCGCCGCAGCATCCGCCGGCGCCGCCCGGGAAGCGCTCCGGCTGGCCGCGTAGCTCCGTATCACCGGTCTTGACCGCAGTCGCAGTCGCAGCCGTACTCGCAGTCGCAGTCGCAGTCGCAGTCGTACTCGTCATCACAGCCGTAGTCCCAGTCGCACGGTCCGGTTCGCTGGCGTACGCGCCGCCACCGGGCAGGAGCAAGAGCACGAGCAAGAGCACGAACAAGAGCAGGTCAGATGCAGAGGCAGGCGCTGGAGCCCGGTCGGTCGTGACCGTGGATCGCGCTGCCTGGTGCCCCCGGAGCGGGGCACGGTTGGAACACCCCGGCTTGCGCCGGGGCGCGCAAGGGGCGTGAAGCTTGGTGTTGCAGGGCCGCAGGCCCGGGAGACGGTGGGGTTCCCGGACGGCGCGGCCCTTTTCGGCATGTCCGGGACACGGCGTTCTGGCGGAACGCTTCATCCCTTGTGCGGCACGGGATTCGGTCGCCTCCAGGATGCTGACCTGGGGCTTCGAGGGCGCGAATGAGGTTTATCCGATGTTGGTCATGCTTGCGGGGGAATCGGGCAGTCCGGGGTGGTTCGCCGGGGATTCGGTGGGCAACTCTGGTGTCGCGACGTCGTCACCACACGGAACGACCGAGGCGGTCGGCCAACTGCCTTGGAGTAAGTCCCACTTCGGTTTTCTGGAGGATAAAGACATGGCAAGCATCCGTACCGCCCGCGTCGTCGCTGCTGTCGCCGCTCTCCCCCTCGCCGTCGCCCTCTTCGGCGGTGTGGCCTCGGCCGACAACGGCTCCTTCGCGAACGACGGATCGAATGCGAGCGTCGCCAGCATCATCGGCAGTGGTGTGGGCGGCAACAACAACGGCAACTCGTCCACGTCGCAGCAGGTGGCCACCGGTTCCGGCGCGTCCAACCAGAACAACACCGCTCAGGTGAACGGCTCGGCCTTCACCGCCATCGACCAGTCCAACTCGACGGTCGCGGTCAACTTCTACCCCTGGTGGTAGTGGCGGCCTGAGCCGCTCCGATTCTTGAGGGCGTCTGTGCGACCGGACCGGCTGGGGTCCGGTAGCGCAGGCGCCCTCGCGCATGTCCTCCGACCTTGACACCACGGGTAAATCTGACGGACAGTCAGGTTCCCTCGATGATGTGATGCCGGGAGGCCAGCGCCGTGCACCTCGCCCCGACCGAAGGCCAGTTGCGGCTCCGCGCCGAACTGCGCGCGTACTTCAAGGATCTGCTGCCGGACGGCCTGCCCGAGCATCCGGCCCGCCAGCGTGAACTGCTGCGGCGCATCGGCTCCGACGGGCTGCTCGGTCTCGGCTGGCCCGTCGAATACGGCGGCCAGGGCCGCGGCGCCGACGAGCAGTTCGTCTTCTTCGACGAGGCCTACCGAGCCGGCGCCCCGGTCTCCATGGTCACGCTCAACACCGTCGGCCCCACCCTGATGAAGTACGGGACAGAGGAGCAGAAGGACTACTTCCTGCCCCGGATCCTCGCGGGCGAGATCGTCTTCGCCATCGGCTACTCCGAACCGGAGGCCGGCACCGACCTCGCCGCCCTGCGCACTCGGGCGGTCCGCGACGGCGCCGACTGGCTGATCGACGGGCAGAAGATCTTCACCTCCAACGCCCAGAACGCGGACTGGATCTGGCTCGCCTGCCGTACCGACCCGCAGGCCCCCAAGCACAAGGGCATCTCCATCGTCCTGGTGCCCACCGACAGCCCCGGCTTCTCCTGGACCCCCATCGACACCGTCGGCGGGCTCACCACCACGGCGACCTACTACGACTCCGTCCGCGTGCCGGCCGGCCACCTCGTCGGTCCCGCGCACGGGGGCTGGGGCCTGATCACCAACCAGCTCAACCACGAGCGTGTGGCCCTCGCCGCCATCGGCATGCAGGCCGAGGACTTCTACGCCTACGCGCTCGACCACGCCCGCACCCCCGACCCGGTCACCGGAGAGCGGCCCGCCGACCTGCCCTGGGTGCAGTCCCGGCTGGCCGAGGCGCACGCGCGACTGGCCGCCGTACGCCTCCTCAACTGGCGCCTGGTCCAGGACGTGGGCAGCGGCGCCCTGGCCCCGGGCGATGCCAGCGGGGTGAAGTTCCTCGGCACCGAGTCCACCGTCGAGGTGTACCGGATGTGCCAGGAGGTGGTGGGTGAGGAGGCCCTGATCCGGGGCCCCGCGGCCTTCGCGGGCGGCGAGCTGGAGCGGATGAACCGGGCCGCCCAGATCAACACCTTCGGCGGCGGGGTCAGCGAGGTCCAGAGGGAGATCGTCGCCATGATGCGGCTCGGGATGAAGGGGAGGAAGCGATGACGGCGGACGCGGAAGCGGACGGGATGGTGGACGCGGCGGGGACGTCGGCCGGGACGTCGGCCGGGACCGGGGCCGGGACCGGGGCCGGGACGTCGGCCGCGACCGAGGCCGACGAGGCAGCCCGGTTCCTCAGGCTGCTGGCGGCCTTCGAGGGGCAGCCGGCCGCCACCGGGGGCCGGGGCAAGGACGCGGTCAACGAGCCGATGATCCGCCACTGGTGCGAGGCGATGGGCGACGCCAACCCCGCGTACACCGGACCGGACGCCGTCGCCCCGCCCACCATGCTCCAGGCCTGGACCATGGGTGGCCTCTCCGGCCATGCCGGCCGCTCCTCCGCCTACGACGAGCTCCTCGGGCTCCTCGACAGCGCCGGTTTCACCTCCGTGGTCGCCACCGACTGCGAGCAGGAGTACCTCCGCCCGCTGCGCCCCGGCAACGTGATCACCTTCGACGCCGTCATCGAGTCGGTCTCGCCCCGCAAGACGACCAAGCTGGGCACCGGCCACTTCGTGACCACCCGCATGGACGTCCGCGCCGACGGTGAGCCCGCCGGTACCCACCGCTTCCGCATCCTCAAGTACGCGCCCGCCGCCCGGCCGGTGAAGCAGCCCCCGGCGCAGCGCCCCCGTCCGGTGATCAACCGAGACAACCAGGGATTCTGGGACGGCGTGCGGGAGCACAGACTGCTGATCCAGCGCTGCACCGCCTGCGCCACCCTCCGCTTCCCGTGGCTCCCCGGCTGCAACGCCTGCGCGAGCCCCGACTGGGACACCGTCGAAGCCTGCGGCGCCGGCACGGTGTTCAGCTACGTCGTCATGCACCACCCGCCCTTCCCGGCCTTCGACCCGCCCTACGCGGTCGCACTCGTCGAGCTCGCCGAGGGAGTCCGGATGGTCAGCAACATCACCGGCGTGCCCTACGACAAGGTGCGCATCGGCCTCCCCGTCCAGCTGGAGTTCCTGCGCGTCGACGACGGCCTCGAACTCCCCGTCTTCCGAGGGAGCGAAGGCTGATGGATTTCCACCCCACCGAGGAACAGACCGCCGCGGCCGGCCTCGCCGCCCGGATCTTCTCCGATCTCGCCACCCACGAACGCCTCGCCGAAGCGGGCACCGGCAGCGACGCCGAACTCTGGAAGGCCCTCACCGCCGCCGGACTGATCGCCGCGGTCGAGGAGACCGGCCTGCTCGGGCTGGTCCTGCTGCTGGAGGAACAGGGCCGTACCACGGCGCAGGTCCCGTACGCCGCCACCTGCGTGTACGGGATCCTCCCCGTGGCCGCCCACGGCAGCCCCGAGCAGCGCGCCCGCCTGCTGCCCGCCCTCGGCACGGGCGACGCGGTGGCCACCGGAGCCTTCCCGGCGCGCGGCCGGATCACCGCCGAGGGCGGCCGCCTCACCGGGACCGCCCCCGCGGTGCCCTGGTTGCGCGACGCCACGCACGTACTGGTCCCGGACGCGAACCGGTCGCTGTGGCTCGTACGGACCGATGCGCCCGGCGTGCGGACCTCCCCGGTGGAGACCACCGCCCCCTGGTCGGCGGGCCGGCTGACCCTGACGGGAGCCGAGGCCGAACGCCTCGGCCGCGACGGCGCGTACGAGGACACGCTCGCCGCAGCCCGCACCGCCTTCGCAGGACTCCAGGCGGGCGTCTGCGCGGGCTCCCTCGCCCGGGCGGTCGAATACACCTCCACCCGTGAGCAGTTCGGCAGGCCGCTCTCCACCAACCAGGGCGTCATGCTGCGCGCGGCCGACGCGTACATGGACACCGAGGCGATCCGGGTCACCGCGTACGAGGCGGCCTGGCGCATCGACCAGGGCCTTCCGGCACAGGAGCACGTGCTGACGGCCGCCTGGTGGGCCTCGGAGGCGGGCAAGCGGGTCGTGCACGCGGGCCAGCACCTGCACGGCGGTATGGGCGCCGACCTGGACCACCCCGTCCACCGCCACTTCCTGTGGGGCCGCCAACTGGACGCCTACCTGGGCTGCGGCAGCGAACTGCTGGCCGAGCTGGGGGCCTCGATCGCCGAGTCCGGCGCATCCGCTTCGACAGCCGAGGGAGAGCAGGCATGAACGTCGGCGACACGCTGCCGCCCCTGGAGATTCCGGTCACCCGCACCCTGATCGTCGCGGGCGCGATCGCCTCCCGCGACTACCAGGACGTGCACCACGACGCGGCGCTCGCGCAGGAGAAGGGCTCCCCGGACATCTTCATGAACATCCTGACCACGAACGGCCTGGTCGGCCGGTACGTGACCGACCGGCTCGGGCCGCGCGCCGTCCTGCGCAAGGTGGCCATCCGGCTCGGCGCCCCCAACTATCCGGGCGACACGATGACCCTCACGGGCACCGTCACCGCCGTGTCGGGGACCACCGTCGAGATCCGGGTCGTCGGCGCCAACGGCATCGGTCACCACGTGTCCGGAACGGTCACCGCGGAGGTGGCGGCATGAGTGTCCGCACCCGCGACGAGCTCGGCGGCCGCGCCGCCATCGTCGGCATCGGAGCGACCGAGTTCTCCAAGGACTCCGGCCGCAGCGAACTCAAACTCGCCGTCGAGGCCGTGCACGCCGCCCTCGACGACGCAGGGCTCACCCCCGCCGACGTCGACGGCATGGTCACCTTCACGATGGACACCAGCCCCGAGATCACCGTCGCCCAGGCGGCGGGCATCGGCGACCTGTCCTTCTTCTCCCGCATCCACTACGGCGGCGGTGCGGCCTGCGCCACCGTCCAGCAGGCCGCCCTCGCCGTCGCCACCGGGGTCGCGGAGGTGGTGGTCTGCTACCGCGCCTTCAACGAGCGTTCCGGGCGCCGCTTCGGGTCCGGGGTCCAGCAGCGGGAGCCCTCGGCGGAGGGGGCGGCCCTCGGCTGGTCGCTGCCCTGGGGGCTGCTGACCCCCGCCTCCTGGGTGGCCATGACCGCCCAGCGCTACCTGCACACCTACAACCTCACCCCGGAGGCCTTCGGGCACGTTGCCGTCGCCGACCGCCGACACGCCGCCAACAACCCCGCCGCCTACTTCCACGGCAAGCCCATCACCCTCGCCGACCACGCCGCCTCGCGCTGGATCGTGGAGCCGCTGCGGCTGCTGGACTGCTGCCAGGAGACCGACGGTGGCCAGGCGGTCGTCGTCACCACGACCGAGCGCGCCCGGGACCTGCGGCACGCGCCGGCCGTGATCACCGCGGCCGCACAGGGGGCCGGACGACGGCAGGAGGGCATGACCTCCTTCTACCGCGACGACCTCACCGGGCTGCCGGAGATGGACGTCGTCGCCCGCCAGCTGTGGCGGACGAGCGGGTTGCGGCCGTCGGACATCGACGTCGGCATCCTCTACGACCACTTCACCCCCTTCGTGCTGATGCAGCTGGAGGAGTTCGGCTTCTGCGCGCCGGGCGAGGCCGCGGACTTCGTGGCCGCCGACGCCCTGCCGCTGAACACGCACGGGGGCCAGCTCGGAGAGGCGTACCTGCACGGCATGAACGGCATTGCCGAGGCCGTCCGCCAGCTCCGCGGGACCTCGGTCAACCAGGTGGCGGGCGCGGCGCACGCGCTCGTCACGGCCGGTACCGGGGTCCCGACCTCCGGGCTGATCCTCGGCGCCGACGGCTGAGATCCACGACGTGCGGCACCCCACCCCCTCCACCTTCAGGGGGTGGGGACGGCCCTACTCCTACAACCTGAGGTGGATCCACCATCGGCACCTGCGGCCGATCCCATGGCGGGCGGGCGCTCCTAGCGTGGAGACATGACCACGCCAGTGTGCACGCTCGCCTCGAACCCGACGCCGTACCCGTCGTTCTCGGCGTACGTCCGGACCCGCGGCACGGTCCTGATGCGCACTGCGCGCTCCCTCACCGCCAACCCGTGCGATGCGGAGGACCTGCTCCAGACGGCCCTCGCGAAGACGTACGTGGCCTGGGACCGGATCGAGGACCACCGGGCCCTGGACGGCTACGTCCGGCGGACCCTGGTGAACACCCGTACCTCCCAGTGGCGCAAGCGCAGGGTGGACGAGTTCGTCTGCGACGAGCTCCCGGAGACCGAGGCGGCCCCGACCCCCGACCCCGCCGAGGCGCAGGCGCTGCGCGACGCGATGTGGCGCGCCGTGACCCGGCTGCCCGACCGCCAGCGGGCCATGGTCGTCCTGCGGTACTACGAGGACCTCAGCGAGGTACAGACCGCGGAGCTGCTGGGCGTCTCCGTCGGCACGGTCAAGAGCGCGGTCTCCCGTGCGCTGGGCAAACTCCGAGAGGACCCCGAGCTCACGCCGGTCCGGTGAGATGGAGGACGTTTCACGTGAAACGTGAGGACGGCAGGGGATGTTTCACGTGAAACACGCCCTGCTTTCTACTCCCGGGTAGTGACATGCCGACCGGTACGTGCGCAGAATCGGCAGCATCCGTAGCCGCCGCAGCGCCGCAGCGCTCACCGGGAGGACGCTTTGCTCAGCACCATGCAGGACGTACCGCTCCTCGTCACCCGCATACTCCGACACGGGATGACGATCCACGGGAAGTCCCAGGTCACGACCTGGACCGGGGAGGCTGAGCCGCACCGCCGCAGCTTCGCCGAGATCGGCAACCGCGCCACCCGTCTCGCCGGCGCCCTGCGCGAGCAGCTCGGAGTGCAGCAGTCGGATGCTGTTGCGACTCTGATGTGGAACAACGCCGAGCACGTCGAGGCGTACTTCGCGATCCCCTCCATGGGCGCGGTCCTGCACACCCTCAACCTGCGGCTCCCTCCTGAGCAGCTGGTCTTCATCGTCAACCACGCCGCCGACCGGGTGGTACTGGTCAACGGCACCCTGCTGCCCCTGCTCGCGCCGCTGCTGCCGCACCTGCCGACCGTCGAGCACGTGGTGGTCAGCGGCATCGGCGACCGCTCCGCGCTCGAGGGCCTGAACGTGCAGGTGCACGAGTACGAGGAGCTCCTCGCCGGCAGCTCCGACAGCTTCGACTGGCCCGAGCTGGACGAGCGCCAGGCGGCCGCGATGTGCTACACCTCCGGCACCACCGGGGAACCCAAGGGCGTCGTCTTCTCCCACCGCTCGATCTACCTGCACTCCATGCAGGTCAACATGGCCGAGTCGATGGGTCTGACGGACCGGGACACCACCCTCGTCGTGGTCCCGCAGTTCCACGTGAACGCCTGGGGACTGCCGCACGCCACCTTCATGACCGGTATCAACATGCTGATGCCGGACCGCTTCCTGCAGCCCGCCCCACTCGCCGAGATGATCGAGCGGGAGAAGCCCACGCACGCCGCGGCCGTCCCCACCATCTGGCAGGGACTGCTGGCCGAGGTCACCGCCAACCCGCGCGACCTGACCTCGATGAAGCAGGTCACCATCGGCGGCTCGGCCTGTCCGCCCGCCCTGATGGAGGCGTACGACAAGCTCGGCGTCCGTGTCTGCCACGCCTGGGGCATGACCGAGACCTCCCCGCTCGGCACGATGGCGCACCCGCCGGCCGGCCTGAGCGCCGAGGAGGAGTGGCCCTACCGGATCACCCAGGGCCGCTTCCCGGCGGGTGTCGAGGCCCGGCTGGTCGGCCCGAACGGCGACTTCCTGCCCTGGGACGGGGAGTCGGCGGGCGAGCTGGAGGTGCGCGGCAACTGGATCGCGAGCTCCTACTACGGGGGCGCGTCCGGCGAACCCTTCCGTCCCGAGGACAAGTTCAGCGCCGACGGCTGGCTCAAGACCGGCGATGTCGGTGTCATCAGCGCCGACGGCTTCCTCACCCTCACCGACCGCGCCAAGGACGTCATCAAGTCCGGCGGCGAGTGGATCTCCAGCGTGGACCTGGAGAACGCGCTGATGGCGCACCCCGAGGTCGCCGAGGCCGCGGTCGTCGCCGTCCCCGACGAGAAGTGGGGGGAGCGCCCGCTGGCCACGGTCGTCCTCAAGGAGGGCGCGACCGTGAATTACACGGGTCTGCGTGACTTCCTCGCCCAGACCGTCGCCAAGTGGCAGCTTCCGGAGCGCTGGACGTTCATCGAGGCGGTGCCGAAGACCAGCGTCGGCAAGTTCGACAAGAAGGTCATCCGCAAGCAGTACGCGGACGGCGGGCTGGACGTCACCAAGCTCGACTGAGGGCGCCGGGGCCGGGCCGTTCCCGCCGGCCTAGCCCCGGGTGAGCCATGGCCGCAGCAGCCTGCTGACCGCGGGCATGGCCAGGTAGGTCATCAAGGTGCTGAACACGACGGCGAAGGCGGCCGTCCGCAGTACGAAGTGCAGATCCACCAGGTACGGCCCGAGCACCGCGTTGCCGATCAGCGAGATCGGGAAGATGGCCAGCCCCGAGCTGATCGCCATCTTCCACCGCGGCGGCGCGGGCCGGGTCGTACCCGGCTTCGCGAACCAGGTCTCCATGCCGTGCAGTTCCCGGCGGGCTATCTCGGTGTGGTGGTGGCCGAGGCAGTTGGAGAACCACTGCGCCCGCTCCGGGGAGTCCTGCCAGCGCTGGAACGCGGCCTGATTGCGGAAGCGGTGGACCAGGAACCACGGTCCGCCGTCCGCCGCCGGGCGGAAGAGCCCGTAGCCGAGATGGTCCGGGAAGCCCGCGGCCGTCTCCAGGATCCCGTGCGCCCAGGCCTCGAAGGTCTCCTCGTGCCCGGGCTCCACCTGCCGCGCGATGAGCAGGTTCACCTCCCCGTTGTCGGCGGGGACGGTGTGCTCGCTCGTGTTGGTGATGGCCATCGGCCCAGGATTACTAGTTCGTGCCGATCTTGGCCAGCAGGTCCACGATGCGGCCCTGGACGTCCGCGGTGGTGGCACGCTCCGCGAGGAAGAGGACGCTCTCGCCGGAGGCGAGCCGCGGCAGTTCGGCCGGGTCGATGCCGGTCGTCGTGTAGACGACCAGGGGCGTGCGGTTCAGCTGCCCGTTGGCGCGCAGCCAGTCCACGATCCCGGCCCGCCGGCGGCGCACCTGCATCAGGTCCATGACCACCAGGTTGGGCCGCATCCGCGTCGCCAGTTCCACGGCGTCGGTGTCGGCGCCCGCCCGGGCGACCTGCATGCCGCGCCGCTCCAGGGCGGCAGTCAGCGCGGTCGCGATCTCCTCGTGCTCCTCGATCAGCAGGACCCGGGAGGGATGCTGCTCGCTGTCGCGCGGGGCCAGCGCCTTGAGGAGTACGGCCGGATCGGCGCCGTACGCCGCTTCGCGCGTGGCGTGCCCCAGCCCGGCCGTGACCAGTACGGGCACCTCAGCGGCCACGGCAGCCTGGCGCAGGGACTGCAGGGCGGTCCGGGTGATCGGACCGGTCAGCGGGTCGACGAACAGCGCGGCGGGGAACGCGGCGATCTGCGCGTCCACCTCCTCGCGGGAGTGCACGATCACCGGCCGGTAGCCGCGGTCGCTGAGCGCCTGCTGGGTCTGTACATCGGGCGCGGGCCACACCAGCAGCCGGCGCGGGTTGTCCAGGGGCTCCGGCGGCAGCTCGTCGTCCACGGGCCGCGGTGCGGGCCGGTTGACCACCTCGACGGCGCCGCCAGGGCCGTCCAGCGGCTCGGGACCCTCGTCGGCGCCCGCCTCGGGCGCTCCTATCGCAAAGGCCCGGCCCTGCGGGGCGGGCTCGGCCAGCCGGCGACGGCGCCCGGACCCGGAAGCCGCACCGGGCGCGGAGGCCGGGCCGGAGCCGCCCGGGTCCACGGAAATGCCCTGGCCGAGGGTGCCGAGGGCGCGCACGCTGATCGGCTGCGCGGTCTGGCCCTCTGCGGGGGCATCCTGCGGACGGCGCGCACCGGGGACCGCGACCGAGCCGGAGGCATCGTCGTCCTCGGGAGCCGTACGGGCCGCCGGTACGGGCCAGGCCGGGGCGCCGGCCAGCGCGCGGCGCCGACCGGTGGGGTTCTCGGCGGACTCGGCGGACTGGACAGCGGAGGCTTCGGGCTCGCCGGCGGGGGCGCCCAGCACGCGGCGGCCGCGCCGCCCGGCGGGAGCCTCGGAGTCGGAGTCGGCCCCGACGGGAGCAGGAGCGGGGGCCGGGGTCGGGCCGGCGGGCAGTGCGAAGCCGCCCTCGGGGGCGATGGGCCGCGCGGGAGCGGGCGTCGGCCCGAGCCCGGTCGCGGGGACCGGACCGCCGGGCTGCGCAGGACCGGCCGCACCGAGCGCGCGGCGGCGTCCGGCGGGATGCTCGGTCACCGGGACCGGAGGCACCGCGGGTACGGGCGGGAGCGCGGGCATGGCCGTGCCCTGCGGGGGCACGGGCCGCCCCGGTCCACCCGGGCCGTCGGCGCCGTCACTGCCGTCACCGGCCCGGCCGCGGCGGCGTCCGGTGCCGAGCCCCGCGGGGTTCACCGGGGACTGCGCGAGCTCGGGTCCCGCCTCGGGAGCCTCGCCGGCCTCGCCCGCCCGGCGCCGCCCGGAAGGCAGCGCCAGTGCGCCACCCCCCTGTGCCGCCTGCGCGGCGCCGGGGCCTGGGGCCTCGTCGTCCAGGAAGGCGTCCACACCGCGCCGGCCGCGCCGACCGCCGGAAACCTTGCCGGGAGCGGCGCCCCCGGCGGAGCCCGCGCCGTCCGTGGTCGGACCCGTCGGAGGCTCCTCCGCCGGCTCCGGCAGGGTCACCGTCCCGGCACCCGAGCCGAGCGGGAGCTCCAGCACGTACGCCCCGCCGGGCGCGCCCGGAACCTCCACCGTCTGCAGCACGCCGCCGTGCGCGGCCACGATCCCCCGCACGATGGGCTCGTGGACCGGGTTCCCGCCCTCGTACGGCCCGCGCACCTCGATCCGTACGACATCGCCGCGCTGCGCGGCCGCCACCACGATCGTCGAATCGCTGTAGCCACTGCCCTGACGGGTCTTGCCGGTGGCGTCCACGCCGGCGACGTCCGCGACCAGGTGGGCGAGCGCGGTCGCGATCCGGTCCGCGTCCACCTCGGCCTCGATGGTCGGCGCGTGGACGGCGAACTGCGCGCGCCCCGGGCCGATCAGCTCGACGGCGCCGTCGACACCCGCCGCGACGACGGTGTTGATCAGGACTTTCTTCTTCGAGAGCCGGTCACGGCCGGAGTCCAGGCGCTGGTAGCCGAGGACGTTGTCCACCAGGGTGGTCATCCGCGAGTATCCGGCGGCCAGGTGGTGCAGCAGCTGGTTGGCCTCGGGCCACAACTGTCCGGCGTCGTCGGCGGCCAGCGTCGCCAGCTCACCGCGCAGCTCGTCCAGCGGCCCCCGCAGGGAGTCGCCGAGGACGGCCATCAGCTGCGCGTGCCGGGCGGCCAGGGCGTCGTAGGGGCGCCGGTCGGTGAAGGTCATGACCGCGCCGACGAGCTGCTCCCCGTCCCGCACGGGCGAGGTGGTCAGGTCGACGGCGACCGGCTGCCCGGCCTTGTTCCACAGCACCTGCCCGCGGACGCGGTGCTTGCGTCCGCTGCGCAGGGTGTCGGCGAGCGGGGACTCCTCGAAGGGGAAGGGGGAGCCGTCGGCGCGGGAGTGCTGGACGAGGCCGTGCAGTTCGCGGTTGCCGAGGTCGGTGGCACGGTAGCCGAGGATCTGGGCGGCGGCCGGGTTGACCAGCACCACCCGTCCGTCGGTGTCGGTGCCCACGACGCCCTCGGCGGCGGCGCGCAGGATCATCTCGGTCTGCCGCTGCGAGCGGGCCAGCTCGGCCTCGGTGTCCACGGTCTGCGAGAGGTCCCGGACCACGAGCATCAGCAGCTCGTCACCGGTGTACGAGGGCTGCGGCTCGCGGTAGGCGTCGCGTCCGTCGAGATGGGCGCTGGTGACCTCGACGGGGAACTCGGAGCCGTCGGTGCGGCGCGCGATCATGCGCTTGGGCTTGGCGCGGCCGCCCTCGTCCTCGCCGGGCCGGCGCATGGAGCCGGGGATCAGCTTGGAGTCGAACTCGGGCAGGAGGTCGAGCACGCCGCGGCCGACGAGCCCGGTGCCCGGGCTCTCCATGACCTCGAGAGCGATCGAATTGGCGTTGACGACCGTGCCGTTGGCGTTGACGAGCAACAGCGCGTCCGGAAGAGCGTCGAGTATTGCTGCGAGGCGAGCAGCGCCTCGGGATGGCCTGCTGCTCACGACGAGCTTCCTCCCTGACCACAACTACCGGCAAGTCACGGGAGGAGTCTAAGGCCACAGGCCCGCGGTGGGGTGGCCGATGTGCGGCGGATACCGCCCATCCTGCGCATCCTCCCAGGTCAGGAACGCCCACTCGGAAGCAGAGGTTCCAACTCGTTCCAGCGGCTGATTTCGCATCCGTTGGTCCGACGGAAGGTGGCGTCCACCTTGTGGCCGTGCCAGGTTCCGGTGATCCGGGCGGTCGCGGGGCCCCCGTGCTGCATGGTGCAGATCTGTCGCTTGGAGACGGGGGCGAAGGGGTCCTTCCCCTGCCCGGCGAGCTGGTCCAGCCGGGCGCAGGCGCCCTCCGCCTGGGGGTGGTCGCCGCCGACGGGGTCGCATTCGAGCCGGTACTCCCGGTCCAAGTGACGGTTCCCGGTGTCGGCCATGGCGATGGTGAGGCGGTCGGGTGTCGCCAGCAGCCGGCCCAGCGGCAGCGGGGGCAGCGGCCCGGCCGCCGCGGCGGCCAGGGCGGAGGTGACGGCGAAGGCGGCGAGACGCAGCATGGGGCACTCCAGGTCGTCCGTACGTCGTACGCCTGCTCAACGACGAGGGGCCCGCCGACGTTGCGTGGCACGGCCGCTTTAAGGCTTTGCCCTCCGCCCGTCCCGCCTAGTACCGTGGGAGCGGATTGGTGAGGGGCCCTGCGCCTGTGTCATCATCTGCACGCACCTTCGTACGCGAGGGTGTGCTGGAGGCGTCGCCTAGTCCGGTCTATGGCGCCGCACTGCTAATGCGGTTTGGGTCTTACCACCCATCGAGGGTTCAAATCCCTCCGCCTCCGCACCTCATCGAAGCCCCGGTCCTGACGGACCGGGGCTTCGATGCGTTCCGGGGCAATCCGGTCGGCCGCACCCTCCGCGCGAGCCCATCCGGACGATCTTCATCCGGCCCGTTTCCGCAGGTCAGCAGTGGTTTGGCTAATGGATTTCGCGTCCCGGCGAGGTCCATGTATTGTTGTTCTCGCAAGGCCAACGGGGCGCAAAACCCCGAGAAGCCCAAGCACTCGTAGCTTAACGGATAGAGCATCTGACTACGGATCAGAAGGTTGCAGGTTCGAATCCTGCCGAGTGCACAGCAGGACGAAGGCCCCGGACGAAAGTCCGGGGCCTTCGTCGTATGCCCCGATGCTCCCGTCTCCTCCTTGATGGGGACGGGGTCCCCCGGAGGATGTCAGGGGTGGGATGGCTCTGGCGGGGGACGCGGACCATACGCCGGCCTCGGTACGGTTTCCGAAGATCGTTCGAAGTCGGAAATCGGGGGCATTCAATGGGACTGTTCGGGAACGCGCACACCGTCGACCCCGTGTCGGCGCAGCGGGACTACGCGCGGCTGCTGGGGCAGGGGGAGCAGGTCCATGCTGCCTACCTGCTGATCCGGGACACGATCCTGTTCACGGACCGGCGGCTGGTGCTCGTCGACAAGCAGGGGCTCACGGGCAAGAAGGTGGAGTACCACTCCATCCCGTACCGGAGCATCACGCACTTTTCCGTCGAGACCGCCGGGCACTTCGATCTCGATGCCGAGCTCAAGATCTGGATATCCGGCAGCTCGACGCCGATCGAGAAGACCTTCACCAAGGGGGTCGACATCTATGAGGTGCAGGCGATCCTGACGCAGTTCGTCGCCCGGTAGCCGGGCGGGGCGGCCCGGGCCGGCTACCGCAGGACGCGCGGGAGGCCGGTCACCGACATCACCAGGGAGTAGAGCGAGGTGGTGGCGGTGATGAAGAGGCGGTTGTTCTTGGCGCCGCCGAAGGCGATGTTCGAGACCGGTTCGGGGACGCGGAGGCGGCCGATCAGGGTGCCGTCCGCCGCGTAGCACCGGACGCCGTCCTCCATTGCGGCCGCCCACAACCGGCCCCCGTCGTCGAAGCGGATGTTGTCGACCCCGGGGCAGGTGGTGAAGATCCGGTCGTGGGTGAGGGCGCCGTCGTCGGTGACCTCGAAGGCGCGGATGTGGCCGGCCCGGGTGTCCGCCGCGTACAGCTCGCTCTCGTCGGGGGAGAAGACGAGGCCGTTGGGGCCGAGGAATCCGTCGGCGACCATCCGGACCTCGCCGGTGGCGGGATCGGCGCGGTAGAGATTGCAGGCGCCGATCTCGCCGGCCGCCCGGTGGCCCTCGTAGTCGCTGGTGATGCCGAAGTCGGGGTCGGAGAACCAGACGGAGCCGTCCGAGCGGACCACCGCGTCATTCGGGCTGTTGAGCCGCTTGCCGTCGAAGCGCTCGGCGATGACGGTGAGACTGCCGTCCGGTTCGGTGCGGGTGACCCGACGGTTGCCCTGCTCGCAGGTGACCAGACGCCCCTCGCGGTCCAGGGTGTTGCCGTTGGGGTGGCCGGCCGGCGAGCGGAAGACGGAGACCGCGCCCGTCGCCTCGTCCCAGCGCAGCATCCGGTCGTTGGGGATGTCGCTCCACACCAGTTGGCGCCAGGCGGGCAGGTAGAGCGGGCCCTCCGCCCAGCGGCAGTCGTCGTGGAGCCGCTCCAGCCGGGCGTCGCCGTTCGTACAGCGGCCGGTCCGAAAGCGCTCGTCCAGGATCTCGTACAAGGTGAGGTCAGCTATGGCAGACACGATTCCCCCTGGAAGAGTTCTACCGAACTATGTTCGGTCTGATGGTGAGATTGCAGGATCAGGTACCGTCTTCGCAAGGGTCGACAGGCCCATGAGAGGAAGATTGCGTGGACGACATCGACCGTGCGCTCGTCCTGCGCCTGCAGCAGGACGCCGGCCAGTCGTACGCCGCCCTGGGCACGGCCGTCGGACTCTCGGCGGGGGCGACCCACGAGCGCGTACGCAAACTGCGCGAGCGCGGGGTGATCCGGCGGACCACCGTCGACGTCGACCCGGCCGCCGTCGGCAGCGGAGTCCTGGCCTACGTGATGGTCGACTCCAACGCCTGGATGGGCGAGTCCGGCGCCGACTTCGCGGCGATCCCCGAGATCCAGGAGGCGCACATCATCGCGGGCAGCGCGTCCGTGCTGGTCAAGGTGCGCACGGCGTCGACCGAGCAATTGCAGGACGTCCTGCGCCGCCTCTACGCCATCAAAGGCGTCAGCGGCACGCACGCCACCGTCGTCCTGGACACCTTCTTCGAGCGGCCGCTCCCGCTGTGACGTGGTGGTGCACCGGGATCCGGTGGAAGGACGGCCGGCCCGCCATCGGGTGGTACGGGGACGGGCGCGGCGAGCGGGTGAGCGAGCTCGTGTACGGGCAGCGGATCGCCTTCACCGCAGCCGGGGAGCGGCACTGCCTCGGGGTGTGGCGGGCCGGGAAGCGGACGCCCTGCCCCACCGCTGACACCGTGCCGGGCCGCACCGGGAACGCGCAGTGCCCCGAATGCGCCCGCCTCGACCGGTCGTTCTCCGTGGCCGCCGACACCAACGCCGCCGATCCGCGGACCTACCGGGTCTACCTGGCCTGGTTCGGGCCCGGCATGGTCAAGGTGGGCATCACCGCCGAGGAGCGCGGGCCCGCCCGGCTGCTGGAGCAGGGGGCGGTGACATGGGCCTGGCTCGGGCGCGGTCCGCTGATGGCCACCCGGCGCACCGAGGAACTGCTGCGGGCGGCGCTCGGGGTGCCCGACCGGATCGCGTACAGCCGCAAGCGCGCCGCACGGGCGCACCTGCCGGGCGCGACCGACCGGGCCCGGGAGGTCGCCGAGCTGCACGCGCGGGCGGCGGCGCTGCCCGGGTGGCCCGAGTCGCTGGAGCGGGTGGACTGCGAAGTGGCCGACCATGCCGGGGTGTTCGGGCTGGACGCCCTGACCGGTGCGGCCGGGCCGGAGCGGGTGCTCGCCGAGATGGTGCCCGGCGCCTGCGTCGTGGGCCGGCTGGTGGGCGCGGCCGGTCCCGACCTGCATCTCGCGGACGGGCTCGTGGTGGACACCCGGCTGCTGGCCGGCTGGGAACTCACTGCCCCCGGGGAAGAGGCCGTGACGGCGGTGCCGACGGCGCAGATTCCGCCCGCCGCCGGTGCTCCCGCCGCCCAGGACGGGCTGTTCTGATCTTCGTGACACCGGCGCCGACCGCGCCGGGCCGCCGTCCGGGCCGGCGTCCGGGCCGCGGCGAGCATGGTCAAAACTTGGATCCCTTTGGCCTCCCGGAGCCGTTTCCGGTGGACATGCCGGGGGCTCTCCGCAGAGGGTGTTCGACATGACCACTCAGCCGGTTCCGGCCTTCGAACCCCCTTATGTCATGGCCGTTTTCAGCAACACACGTACCGCCGAAGACAGCGGATACCCCGAGACCCTCGCGCGGATGAACGAGATCGTCCGGGCGAATCCCGGCTTCCTCGGGTACGAGTCCGCGCGCACTCCCGGCGGCCTCGGCATCACCGTCGCCTACTTCCGCGACCACGAGTCCCTCACCGTGTGGCGGGAGGACCTGGAGCACCGCGCGGCGATGAAGCAGGGCCGCGCCGACTGGTACGAGAGCTACACCCTGCACGTCGCGACCGTCGAGCGGAGCCACGGCTTTGTCCGCAACGGCTGAGGCGGTCCGCACCTTCCGGGAAAGGCTCGGCCTGCCCGGACTGGTCGACGTCCACACGCACTTCATGCCCGAGCGGGTCCTGGACAAGGTCTGGGACTACTTCGACGCGGTCGGCCCGCTGACCGGCGTCGCGTGGCCCATCACCTACCGGCACGAGGAGGAGCAGCGCGTGGCGCTGCTGCGGGAGTTCGGGGTCCGCGCCTTCACCGCCATGCTCTACCCGCACAAGCCGGCGATGGCGGCCTGGCTCAATGCCTGGTCCGCGGATTTCGCCGCCCGCACCCCCGACTGCCTGCACACCGCGACCTTCTTCCCGGAGGAGGGCGTGGTCCCGTACGTCCGGCGCGCCGTCGACTCCGGGGCCCGGATCTTCAAGGCGCACCTCCAGGTCGGCGGCTACGACCCGAACGACGAGCGGCTCGACCCCGTCTGGGGGTTGCTCGCCGAGGCCGGTGTCCCGATCGTGGTCCACTGCGGATCCGGTCCCGTCCCGGGCAAGTACACCGGCCCCGATCCGATCGCCCGCCTGCTGTCCCGCCACCCGGGGCTCCCGCTGGTCATCGCCCACATGGGCATGCCCGAGTACGCCGACTTCCTCGACCTCGCCGACCGGTACGCCGAGGTCCGCCTGGACACCACCATGGCCTTCACCGACTTCTCCGAGCAGTTCAGCGGCTTCCCGCCCGGTGACCTCGGACGGCTCGCGGACCTCGGCGACCGGATCCTGCTCGGCACCGACTTCCCGAACATCCCCTACCCCTACGAGCACCAGCTCGTGGCCCTCGAACGGCTCGGCCTCGGCGACGACTGGCTGCGCGCGGTCTGCCACGACAACGGTGCCCGGCTCTTTCGCCTCGACGGCTGACCCGGCCCCTTTTCCTTTCTCAGGAAATTCACAGGTAGGCGCAAGAACGCTCTCAGAGGCACCGGCCAGCGTGGTCGGTATGACTGCGACGACCACCTCCCATGCGTCCACGTCCACCCAGCACCCCACGGCCCTGGTGCGGCCGGACGGCGGGCCCTGCCGGGTCCTCGTCGTCGACGACGAGGCCTCGCTCTCCGAGCTGCTGTCCATGGCCCTGCGCTACGAGGGCTGCGAGGTCCGCAGCGCCGGCGACGGTGCCGGGGCGGTACGGGCGGCCCGGGAGTTCCGGCCGGACGTGGTCGTCCTCGACATCATGCTCCCCGACATGGACGGCCTTGCCGTCCTGGGGCGGCTGCGCCGGGAGATCCCCCAGGTCCCCGTACTGTTCCTGACCGCCAAGGACTCCCTGGAGGACCGCATCGCGGGCCTGACCGCGGGCGGCGACGACTACGTCACCAAGCCCTTCAGCCTGGAGGAGGTCGTCGCCCGGCTGCGCGGCCTGGTCCGGCGCTCCGGCGCGGCGCAGGCCGCGCGCGGCGGCTCGGTGCTGGCCGTCGGCGATCTGCGCCTCGACGAGGACAGCCACGAGGTGGTGCGGGGCACCCGGGAGGTCCACCTGACCGCCACCGAGTTCGAGCTGCTGCGCTACCTGATGCGCAATCCGCGGCGCGTGCTGAGCAAGGCGCAGATCCTGGACCGGGTGTGGTCCTACGACTTCGGCGGCCAGGCCAACGTGGTCGAGCTCTACATCTCCTACCTGCGCAGGAAGCTGGAGAGCGGCATCGGCATGCCGCCGATGATCCACACCCGGCGTGGCGCCGGATACCTGATCAAGCCGGCCGAGTAGTGGCCCTGCGCACGAAACGGCGGCCGCGCCGCCGCCGGCCCTGGTCGCTGCGCACCCGGCTCGTCGTCTCGGCGGTGGCACTGATCGCCGTGGTGGGCGCGGCCATCGGGACCGTCACCACCTTCGCCCTGCGCTCGTACCTGGTCACCGAGCTCGACGAACAGCTGAAGACCTCCGTCAGGATGGCCGCCCGGGCGCCCGGCGGAAAGCCCGCCCGGGAGAACAGCGCCGGTTTCGTCATGGCTCCGGGCAGCCCGCTGGACGCCGCCGGGATCCGGCTCGATCCCGCCGGGGCCGTCGTCGGGACCGCCCGCAACGCCCGCGTCGACGGCTGGTCGGCCGACCCGCCGCCGCCGCTGACCGAGTCCCAGGGCAAGGCGCTCGCCCAGGCCGCCCGCAAGGCCGCGCAGGGCAAGCCGGAGCCCGTGGACGCCGAGCTTCCGGGCCTCGGCAGCTACCGGGTGCTGATCGCCGCCGACGGGAGCTTCGCTCTCGGCTTCCCGCTGAGCGACGTCGATTCCACTGTGCGCACCCTGGTGGGGGTGGAGCTCTGCGTCACCCTGGCCGGGTTGATCGCGGCCTCGCTGGCCGGGCAGGCCCTGGTCGGGGTCGCCCTGCGCCCGCTGCGCCGGGTCGCCGCCACCGCCACCCGGGTCTCCGAACTCCCCCTTCACCAGGGCGAGCCCGCCCTCCACGAGCGGGTGCCGGACGCCGAGGCCGACCCCCGCACCGAAGTGGGCCAGGTCGGCGCGGCCCTCAACCGGATGCTGGGCCATGTCTCCTCCGCCCTCACCGCCCGCCAGCAGAGCGAGATGCGGGTCCGGCAGTTCGTCGCCGACGCCAGCCATGAGCTGCGCACCCCGCTGGCCTCCATCCGCGGCTACGCCGAACTGACCCGCCGCGGACGCGAGGAGCCGGGCCCCGATACCCGGCACGCCCTGGGCCGGATCGAGTCCGAAGCCACCCGGATGACCGGCCTGGTCGAGGACCTGCTGCTGCTGGCCCGGCTCGACGCGGGCCGCCCCCTGTCCACTGCCGATGCCGATACCGACCTGGCCCCGCTCGTGGTCGATGCCGTCAGCGACGCCCGCGCCGCCGGTCCCGAGCACCACTGGCGCCTGAACCTGCCCGACGAGCCGGCCCCGGTACGGGCCGACCCGGCGCGGATCCAGCAGGTTCTGGTCAACCTGCTCGCCAACGCCCGTGCGCACACTCCGCCGGGCACCACCGTCACCGCCCATGTTTCACGTGAAACATCCGCCGTCCGGCTGCGCATCGAGGACGACGGGCCCGGCATCGCGTCCGACCTGCTCCCCCGCGTTTTCGAGCGGTTCGCCCGCGGCGACGCCTCGCGCTCGCGCGCGGCGGGCTCCACCGGGCTCGGACTGGCCATCGTCCAGGCCGTCGTCACCGCGCACGGCGGGCGGGTCGACGTGCGGAGCGAGCCCGGACGGACCTGCTTCGAAGTGCTGCTGCCGCACGCGCGACCGGACCGCAGCGACTCACAGGCAGGGCACAGGCTCAGCACACAGCGGTGACAGGGCGCCCCGCGAATGTCGGACCATGCGAACCGACACCTCTCCCGGGGCCCTTCCGGCCCGGGCGCCCCTGGCGCCCGTGCCCGGCGAGCCCGTCCTCGACGTGGTGATCCCTGTCTTCAACGAGGAGAAGGACCTCGGCCCGTGCGTCCGCAGACTGCACGAGCACCTGACCCGGACCTTCCCCTACCCGTTCCGGATCACGGTCGCCGACAACGCGAGCACCGACCGTACCCCCGAGGTCGCGCGGGGGCTCGCCACCGCACTGGACGGCGTACGCAGCACCCGCCTGGAGGAGAAGGGCCGGGGACGGGCCCTGCGCACCGTGTGGTCCGGTTCCGAGGCCCCCGTCCTCGCCTACATGGACGTGGACCTCTCCACCGACCTCAACGCCCTGCTGCCGCTGGTCGCACCACTGATCTCCGGCCATTCCGACCTCGCCATCGGCACCCGCCTGGCCCGGTCCTCACGGGTGGTGCGCGGAGCCAAGCGGGAGTTCATCTCCCGCGCCTACAACCTCCTCCTGCGGTCCTCCCTCGCGGCCCGGTTCAGCGACGCGCAGTGCGGATTCAAGGCGATCCGGCGCGAGGTGGCCCAGCGGCTGCTGCCGCTGGTGGAGGACACCGGCTGGTTCTTCGACACCGAACTGCTCGTGCTCGCGGAGCGCGCCGGGCTGCGGATCCACGAGGTTCCGGTGGACTGGGTCGACGACCCCGACTCCACCGTCCACATCGTCCGGACCGCCACCGAGGACCTCAAGGGCGTCTGGCGCGTGGGCCGGGCACTCGCGGTCGGCGCGCTCCCGCTGGACCGGCTCGCCCGCCCCTTCGGTGACGATCCGCGCGACCGCGCCGCACTGCCCGGGGTCGAGGGCGGACTGGCCCGCCAGCTGCTCGGCTTCTGCGCCGTCGGAGCGCTGTCCACCGTGCTCTACCTGCTCCTGTACTCCGCCTTCCGGGCCGGGACCGGCCCGCAGTTCGCCAACGGCGCCGCACTGCTGCTCTCCGCGATCGCCAACACCGCCGCCAACCGCCGCCTCACCTTCGGGGTGCGCGGCCGGGACCGGGCCGTGCGCCACCAGGCCCAGGGCCTCGTGGTGTTCGGCATCGGGCTGGCCCTCACCAGCGGCTCGCTCGCCGCACTCGCAGCGGCCAATGCCGACCCCGCCCACGGCACCGAACTGGCCGTGCTGATCACCGCCAACCTCGCCGCCACCGTGCTGCGCTTCCTGCTCTTCCGCGCCTGGGTCTTCCCCGAGCGGCGCGACACTCCCGCGAAGGACGACATTCGATGACCACCGCAGCACCCTCGCTCTTCCCGGTACCCGAGGCCCGCGCCGGCACCGGCACCGGCCGCCGTGCGGTCGCCCGCCCCCGGTGGGAACTCCCCTCACTCGCCGGCCTGCTGATCGCCACCGCCGTCCTGCTCCTGTGGGACCTGGGCTCCTCCGGCTACGCCAACTCCTTCTACTCCGCCGCCGTCCAGGCGGGCAGCGAGAGCTGGAAGGCCTTCTTCTTCGGATCCTCCGACGCCGGGAACTCCATCACCGTCGACAAGCCCCCGGCGGCTCTGTGGCCGATGATGCTGTCCGTCCGGCTCTTCGGGCTCGGCGCCTGGCAGATCCTCGTCCCGCAGGCCCTGATGGGCGTCGCCACCACCGGTGTGCTGTACGCCGCCGTGCGCCGCCAGTTCGGGCCCGGGGCCGCGCTGCTGAGCGGCGCCGCGTTCGCGCTGACCCCCGTCGCCGCGCTGATGTTCCGCTTCAACAACCCCGACGCGCTGCTGACCCTGCTGCTGACCGTCACCGTGTACTGCGTACTGCGCGCCCTCGACGGAGCCCGTACCAAGTGGCTGGTGTGGGCCGGGGTCGCGGTCGGCCTCGCCTTCCTCACCAAGACCCTGCAGGCCTTCGTCATCCTGCCGCCGCTGGCCCTGCTGTACGCCGTCTGCGCGCCCACCGGGCTGCGCAGGAGGCTTGGGCAGCTGCTGCTGGCAGGGCTCGCGATGGTGGTGGCCGGCGGCTGGTGGGTCGCGATCGTGGAACTGTGGCCGGCCTCCTCCCGCCCGTACATCGGCGGCTCGCAGAACAACTCCTTCCTGGAGCTGACCCTCGGCTACAACGGCCTCGGCCGGATCAACGGCAACGAGACCGGAAGCGTCGGCGGCGGCGGTCGCGGGGGCGGCGGTGGCGGAGGCTGGGGCGAGACCGGCATCGACCGGCTCTTCTCGGGCAACATCGGCGGGCAGATCGCCTGGCTGCTCCCGGCGGCCCTGGTCCTGCTCGTGGCCGGTCTGGTGATCACCTGGCGGGCCCGCCGGGCCACCGACTCGCTGGACGGCATGGCCCGGGCGGCGTTCCTGGCCTGGGGCGGTTCACTGCTGATCACCGCGGTCGTCTTCAGCTACATGCAGGGCATCTTCCACGAGTACTACACCGTGGCGCTGGCGCCGTTCGTGGCCGCGGTGATCGGCATGGGGGTCGCCGTGCTGTGGGAGGAGCGGGGCGCCGCGGCCGCCGCGATCACCCTGTCCGGCACGCTCGCCCTGACGGCGGTCTGGTCGTTCGTGCTGCTCGGCCGCGCCACCGGCTATCTGCCGTGGCTGCGCTGGGCGGTCCTGGCGGGCGGGCTGCTCGCCGCGGCCGCGCTGCCCTTCGCCGCGCGGGCCGGACGCAGGATGCTCCAGGCCACTGCGGCGCTCGGGGTGGCGGCGGCCCTGGCCGGGCCGTTCGCGTACTGCCTGACCACGGTGAGCACCGCGCACACCGGCTCCATCGTGACCGCGGGCCCGGCGGTGGCGGGCGGCCGGGGCGGGCCGGGCGGAATGATGGGCGGCCCCGGTGGTCCCGGAGGCCTCGGTGGTCCCGGCGAGATGCTCCAGGGCGGCCCGGGTGGCCCCGGCGGGGCGCAGCAGGGCGGCATCCCGCCGCAGGGCGCCGCGCCGCAGGGCCGGGACGGCCGGGGCGGGATGCCGCAGGGCCAAGGCGTTCCGGGCGGTGCGGTTGCCGGACGCGGCGGCGAGCGGTTCGGCGGTGGCCAGGGCGGTCCGGGCGGTCCGGGCGGGCTGCTGAACGGCGCCCGGGTGAGCGCCGAGGCGAAGAAGGCCCTCACCACCGACGCCGACGACTACACCTGGGCGGCGGCCGCCATCGGCTCCCAGAACGCGGCGAGCTACCAGCTGGCCTCCGGAGCGCCCGTCATGCCGATCGGCGGCTTCAACGGCAGCGACCCCTCGCCGACCCTGGAGCAGTTCCGGACGTACGTGCGGGACGGGAAGATCCACTGGTTCATCGGCCAGGGCGGCACCACGGGCGGCGCCGAGGGCGGCATGCCCGGTGGCGGCGGCCGGGGCGGCCCGGGCGGCGGCGCCGGCACGGCCATCGAGACCTGGGTCAAGGCCACTTTCAAGGCGACCACGGTCGGCGGAGCCACCTTCTACGACCTGACGGCTCCGACGACCTGATCCGGCCTCACGGCACCGGACCGCGCCCGCTGATCCGGACCGATCGGCAGGACACCCCCTAGCATCAAGAGGGCGGACCGGGCATTCCGGGCTGATCCACCTGTCGTGAGGAGGGTGCCTGCATGGTGACCGCGGCCGATCCCGGCGAGACCCGGACCAGTGTGTGGTTGGCCGCGAGGCCCGCCGCACCCGCCAGACGCCGCAGCGAGGCACCCTCCGGGCTGGACCGGGACCGGATCACCGCCGCCACCGTGCGGCTGCTCGACGCCGACGGGCTGGCCCGGTTCTCGATGCGGCGGCTCGCCGCCGGGCTGGGGGTGACCGCGATGTCCCTGTACTGGTACGTGGACACCAAGCAGGATCTGCTCGAACTCGCCCTCGACCGCGCGCTCGGCGAGGTGAGGCTGCCGGCCGCGGCCGCGGCGGGTGCGGCGGAGGGCGGTGGGGCGGGCTGGCCGGGCCGGTTGCAGACGCTGGCCCGGAGCTACCGGCGGGTGCTGGCGGACCACCCATGGGTGGCTCCGCTCACCGCCGCGTACCCGAACATCGGCCCGCACGCGCGGGCCTTCGACGCCGCTCTCCAGCGGCTGTTGGACGCCACCGGCCTGGTGGACGCGGCACGGACCGGCGCCCACCTGGCCGTCTCGCAGTTCCTGCACGGATGCGGCGGGACGGTCCGGCGGGCGCCGGAGGGCGACTTCTGCCTCGCGCTCGACGTCCTGATCGCGGGCATCGAGGCCAAGGCACCGGCCGGGCGGGCGTCGACCGCTCAGGCACTGGCCGGCCAACCACCGGCCGGGCGGGCGTCCACCGCTCACGCACCGGCCGGGCAGGCGCCGGCTAGGCCTTGACGACGGCCTCGGCGGGGGTCGCCCCGGTCGAAGCCGCGGCCGGGGCGTGGGCCGCCGGCTTCGACTTCAGGGCGACCTCCTTGATGAACACCACCAGCACCAGTCCGAGCAGCGCGAACGGGGCGGCGTAGAGGAAGACGTCGCCGACGCCGTGCCCGTACGCGGACTCGATGACCTCGCGGAACGGCGCGGGCAGCTTGTCCAGGTCGGGGATCCCGCCCCCGGCGGTGCCGCCGTGGCCCAGGGCCGCGGCCTTCGGACCGAGGGCGGTGAGGCCGTCCTGGACGTAGTGGGTGACCCGGTTGGCCATGACCGCGCCCAGTGCGGAGACGCCCATGGCGCCGCCGAGGGAGCGGAAGAAGGTGACGACCGAGCTGGCCGCCCCCAGGTCCTCGGGGGCCACCTGGTTCTGGGTGGCGAGGACCAGGTTCTGCATCATCATGCCGAGACCGAGGCCGGTCACCGCCATGTAGATCGCGATGTGCCAGTAGGGGGTGTCGTAGCGGAGGGTGCCGAGCAGGCCCAGGCCGGCCGTCAGCAGGACGCCGCCGGAGACCAGCCAGGCCTTCCACTTTCCGGTCTTGGTGATCACCTGACCGGAAAGGGTGGAGGAGACGAAGAGGCCGGCGATCATCGGAATCGTGAGGATTCCGGACATTGTCGGGGACTCACCGCGGGCCAACTGGAAGAACTGGCTGAAAAACACGGTGCCCGAGAACATGGCGATGCCCACGAACAGGGAGGCCGCCGAGGCCAGGCTGATGGTCTTGTTGCGGAACAGCCGCAGCGGGATGATCGGGTCGCTCGCGCGGGACTCGACCAGGAGGAAGAGCAGGCCGAGCACGAGCGCGCCGCCCGTCATCGCCCAGGTCTGCCAGGAGATCCACTCGTAGGAGTCGCCGGCCTGCGTGACCCAGATCAGCAGCAGCGAGACGGCGCCGCTGATCAGGAAGGCGCCCAGCCAGTCGACCTTGACGTCGCGGCGCACGACCGGGAGGTGCAGGGTGCGCTGGAGCACGATCAGGGCGATGATCGCGAACGGCACGCCGACGTAGAAGCACCAGCGCCAGCCCAGCCACTCGGTGTCGGTGATGACACCGCCCAGCAGCGGGCCGCCGACGGTGGCGACGGCGAAGACCGCACCGAGGTAGCCGCTGTAGCGGCCGCGCTCGCGCGGGGAGATCATCGCGGCCATCACGATCTGCGCCAGGGCCGACAGGCCGCCGACGCCGATGCCCTGGACCACGCGGCAGGCGATCAGCGTGCCGGTGTTCTGGGACAGGCCCGCGACCACGGAGCCGAGGACGTAGATCACGAGGGATATCTGGACCAGCAGCTTCTTGCTGAAGAGGTCCGACAGCTTGCCCCACAGCGGGGTGGCCGCCGTCATCGACAGCAGGGCGGCGGTGACCACCCACGTGTACGAGGACTGGGTGCCGCCGAGGTCGCTGATGATCTGGGGCAGTGCGTTCGAGACGATCGTGGACGACAGGATCGCCACGAACATGCCGAGCATCAGCCCGGACAGCGCCTTCATGATCTGGGGGTGGGTCATGGTCACGGAGGTGTCCATGGACGCGGGTGGGGTGTCGGTTGTCGTCTCCGACTGGGCCATGTCTTTCCTTACCTCTAGAAGCTCGATCGGAGTCGGGCCAGCAGGGTGTTGAGTACGTCGATGTCCTGGGGGGACCAGCCGCGGAGGGCTCGTTCCAGCGAGGCCGTGTAGCGGGCGCCGAGCTCGGCGAGCAGCGCCCGTCCGGCCGGGGTGAGCCGCAGGATCCGGCAGCGTCCGTCGACCGGGTCGATCTCTCTTTCGATCCAGCCGCGGTCGGCGATGTGCGTGACGTGCCGGCTGGTCACCGAGATGTCGACCGCCATGAACTCGGCCAGCCGGCTCAGGCGCATCTCCCCGTGCCGGTCCAGCACCGTCAGGACGGCGGCCGCGCCGGGCGGGCAGTCCGGGGGCAGGCTCCGGGCGAGCTCGCGCTTGACCGCGCCGATCCCGGTGAGCTGGCGGGCCAGCTCCGCGTACGGAGTGCCGGGAGCGCTCGGGGAGGTGGTCGTGATGGCCGTGGCGGCCGGAGTGCGCTCGGTCGTGGGTGCGGTCTGCACGGTCACCGGGTTCCCCCATCTTGTTGCTTGAGGCAACCATAGAAGCGAATGGTTGCTACAGGCAAATGAATCTGGGGGTGGGGCGGTAAAGGAATCGGAAAACCGGCTAGGGTCCTGCTCCATGGCTGACAACCACAACTCACAGGTCCCCGAGGGCAACTACGACCCCGCGGGCAGCACGCAGATGTTCCGGGCCTTCGTCGAGGAGGCCGCACCGGCCCGCCAGGCGGGTCCCGGATCCCGTCAGCAGCGCCGCGCCGAGCAGCAGCAGGAGCGGTCCGGGTCCTCGAACCCGGCCGTGAAGGTGGGGCTGGTCCTCGCCCTCGTGCTCGTCATCGGCGTGGTGGCCTGGGTGGCCCTGACCTGACGGCCCCGGGCGGCGCCCCGCGAACGCCCCGCCCCGACCTCGCCCCGCCCTGCCCCGGCGCACCCCGGGTCGACAGCCCTGGCCCGGCCGCCCCGGCTCAGCTCCAGGTGGCGGTGACCTTCCGGGTGTCCACGTGCATGCCCAGCGGCACCCGCCAGGACTCCACGCACACCGTGTAGGCCTGGGTCTTCGAGGCCCCGCCCGCCAGGGGCGCCGGCAGGGGCTGGCTCGTGGTGATCGTGGCCCAGTCAACCCCGAGCGCGCCGATGATGTGCGTCGCGAAGCTCACCGTGCCCGAGCGGGCTGCGGTGGTCCCGGTGTTGGTGAAGGTCACGGTGACCCGCTCGCACCAGCGGTCGGCCGCGGCCGACCGGGCCGGCGCGGACAGCGTCAGGCGGGCCGGCGTGGAGGCAGGCGTGCCCGGCGCGGTCGGGCCCGGCCCGGTGGGCGGGCCGGTCGGCGTGCCCGGCGCGGTCGGCCCGGTGGGCGGCCTCGGCGTGCCCGGCCCTGCGGGCGTGCCGGGGGGCGGTGGGGCGCTGCCCGGCCCTGCGGGCGTGCCGGGGGTGTTCCCGGAGCCGCCGGGGGCGGTGGTCGTGGCTCCGCCCGGGGCGGGACCGCCCGGGGCCGTAGATCCCGCGGGACCGGACGTCGTATCGGGGGATTCTGCGGACGCGGAGGCTCCGCCCGCCGCGTCCGGGGCGCCGAGCTGCTGGAATTCCACCTGGCCGCGCGGTGCCACGTTCTCCCCCGCGCCCCGTTCGGGGCCCGGGGCCGCGGCGCCCACGGCGACATAGCCGTCCCGGGCCGGGCCGCCGCAGCCGGTGAGGCCGGCGGCGGCCGTGCAGCACAGGGCGAGGAGGGTGGTGGCGGCGGCTCGCGATCCCTTTCGCATCGCGCCAGTTTTCCTGACGCATCGTCAATTGGGAAGCGCGAGGCGCCTGGTCACTCCCCGATGAGGCCCACGCGCAGCTGTGCCAGAGTGCGGGTCAGCAGCCGGGAGACGTGCATCTGGGAGATGCCGACCTCCTCGCCGATCTGCGACTGCGTCATGTTCGCGAAGAACCGGAGCATGATGATCTGCCGTTCCCGGGGCGGGAGTTTGGCGAGCAGCGGCTTCAGGGACTCGCGGTACTCGACGCCCTCCAGTGCGGTGTCCTCGTAGCCGAGGCGGTCCGCGAGGGAGCCCTCGCCGCCCTCGTCCTCGGGGGAGGGCGAGTCGAGCGAGGAGGCGGTGTACGCGTTGCCGACGGCGAGGCCGTCGACCACGTCCTCCTCCGAGACCCCGAGCACGGCGGCGAGCTCCGGCACGGTCGGCGAGCGGTCCAGCTTCTGGGCGAGCTCGTCGCTGGCCTTGGTCAGCGCCAGGCGCAGTTCCTGGAGCCGGCGCGGGACGCGGACGGACCAGGAGGTGTCCCGAAAGAATCGTTTGATCTCGCCCACGACGGTCGGCATCGCGAACGTCGGGAACTCGACGCCGCGTTCGCAGTCGAAGCGGTCGATCGCCTTGATCAGGCCGATGGTGCCGACCTGGACGATGTCCTCCATCGGCTCGTTGCGGCTGCGGAACCGGGCGGCCGCGTAGCGCACGAGCGGCAGGTTCAGCTCGATCAGGGTGTCCCGTACGTACGCCCGTTCGGGGCTGTCCGCATCCAGGGCGGCAAGTCGCTGGAAGAGGGAGCGGGAGAGGGTACGGGTGTCGATGGCTTCCGAGCGGTCGGACGCTACAGGTGCTGTCGGCGCAGGCACGCTCTTGACGAGCGTGAGCACCTTGGAGCTGCCCTGGTCTACGGACATGCCACCCCCTTGAGGTCGCGGACGGTCGCGTTCGGCGCGCCCGTCGGAGGAACGCAGCCTCCACCTGAATACCGGAGGCGGGGCTGCGGCAAACGCGGTTCACGCAGAATGTCACATGTCGGCAACGCGCTGTAGCGCCATGTCGACATATATCTCCAGCGACAGAAGGGGTCTGGAGTCGATCAGTCCGATCTGTCGGGAAACGTGCGAATGATCTCCACTCGTTCCGGTTACGCCTCGATCCTGTTTGCGGATCTCAGTCGGGCGAAGCTCCGGGCCAGGAGTCGGGAGACGTGCATCTGGGAGACGCCGAGCTCCATGCTGATCTGTGACTGCGTCAGATTGTTGTAGTACCGCAGGAGCAGGATCCGTTGCTCGCGTTCGGGCAGTTGTACGAGGAGGTGGCGGACGAGGTCGCGGTGCTCGACCCCGGCCAGCTCCGGGTCCTCGTAGCCGAGGCGGTCCAGCAGTCCGGGCATGCCGTCGCCCTCCTGGGCCGCCTCCAGGGAGGTCGCGTGGTAGCTGCGCCCGGCCTCGATGCAGGACAGCACCTCGTCCTCGGTGATGCGCAGCCGCTCGGCGATCTCGGCGGTGGTCGGGGTGCGGCCGTGGAGGGTCGTGAGGTCCTCGGTGGCGGCGTTGACCTGGACCCACAGCTCGTGGAGGCGGCGCGGTACGTGGACGGTGCGGACGTTGTCGCGGAAGTACCGCTTGATCTCGCCCACGACGGTCGGCATCGCGAAGGTCGGGAACTGCACGCCGCGGTCCGGGTCGAACCGGTCGATGGCGTTGATCAGGCCGATGGTGCCGACCTGGACCACGTCCTCCATCGGCTCGTTGCGGCTGCGGAAGCGGGCGGCCGCGTACCGGACGAGCGGGAGGTTGGCCTCGATCAGCGCCCCGCGCACCCGGCTGTGCTCGCTGGTGCCCGGCTCCAGGCCCTTCAGCTGCCCGAAGAGGACCTGGGTGAGGGCCCGGGTGTCCGCACCCCTGCTCGGGGGTCTCGGTGCGACCGGGGGCTCCTCGGGCGGCGCCTGGAGGGGCTCCTGGCGCATCTCCCGCTGGGGCTCCGACTGGGGCGGCACCTGGGGGTCCTGCTGGGGTGGCACTTGAGGCGCAGTACTGGCCGGCACGGTCACGCCACCCCTTCAGTCAACTCTCATCCATCAAAAGCGGTCATAGCATCACAAGAGATGTGCACTGTGTGCAAGCACCGTATATCGCCGTGTTGAGGGCAAGTTGGGCATAAGGGGGCATTATGCCCAGTGGTGGGTATACAAAAAGCCCCCCACCCGTCGGAGTGGGGGGCCGGAAGTCCGGGAACCGCTTCAGCGTACGGGTCAGCGCACCAGTTCGGTCATGAACTCGCCGATGCCGGATGCGGCATCCGATATCCCCTGGAAGCCTATTTCGACGATCTCGGCAGCCCTCTTCGGCTGGGTGATGATCACGAAGAGGACGAACACGGTGAGGGCACCCGTGATGAGCTTCTTGGTGTCCACGTGCGGGCGGCCTCCCCAACCGGTCCTTGCAAGTCGGGTGAGTCTAACCGGTCAGGATTGGGCCCTCACCTGTCCTTTAAGGACCAATGACCCGGTACTCCGGGTCCTTTGCCGTGCAGCGGCGGGGTGCGGCGGACGCACGATTGATGCGAGCCCACCGGTTCTGGCAGGAAACCGGTGGGTGAGGGACAGGACCTCACTGCGGGGTCCGAGCCGCGAGCTTCCCCCTGACTGCGGCCCGGACCGGCAGGTCCGTCCTCGTCGGGGGAAGTGGCTTGTCCCCCCGATGCCACTTCCCCCGTCCCGTGCGTCGAAGGTCCCGACCGGTGGTCGGGGCCTTCAACGCGTCGTCCCGGCCCCGGCGATGTTCCCGGGTCCTACTGCAGGCCGCCGGCGAGGTCCGTGAGGGGCTGTACGGGCGCGATGACCGGGGCGAGATGGTTGGGCAGTTCCATCAGCGCGTTGAGCTGGTTCGCGCCGGCGCTGAGCTGCGACCCGATCTCCTGTACGGACGCGGGCTGGGCCCCCGCCGGCATGCCCGGGGCGGCCGCCGGCAGGTCCGGCAGGGTGAGCGGGGAGATCGGGGCGGCCGAGGCGGCGGGAGCGGCGAAGCCCGCGGCGGCCCCCGCGAGGGCGATGGCGGCGAGCATGCGCTGGGTCTTGGTCATGCCGTGACAACGGCCGAAGGGGCGGGCGGTCACGCGGGTGTCCTCCGGAGAGCGGATCGGACATACGCCGAGAGCCCCGACCCTTGCGGGGCGGGGCTCTCGATCGAAGCGGTAGTGGAGGGATTTGAACCCCCGATGGGTTGCCCCATACTCGCTTTCGAGGCGAGCTCCTTCGGCCACTCGGACACACTACCGAGATGGATCCTAGCCTAAGGACCCCCATCCGCCGAAATCGGCGTCCCCGGGGTGTCTGCGCAGCCTCTCCGGGGCGTCTGTGAGGGCGTGGCAGACGCCGTGCGCAGGGTTTCCCCGGTCCCGCTCCGGCCGGTCAGAGTTCCCGGAAGAAGTCCTTCAGCTGCTGCGCGCACTCCTGCGCGAGGACACCGCGGACCACCTCCGGGCGGTGGTTGAGCCTGCGGTCGCGCACGAGGTCCCACAGCGACCCCGCGGCGCCCGCCTTCTCGTCGTCCGCGCCGAAGACGACCCGGGCGACCCGCGACTGCACGAGCGCGCCCGCGCACATCACGCACGGCTCCAGGGTCACCACGAGGGTGCACCCCGGAAGCCGCCACTCCCCGAGCTCGGCGGCCGCCCGGCGCAGCGCCAGTACCTCGGCGTGCGCCGTGGGATCGCCGGTCGCCTCGCGTTCGTTGTACCCGGTGGCGAGGACCCTCCCGTCCGGGCCCAGCACGACGGCGCCGACCGGCACATCGCCGGCCGGCACCGCCCGGGCGGCCTCCTGGAGCGCCAGGCGCATGGAGTCCCGCCACGGATCCCGTACGGGATCGCCGGTGTTCTCGGGGAGCACTAGCGGACGGCCTCCAGGACCTCGGTGGCGCCGAGGGACTCGGCGATCTCCGAGAGGGCGTCCCCGTCCAGGGTCATCAGTTGTTTGTTGGTCACCCCGAGGTCGTCCAGCAGCATCGGGTCGCCGAGCGGACCGGCCGGTACCGGCTCCGCGCCGGCCCCGCCCGCCTCGTCCTCGTCGGCGTCCTCGTCCGTGAACGCGGCGACGGCATCCTCCTCGCCGTCCTCGGTGCCGTCGAGGTCCAGGTCGTCGAGTTCGTCGTCCTCCTCGTCGCTGCCCAGCAGCTCTTTGGTCAGCATCGAGCCGTAGGAGCTGCGGGCGGCCGCGGAGGCGTTCGATACGAAGTACCGCGGGTCCTCCTCGCCGTCCACGCGGACGACGCCGAACCAGGCGTCCTCCTGCTCGATGAGGGCGACCACCGTGTCGTCGTCGACAGCGGCGGACCGGGCGAGATCGATCAGATCACTGAGGGACTCGACGTCGTCGAGTTCCATGTCGCTCGCTTCCCACCCGTCTTCGGTGCGCGCGAGCAGTGCGGCGAAATACACCGTGACTCTCCCACTGGTCTTAGGCGTGCCGGTTGGAGGTCCCCCCGGCCGGAGGATGGGGCAGAACGGCTGTGCTGCTCGCCGCCCGTACCCCGCCCAATCGGCATCGTGGCAGAAACAGCGGCTTTGCGAGAGGTCTTCCGCGCTTGCGTCGTGCCGCGCCGTGTCCCGGCGGGGGCCGTGCGGGGTTGCGGCGCCGGGGCGGCGGGGCCGTATCGGGGAGTGTGGGGCGGGCGGTGCGGCCCGGACGTGTCGCGGCGTGCCGGGGCCGGCGGCCGCGCGGTGCACGCCCGCCCGGGCCGGATCCGGTCCGCGGGGCCGGAATGCCCCGGGTCATCGCTGATCGGCGGCTGTCGGCGGTGGCGTGGCGATGGTGGCGGTGGTGGTGGAGATGGCCGGTGGTGCATCGGGGTGCGTGCCGGTGCTTGTCGGCCAGTTCCGGGGGACTACCAGCGGAAAGTACGCATCCGCATCTGCTGGCGCATACGCGCCGCACGGGCGCGGCGGGGCTGGACGCGATCGCGCAGCTCGCGCGCCTCCATCAGGTCGCGCAGGAACTGCGCACGGCGGGCCCGGCGCTGCGCCGCGGTCTCCGGCGCCTCGTCGTTCGGCTGCGTCTCGGGCATCGGCCACCACCCTGGGCTGGTCGGTCGTCCCCCCTTGGACCCACCTTCCCCCGGTCGGGCCGTTTGATGCCACCCCGCCGCAGGTCAGGCATCGTCCTTGAGGGTCGGGACCACCGCGACCGGGCCGTGCGCGTGGTGGAGCACCGCGTGGGCCACCGAGCCGATCATCATGGACATGGCGGTGCGTCGGGGGTGGTGCCGGCCCACCACGACCAGCGCCGCCGCGCGGGAGGCGGTCACCAGCCGGCCGGCCGGGTCCCCGGGCACCGCCGCCTGCTCGACCGGGACGTCCGGAAAGCGCTCGCGGAAAGGCGCCAGCCGCTCCGTCTGGGACCGCAGCATCTCCCGTTCGGCCGGTACGCCGTCCCCTTCGTCGGCCAGCCCTTCCGGCGGGATCACGGCGAAGGGGCTGTCGATCACCAGGGTCGGCGAGGGCGGGATGGCGTACGCGGAGACCACCTGGACGGTGGTCCCCCGCACGGCCGCTTCCATGAAGGCGAAGGTCAGTACGTCGTCGGGGGTCTCGGCGGCGTGCAGCCCGAGCACCACCCGCCCGGCCGACTCCTCCGCCTCGGCGTCGGCGTCCGCGCTGCGTTCCGCGTGCGGGACCACCACCACCGGGCAGGCGGCCGTGCTGGCCACGGCCCGGCTGCTGGAGCCCAGCAGCAGGCTGGCGAAGCCGCCGCGGCCCCGCGAGCCCATCACCAGCATCCGGGCCCGCGTCCCGATCACCCGCAGCGCCTCCGGCACCGAGCCCTCCAGCGCCTCGTACGTGACCCAGTCGGGCAGCCCGGAGCCCTCGCCGGCGCCCTCGCCGGAGCCGTCGCCGCCACCACCGAACAGGGACCGGATCCAGTCGCGCACGGGGTCGGCGAACTCCTCGGGCTGCGAGGCGTCGTGCAGCGACGCCCGGCGTCCCGCATACAACTGGGCGTGGTCGGGCAGTACATGGGCGACCAACAGCGGGCAGCCGTGCCGGAGGGCCTCGGTCCGCGCCCAGTCCAGGGCCCTGAGGCTGTGTTCCGATCCGTCGACGGCCGCGATCACCGGTGTGTTGCTCATCAGTCCAGCCTGCTGGGCGTCCGAGCGGGGCGCATCCGCAGGGCCGCGCCGGGAGCTTGCGCAGGGCCGCGCCGGGCGCGGCCGCCGCTTCGGACGCGAAGGGGCCGCGTCAGCGCGTAGCCTTTTGGGTGCAGGTCGCGTCGTGCGACCGTTTTTGCAGGTCGCAGGCTGAGTTTTGGAGGATGTTGTGCGTTTGCAGGTCGTCGATCACCCCTTGGTGGCGCACAAACTCACCACCCTGCGCGACAAGCGCACCGACTCCGCCACCTTCCGGCGGCTCGCCGACGAGCTGGTGACCCTGCTCGCGTACGAGGCCACCCGGGACGTGCGCACGGAGCAGGCCGACATCGAGACCCCGGTCGCCCCGACCACCGGTGTGAAGCTCTCGCACCCGCGCCCGCTGGTCGTCCCGATCCTGCGGGCCGGCCTCGGCATGCTCGACGGCATGGTGCGGCTGCTGCCGACCGCCGAGGTGGGCTTCCTGGGCATGGTCCGCAACGAGGAGACCCTGGAGGCCTCCACGTACGCGACGCGCATGCCGGAGGACCTCTCGGGCCGCCAGGTCTACGTCGTCGACCCGATGCTCGCCACCGGCGGCACGCTGGTCGCGGCGATCCAGGAGCTGATCAAGCGCGGCGCCGACGACGTCACGGCCGTGGTGCTGCTGGCCGCGCCCGAGGGCGTCGAGATCATGGAGCGCGAGCTGGCGGGCACGCCGGTGACGGTGGTGACGGCCGCCGTGGACGAGCGGCTCAACGAGCACGGCTACATCGTGCCGGGCCTGGGCGACGCGGGCGACCGGATGTACGGCTCGGCCGAGTAGCAGAGCGGTACGGGCCGTACGGGCGCCCGCTGCGGCCGTACGGCTCCGTCGAGCCGTACGGCGGCGGTTCGGCGCTTCAGCAGTTCTTGGGCGCGGGCGCGGGGTTGGCCAGGAGGGCCAGCGCCTTGTCCGCGTCCTCCTTCGTACTCAGCTCCTTGAAGGCGTCGCCCAGGATCAGGTCGACGTCCGCGGTCTCGCGGGTGTCGGTCTGCTGGGTGGTGCCGGCGAGCTGCGTGCCGAGTACGGAGAAGACGGCCTTGTCGGTCGTGGGGGAGCCCAGCAGTATCCCGGTGCCGGGGACCTTCTTGTCGAAGTCGGCCGGGGCGTTGCCCACCTTGCCGATCACGAAGCCGCGCTTGGCCAGCTCGTCACCGACGGCCTTGGCCAGACCCGCGCGCGGGGTCGCGTTGTAGACGTTGACCGTGATCTCCCCGGGCGGGGGGAGCACGACCGCCGGTTTGGCGGCGGCCGAGGCGGTGGAGGCGGCGGCGGGGCCGCCCTTGGCAGCGGCTTCGGGAGGCGTGGTCGGGCAGTCCTTGGCACCCGCAGCCGTGTTCCGCTTGGGGCTGTCGCCCCGGAACACGTCGATGAGCTGCAGGGCCCCGTAGCCGACCAGGGCCAGCGCAAGGATCGAGCCGAGCACGGCGAGGACGATCCGGGTACGGCTCCGCTTACGACTCATACGGGGGTAGGCGGCTCCCGTGACGCGGTACTTTCCGCCCATGCCGGGGGGAGTGAGCATGCTCATGGGCGCAGCGTAGTGCGGCCCGGTGGCGATGCCTACTAAATGATCTGCTGATAGGTCAATGGTGACCCGAAAGGCGCAATCCAGACGAAGCCGTCAGTCCATCTCGAGGACGCGCGCGTGCAGGACCTGGCGCTGCTGGAGGGCGGCGCGCACGGCGCGGTGCAGCCCGTCCTCCAGGTAGAGGTCGCCACGCCACTTCACGACGTGGGCGAACAGGTCGCCGTAGAACGTGGAGTCCTCGGCGAGCAGCGTTTCGAGGTCCAGCTGGCCCTTGGTCGTCACGAGCTGGTCGAGCCGGACCGGGCGCGGCGCGACGTCCGCCCACTGCCGGGTGGTTTCCCTGCCGTGGTCGGGGTAGGGCCGTCCGCTTCCGATGCGCTTGAAGATCACACGGAAAGCCTACCGGGCCGGTGCGTGCGGGCGCAGCCTCGCGACGGTGGTGCAAAAGTGACGAACAGCGCTATTTGGGGAGTGATGCATGAGCGAGAGCACCGACTCCGCCGTCCCGGCGGACCAGACGGGCGGGACGGCCGGGGCATCCGAGGCAGCCGACGCGGCTGACGCGGCCGAGGCAACCGACGCCGCCGACGCGGGACCCGCCGGGCAGATCGCCGCCGGGTACGCCTTCACCGGACCCGCCCTCGACCTCGGAGCCCTCCTCTGGGAGGGCCGGTGCCTGCCCGAGCGTCAGATCCGCATCCCCCTCGCGATGCTCAACCGCCACGGGCTCGTCGCCGGAGCCACCGGCACGGGCAAGACCAAGACGCTCCAGCTCATCGCCGAACAGCTCTCGGCGGCCGGCGTTCCCGTCTTCCTCGCCGACATCAAGGGCGACATCTCGGGGATCTCGGCGCCCGGGACGGCGGGCGGGCGGATCGACGAACGTGCCCGCGACGTGGCCCAGTCGTGGGAGCCCACCGGGTACCCCTGCGAGTTCTACTCGCTCGGCGGGATCGGCCCCGGGATCCCGGTCCGGTCGACGGTCACCAGCTTCGGCCCGGTGCTCATGTCCAAGGTGCTCCAGCTCAACCAGACGCAGGAGCAGTCCCTCGGCCTGATCTTCCACTACGCCGACACCAAGGGCCTGGAGCTCATCGACCTCAAGGACCTGCGCGCGGTCGTCGCCTTCCTCGTCTCCGACCAGGGCAGAGCCGAACTCAAGGGGATCGGCGGACTGTCCACCGTGACGGCCGGGGTGATCCTGCGGGCGCTGACCGCCTTCGAGCAGCAGGGCGCCTCGGAGTTCTTCGGCGAGCCCGAGTTCGACACCAGTGAGTTCCTGCGTACGGCCGCCGACGGGCGCGGACTGGTCTCCGTACTGGAACTCCCGGCGGTGCAGGACAAGCCGCAGCTCTTCTCCACCTTCCTGATGTGGCTGCTCGCCGACCTCTACAACGACCTGCCGGAGGTCGGCGACCTGGAGAAGCCCAAGCTCGTCTTCTTCTTCGACGAGGCGCACCTGCTCTTCAACGGGGCCTCGAAGGCCTTCCTCGCGTCCATCACCCAGACGGTCCGCCTCATCCGCTCCAAGGGCGTCGGCGTCTTCTTCGTCACCCAGACCCCCAAGGACGTGCCGGCGGACGTGCTCGCGCAGCTCGGCAACCGGGTGCAGCACGCACTGCGCGCCTTCACCCCCGACGACGCCAAGGCGCTGAAGGCGACCGTGAAGACCTTCCCCCGCTCCGCGTACGACCTGGAGGAGCTGCTCACCCGGCTGGGGACCGGCGAGGCGGTCATCACCGTGCTCAGCGAGAACGGCGCCCCGACCCCGGTCGCGGCGACCCGGCTGCGGGCCCCGCAGTCGCTGATGGGGCCGATCGCGGCGGCGGACCTGGAGCAGGCCGTGAAGTCCTCGCTGCTCCACTCGCGCTACGCGGAGCCGATCGACCGCGAGTCGGCGTACGAGAAGATCACCGCCGAACAGGCCGCCGCGGAGGCGCAGGCGGAGGCCGCCGCGGCCGCCGCCGAGGCCGAGAAGCAGGCCAAGGCGGCGGAGAAGGAAGCCGCGCGGGCCGCGCGCAGCGCACCGAAGCCGGATCCCTCGCTGGCCGAGCAGGTGGTGGGGAGCGGGCTGTTCCGCTCGCTGGCCCGCTCGATCGGCACTCAACTGGGAAGGGAGATCTCCCGCTCGATCTTCGGTACGGCGCGCAAGCGGCGGTGACGCGGTGACAGACTCTGGCCCATGCGGACCGAACTCACCGACACCACGTCCAGCAAGGTCAACCGGGCCCTGCTCGAAGCCCGCCGGGCGATAGGCAGCCCGACCATGGGCCTGGTGCTGACCCTTGTGATCGTCACCGACGAGGAGAACGCCTACGACGCCGTACGCGCGGCCTCCGAGGCCTCGCGCGAACACCCCTGCCGCATCATCGCGGTCATCAGGCGGACCTCGCGCGGTCCGCTCAAGCTCCGCGCCAACCGGGTCGACGCCGAACTCCGGGTCGGCTCGGACGCGGGGACCGGCGAGATCGTGCTGCTGCGCCTGCACGGTGCGCTGACCGAGCAGGCCGGCTCGGTCGTCCTGCCGCTGCTCCTGCCGGACGCGCCCGTGGTGGCGTGGTGGCCGGCCGACGCTCCCACCGACCTGGCGGGCGACCCGCTGGGCGCGCTCGCGCAGCGCCGGATCACGGACGCGGCCGCCGCCGCCGACACGATCGGTGTGCTCGACGAGCGGGCCGCCGGCTACCAGGCCGGCGACACCGACCTGGCCTGGACCCGGATCACGTCGTGGCGGTCGCTGCTGGCGGCCGCCCTGGACCAGAAGCCGCTGCCGGTGACCGGCGCGTCGGTGGAGAGCGAGCCCGACAACGCGAGCGCGGAGCTGCTGGCGCGCTGGCTGGAGGACCGGCTGGGCGTGCCGGTGGACCGGGTGGCGAGCGAGGGCCCGGTGATCACCCGGGTCAGCCTGCACACCACGGGCGGGGAGATCCGCGTGGACCGGCCCGCGGGCGTGCTGGCCACCCTGAGCCTGCCGGGGAGCCCCGACCGCAAGGTGGCCCTGAAGATCCGCAGCGGCGCCGAACTGATCGCGGAGGAACTGCGCCGCCTCGACGCGGACGTGGTCTACGGCTCCGCGCTGCGGCGGCGCCCGCTCCAGACGGAGCTCTCCGCGTAGTGGTTGTCGTAGGTCGCCGAGCTGTCCTTGATGTCCTGCACGGTGGCCTCGCCCGCGTTGACCCGGCCGAGGAGCCGGTAGTAGTCGAAGCGGCCCATGCCGGGGGTGAAGCCGACGAAGACGGCGGCGGTGTGGCCGGCGGCGGGGGCGAAGGCGTGCTTGACCCCCGGCGGGACCGCGATGAAGTCGCCGGCGCCCAGGGTGTGGATCTCGTCGTCGACGAGGATGTCGAGCCGTCCGGCGGTGACGTGGAAGAACTCGGTGGCCTTGGTGTGGAAGTGCACCGGGGCGCCCGCCGCGCCCTCGTCGAAGGTGGCGGTGTTGCAGGTGAGTTCGGCGGTGTCGGTGAGCAGCGTGATGAGGCTGCCGGGGGCGTCCTGGATGGCTTCGGCGGTGGCGGCGCGGGTCGCGATCTCTGTCATGTCCACCAATCTAGGGCCTCGAAAGACCGGTATCAGGGGTCAATCCCTGCCTGGAAACACCGGTCAATTCGCCGCCGCTCCACCGCCTGACCAGGCGAGGGGGGCGGGACCAGGACCCGCCCGCGCTCCGGCCGGCCTTACCCGCCCTCTGCCTTGACCGCCGTGCCCGCCTTGCCCGCCTTGGCGGCCTTCGCGGCGGCCTTCATCTCCTGCTTGTGCGCCCGCACCTTCGCCAGGGACTCCGGGCCCGTGATGTCGGCCGCCGAACGGTAGACGTTCGCCGGGCCGTACCCGCCCGCGGCCTCCCGCCAGCCCGTCGGCCGCACGCCGAACCGCTTGCCCAGCAGGGCGAGGAAGATCTGCGCCTTCTGCTCCCCGAAGCCCGGCAGCGCCTTGAGGCGCGTCAGCAGCTCCTGCCCCGTCGTGGCGTCGGCCCACACCGCCTCCGCGCTCCCGCCGTAGTGCTCGACGAGGTACGCGCACAGCTGCTGGATCCGTGTCGCCATCGACCCCGGGTACCGGTGGACGGCGGGCTTCTCGGAGAGCAGGGCGGCGAAGGCCTCCGGGTCGTACGCGGCGATGGTGTGCGCGTCGAGGTCGTCGGCGCCCAGCCGCTGGGCGATCGTCCAGGGTCCCGAGAACGCCCACTCCATCGGCACCTGCTGGTCCAGCAGCATTCCGACGAGTGCGGCGAGCGGGCTGCGGCCGAGCAGCGCGTCCGCCTCCGGCTGCTGTGCCAGCCGGATGGTGATGTCCTTGTCCATGGCTCCAGCGTCCCGCCTGGGCGCGCTCCCCGCGCGGTCGCCGCACCGCGCGCCTAGCGTGAGTACGACCGTCTACGACGACGACAGGTACGAGACGAGGAGTCGATCGACCATGGCTGAGTTCCCCGAAGGCGCTCCGTGCTGGGTGGACGCGATGTTCGCGGACGTGGAAGGGGCCAAGACCTTCTACGCGGACGTGCTGGGCTGGACCTTCGGCGAGTCCAGCAGTGAGTACGGCAACTACACGCAGGCCTACTCCGACGGCAAGGCCGTCGCGGCCGTCGTCCCGCCGATGCCGGGGGCCGACGCCCCCTCGCAGTGGTGCCTGTACTTCGCCTCGTCCGACGCGGCGGCCACCGCCGAGAAGGTCACGGCGAACGGCGGTGAGGTCCTGATGGGCCCGATGCAGGTCGGAACCTTCGGCACGATGCTGATCGCGAAGGAGCCGAGCGGCGCGGTCTTCGGCGTCTGGCAGCCCGGCGAGCACAAGGGTTTCGAGAAGATGGGCGAGGCGGGCTCGTACGCGTGGGCGGAGGTCTTCACCCGGGAACCGGCGAAGGCGGACGCCTTCCTGCCGAAGGTCTTCCCGTACGGCGTCCAGCAGATGGACGCGGGCGACGACCCGGAGGTGGCCGGCATGGACTTCAAGGTCTTCAGTGCAGGGGACGGCGGGAACCCGGTGCTGGGCCGGATGAAGATGGGCGACGAGTTCCCGCCCGAGATCCCGTCGTACATCCAGATCTACTTCGGCGTGCCGGACTGCGACGAGGCGGTGTCGAAGACGCAGAAGCACGGCGGGAAGCTGCACTTCGGGCCGATGGACAGCCCGTTCGGCCGCTTCGCGGCGGTGACGGACCCGCAGGGCGCCGCGTTCGCAGTGATCGACATGTCGACAACGGTGGGTGAGATGCCGAGCTTCGGCTGAGCCCGGGCCCGGAGCCCTGCCGTGCCGCCGCGTCCGGCGCCACGGCAGGGCTGCGGTGCTCTAGTCGAACAGCACGAACTTCTCGCGGGTGATCCACTGATCGCTGACCTCGACGGTCCTGGCGATGACCTCGGGATAGCGATCCGCGAGGTAGACCTGCTCGATCTCTTCGCCGGTCTTCCGGTCCTCGATGACCTTCGTGCCGCCGATCTTCATCTTCTTCAGGGTGCCGATCGTTTCTCCCGCGATCAGGGCGTTGAAGGCCTTGATCGCCTGGGCGGACTGCTGGACGCTGTCGCGGCTGACGCGGCCCTTGTTCACGTTGATCATGGTGTTCGTGTAGATGGCCCGCGGGTCCCGCCCGACGAACTCCTTGCTGGCCTCGCCGACGCAGTCGAAGAACAGGTCGGCGACGTGCTCCGGCCAGGTCTCGGTGATGATCCTGTAGGCGACGATCAGGCCGGTGGCGCTCGCGTGGCACTGCTTGCCCTTGGCGGTGAGGCGGATGATGCGGTCCTCGCTGACGGGCCATGTCTCCACCCACCCCTGCAACTGCTCGGCCGTGGGCCTGCCGTTGGTCCACCGGGTCCAGTGCAGGCCGGCGAGGCGGTTGCTGAGGATCTTCAGGGCGGCGCCGTACACGTTGGAGTTGCTCTGCTTCATCTCGGTCAGCTGGGCGACGAAGTCGCCGGCGGTCCGCACGCGCCCCCCGTCGATGGCGGCGAAGGTGTCGGGGTCCATGTTGTAGGTGACCTGGCTGGTCACCGTGATCCCGGTCTCCAGGAGCGCTGCCGCCCGGTGCTGTCCGTCGATGAGGCAGCCGTGCCAGTCGAGCGCGAAGCCCTGGTGGGTGGTGCGGTACTGGCCGCTCCGGAGGATGGCCTTGAACTTGTCGATGTTGGAGCGCTTGAGTGGAACGCGGTTGCATGTCCGCTTGTCCATCCAGCTCTTGCAGGTTTCGGGTGTCACCTCGATCGTCTCGGTGTAGACGGCCGGGATGCTCTTCCCCTCGCTGGCCACGCTGCCCCCTCGTTCCTGTGCGCGGGGGCCGTCCGGTGCTGCCGCCCACCGCCCCCATTCGATCTTGCTTGGGGGAAACCTATGAAGGGTCGGAAGGGGAAGGGTCCGCATGTCCGGAAGTGGCAGTCATTGATCGGACTGAGGTGGTTCTCGGATGTTTTTGGCGCCGATTCCGCGGGTTCTGTCTGCTTGAGCCGGTACGAGCCTCCCTCGGGAAGGAGCGGAGCAGAGCTCTCGGCGCCACCCCGAGCCGGAATGTCAGCTTCTGCGCATCCCGTGGGCCTCCGTCGAACTCCGGAACGCGAGGGACGTCGACGGCACGGAGGTGGAAAACGTAGAAGGGCCCCGCTGCAAGCAGCGGGGCCCTTCTACAACGTGCCCGGTGAGGCACTGGCGGAGGATACGAGATTCGAACTCGTGAGGGGTTGCCCCCAACACGCTTTCCAAGCGTGCGCCCTAGGCCACTAGGCGAATCCTCCGCCGCAAACAATACAAGACGTTGAGGGGTGCTCGCGAACGTGATCGTCGGGCGGAGGTCCGGTCGGGGTCCGGCTCGATTCCGGGGCCTTCCATCCGCTAGGGTGGGGCCAGCCCCTCACGTGGCGCTATCTCACCCAACTCCCCCAGGGCCGGAAGGCAGCAAGGGTAAGTGGGCTCTGGCGGGTGCGTGGGGGGCGCTTTGCGTTCCGGGCGACCTCCGTGCACATCGCGGGCCGCTGATGTCGGTGGGCCCGGATAACCTCGTATACGTGTCGTCCCTTGCGCTGTACCGCCGCTACCGCCCCGAGTCGTTCGCCGAGGTCATCGGGCAGGAGCATGTCACTGCCCCGCTGATGCAGGCCCTGCGGAACAACCGGGTCAATCACGCGTACCTGTTCAGCGGGCCGCGCGGGTGCGGCAAGACCACCAGTGCGCGCATCCTCGCCCGGTGCCTGAACTGTGAGCAGGGTCCCACTCCCACCCCCTGCGGGGAGTGCCAGTCCTGCCGGGACCTGGCCAGGAACGGGCCCGGGTCCATCGACGTCATCGAGATCGACGCCGCCTCGCACGGTGGTGTGGACGATGCCCGTGACCTGCGCGAGAAGGCCTTCTTCGGGCCGGCGTCCAGCCGCTACAAGATCTACATCATCGACGAGGCCCACATGGTCACCTCGGCGGGCTTCAACGCCCTGCTGAAGGTGGTCGAGGAGCCGCCGGAGCACCTCAAGTTCATCTTCGCCACCACGGAGCCGGAGAAGGTGATCGGGACCATCCGGTCCCGGACGCACCACTACCCCTTCCGCCTCGTGCCGCCCGGCACCCTGCGGGACTACCTGGGCGAGGTCTGCGGGCGCGAGGGCGCCAAGGTCGAGGACGGCGTGCTGCCGCTGGTCGTGCGGGCCGGCGCCGGCTCCGTGCGTGACTCGATGTCCGTCATGGACCAGCTGCTCGCCGGCGCCGCCGACGACGGCGTGACGTATGCCATGGCCACCTCGCTGCTCGGCTACACAGACGGCTCGCTGCTCGACTCCGTCGTCGACGCCTTCGCCGCCGGGGACGGGGCGGCCGCGTTCGAGGTCGTCGACCGGGTCGTCGAGGGCGGGAACGACCCGCGCCGGTTCGTCGCCGACCTGCTGGAGCGGCTGCGCGACCTGGTGATCCTGGCCGCCGTACCGGACGCCGGGGAGAAGGGGCTGATCGACGCCCCCGCCGATGTCGTGGAGCGGATGCAGGCCCAGGCGTCCGTGTTCGGGGCGGCCGAGCTGTCGCGCGCCGCCGATCTGGTCAACACCGGGCTCACCGAGATGCGCGGCGCGACCTCGCCCCGGCTGCAGCTGGAGCTGATCTGCGCCCGGGTGCTGCTGCCCGCCGCCTTCGACGACGAGCGGTCCTTCCAGGCCCGGCTCGACCGGCTGGAGCGCAGCGGCGCCGCCGCCGCCTTCGCCGCGCCGCCGGCCGCGGGTCCCGCCATGGGCTACGTGCCCGGGCCCGAGGCGCATCCCATGGCGCCGGCCGGTCCCGGTGGAGGTGTCGCCGCCGTGCGTGCCGCGGCCGGGGTGCCCGCTCCCGAGCCGGTTCAGGCCGCGCCCGCGCCCGCGCCCGCCGCTCCCGCCCCCGCGGCTCCCGCGCCCGCTCCGGCAGCTCCCGCCGCCGCTCCTGCTCCCGCAGCTCCTGCGCCCGGCGCCTGGCCCGGTGCCGCGCAGCCCGGGAGCGGGGCCCCCGGAGCCTGGCCGGGAGCCGCGGCCGCCGCAGCACCGGCGTCCGCCGCCGCGGCCCCCGCCGCCGGTGCCTGGCCCAGCGCCGCCGCGCCCGCGTCGGCTCCCGCACCCGCGCCCGCCGCCCCGGCCCCCGCTCCTGCGGCGGCCCCCGCGGCCGCCGCCCCCTCCCCCGGCATGGCCGCCGGAGCCGGACAGGTGCAGGCGATGTGGCCCGGCGTGCTGGAGGCCGTCAAGAACCGGCGCCGCTTCACCTGGATCCTGCTCAGCCAGAACGCCCAGGTCACCGGCTTCGACGGGACCACCCTCCAGCTGGGCTTCCCCAATGCGGGCGCCCGCGACAACTTCGCCAGCAGCGGCAGCGAGGACGTGCTCAAGGCGGTCCTGGCCGAGCAGTTCCAGGTCAACTGGAAGATCGAGGCCGTCGTCGGCGGTGGATCCCCCGCCCCGGTCCAGCCCTCCTCGTACGGCTCCTCGTACGGCGCGCCGGCCGCGCCCGCCCCTGCCTACAGCCCGCCGCCCCCGGCGCAGCCGCAGCAGCCCTCCACCCCGCAGACCCCGTCCGCGCAGCAGTACCCGGCGCAGCAGCAGTCCCAGCAGTCGGCTCCCGCCCCGCAGCCCCCCGTGCAGCAGGCACCCCCGCCGGTGGCCCCCGAGGACGACCACGCGGAGGACGACGATCCCGACCTGGTCGAGAGCGCGCTGACCGGACACGACCTGATCGTGCGCGAGCTCGGAGCCACCGTTGTGGAGGAATACACAAATGAGTAGCCGGTCCTGATTGGGTGGCCGCACGAAGGCGGCCGCCCTTCCCGGGCTAGGCTGAGCGGCGTGAAGGTCCTCGTCATCGGCGGCGGCGCCCGCGAACATGCCCTGTGCCGCTCTCTGTCCCTCGACCCCGCCGTCTCCGCCCTGTACTGCGCTCCCGGCAATGCCGGTATCGCCGACGTGGCCACGCTGCGCCCGGTCGACGCCCTCGACGGCGACGCCGTCGCCACTCTCGCCACCGAACTGGCTGCCGACCTGGTGGTCGTCGGCCCCGAGGCCCCACTGGTCGCCGGCGTCGCCGACGCCGTGCGCGCCGCCGGGATTCCCGTCTTCGGGCCGTCCGCCGAGGCGGCTCAGCTCGAAGGCTCCAAGGCCTTCGCGAAGGACGTGATGGCCGCGGCCGGGGTCCCGACCGCGCGCAGCTACGTCTGCACCATCCCCGAGGAGGTGGACGAGGCCCTCGACGCCTTCGGCGCCCCGTACGTCGTCAAGGACGACGGCCTCGCGGCCGGCAAGGGCGTCGTCGTCACGGACGACCTGGCCGTCGCCCGCGCGCACGCGCTCGCCTGCGACCGCGTGGTCATCGAGGAGTACCTCGACGGTCCGGAGGTCTCCCTCTTCGCCATCACCGACGGCGTCACCGTGGTGCCGCTCCAGCCGGCGCAGGACTTCAAGCGCGCCCTGGACGGCGACGAGGGCCCCAACACCGGCGGCATGGGCGCGTACTCCCCGCTGCCCTGGGCCGACCCGAAGCTGGTCGACGAGGTCATGGAGCTGGTCCTCCAGCCGACCGTCGACGAGCTGCGCCGCCGCGGCACCCCCTTCTCCGGGCTGCTCTACGCCGGCCTCGCGATCACCGGCCGCGGTACCCGGGTCATCGAGTTCAACGCCCGCTTCGGCGACCCCGAGACCCAGGTGGTCCTGGCCCGGCTGCGCACCCCGCTCGCGGGCGTCCTGCTGAACGCCGCCAACGGCACCCTGGACGCCCTGCCCCCGCTCGTCTGGCGCGAGGATGCGGCCGTCACCGTGGTCATCGCCTCCCACAACTACCCCGAGACCCCCCGCACCGGGGACCCGATCGAGGGCCTGATCGAGGTCGCCGCCGAGGACGAGCCCGATGCCTACGTGCTGCACGCCGGGACCCGGCGCGAGGGCAACACCGTGGTCAGCGCGGGCGGCCGCGTGCTGTCGGTGACGGCGACCGGTTCTGATCTGGCGCAGGCCCGTGCCAAGGCGTATAAGGCGGTGGCGCGCATCCGTCTCGACGGCTCGCAGCACCGCACGGATATTGCGGCCAAGGCGGCCGAGGGCCGCTGACCAGCGGCTCCGCAGACCCGCGGGCCCGGTGCGCACCTCGTGCGCCCGGGCCCGCGGGCGCGTTCGCGTGCGACTGCATCCGGCCGCGTTCGAACGCATCCACCTTTGCCCAAAGCCATTCCATCGGGTGATCGTCACCCGGTCTGCCTGACGCCCGCGCGTGCCCCAACTAGGGTGCGATGCCAAGCATTCCGGCACTTGGCCCACCGGCATTGCGATGTCAGTGGCGGGTGTCACAGTGGGGGAGTGAGCAACGTCGCCGCAGGGCAGAGGGGGTGAGGTCCGGCCGTGTCCGGAACCGGTTCGATCTTGGAAGCGGGCGTGCCGTCCGCGCGTTCCCGCGCTCTGGCCGTGCTGCGTGTGCGCAGCAGGGCCTTGGCCGTCGGGCTGCTGCCCGCCGCCCTCGCGGTGGTGCTGGTCGCCGCCCGGGCGACGGGCCGACTGGCCGGTGACCCCTGGCCCACGGTGACCCTCGTGGTGTGCGCGGTCGCCGCGCTGGTGCTCCTCGTCGGCGGCGCCTTCGCCGCCGTGGTGCTGCGTGCGAGCCCCGCCGTGACGCCGACGGTGCCGCTCTCGGAGGCCGCCGCGCCCGATCTCTACCGACTGGTGCGGGACCTGGCCGACCGGATGGACGTGCCGCCGCCCTCGGCGATAGCCCTGACGCCCGACTGCGACAGCTGGCTGGAGGACCGCACGCACGCGGCCCACCGGCGCGGCGCCGCCCGCATGGCCGCGGGCGGGGCCGGACGTACCTCGGAGCCCGGGCCGGAGTCCGCGCCGGGCGCCGCCCCCGTGCTGGTGATCGGTTCGCCCTTCCTCTGGTGGATGAGGGTCGCGGAGCTCCGGGCGGTCCTCGCGCCCGTCGTCGCCGGTACGGGACCTTCCGCGCACCCGGACATAGCCGACGCGCGTGGATTCGTACGGGGCCTGGACGCCGCCGTGGACGTGGGCAGCAGACGGGGCCTCGGCTGGATCGCCCCGCCGGCCCGGCTGCTGCTGCGGCTGTGCCGGACGGACGCCGCCGAGATGGAACGCGGGGTGGCCGCGGCCGCCTCCGAGCGTGCACAGGGTGTGGACTACGGGCTGCGGATCGTCGCCCAGGAGCAGGTCGGCCTCGCCTACGCGGGCTGGGACCGGCTGCTGACCCGGGTCGCACTGCCCGCATGGCGGATGGGCCGCTGGCCGGCGCACCTCGACGCCGGGGTGGTCTCCGCGCTGACCGAGCTCTCCCGACGGGACCGGCTGGCCGAGGGGTTCACCTCGCGGCTCGGCGAGCGCCCCGCCTGTGACCTGCTGGAGCAGCCCGGGCTGATCGACGAGGCGACCTCGCTGCTCGCCGCGCGGCTCTTCCACGGAGGTCCGGCCGAGGCCGGGCCGGACTGGTCCCCGGTGGACTGGACGGCGTATCCGGAGGAGGTCGTGGACCGCAAGTGGCGGACGGAGGCGGCCCGCCTGCACGCGGCGCTGGACGCCCTGGCCGTTCCGGCGGGACGGCCGCCGGGCACCTCGGGATCCACGGCTCCCAAGGCTTCTACGGCACCCACCGCGCCCGCCGCCCCGGCCGCGTCGAGCGGCTCCGCCGGGTCCGCGGCCCTGCCCGGATCCTCGGGTCCCACCACGCTCGCGGCCGCCGACTCCCCGCCGCCCACCGCGGACGGCTTCGCCGGGCCCACCCTGGAGCGGGTGCTCGGCTACCTCACGGACCTCGGCGGCGAGGGCGCGGCCGGTGAGGCGCTGGCCGGCCGGATCAGCGGCGAGCTGGCCCGCGAGGAGCGGGCCGCCGGACCGGCCGGGGGAGCCGCGAAGGCGCGCGGCGCGGACGCCGTCCCACTGTTCCCGCTCCAGCCGCCGCGCAGCGGCCGGGACCTGCTGGCCGACCACGTGACGGCGATGGTGTGCTGTGCGGCCGTGGACTCGGCCGGAGCCGCCCCCGGCCTGGACTGGCTCGACGGGCCGGTCCTGCTGGTCGGCGGCGACCGCCGCTCCGACCTGGCGCCGCGCGTGCTGTGCCTGGTCGAGGAGGGAAACCCGGAGCCCCTGCGGGACTGGCTCTCGGCCCTCGGCGTCCGGCCGGAGAAGCCGGTCCGCCTGGTCTGAAGCGGGCCGCGCCGCCCGCCCGGAGCCGCCGCAGGAGCCGCACCGGGAGCCGTCGCGGGAGTCCCCGGGAGGGTGACGGCTCGTACGGACAACCGGATGCCAATGTTCCGGTCCCGTCAATTCGCGACGAACAGTGACGGACTGCGTGCGTTATGTGATGTGCTGGGACCGGTCGCAGCTGAGTGCCCTGAAGCGGGTGGCGAAAAACGCCGCCCCGGCTCGGCGGTGAGCCGCCTACCGAGGCGATGTACGCCGGTTCGGGGGAGCGAGGGAGGGGAGCGGTCATGGGTGCGGACCAGATCCGGCGTTGGGAGTCAGGTGCGCTCGCGCACGCGGTCAACGACCCCTTCGGACAGGGCCCCCTGCCCTGGTTCCGGGGCAGCGAGCTCTATTTCGACGACACCGGCCATGTCGTGCCCTGGTACGTGGACCCGGCCGCCGCTGCCGCCGGCACCGGCCAGATCCCCCGCGCCCGCGGCAACGGCGGCCCCCGCACGGCCGACGACGTGCACCGCCAGATCAAGGGCTTCGCCTCCACCGGCGGAGTGACCCCCGGCGAGGCCATCGACTTCCACATCACCGTCGACCCGCCCCAGCAGTTCTCCGTCGACGTCTACCGGATCGGCCACTACGGCGGCGACGGAGCCTCCAAGATCACCACCAGCCCCCGTCTCTCCGGCATCGTCCAGCCCGCCCCGCTCGCCGCCGACCGCACCGTCTCCTGCCACCACTGGTGGCTGTCCTGGCGCCTCCAGGTCCCCTCGTACTGGAGCGTCGGCGCGTACGTCGCCGTCCTCACCACCGCCGACGGCTACCGCTCCCACATCCCCTTCACGGTCCGCGACGACCACCCCGCCGACTTCCTGCTCCTGCTCCCGGACATCACCTGGCAGGCCTACAACCTCTATCCGGAGGACGGCCGCAGCGGCGCCAGCCTCTACCACGCCTGGGACGAGGAGGGCCGGCTGCTCGGCGAGCAGGACGCGGCCGTCACCGTCTCCTTCGACCGCCCCTACGCGGGCGCGGGCCTGCCCCTCCACGTCGGCCACGCCTACGACTTCATCCGCTGGGCCGAGCGCTACGGCTACGACATCGCCTACGCCGACACCCGCGACCTGCACGCCGGCCGCGTCGACCCCACCCGCTACCGGGGCCTGGTCTTCCCCGGCCACGACGAGTACTGGTCGGCCCCCATGCGCCGCACCGTGGAGCGCGCCCGCCGGCACGGCACCTCGCTCGTGTTCCTCTCCGCCAACACCATGTACTGGCAGGTCGAGCTCGGCCCGTCCCCCTCCGGCGTCGACGACCGGCTCCTCACCTGCCGAAAACGGCGCGGACCGGGCCGCCCCAGCCTGTGGCGCGAGGTGGACCGCCCGGAGCAGCAGCTGCTCGGCATCCAGTACGCGGGCCGGGTCCCCGAACCCGCCCCCATGATCGTGCGCAACGCCACGCACTGGCTCTGGGACTCCACCGGCGCCGGCGAGAACGACGAGCTGCCCGGGCTGGTCGCCGGGGAGGCCGACCGCTACTTCCCGCGCACCCAGCTCCCCGAGCACCAGGACCGGATCCTGCTGGCGCACTCCCCGTACCTCGACAGCGAAGGCCACCGCCGTCACCAGGAGACCTCCCTCTACCGGGCGCCCAGCGGCGCGCTGGTCTTCGCCTCCGGCACCTTCGCCTGGTCCCCGGCCCTCGACCGCCCGGGCCACGTCGACGAGCGGGTGCAGCGGGCCACGGCCAACCTCCTCGACCGGATCTGCAAGCGCGACTGACCCGCGGCAGGCCCCGCGACCGAACCCGCCACCGCCCCCGGCCGACCCCCCGGCCGACCCGCGGCGCGGACCCCTGTCCGCCGCAGGGGACACCGGTGCGCGAGAATCAGGGTGCGTTTCATACAGAACCACAGGGAGACCCCGTGTCCGGATTCGTCGAAAAGCCCGAGCCGGTTCAGGTTCCGGGCCTCGTCCACCTCCACACCGGCAAGGTGCGCGACCTCTACCGCGACGAGGACGACCGCCTCGTCATGGTCGCCAGCGACCGCATGTCCGCCTTCGACTGGGTGCTGCCCACCGAGATCCCGGACAAGGGCCGCGTCCTGACCCAGCTCTCCCTGTGGTGGTTCGACCAGCTCGCGGACCTCGTCCCGAACCACGTCATCTCCACCGACCTGCCCGCCGGCGCCCCCGCCGACTGGGCCGGCCGCACCCTCGTCTGCCGCAACCTCGACATGGTCCCGGTCGAGTGCGTGGCCCGCGGCTACCTCGCCGGCTCCGGCCTCGCCGAGTACAACGAGACCCGTACGGTCTGCGGGCTCGGCCTCCCCGAGGGGCTCGTGGACGGCTCCGAACTGCCCGCCCCGATCTTCACCCCGGCCGCCAAGGCCGCCGTCGGCGAGCACGACGAGAACGTCTCCTACGAGGAGGTCGCGCGCACCGCCGGCGCCGAGACGGCGGCGCTGCTGCGCCAGACCACCCTGGCCGTGTACAGCCGCGCCCGGGACATCGCCCGCGAGCGCGGGATCATCCTGGCCGACACCAAGTTCGAGTTCGGTTTCGACCCGAAGGACGGCACCCTGGTCGCCGCCGACGAGGTGCTGACCCCGGACTCCTCCCGCTTCTGGCCGGCCGACCAGTGGGAGCCGGGCCGCTCGCAGCCCTCCTTCGACAAGCAGTACGTCCGCGACTGGCTGGCCTCCCCCGAGTCCGGCTGGGACCGCAAGGGCGAGCTCCCGCCGCCGGCCCTGCCGGAGGAGGTCGTCGCCCGGACCCGCGCCAAGTACATCGAGGCCTTCGAGCGCCTGACCGGCCTGTCCTGGTCGTAGGTACGAGAGAAGCCCCCCCGGTCCGAGGACCGGGGGGGCTTCTTCGTTACAGAGCGGACAACGCGACTCGAACGCGCGACATCCACCTTGGCAAGGTGGTGCTCTACCAACTGAGCTATGTCCGCAGGTGCGCCGTAACGCGAGAACTACTATACCCAACCTCGCTCGCGTGCGAGACGCACTGCCGTGTGCCGGTTCTCCGCACCCAGCTTCGTCGCGGCCGACGACAAGTAGTTCCGTACCGTCCCCTGCGACAGCGAGGCCCGCTCGGCGATCTCCGCGATCGGTGCCCCGTCCGCCGCGAGTTCCAGCACCTCCGCCTCCCGCGCGGTCAGCGGCGAGTCCCCCGCACTGATCGCGTCGGCCGCCAACTCCGGGTCCACGTAGCGGCCTCCGGCGTGCACGGTGCGGATCAGTTCGGCCAGCCGCTGCGCCGAGACCGTCTTCGGGGCGAAGGCCCGCACCCCCGCCGCGAGGGCCCTCTTCAGGTGCCCCGGACGGCCGTGGCTGGTCACGATCATGGTCCGGCAGCCCGGCAGTTCGGCCCGCAGCGATGTGGCGACACTCACACCGTCCGCCCCCGGCATCTGCAGGTCCAGCACCGCCACGTCCGGCCGGTGCGCCCGGGCCATCGCCAGCGCCTCGGGCCCCGAAGCCGCCTCCGCCACGACGAGCAGGTCGTCCTCCAGCGCGAGCAGCGCGGCCAATGCGCCCCGGATCAGGTGCTCGTCATCGGCGAGCAGTACGCGTACGGGGCTCACGCCCGCACCTCCAGTTCTTGCAGTCGTCGGTTCGGGATCTCCGCCCGCAGCCGGAACCGGCCGTCGCCGACCAGGCCCGCCTGCAACGTCCCGTCCAGGGCCGCGAGTCGCTCCCGCAGCCCGGCCAGCCCCGAGCCGGGCGGCCCGGCGGGGGTCTCGGGCGCCCCGTCGTTCTCCACCAGCAGGGTCACGGAGCCCGTCTCCGCGGCGGTCAGCCGGATCAGGCAGCGGTGCGCGTCCCCGTGCCGCAGGATGTTCGTGGTCGCCTCGCGCACCACCCAGCCCAGGGCCGACTGGACCTCGGCGGGCAGCTCGGGCCTGCGACCGGCCCCGAAGTCGACGCGGCAGTCCATTCCGGCCGCGCTGAGCACGCCGCGCGCGCCCTCCAGCTCCACGGCGAGGTCCGCCTCGCGGTAGCCGCGCACCACGTCCCGTACCTCGCGCTGGGACTCCTGGGCGATCCGCTGCACCTCGACCATCTGCTCCACCGCCTCCGGCCGTTCGCGCCGGGCCAGCTGTATCGCCAGCTCGCTCTTGAGCGCGATCACCGCCAGGTTGCGGCCCATCACGTCGTGCAGGTCGCGGCCGAACCGCAGCCGCTCCTCCGCCACCGCGAGCCGCGCCTGGACCTCGCGGGAGTGGTCGAGCTCGTAGACGGTGGTCAGCAGCCAGGCCGAGAACCCGCAGGTGGCGCCGAAGAACACGCTGCCCAGCAGCACGCCGACGGCGTACCCGAGGGCGGTCGCGGCCGGAACGCCGAAGCCGAGTGCGGACAGTCCCGTGCCGACGGCCGCGGCGGCCACGATGAACCACATCCGCCGCACCGACCTCAGGCACAGGACGAGCGATCCGGACGTGAACCAGGTCAGTCCCGCCACCAGGGTCGGTGCGACGGCCGGCTGGGTGATGTGGCCCGTCGCCCGGAGCGTGAGGACGGCCAGGATGCACGCCGCCGTCATGACGGCGGTGGCGATCGCCAGCCGGGTGGGGCGTTCGCGCCGTCCCACCACCCAGTGCAGCGCCTTGGAGGTGAGCACCCCGCACAGCACGGCGTGGGCGCACATCATCAGGAGCAGCGAGAGGGGCGCCACCAGGGAGGTCCGGTCCGCGGCCGCGGCGGCTATGGGCGTCAGCGCGAAGGACAGGACCTCCAGGAACACGAAGAGATAGAACGACCCCCGTGTGTACAGCTCGATCTTTCCCGCACTGCTGCGGTTCTTCCACCACCCGGTCATCTTCGACACGGTCCCCGTCCCCCGACTTGCCCTACCGGCGCGGTTCCCAGCGGAACCACCGCTGAACAGCAAACACGGTGTTGACCGTCCAGGCCAGCGTGACCAGGCAGGCCTGCACCAGGTCGGCGTCCCCCGCCCCGCTCCACCCGGCCCGTACGAGGGTCATCACTCCGCTCAGCGGCAGCAGTTCGCACAGCGAGGCCACCGGGTCCGGCAGTGCGTCCGCCGGGACGAACAGCCCCGAGCCCAGCACGGTCGCCAGGAACAGCGGCAGCGTGGTGAGGCCCGCGGTCTCCACGGTGCGGGTGACGGAGCTGGTCAGCGCGGACAGCCCGGCGAGCAGCACGATGCCGGCGAGGACGGCCGCCACGAGCAGCAGCGGGTTGCGCGGCATGCGCACGTCCAGGACGGCGGCTCCCGCCACGGCGAGGACGGCGATCTGCCCGAGCGCCAGGACGGCGGCCGGCAGGGCGGTGCCGACGAGGATCTCCAGGTCGGTCGCCTCGCCGGTCCGCAGCCGCTTCAGGACGAGCTCCTCGCGGCGGGCGACGTAGGCGGAGACCAGGTTCATGTGCACGACGAGGATCAGCACCATGCCGATCCCGCCGGTCAGGGTGGCTTCGCCGAGCGCCTCGGCGCCCTCGGCCCCGGTCGCGGAGGAGCGCAGGACGAACACCATCAGCAGGGGCATCAGGACGGCCAGGGAGAGGGCGGCCCGGTTGCGCACCAGCAGGGTGACCTCGGTGCGGCCGAGGGCGGCGAGCCGCCCGGGGTTCAGCAGGAGCGCGTTCATCGGGGGGTCCCCGCCTTCGTGTCCTCGGTACGGGCGCCGTCGGCTGCGGTGCGGCGGCGGTTCTCCGCGATCTCCAGGAAGGCCTCCTCCAGGGAGGCGGACCGGGCGTCGAGCCCGATCAGTTGTGCGCCGCACTCCCGGGCCCAGCCCAGCAGTTCGGTCAGGTCGGCCTGGAGGTCGTGGGTACGGATCTCCACGCGCTGCCCGTAGGCCGCCGCGCGCAGCGCCAGCGGGAGCCGGGCCGCGGGCACCCCGGCCGGCAGAGTGAAGCGGATCCGGGCCGGGCGGGTGGCGGTCACCTCGGCGGGGCTGCCGGACAGGACGAGTTCCCCCTCGTGGAGGATCGCGAGGCGGTCCGCGAGCTCCTCGGCCTCCTCCAGGTAGTGCGTGGTCAGCAGCACGGTCGTGCCCTGCGCGCGCAGTTCCCGTACCAGGGCCCAGGTGTCCCGGCGTCCTTCCGGGTCCATTCCGGTGGTCGGTTCGTCCAGGAAGAGCACCTCGGGGCGGCCCAGCAGGGCCAGGGCGAGGTCCAGCCGCCGCCGTTCACCGCCGGACAGCTGCTTGACGCGTACGGAGGACCGCGCGGCCAGGCCGACCAGTTCCAGCACCTCCGCCACCGGGCGGGCGCCGCTGGTGACGCCGCCCCACATCCGGACGGTCTCGCCGACCGACAGGTCGGAGGGGAAGCCGCCCTCCTGGAGCATGACGCCGGTGCGCGGGCGGACCTCGGCCCGCTGCCCGTACGGATCGAGCCCGAAGACGCGGACCTGCCCCCCGGTCGGCGCGGCCAGTCCCTCCAGCAGCTCGACGGTGGAGGTCTTGCCCGCGCCGTTGGTGCCGAGCAGGGCGAAGATCTCGCCCCGGGCCACGGAGAAGGAGACGCCCCGTACGGCCTCGAACCCTCCCGCATAGCCGCGGCGCACGCCCTCGGCTTCGATCACGGTGTCAGTCATGGTTCAAGGCTCGCGGCGCCGGGGCCGGCCGGGCAGTGCGCGCTGTCACCCCCGCCGATGACATTTGTCAGGGGGCCGCGGGGACAGCGGCGCGGGAACACGAAGACGGGAACACGAAGAAGGCCCCGATCGCAATGATCGGGGCCTTCTTCATACAGAGCGGACGACGCGACTCGAACGCGCGACATCCACCTTGGCAAGGTGGTGCTCTACCAACTGAGCTACGTCCGCATGCCCTGCACGCATTGCCGTGAGGCGATGCGTGCATCACTCTACCCGATCCACAGCAGTGGTCAGGAAGTGATGCAGAGCGGGTGACAGGGATCGCACACTGCGCCTTCCCTCTGGAAGAGGGATGTTCTGCTACTGAACTACACCCGCACGACCTCGGAGGCTTTGACCTGCGGCCTGGCCCCTTGGCGTGATCCACACACTAGCCGACGGATGGGGGTGCATGGCAAATCGACGCTCAGTGGGCCGCGTTGTAGGCCTCGTAGATCTTCTTGGGGATGCGGCCGCGCGGCGGCACCTCGTACTGGTTCGACCGGGCCCAGGCGCGGACGACCGCCGGGTCGGGGGCGACGGAGGTGTGCTTGTAGGCCTTCCCCGAGCGGGACTGGCGACGGCCGGCGGCCACGAAGGGGGCCAGCCCCTTACGCAGTTTCTTTGCGTTCGCCACATTGAGGTCGATCTCGTACGACTTACCGTCCAGAGCGAACACGACCGTTTCCGCCGCTTCTCCGCCATCGATGTCGTCGGAGAGCGTGACTACTACGCGCTGCGCCACGGATATCGGTCCCTTCGTGCGACGTCGCCACCCGCATGACGTGCGGTGATGTCGCCTGTGTGGATGTTTCGGGGCAATGCAACTTTCATCCGGAATCCGGAGTGATTCCTTTGTACCTCGATTCCCATTGCATTGCGAAGCCCAGTTAATTCTCTCCGCGTGTCCCGCCGCAATGCCGGGCGCGTGGTTTTCCGGGGGATTTTGCGAAGCGTTGGTGAAGCCGAAACGGCCCGGTGATCGCGGCCCCGGCATATCTATGCGCGTAGAAATTTTGGCCGGGTACGCTGATGGAACCGCCTTCGCACCAACCACCACACGGGAGTGCCCGATGGCACGCGTCGTAGTCGACGTCATGCTCAAGCCGGAGATCCTCGACCCCCAGGGCCAGGCGGTGCAGCGTGCACTGCCGCGCCTGGGCTTCGAGGGGATCGCCGACGTCCGCCAGGGGAAGCGCTTCGAGCTCGAGGTGGAGGGACCGGTCGACCAGGCCGCCCTCGACCGCATCCACAAGATGGCCGAAACGTTCCTCGCCAACACCGTCATCGAAGACTTCACCGTGAAGGTCGAGGCCTGACGGTGACCACTCGCATCGGAGTCGTCACGTTCCCCGGAACGCTCGACGACCGTGACTCGCTGCGCGCCGTCCGCCTCGCGGGGGCCGAGCCGGTCTCGCTGTGGCACCGCGACAAGGACCTGCACCAGGTCGACGCGGTCGTCCTCGCGGGCGGCTTCTCCTACGGGGACTACCTGCGCGCCGGGGCCATCTCCCGCTTCTCGCCGGTGATGGAGACCATCATCGAGCAGGCCAGGGGCGGCATGCCCGTCCTGGGCATCTGCAACGGCTTCCAGGTCCTCACCGAGGCCCACCTGCTGCCGGGGGCGATGCTCCGGAACAACCACCTGCACTTCATCTGCCGCGACCAGAAGCTGCGGGTGGAGAACGCGGAGACCGCGTGGACCGGCGACTACACCGCCGGCCAGGAGATCTCCGTACCGCTCAAGAACATGGACGGCCGCTACACCGCCGACGAGCGCACGCTCGACGAGCTGGAGGCCGAAGGCAGGGTGGCCTTCCGCTACCTGGACGGCAACCCGAACGGCTCGCTGCGCGACATCGCCGGCATCACCAACGCCGCGGGCAACATCGTCGGCCTCATGCCGCACCCCGAGCACGCGGTCGAGCCGCTGATCGGGACCGGCCGCACCGACGGCCTCCCGTTCTTCACGTCGGTCCTGAAGAAGCTGGTTTCCGCATGACCCTCGACACCGTCAAGAACGCCACCGAGACCCCGGACTCCGCCCAGCCGTGGAAGGAACTCGGCCTCAAGGAGGACGAGTACGCCCGGATCCGGGAGATCCTCGGCCGCCGCCCCACGGGCGCCGAGCTCGCCATGTACTCCGTCATGTGGTCCGAGCACTGCTCGTACAAGAGCAGCAAGGTCCACCTGAAGCAGTTCGGCGAGAAGGCCCCGCAGAACGACGCCATGCTCGTCGGCATCGGCGAGAACGCCGGCGTCGTCGACGTCGGCCAGGGCTACGCGGTCACCTTCAAGGTCGAGTCGCACAACCACCCGTCCTACATCGAGCCCTACCAGGGCGCGGCCACCGGCATCGGCGGCATCGTCCGCGACATCCTCGCCATGGGCGCCCGCCCGGTCGCGGTCGTGGACCCGCTGCGCTTCGGCGCCGCGGACCACCCCGACACCCGGCGCGTCCTGCCCGGCGTCGTCGCGGGCATCGGCGGCTACGGCAACTGCCTGGGCCTGCCCAACATCGGCGGCGAGGTCGTCTTCGACGCCTGCTACCAGGGCAACCCGCTCGTCAACGCCGGCTGCATCGGCGTCATGAAGCACGAGGACATCCACCTCGCCAAGGCCTCCGGCCCCGGCAACAAGGTCATCCTCTACGGCGCCCGCACCGGCGGCGACGGCATCGGCGGCGTCTCGGTCCTCGCCTCGGAGACCTTCGACGACACCAAGCCGACCAAGCGCCCCGCGGTGCAGGTGGGCGACCCCTTCCAGGAGAAGCTCCTCATCGAGTGCACCCTGGAGATCTTCAAGGAGAAGCTGGTCGCGGGCATCCAGGACCTCGGCGGCGCCGGGCTCTCCTGCGCGACCTCCGAGCTCGCCTCCGCCGGTTCCGGCGGCATGCGCGTCGAGCTGGACACCGTGCCGCTGCGCGACGCGACGCTCTCGCCCGAGGAAATCCTCATGAGCGAGTCGCAGGAGCGCATGTGCGCGATCGTCGAGCCGCAGCACGTCGACCGCTTCATGGAGATCTGCGAGAAGTGGGACGTCATCGCCACCGTCATCGGTGAGGTGACCGAGGGCGAGCGCCTGGAGATCTTCTGGCACGGCGAGCAGATCGTGGACGTGCCCCCGGGCACCGTCGCCCACGAGGGCCCCGTCTACAACCGCCCCTACGCGCGCCCCTCCTGGCAGGACGCGCTCCAGGCGGACGACGCGGGCAAGCTGCCGCGCCCGCAGACCTCCGAGGAGCTGCGCGCGCAGGTCCTCGCCCTGGTCTCGTCCCCGAACCAGGCGTCGAAGTCGTGGGTCACCGACCAGTACGACCGCTTCGTGCAGGGCAACACCGTGCTCTCGCAGCCCGAGGACGCGGGCATGGTCCGCATCGACGAGGAGTCCAACCTCGGCGTGGCCATGGCCACCGACGGCAACGGCCGCTTCGCCAAGCTTGACCCGTACACGGGCGCGCAGCTGGCGCTGGCGGAGTCGTACCGCAACGTGGCGGCGACCGGCGCCAAGCCGCTGGCCATCTCCGACTGCCTGAACTTCGGTTCCCCCGAGGACCCGGACGTCATGTGGCAGTTCGCCGAGGCCTGCCGCGGGCTGGCGGACGGCTGCCTTGAGCTGGGCACCCCGGTGACCGGCGGCAACGTCTCCCTCTACAACCAGACGGGCGAGATCGCGATCCACCCGACCCCGGTCGTGGCGGTCCTCGGTGTGATCGACGACGTCAACCGCCGTACGCCGATGGCGTTCGCGGAGGCCGGCCAGCTGCTGTACCTGCTGGGCGACACGGCCGAGGAGTTCGGCGGTTCGGCCTGGTCCCAGGTCGTCCACGACCACCTGGGCGGCATGCCGCCGAAGGTGGACCTGGGCCGCGAGAAGCTGCTCGCCGAGATCCTGATCTCCGCCTCGCGCGACGGCATGATCGACGCCGCGCACGACCTGTCCGACGGCGGCGTGATCCAGGCGCTCACCGAGTCCTGCCTGCGCGGCGGCAACGGTGCCCGGATCGTGGTGCCCGAGGGCCTGGACGCCTTCACCTTCCTGTTCTCCGAGTCCGCGGGCCGTGCCATCGTGGCCGTCCCGCGCAGCGAGGAGCTCCGCTTCACCGACATGTGCGGTGCGCGGGGCCTGCCGGTCGCCCGCATCGGCGTGGTGGACGGCGAGGAGATCGAGATCCAGGGCGAGTTCACCCTCCCGCTGGCCGAGCTCCGCGAGGCCCACGAGGCGACGATCCCGGCCCTGCTGGCCTGATCCCGCCGTAGCCCGTACGAGGCCCCGTCCACTCCGTGGGCGGGGCCTCGGCATGCCGTCCGCCGGCGGTCCGCCGCGCGGCGCGGCCGCGCGGAGCCGACGCCGCCCGGATAGGGTCACCGCATGCCGCCCCGAGGGAAGAAGCCGCGCACCTACGACCCCGCCAGGATCCGTACGGCCGTCACCGCGCAGTTCGCGCATGTGGGCGCGGCCGTGGGGGAGTTGGCGCCCGAGCAGCTGGCGCGGCCCAGCGGGCTCGGCGACTGGAGCGTCGCCGAACTCGCCGCGCACATCGCCTGGATCGCCGACTCGCTGGCGGGCGGCCTGGCCCGGCCGCCGGCCGCCGTCGCCGAGCTGTCGGCCGTCGAATGGCCCTTCGCCACCGCCTCCCTCGCCGGGAAGATCTCCGAGGCGGCCCGGGAGACCCTGACCGGTGCCCCGCTGCCCGAGCTGTACGCCCGCGCGGCGGCCAGGATGGCCGAGGCGCTCGCGGCGCATTCCGGCGACCGGGTGCTGGACCTGTGGATCGGGGACATGACCCTGGCCGACTTCCTGGTCACCCGGACCGTGGAACTGGTGGTCCACACCGACGACCTGAACCGGGCCACCGGACTGGACATCCCGATTGAGCGGCAGGCGCTGGCCGCCTGCACCCGGCTCCTCGCCGACGCCCTCGCGCTGAAGGCACCGGGCGGTTCGGTCGAGGTACGCGTCCCGCCCTTCGCCGTGGTCCAGTGCATCGAGGGCCCGCGGCACACCCGCGGCACCCCGCCGAACGTGGTGGAGACCGACCCGCTGACCTGGATCCGGCTCGCGACCGGCCGTACGGGATGGGCCGCAGCCCTGGACGAGGCGCACGTACGGGCCAGTGGCGAGCGGGCCGACCTGTCGGCGCTGCTCCCGCTGATGGGCTGAGGGGGGTCGTGGTGGAACCGCTGCGGCGCGCGGTCCGTCCCAGGGGCATGCGTACCTTCCGGCACGTCCACACCTCTGCGGGGCTGGCCCTCGTACTCGCGCTCGCCGTGGCCGGCTGCGGCCGCGAAGAGGCCGGCGGGGGCGCCCCGCTCCCCGACCCCGTCGGATCCTGGGCCGTCGAGTCCCTGACCACGGGCGGTCGCACGCTGCACGCGCCCGATTCCGCCCGGTTGGAGTTCGGGCAGAACCAGGCCAAGGGCAACTACGGCTGCAACGGGTTCACCGCGGTGGTCGCCTTCGCCGGCCCGTCCGCGGTGACCGTGACGCCCGGCGCCTCGACCACGATGGCCTGTGCGGACATGGAGTTCGAGACGGCCTTCGCCAAGCTGTTCCAGGGGAAGCTGACCATCGACCGGGGGCCCGACCGGCTCACCCTGAAGACCGCCGACGGGAGCACGATCGCCATGACCTCGGCGCCCGCCGCCTCCGACGCCCCGCTCACCACGACCCGCTGGAGCGTGGAGTCCCTGGTCAGCGGTACGACCTCGGCCTCCCTGCCCGCCGAGGCGGCCGGGAAGGCCCAGTTCACCATTGCCCCGGACCTCGCGGTGAGCGGCAACCTGGGCTGCAACCGGTTCAGCGCCAAGGCCACCGTGGAGGGCTCGACGGTCACCTTCGGCCCGCTCACCTCGACCCGGATGGCCTGTGAGGGCCCGGTGGGCGGGGTCGAGCGGGCGCTGACCGACCTGTTCGGCAGCGGCCCGCTCACCTCGAGGATCGAGGGCCGGACCCTCACCCTGACCGCGGCCGACGGCAAGGGCCTGACCGCGAAGGCGGCCCCGGCCGCGCAATGACGCGCATGACGCGCGGTGTCCGGGGTCCCGGGGATCAGGCCGGGTAGGGCAGCAGGCCGGCGTCGACCTTCTCCCAGGCCGCGCGCAGCCGGGAGAGCCGGTCCGGCTCCGCGGCCGCCTTGTCGGCCTGCTCCCGGATGTCCCCGGCCAGATTGAACAGCTGGTCCTTGCCCGCCTTGCCGCGGTAGTACTTCCAGTCCCCGCGGCGCAGCGCCCGCTCGCCCCGCACCCGCCAGAACAGGTCCCGCTCGGCGACCTTCTCGCCGCGCAGCAGGTATCCGGCGAGGCTCACCCCGTCCAGCGGGTAGGCCGGGTGCGGGCGGGCCCCGGCGACCTCCAGCAGCGTCGCCGTCCAGTCCGGGCTGAACACCGGTACGCGGCTGACCTGCCCGCCGTCGAGCCGGGCGGGCCAGCGCGCGATGTTCGGCACCCGGATCCCGCCCTCCTGGAGGGAGGCCTTGTTGCCGGACAGCGGCCAGTTGTACGAGAAGCGCTCGCCGCCGTTGTCGCTGGAGAAGACCACGAGGGTGTCCTGCTCCTGGCCGGAACGCTTCAGCGCCTCCAGCACCTTGCCGATCGAGCGGTCGAGGTCCTCGACCATCTCCTTGTACTTCTCGACGGAGCCGCCGTCCTGGTGCCACAGGGCGCGCCCGTCGCCCGCCTTGATCCGCCGGACGATCTCGGCGCTCTGCTCGGTGTCCCCGTCGGCGATCCACGGCCAGTGCGGGGTGGTGAAGTTGAGGTTCAGCAGCCACGGCTTGCCGTGGTGGTCGCGCGAGACGTACTCGCTCGCCCGCTCGGTGATGATCCGGGTGTAGTAGCGCAGGTCCTTGTACTCGGCGTCGCCCTCGTAGAGGTCGTACTCGCCGCCCAGGCCCAGCTTGGAGTAGTACTCCAGGGCCCCGCCGAAGTTGCCGAAGAACTCATCCCAGCCGGACTTGGTCGGGCTGTAGTCGGGCAGGTAGCCCGCGTGCCACTTCCCGATCAACGCGGTGGAGTAGCCGGAGGACTTCAGCAGTGAGGCCAGCGTCGGGTGGGTGGGGTCCAGACCGGCCGACTTGTCGGCGATCGGCTCGGCCAGACCGCCCTTGGTACGGGCCGGGTAGCGCCCGGTGTAGAGGCTGAACCGGGTCGGCGAGCAGGTCGCGGAGCCCGAGTAGGCGTCGGTGAACCGGACGCCCTGGCGGGCGAGGCGGTCCAGGTTCGGGGTCTTGATGTGCGGGGAGCCGTAGGAGGAGAGGTCGGCCCAGCCCAGGTCGTCGCCGAGGATGAACAGGATGTTCGGCCGGCGTGACGGCCGGTTCCGGCCGGCCCGGAACTCCCGCTCCTGCGGCGTGTTCTGCCCGTCCGCAGAGGCCGCGCCGGCCGGAGCGGCAGCGGCCGGGGAGGCGCCCAGCCCCACCGCCGCGGCGGCCGCGCTCACGCCGACCGCGCCGCCGAAGGCGCGCCGGGACAGGTTGGGTTCGTACGAGGTCACAGGTACTCCAAGGCATGGCCCACCGGCCGGCCCCGGGCGGCGCGGGACGGCGCGCGGCACGGCAGGGCAGGCTCGGACAGGGATCAGGAAAGGAAAGGAACGAAATGCGGCGTGTGACTACGCAGAACAGCGACAGATGGCGCTCGCGACACGGACAAGGTCCACGTGCCGGCGCTCGACGAGGGTGACGGTTCGGTCACCGAGAGGCTGCATGAGCCGAGAGCCTGTACGAATGCCCGTGGGCCTGTCAACAAGGGCATTCCGGATACCGAGACGGAATGGATCGGTCACCCTCTGTGCTGTGACATTTCCCGGCCGTCCCCAATTCGGACCAGTGGTCGATCTCGCCTACACTCGGAAGCGTGCCTCGTGGTGATGGACGACTCAACCACGACCTGCTCCCCGGCGAAAAGGGCCCCCAGGACGCTTGCGGCGTCTTCGGTGTCTGGGCTCCGGGTGAAGAGGTCGCCAAGCTCACCTACTTCGGACTGTATGCGCTGCAGCACCGTGGACAAGAGTCCGCGGGAATCGCTGTGAGCAACGGTTCCCAGATCCTCGTCTTCAAGGACATGGGCCTCGTTTCCCAGGTCTTCGACGAAACCTCTCTCGGCTCGCTCCAAGGTCATATCGCGGTCGGTCACGCCCGCTATTCGACCACCGGGGCCTCCGTCTGGGAGAACGCCCAGCCGACCTTCCGTGCGACCGCCCACGGCTCCATTGCCCTGGGTCACAACGGCAACCTGGTGAACACCGCCGAGCTTGCCGAGATGGTCGCCGACCTCCCCCGTCAAGACGGCCGCGCCACCCAGGTGGCCGCCACCAATGACACCGACCTGGTCACCGCCCTGCTCGCCGGCCAGACCGACGACGAGGGCAAGCCCCTGACCATCGAGGAGTCGGCCGCCAAGGTCCTGCCTCAGGTCAAGGGCGCCTTCTCGCTCGTCTTCATGGACGAGGGGACCCTCTACACCGCCCGTGACCCGCAGGGCATCCGCCCGCTGGTCCTCGGCCGCCTGGAGCGCGGCTGGGTGGTCGCGAGTGAGACCGCCGCCCTCGACATCTGCGGCGCCAGCTTCGTCCGCGAGGTCGAGCCGGGCGAGCTCATCGCGATCGACGAGAACGGCCTGCGCACCTCTCGGTTCGCGGAAGCAAAGCCCAAGGGCTGTGTCTTCGAGTACGTCTACCTGGCGCGCCCGGACACCGACATCGCCGGCCGGAACGTCTACCTCTCGCGTGTCGAGATGGGCCGGCGCCTGGCCAAGGAAGCCCCGGTGGACGCCGACCTGGTGATAGCGACGCCGGAATCCGGCACGCCCGCCGCGGTCGGATACGCCGAGGCCAGCGGGATCCCGTACGGATCCGGCCTGGTCAAGAACGCCTACGTGGGCCGGACCTTCATCCAGCCCTCGCAGACGATCCGCCAGCTCGGCATCCGGCTCAAGCTCAACCCCCTCAAGGAAGTCATCCGGGGCAAGCGCCTGGTGGTCGTCGACGACTCGATCGTCCGCGGCAACACCCAGCGCGCCCTGGTCAAGATGCTCCGCGAGGCCGGCGCGGCCGAGGTCCACATCCGGATCTCCTCGCCGCCGGTGAAGTGGCCGTGCTTCTTCGGCATCGACTTCGCCACCCGGGCCGAGCTGATCGCCAACGGCATGACGGTCGACGAGATCGCCACGTCCCTGGGCGCGGACTCGCTGTCCTACATCTCGCTCGACGCGATGGTCGAGGCGACCACCATCCAGAAGCCCAATCTCTGCCGTGCCTGCTTCGACGGCGAGTACCCGATGGAGCTGCCCGACCCGCAGCTCCTGGGCAAGCAGCTGCTGGAGTCCGAGCTCGCGGGCGGCACGGACGCCGCCGACGCGCTCCGTCGCCCGTAGCCCTGGTTCAACCTGCGCCGGGCCCTGTCTTTGAGGCTTCTCCCAGGGCCCGGCACCACACGCAGTAACGACACGAAAGCTCTCTCCTGTCATGACAGAGAAGACCACCGGTGCCAGCTACGCAGCCGCAGGCGTGGACATCGAAGCGGGCGACCGCGCCGTCGAGCTGATGAAGGAGTGGGTGAAGAAGACGCAGCGCCCCGAGGTCCTCGGCGGCCTCGGCGGCTTCGCCGGCCTCTTCGACGCCTCCGCCCTCAAGCGATACGAGCGCCCCCTGCTCGCCTCGGCCACCGACGGCGTCGGCACCAAGGTGGACATCGCCCGCCAGCTCGGCGTGTACGACACCATCGGCCACGACCTGGTGGCGATGGTCATGGACGACATCGTCGTCTGCGGCGCCGAACCGCTCTTCATGACCGACTACATCTGCGTCGGCAAGGTGCACCCCGAGCGTGTCGCGGCCATCGTCAAGGGCATCGCCGAGGGCTGCGTCCTCGCCGGCTGCGCCCTGGTGGGCGGCGAGACCGCCGAGCACCCCGGCCTGCTGGGTCCGGACGACTTCGACGTGGCGGGTGCCGGAACGGGCGTCGTCGAGTACGACCGCCTGCTCGGCGCGGATCGCATCCGTACGGGTGACGCCGTCATCGCGATGGCTTCGTCCGGCCTTCACTCGAACGGGTACTCGCTCGTCCGGCACGTGCTCTTCGACCGCGCCGGCATGTCGCTCGACCAGCACGTGGAGGAGCTCGGCCGGACGCTCGGCGAGGAGCTCCTGGAGCCCACCAAGATCTACTCGCTGGACTGCATGGCCCTCACCCGTACGGCCGAGGTGCACGCCTACTCGCACATCACCGGCGGCGGCCTCGCGGCGAACCTGGCCCGGGTCATCCCGGACCACCTGCACGCCACGGTCGACCGTACGACCTGGACTCCCGGTGCGATCTTCGACCTGGTCGGCAAGGCCGGCGAGGTGGAGCAGCTGGAGCTGGAGAAGACCCTGAACATGGGTGTCGGCATGATGGCCGTCGTGCCCGCCGAGTCGGTGGACGTGGCCCTGACCGCGCTGGCCGACCGGGGTGTCGACGCGTGGGTCGCGGGAGAGATCCTGGACCGCGGCGACCGCACCGAGGGTGCGACCCTGACTGGTTCCTACGCGAGCTGAGCAGCACTGAAACCCGGCCCGGGGCGATGCCCTGGACCGGGTTTCAGTCTTTTGTCTGTCGTGCTGTCGTGCAGACGCCTCAGGGCGTCAAGCGCCGCGACGCTGTGCCGACGGACCGGACTCTTCGTCCTCGTCGTCGTCATCGCTGTTGTAGAGGTCCGCGTACCGAGCGTACGGGTCGTCCTCGTCCAGCTCGTCGTCGTCTACCTCGACCGGCTCGCTGACAGGCAGCGGTTCCGCGGTCGATGCGCCCAGCTCGTTGGCCAGACGCGACAAGTCAGTCCCGCCGCTGCTGTACTTCAGCTGGCGGGCGACCTTCGTCTGCTTGGCCTTTGCCCGGCCGCGCCCCATGGCTCGACCCCCTCGGTGACGGGGCTCGACGGCCCCAGAGTCTGACACGCGTTCATGGTTCGGAGCGGGCTCTCCGTGGAGAGACCGTCCGTAGGGGTTTAACGGTACCTGCTTCCGCGGCCATACGGTACGCCGCCCGCATGACGCGCCCCGGTGCAGAACCAACAAGGCGCCCCGTCCTCGCTGGTCAGCTGCGATTTTAACCCTTTCCTGGCGGGCGACCCGCCGAAGTGCAGTGAGTTCCGTCTCGCCGCACCCCGGCGGGGCGCCCCCAGGAGGGTCGCCGGGGGCCTAGACCGCGCGGGCGGCGCGGCCGTCCGCCATCCGCTGTTCGGCGATCCGGTCGGCCGCCGCGGCCGGCGGGATCCCGTCTGCCTTCGCGCGAGCAAAGATCTCCAGGGTGGTGTCGAAGATCTTCGTGGCCTTGGCCTTGCAGCGGTCGAAGTCGAAGCCGCGCAGCTCGTCGGCGACCTGGATGACACCGCCCGCGTTGACCACGTAGTCCGGCGCGTAGAGGATCCCGCGGTCGGAGAGGTCCTTCTCGATGCCCGGGTGGGCGAGCTGGTTGTTCGCCGCGCCGCACACGATCTTCGCGGTGAGCGCCGGGACGGTCTCGTCGTTCAGCGCGCCGCCGAGCGCGCAGGGGGCGTAGATGTCCAGGCCCTCGGTGCGGATCAGCGCGTCGGTGTCGACGACCGCCGTGACCTTGCCCGGGTGCTTGTCCAGGATCCGGCGCACGGACTCCTCGCGCACGTCGGTGATCACGACCTCGGCGCCGTCCTCCAGGAGGTGCTCGACCAGGTAGTGGCCGACCTTGCCGACACCGGCCACGCCGACCTTGCGGCCGCGCAGGGTCGGGTCGCCCCACAGGTGCTGGGCGCTGGCGCGCATGCCCTGGAAGACACCGAAGGCGGTGAGGACCGAGGAGTCGCCGGCGCCGCCGTTCTCGGGGGAGCGGCCGGTCGCCCAGCGGGTCTCGCGGGCCACGACGTCCATGTCGGCGACGTAGGTGCCGACGTCGCAGGCCGTCACGTAGCGGCCGCCGAGGGACTCCACGAAGCGGCCGTAGGCCTCCAGGAGTTCCTCGCTCTTGAGGACGTCGGGGTCGCCGATGATCACGGCCTTGCCGCCGCCGAGGTCGAGGCCGGCGAGGGCGTTCTTGTACGACATGCCGCGCGAGAGGTTCAGCGCGTCCTGGACGGCCTCCTCGTCGGAGGCGTACGCGTGGAAGCGCGTACCGCCGAGGGCGGGGCCCAGGGCGGTGGAGTGGATGGCGATGACGGCCTTCAGGCCGGTGGCGCGGTCCTGGCACAGCACGACTTGCTCGTGGCCGCCCTGCTCCGTACGGAACAGGGTGTGCAGGACGCCGTCGGTCATTTCGGTCACGGTGGTGACTCCCATGGATGAGATGCGGCGGAAAGACGCCCGCCCTGCGGGTGGGGGAGGGCGTGCTGGGAGCAGAGTAAGACCTGTCGGCCGCCCGTAGGTGACCTGTCCGAGGATCGAAACACTCCTGGTGTACGGGAGGGCGCGCGGCGCCGGGAGGTGAACCGCACCCCGGATCAGGGCAGTACGAGAGCGTGAGCGAATCCTCCGATCCCCCGCTGCCGTCCGCGCGCTCGGCGCCGACCGTCCCGTACGCCTCCTACCTGCGCGTCTACGAGCCCCTGACCGCCTTCGCCGAGCCGGAGCGCACGCACTGGTCCGACTACGCCCGGCGCGGGGCGGCCCCGTCGGCCCAGGACGAACTGCGCCGCTCGCTGGCGGATTTGGTGCGGGTCCCGGTGGTGGGGGTGCCGGCCCACGAGAGCGCGGACGCCTTCACGGCGGTGGTGGACGGGGTGCTGCTGGTCTGCCCGTGGCGTACCCGGCTCCGCGGCTGGCTGGCCCTGGAGGAACTGGTCGAGTGGTTCCCGCGGCCGGTGCTGGACGCGGCGCTCCCGCCCGGAGCGCGCCGGCGGGCGGCCGAGGAATACGAGCACTGGCGCGAGCGGAACCCGGACGCGCGCCCCTGGATCCGTACGGGGGTGTGGCAGATCCCGCTGCGCTGGTTCGTCCTGGTGGCCGACGAGGAGCGGGAGTACGTGCCGGGCGAGCGGCTGCGCTACCGCACGCCGATGGTGCAGGCGCGGCGCAGGCTCGCCCGGGCGCTGCGGACCCTGCGCGACGCGGAGGGGTACGGGATGCTCGCCGACGGGCTGGTGGAGGTGGGGAGCTGGCTGGAGGAGTTCCATCCGCGCTCGATGGTCGAGCTGGACTACGGCGGTCTGCTGCACGCGCTGCCGGCGGACCGGCTGGCGGCCGACCGCTCGGCGGGGGACCTGGCGGCGGGGATCGCGGCCCTGCGGGCCGGGGACACGGAGGGCGCGACCGAGGTGTACGGGGAGCTGGCGGAGCGGTGGCGGGCGGTCCGGGAGCGGCTTTTCGCGAATTAGGCCGAAAGTGTCCTATGTGGCTGGTTTCACCTTCGGGTGCCCCGTACGTATCGTGCGCTATCGGTCGTTCGGTCAATACTGGCTGATCAGAGGCCTGATCGTGGCATTTGGGACCTAGTGCCAGGACCTACGTCCCGATACGGGCCATTGGCCCAAGCGTGACGGACCGCACTAACTTCACCCTTGCGCCCTTCCCCTACCCTCGTGCCAAAATAGGACAAGGAGTCCGGGGAGGGTTCCTTCCGCCCAACTAAGGGCGGAATGCTCGGCATTGCACTCTACGGGGGGTCTGACGACTCCTGATCGCTCTGTGACTGATCGTCACAGTGGGGTGACTGTCCGTTATGGGACGGTCCATCGGCTTCCGCCGCTGATGAACACCTCGGAGGGCAATTCCGTCGGTTTGGCCGTCGAGGCTGGACGGATGGTGTAGTTGTAGTGCCGAGGACAAGCCGTTCGTCCTATAACCGACTCGGCCCGCGTATGTCCATTTCGGGCAACGCGGGCCAAGGTGCAGAATTTAGAGGAAAGAACCGAGATGGTTCGGTTCTCCCGAGGAGGCCGCTCATGACCGCTCGCACCCCTGATGCCGAGCCGCTGCTGACCCCGGCTGAGGTTGCCACGATGTTCCGCGTGGACCCGAAGACGGTCACCCGCTGGGCCAAGGCTGGCAAGCTCACGTCCATCCGCACCCTGGGTGGACACCGCCGGTACCGCGAGGCCGAGGTTCGCGCACTGCTCGCGGGAATTCCGCAGCAGCGCAGCGAAGCCTGAGGTCGCGTAAACACCCCGCTTTAACGGGTTTATATCGGGTCCCCCAATCCGATGAAACCCACATAGCTTCATACGGCCGGACCTGCCCCAACAGGTTCTCAGGTCGTTCGATCGCGCTGGACTCCGCCGGGTCCAGCGCGATCTTTTTTATGCCCAGGTCAGGGCCATCGCCGGCGCGCGCGGGGACTTCGGCGGGGTGGGTGCCATTGCACATATTCTATCGAGCGGGCGTATGGGTGCGATAAAAGTATGAGTCCCAAAAACTCATGCGGTGACTCCCGTCACAGATGATCACTCTTGTATATCCGGCAATGCACCCCGTAATGGGGATGTGCAGGGCGGGGCGCCTCATGCGAACGGGGGATGCCGGTTCGCGGCCGGTCCGCCGGCGGTTCGGGGGCGGCACGGAGCCCGGAGGCGGCGCGGAGCGCGGGAGGCGGGCGCCGGAGCCGGGAGACGGGTGCGGACGCGGCTCGGTGGCCGTTCGCGGCGACGCGGGCGCTCCGCGGGCCGGAGGCGGCCCCCAAGGCCGTCCGGGCGGTACCACCCGCCAACGCGTCAGGGCCCGTATCCCCAGAGGGATACGGGCCCTGACGTTTCTGCGAACCTGACGGGACTTGAACCCGCGACCTCCACCTTGACAGGGTGGCGAGCTAACCAACTGCTCCACAGGTCCTTGATTTGCGGCCGCTCGGCGGCTGCGAATCAGACTGTACCGCAGCTCAGGGGGTGCAGTCGAACCGGATCACGGCGGGGGTCACGGCGCCGCCGCATCCACCGCCTTCACGATCCGCTTGTCGGAGATCGGGTACGCCGTCCCGAGCGCGTGCGCGAAGTAGCTGACGCGCAGCTCCTCGATCATCCAGCGGATGTCGGTGACCGTGGACGGGACCGGCCGCCCCTTCGGCAACTGCTCCAGCAGCCAGGCGTACTCGTCCTGCATCTCGTGGACCTTCTCCATGCGCGTGGTGTCGCGCTGGACGCCCGTGGGCATCTGCTGGAGCCGCCGGTCCACCGCCACCAGGTAGCGCATCAGGTCCGGCAGCCGGCGCAGCCCGGTGAGCGTGACGAAGCCGGCCGGCATGAGGGCCGCCAGCTGCGTCTTGACGTCCTGGACGTTCGCGACCAGCGCCAGGCTGGCCGTGCCCTTCAGGCGGCGCTCACAGGCCTGCCAGGCGGCCAGCACCTGCTGCACCTGCCCGACCGTGCGCACGGTCGTGTCCACCAGGTCGGCGCGGACGGCCTCGTAGAGCCTGCGGAAGCCCGCTTCGTCCCAGGCCGGGCCCCCGTGGTCGGCGATCAGCCGGTCGGTCGCCGCGGTCGCGCAGTCGTCGAAGAGCGCCTGGATGGAGCCGTGCGGGTTCCTGGACAGGGCCAGCTTCTGCTGGTTGGTCAGGTGGTCCGAGGCGAACTTCGCCGGGTTCACCGGGATGTTCAGCAGGATGAGGCGCCGGGTGCCCAGCCACATCGCCTGCTGCTGCTCGGCCTCGGTGTCGAAGAGCCGTACGGAGACGGTCGCGCCCTCGTCCACCAGCGCCGGGTACGCCTTCACCGGCTGACCCGCCCGGCGGGTCTCGAAGACCTTCGTCAGCGTGCCGATCGTCCAGTCGGTCAGCCCGGTGCGCTCCACCGACTCCCCGCCCGCCCGCTCGGCGGTGGCCGCGGCGGCCTTGGAGAGGGCCTGGCGGGCCTTCGGCTTCAGCTTCAGCCGCAGGGCCTCCAGGTCCTTGTCCTCGGCGAGGTTCTTGCGGCGCTCGTCGATGATCCGGAAGGTGATCTTGAGGTGGTCGGGGATCCGGCCGAGGTCGAAGTCCTCGGCCGAGACCGGGACCCCCACCATCCGCTGGAGCTCGCGCGCCAGCGTGACCGGCAGCGGCTCCTGGAGGGGTACCGCCGTGTCCAGGAAACGGCCCGCGTAGTTCGGCGCGGGAACGTAGTGCCGGCGGATCGGCTTCGGCAGCGAGCGGATCAGCTCGGTGACGACCTCCTCGCGCAGGCCCGGGATCTGCCAGTCGAAGCCCTCGTCGGTGACCTGGTTGAGCACCTGGAGCGGGATGTGGACGGTCACGCCGTCGGCGTCCGCACCCGGCTCGAACTGGTAGGTCACCCGGAACTTCAGCGGACCCTGCCGCCAGGAGTCCGGGTAGTCGGCCTTGGTGACCCCGGCCGCCTTCTCGGTCAGCAGCATCTCGCGCTCGAAGTCGAGGAGTTCGGGCTCCTCGCGCTTCTTGTGCTTCCACCACGAGTCGAAGTGCGCCCCGGACACCACGTGGGCGGGGATCTTCTGTTCGTAGAAGTCGAAGAGGGTCTCGTCGTCCACCACGATGTCGCGGCGCCGGGCCCGGTTCTCCAGCTCCTCCACCTCGGTGAGGAGCTTGCGGTTGTCGGCGTAGAACTTGTGGTGGGTGCGCCAGTCGCCCTCCACCAGCGCGTTGCGGATGAACAGCTCGCGCGAGACCTCGGGATCGATCCGGCCGTAGTTGATCTTCCGCTGGGCGACGATCGGCACGCCGTACAGCGTGACCTTCTCGTACGCCATCACGGCCGCCTGGTCCTTCTCCCAGTGCGGCTCGCTGTAGGTCCGCTTGATCAGGTGCTGGGCCAGCGGCTCCACCCACTCGGGCTCCACCTTGGCGTTCACCCGGGCCCACAGCCGCGAGGTCTCCACCAGTTCGGCCGACATCACGAACTTCGGCTGCTTCTTGAACAGCGAGGAGCCCGGGAAGATCGCGAACTTGGCGCTGCGGGCCCCGAGGTACTCGTTCTTGTCGGTGTCCTTGAGCCCGATGTGCGAGAGCAGACCGGCCAGCAGCGAGACGTGGATGACCTGCTCGGGGGCATCGGCCTCGTTGACGTGGATGCCCATGCTCCTGGCGACCGTGCGCAGCTGCGAGTAGATGTCCTGCCACTCGCGGATCCGCAGGAAGTTCAGGTACTCCTGCTTGCACATCCGGCGGAACGAGGAGGAGCCGCGCTCCTTCTGCTGCTCGCGCACGTAGCGCCACATGTTCAGGTACGAGAGGAAGTCGCTGGTCTCGTCCTTGAAGCGGGCGTGGTTCTGGTCGGCCTGGGTCTGCTTGTCCGAGGGGCGCTCGCGGGGGTCCTGGATGGACAGGGCCGCCGCGATGACCATGACCTCGCGGACGCAGTTGTTCTTGTCGGCCTCGATGACCATGCGGGCGAGGCGGGGGTCCACCGGGAGCTGGGACAGCTGGCGGCCCATCTGCGTGAGCCGCTTCTTGGGGTCCTTCTCCGCAGGATCGAGCGCCCCGAGCTCCTGGAGGAGCTGGACGCCGTCGCGGATGTTGCGGTGGTCCGGCGGGTCGATGAAGGGGAACTTCTCGATCTCGCCGAGGCCGGCCGCGGTCATCTGGAGGATGACGGAGGCCAGGTTCGTCCGCAGGATCTCGGCGTCGGTGAACTCGGGACGGGCCTCGAAGTCGTCCTCGGAGTACAGCCGGATGCAGATGCCGTCGCTGGTACGGCCGCAACGGCCCTTGCGCTGGTTGGCGCTGGCCTGCGAGATCCGCTCGATCGGCAGGCGCTGGACCTTGGTGCGGTGGCTGTAGCGCGAGATCCGGGCGGTGCCCGGGTCGATCACGTACTTGATGCCGGGGACGGTCAGCGAGGTCTCGGCGACGTTGGTGGCGAGCACGATCCGGCGGCCGGTGTGCTGCTGGAAGACGCGGTGCTGCTCGGCGTGCGAGAGGCGCGCGTAGAGGGGGAGGACCTCGGTGAAGCGCAGATTGCGCTTGTTCAGGGCGTCGGCCGTGTCGCGGATCTCCCGCTCGCCGGAGAGGAAGACCAGGATGTCGCCCGGCCCCTCGGACTGGAGCTCGTCCACGGCCTCGCAGATCGCGGTGATCTGGTCGCGGTCGGCGTCCTCAGCGTCCTCGGTTCCTTCCTCCAGGAGCGGCCGGTAGCGGACCTCCACCGGATACGTGCGCCCGCTGACCTCGACGATCGGCGCCTCGCCGAAGTGCCGTGAGAAGCGCTCGGGGTCGATGGTGGCCGAGGTGATGACGACCTTGAGGTCGGGACGTTTCGGCAGCAGCGTGGCCAGGTAGCCCAGCAGGAAGTCGATGTTCAGCGACCGCTCGTGGGCCTCGTCGATGATGATCGTGTCGTACGCGCGCAGCTCGCGGTCCGTCTGGATCTCGGCGAGCAGGATGCCGTCGGTCATCAGCTTCACGAAGGTCGCGTCCTGGTCCACCTGGTCGGTGAAGCGGACCTTCCAGCCGACCGTCTGGCCGATCTCGGACTTCAGCTCCTCGGCGATCCGCTCCGCGACGGTGCGGGCGGCGATCCGGCGGGGCTGGGTGTGCCCGATCATGCCCCGGACTCCGCGGCCCAGCTCCATGCAGATCTTGGGGATCTGCGTGGTCTTGCCGGAGCCGGTCTCGCCCGCGACGATCACGACCTGGTGGTCGCGTATCGCCTCGGCGATCTCGTCCTTCTTCTGGCTGACGGGCAGGTTCTCGGGATACGTGACCTCCGGCATCCGCGAGGCACGGCCGGCCAGTCGCTCGGCGGCCCTGGTGGCCTCCGTGGCGATCTCGTCGAGCACGGCCTGCTTGGCCTCGGGCTTGCGGATGCGGCGGGCGCCTTCGAGGCGGCGGCCGAGGCGGTGCGCGTCACGGAGCGAGATCTCACCGAGAAGCGTCTGCAGGGCGGCGAAGGAAGTAGACATACCTGATCGAGGATCTCACCTGGGCCCTCCGGGTGGCGAACGCATTTGTCGGGTGGACCCGTACCATTTCGGGACGAGTCCGTCGGTCGTCCCATGAGAGGCAGCCCACCTTGTCCCGCCCCCGCCACGTCCGGAGCCTGCTCGGCGTGGTCCTGGCGGTACTCCTGGCCTGCGCACCCCCTGCGGCGGCGACCGCAACACCCCCGACCGCGGCCCCGGCTCCGGGCGCGGCCCCGGCCGCGGCTTCGGTTCCGGCCTTGGTTCCGGCCCCGGATTCGGGCCCGGTCCCGGCGGGGGCCCGGGTGGCTGTGTTCGGCGACGGTGGGGGGCCCGCCTGTGCACCGGTGGCTCCCGAGCGCGGTGGTGCGCCGGCCGTTCCCGCGCGCGCCTGGGGCGAGCACGCCCAGGTCCCGCCGGCCCGGGCGGCGCCCGAGGAGGCCGGTCCGCCCGCGGCCGTGCCCGTACGGCCCCTCGTACGCGGTCCCGACCGCCCGGCCCCCGACCGGCTGGAGCTCTGCGTGATGCGGGTCTAGAGGGACCGGTCCCCACCGGTCCCGACCCACCACCACCCGCAGCACTGGAGCACCCGCATGCCCTCTTCCACGTCTTCCACGTCCAAGACCTCCACGAAGCCCCTGCTGATCTCCGCCGGCGTCGCCCTCGCCGCGATCACCCTCGGCATCGTCTCCTGGCAGGCCACCGCCCCCGACGCAGCCGGCTCCGCCGGTTCGGGCTCCGGCTCCGGCGCCGTGGCCGCTCCGCGGACCGACCCGGCCGCCGAGCTCAAGGCGCTGGCCCGCCGCGAGTCCGGCGACAAGCTCGCCGTCGGCCGCGCCGACGCGCCCGTGGTGCTCATCGAGTACTCCGACTTCAAGTGCGGCTACTGCGCCAAGTTCGCCCGCGACACCGAGCCCGAGCTGGTGAAGAAGTACGTCGCGGACGGCACCCTGCGCATCGAGTGGCGCAACTTCCCGATCTTCGGAGCCGAGTCCGAGGCCGCCGCCAGGGCCGCCTGGGCGGCCGGACAGCAGGACCGCTTCGAGGCCTTCCACGCCGCGGCCTACGCCGACGGCTCCAAGGACAAGGGCTTCGCCGAGCCGCGGCTGGTGGAGCTGGCCCGGGAGGCCGGGGTCCCCGACCTGGAGCGCTTCAAGGCCGACCTGGCCGGCGAGCAGGCCGCGGCGGCCCTGAAGAAGGACCAGGAGGAGGGCTACCGCATCGGCGTCACCTCCACCCCGTCCTTCCTCCTGAACGGCAGGCCGATCGCCGGCGCCCAGCCGCTCGACACCTTCACCGCCGCCATCGCCCGGGCGAAGGCGGAGGCGGCGAAGCAGTGACCCACATCGGATACCTGGCCGCCCTGCTGGGCGGCCTCCTCGCCCTGCTCAGCCCGTGCAGCGCGCTGCTGCTGCCGGCCTTCTTCGCCTACTCGATCGACTCCACCTCGCGGCTCCTGGCGCGCACCGGGATCTTCTACGCGGGCCTCGCGAGCACCCTCGTACCGCTCGGGGCGGCCGGCTCGTACGCCGGGCGGTTCTTCCACAGCAACCGCGACCAGCTCGTCCTGGCCGGCGGCTGGCTGATCATCGCGCTCGGCCTCGCCCAGATCCTGGGCCTCGGCTTCGCCCCGAAGCGGATCGCGCAGCTGTCGGGCCGGATCCGGCCGACGACCGCCCTGTCGGTGTACGCGCTCGGCGCGGTCTACGGGCTGGCCGGTTTCTGCGCCGGCCCGATCCTCGGCAGCGTCCTGACGGTCGCCGCGGTCAGCGGCAGCCCCGTCTACGGCGGCCTGCTGCTCGCGGTCTACGCCCTGGGCATGGCCCTGCCGCTGTTCCTGCTGGCCCTGCTGTGGGAGCGCTTCGACCTGGGCCGGCGCCGCTGGCTGCGCGGGCGGGCCTTCGCGGTGGGCCGCTTCGAGCTGCACACCACCTCGCTGCTGTCCGGGCTGTTCTTCATCACCCTGGGCGCGCTGTTCCTCGCGTACGACGGCGCGAGCGCGCTGCCCGGGCTGCTGGACGTGGACGACTCGTTCGCGGTGGAGCAGTGGGTCGGCTCGCTGGCGGACGCCGTGCCGGACGGGGCGCTGCTCGGGCTGGTCGCCGCCGGGGCCCTGGCCGTCGGCGTCGTGCAGTGGCGCCGCCGCTCCCGCCCCACGGGCGAGACCGAGTAACGCAGGAAGGCCCCGTCCGATGGACGGGGCCTTCCGGTGGTGGCTGGGGCCGGGGTCGAACCGGCGACCTATCGCTTTTCAGGCGATCGCTCGTACCAACTGAGCTACCCAGCCACGAAACCGTTTCCGGCTTCAGCGATCCTGACGGGACTTGAACCCGCGACCTCCACCTTGACAGGGTGGCGAGCTAACCAACTGCTCCACAGGACCTTGCAGTGTGCGAGAGCAAGTCTTGCACACGGTAATGCGTACCCCCAACGGGATTCGAACCCGTGCTACCGCCTTGAAAGGGCGGCGTCCTGGGCCACTAGACGATGAGGGCTAAAGGCCCGCCGGGCACTTCTTCAGCGCGTCGGGGACGTGAGAAGCATATGGGATCCGGGGAGCTATCGCCAAAACGGTTTCCCCCGGAGCGACAATGGCCGGGTGCTGGAGATGACGCGCGAGGAGTTCGAGGAGCTCGTCGCAGAGGCCCTGGACCGGATCCCGCCGGAGCTGACGCGGCTGATGGACAACGTGGCGGTGTTCGTCGAGGACGAACCTCCCGCCGACGACCCCGAGCTGCTCGGCCTGTACGAGGGGACCCCGCTGACGGACCGCGGCGAGTGGTACGCCGGGGTGCTGCCGGACCGGATCACCATCTACCGCAATCCCACGTTGCGGATGTGCGAGGACCGGGAGAGCGTGGTCGCGGAGACGGAGGTCACCGTCGTGCACGAGATCGCCCACCACTTCGGGATCGACGACGAGCGGCTGCACGCTCTGGGGTACGGGTGACGCCCCTGCCGCTCCCCGGTGACGAGCCGGCCGAGCCGACGGGAGCCGCGGAAGCCGCGGGAGCGGCGGGAGCGGCGGGCGTCGCGGAGGCCATCGATCCGGACGTCGACCTGCACGTGCCCGCACAGCGCGCCGAGCCTCGGGGCCGGGTCCTCGCGGCCGTGGCGGTCGGCGGCGCGGTCGGGGGCGCGGCGCGGTACGGGATCTCCCTGCTGTGGCCGGCCGGGCCCGGGGCCTTCCCGTGGGCGACCCTGTGGATCAACGCCTCCGGCTCGGCGCTGATCGGCGTACTGATGGTGCTGATCAGCGAGGGCGGCCGGACGTCGCCGCATCCGCTGCTGCGGCCCTTCGCCGGGGTCGGCGTACTCGGCGGCTTCACCACCTTCTCCACCTACGCGGTGGACTTCTCGCGGCTCCTGGACGAGGGGGAGGCGGGGACCGCGCTGGCCTACGCCGGGCTCACGGTGGTCGCGGCGCTGGGCGCGGTGTGGGCGGCCGCGTCGGTGGCGCGGTTCGCCGTCCGGGGCCGGGTCCCGCGGTGAACTGGCTGATCGTGGTGGCGGGCGCGGCCGTCGGGGCGCCGCTGCGCTACCTGATGGACCGGGCGGTGCAGGCGCGGCACGATTCCGCGTTCCCCTGGGGCACCTTCGTGGTCAACGCGAGCGCCTGCCTGGTGCTCGGCGCGCTGGCCGGGGCGGCGCTGGAAGGGGCCGCGTCCTCGCAGGTGCGGCTGCTGCTGGGGACCGGGCTGTGCGGGGCGCTGAGCACGTACTCGACGTTCTCGTACGAGACCCTGCGGCTGGCCGAGCGGGGGCACCGGTTCCTGGCCGCGGCCAACGTGGTGGTGTCGGTGCTGGTCGGGCTGGGCGCGGTGCACCTCGGCTCGCAGGTGGCGCGGCAGCTCTTCGCCTGAGGGTTCGGCCGAGCGGCCGAGTGGTTGCGCCGCGGGGTTGCGCGGAGGGGTTGCACGGAGGGCGTGTCCCTTACGGGTCAAAGGGAGTTGGGCACATTGACCCGCTCATGCGGAATGTTCACCCACAGGCTCCGGAGGTGCCCTCGTGCGCCAGTTGTCCGCTTCCCTCCGACTGGCCGTCACCGCGCTCGCGGTCGCGGCGACGGCCGGCTGCATGAGCGTCGGCGAGGACGCGGCGAAGCCCGGGCCCCCCGCCCCGGGGGACCGCCGCAGCGGTGCCGAGGCGGGCGCCGGGACCGTCTCGGGACGGGGCTCCGGGGTCCACGGCAACGGGCACGGCACCAAGGACGGTACGGGGAGCCAGGACGGCAGGGCCAAGGAGGACGGCAAGGCCTCCGGCGCGACCGGGGCCTCGCCGAGCGCGGGCGCGCCGAGCGGCCGGCCGGGGGAGCCCGCTCCGTCGGCGGGACCCGTCGGCGGGGCGGGCGGGCAGGGTCCCCAGCAGCCGACGTCGGGCGGAGGCTCGGGCGGCCCCGGGGGACCGGGCGGTTCGGCCGGCGGGCAGCAGTCGGCGAGCCCGACGCCGGAGCCGCCGGCGCCCACTCCCCCTGTGACGGAACCCACGCCGGCGCAGCCGAGCCCGCAGCCCGAACCCAGCACGGTTCCGGCGCCGGAACTGTAGGCCCGGCGGCCCTGCCGGGCGCCCGGTGGGGCCCGTTCAGGCACCCGCCCTCGGGGGCATATCCGCAGGTCAGAGCCCTATCGGCTGGAGTGACTTGCCAGACCCCGGGGAGGGTGCGTATGGTTATAGATCGTTTGATCCCATTGCCCGGCGCCGAATCCGAAGAGCGCCGTGTGGCGCGTACTCTCCCTAGCCGTGGCTGACCGCATTGAGGCGGTCGATTTGCGATTCACGGAGTTTGGGCGCGTGCCGAGACTCCGGAAGGTTTCGCATTTCGCATGTCCATTTCCAGCTCTGACCGTTCCGTCATGCCCGAGAACGACTCCAACGAGATGATCGACGCCGAGGCCCTCGTGGTCACCGAGGCGATCGAGGCCGCTGAGGCCAACGAGATCATCGAGGCTCTTGAGGCCGACGTGAACACCGACGAGTCCCTCGAGGACTCGACCCCCGACTTCGACGAGGCCGACGCCGACGCCGAGCCCTCGATCACCTTCGGCGACCTCGGTCTCCCCGAGGGCGTCGTGCGCAAGCTCGCGCAGAACGGCGTCACCAGCCCCTTCCCGATCCAGGCCGCGACCATCCCGGACGCCCTGGCCGGCAAGGACATCCTCGGCCGTGGCCGCACCGGCTCCGGCAAGACCCTCTCCTTCGGTCTGCCGACCCTGGCCCAGCTCGCCGGCGGCCACACCGAGAAGAAGAAGCCCCGCGCCATCATCCTCACGCCGACCCGTGAGCTCGCGATGCAGGTCGCGGATGCGCTGCAGCCCTACGGCGACGTGCTCGGCCTGAAGATGAAGGTCGTCTGCGGCGGTACCTCCATGAGCAACCAGATCTACGCCCTGGAGCGCGGTGTCGACGTCCTCGTCGCCACCCCCGGCCGTCTGCGCGACATCATCAACCGTGGCGCCTGCTCCCTGGAGAACGTCCAGGTCGCGGTTCTCGACGAGGCCGACCAGATGGCCGACCTGGGCTTCCTGCCCGAGGTCACCGAGCTGCTCGACCAGATCCCCGGCGGCGGCCAGCGCATGCTCTTCTCCGCCACCATGGAGAACGAGATCGGCACCCTGGTCAAGCGCTACCTGTCCAACCCCGTCACGCACGAGGTCGACAGCGCGCAGGGCAACGTCACGACCATGACGCACCACGTCCTCGTCGTGAAGCCGAAGGACAAGGCGCCGGTCACGGCCGCCATCGCCGCCCGCAAGGGCCGCACCATCATCTTCGTCCGCACCCAGCTGGGCGCCGACCGCATCGCCGAGCAGCTCGTCGAGGCCGGCGTGAAGGCCGACGCGCTGCACGGCGGCATGACGCAGGGTGCCCGTACCCGCGTCCTCGCCGACTTCAAGGACGGCTACGTCAACGCGCTCGTCGCCACCGACGTCGCCGCCCGCGGTATCCACGTCGACGGCATCGACCTGGTCCTGAACGTGGACCCGGCCGGTGACCACAAGGACTACCTGCACCGCTCGGGCCGTACCGCCCGTGCCGGCAAGTCCGGTGTCGTGGTCTCGCTCGCGCTGCCGCACCAGCGCCGCCAGATCTTCCGCCTGATGGAGGACGCGGGCGTCGACGCCTCGCGCCACATCGTCCAGGGCGCCGGCGCCTTCGAGCCGGAGGTCGCCGAGATCACCGGTGCCCGTTCGCTGACCGAGGTCCAGGCCGACTCCGCGAACAACGCCGCCAAGCAGGCCGAGCGCGAGGTCGCCGAGCTGACCAAGCAGCTCGAGCGCCTGACCCGCCGTGCCGGCGAGCTGCGCGAGGAGGCCGACCGCCTCGTCGCCCGCTCCGCCCGTGAGCGCGGCGAGGACCCGGAGGCCGCTGTCGCCGAGGTGGCCGAGGCCGCCGAGGCCGAGGTCGCGGCTGCTGCCGCCGCCGCTGCCGCCGAGCTGGCCGCGCAGGAGCGCCGCGAGGAGCAGCGCGCCCAGCGCGACGACCGTGGCAACTTCGAGCGTCGCGACAACCGCGGTGGCGACCGCGGTGGTGACCGTGGCGGCTTCCGCCGCGACGACCGCGGTGACCGCGGTGACCGTGGTGGCCGTCCGTCGGGTGGCTTCAACCGTGACGACCGTGGTGGCGACCGTGGCGGCTTCCGCCGCGACGACCGTCCGTCGGGTGGCTTCCGCTCCGGTGGCGACCGTCCGGCCGGTGGCGGCTTCCGTCGCGACGACCGTCCGTCCGGTGGCTTCAACCGTGACGACCGTGGTGGCGACCGTGGCGGCTTCCGCCGCGACGACCGTCCGTCGGGTGGCTTCCGCTCCGGTGGCGACCGTCCGGCCGGTGGCGGCTTCCGTCGCGACGACCGTCCGTCGGGTGGCTTCAACCGTGACGACCGTGGTGGCGACCGTGGCGGCTTCCGTCGCGACGACCGTCCGTCGGGTGGCTTCCGCTCCGGTGGCGACCGTCCGGCCACGGGCAACGGCACGTACAACCGTGACGACCGCCCCTCCGGCGGCTTCCGCTCCGGTGGCGGCGACCGTCCGTTCAACCGTGACCGTCGTGACGACCGTCCGTCCGGTGGCTTCCGCTCCGGTGGCGGCGACCGCCCGTACGGCCGCCGTGACGACCACCGTCCGTCCGGCTCCGGCTCCGGTTCCACCGGTGGCTTCGGCGGCCGCCGTGACGACAAGCCGCGCTGGAAGCGCAACGGCTGATCGCAGCTGAGCTGAACCCCTGAGAAAGGGCCCGTACGACACCCAGGTGCCGTACGGGCCCTTTCCTCGTCTCCGGAAGCTGATGGTGCGTAACACCCCTTCGGGGGCCGGACCGAGGCGTCCCGGAGCACCACCGCGGCGCCGGCGACAGGCCGGTCGGCGGATACCCGATCGGCTGACCGGCGCGGTCCGGCTATGCTCTGGGGTGAGCACCTGGAGGGCCATTAGCTCAATTGGCAGAGCAGCGGACTTTTAATCCGTTGGTTGTCGGTTCGAGTCCGACATGGCCTACCGCTCGCAGGCGGAGGTTCCCACCTCTGACCTGCTACTGAGCGCCCCACCCCGTTTCGGCCGGGTGGGGCGCTCAGCCATTTCCGGGTCAGGTGCGCAGAGGTGGTGATGTGCGGCTGGTTGCGATGTCGTCCAGGCTGCGGCCGGGATGATCCAGCATCACCTGGCGCATCGTCACGGCAGGTGGTCCGTCCTTGCTCAGGGCCGGAAAACCCGGTGAGGCCGCCCTACCGGGCCGGTAGCGTCGATGACCATGACCCCTGTTCTGCGCACCGAGCGGCTGCTCCTCGACCCGTACACCCCCGAGGACGAGGAAGGGTTCGTCGCCCTCTTCCAGGACGTCCGGGTGTCCCGGTGGATGGGGGACGGTACCGCCACGGAGGCCGAGGACCGGGCGCTCTTCGGACGGGTCTTCACGAAGGTCTACGCCGAGAACCTCTTCGACGTCTGGGCGGTACGGCGGGACGGCCGGCTGGTCGGGCATGCCGAGATCAAGCGGACCGACGCGGTCGGCGGGCACGAGATCATCTACGCGCTGGCACCCGAGGCCTGGGGAGCGGGCCTCGGCACCGAGATCGCCGAGGCGATCGTCGCGTACGGCTTCGACGCCCTCGGCCTGGCCGAGGTGCACGCCACCGTGGCCGAGTCCAACACGGCCTCCCTGGTCCTGCTGGAGCGCATCGGCTTCAGCCACGTCCGGGTCGTGCGGGAGGACGACGGGAGCACCACCCGCGTCCTGACCCGCCGCCGCGATCGCGCTGCCTGACGGCGCCCCACGCACGAGCAATCTTCGTTCGCGAGGGGGTGGTCCGCGGCCGGTTCTGGTCCGGTTTTGGGCCTTTGACCTGCGGTGATGTGCATCTGAGGGCGGTGCGGCGGTTAATTGGCGAAGGGCTCCCCCCGGATGGCGTAGAGTTGTGTTTACCGACGCGGGGTGGAGCAGCTCGGTAGCTCGCTGGGCTCATAACCCAGAGGTCGCAGGTTCAAATCCTGTCCCCGCTACTCAGTACGAAGGCCCGGTTCCTCACCAGGAACCGGGCCTTCGTCGTGTTCCCCTTCCGCGTGTTCCCGGCGCTCGTCCTCTCGCGCTCCCTCACCCGTCCGGCCGCCGCCGGGTCGCCGTACGCGGCCTCCTGCCGCCAGCCTTGAGGGGCGAGGCGGCAGCGGGCCCGCACCCGTGCGACGGACCGGGCGGCAGGTGAGAGCGTGGTGGGGCTGGGCCGGCAGGGCAACGGCGGTGGACGTGCGGGGCGTACGGGACGTGCGGGACGCGTGGGACGTGCGGGTGGCGCCGGCAGCGGTGCGGCCCGCCGCGTGGTCCGGGTGCTGCCGGCCGCCCTGATCGCCTTCGGGATCGTCTTCAACCTGCTGACCCCGCCCAGCTTCACCGGATCCCCGTTCTTCACCGCGGCCCCGCTGATCGCCGCCCCGCTCTTCACGCTCCGCGCCACGGCCGCGACCGGCGCCCTGGCCGTCCTCGCGGTGTTCGTGCTGCAGATCATCGGCGGCACGGGCTGGAAGGTCGAGGCGATGACCGAACTGGCCACCGTCCTGACGGTCTCCGGGCTGGCGCTCCTGATCAACCGAGTGGTGCGGCGCAGCGGCGAGCAGCTCGCCTCGGCGCGCGGGATCGCCGAGGCCGCGCAGCGGGCGGTGCTGCCCGAGCCCGCCGAGCGCATCGGGGGGCTGCACGTATCGGCCTGGTACGAGGCCGCGCAGGCGGACGCCTTCATCGGCGGCGACCTGTACGCCGTCCAGGAGACCCCCTTCGGGGTGCGGCTCGCGGTGGGCGACGTACGGGGCAAGGGGCTCGGGGCGGTGGAGGCCGTCGCGGTGGTCCTGGGGGCGTTCCGGGAGGCGGCGGACACCGAGCCCACGCTGGAGGCGCTGGCCCAGCGGCTGGAGCGGGCGCTGACCCGTGAGGGCACCCGGCGCGACAGCCTGGACGCGGTGGAGGGGTTCACGACGTGCGTGCTCGGGGAGATCCCGCCGGGCGCGAGCGGGCTGCGGCTGCTCAACCGGGGCCACCCCGCGCCGCTGCTGCTGCACGCGAACGGTGAGCTGGCGGTCCTCGCCCCGGCGGAGCCCGCCCTGCCGCTCGGGATGGGGGAGCTGGGGGGCTGGCCGGACCTGGTGCAGGAGTGGGCCTTCCCGGCGGGGACCACCCTGCTGCTGTTCACGGACGGGCTCACCGAGGCCCGGGACGGGGCGGGGAACTTCTACGATCCGGCGGCCCGGCTGCGCGGGCGCGTCTTCCCCGGCCCGCAGGCCCTGCTCAGTGCGCTCAGCAGTGATGTGCGCCGGCATACGGGCGGCGGGGCGACGGACGACATGGCGCTGCTCGCGGTGGGGCGCCCGGGGGAGCGGGAGCCGGAGCGGCGCCTGACCGTGCCGGTGGTGCCCCGGGACGACGCGACGTGACCATGCGTAGTGGAAAGAACGCGCTCAGCAAGGGAGCTGACGATCCGTCACGGGGGCTCTGTGGCTGAAGAGATAAGGGAGTCAATTGATTTTTGCCCCAGTTGGGGTGGTTTTGCTGGAGAAAGGTGTGGCCAAAGCCAGTCAGTGAGTGGCTGATTGCTGTGAACGATCAAGCGGAGAAGCTTGGAATCACTCCCCTCCGTCTATTACCTTTCGATAACGCAGCGCGGTCGTCCCAGCCGTCGCAAGAGACGGCGCCGTGCTCGCGCGCCCACGCGCGTAATCGAGGAGTGTGCCCCGGTGGCCTCCAACTTGCCTGCCCCTGAAGGCACCGAGATCCAGGAGCCGCCCACCGCGGGTGCCTGGGGCGAGTGGAATCCCACCGAGGATTCGGTGCGACCGGTCCGGGGCAAGCACCGGGTCGCCAAGCAGCGCGGGGGACTTGCCCGCAGCTCCACCGTGCTCGGTGTCGGCGTCATCGCGGCGGTCGGTGCCGGTGGCATCGCCACCGCGCAGGACCGGCCCCAGGTCGCGATATCCATGCCGTCCCTGCCCGACCTGGTGAGCGGCGACAAGTCGCAGCAGGACGACGGCGGTTCGGGCGCCGCGGCCCGGGCGGCGGGCGAGCGCACGGGGATCATGACGCAGCAGTCCGTCCACGGCGCGGACGCCGGTGAGGTGCTGCGCAACCGCATCCTCCAGCAGGCCGAGTCCCAGCAGGACGCCGCCGGGGCCAAGGCCCGGGCGGAGGCCGAACAGGCGGCGCAGCAGGCCGCTGCCCAGGAGGCCAAGGAGAAGCTGGAAGCGGCGCGCAAGGCGGCCGAGGAGGCGAAGGCCCAGGCCGAGGCGAAGGCCGCGGAGGAAGCCGCCGAGAAGGCCGCCGCGCAGAAGGCCGAGCAGGAGCGCCTGGCCAAACCGGCCGGCAGCTACTCCCTGCCCACCTCCGCCTACACCCTCACCTCGCACTACGGGGACTCCGGCTCCATGTGGTCCTCCGGCCACCACACCGGCCTGGACTTCGCGGCCCCGACCGGCACGCCCGCCAAGGCCGTCTCCGGCGGAAAGATCACCTCGGCCGGCTGGTCCGGCGCGTACGGCTACCGGATCGTGCTGGAGCTGCCGGACGGCACGGAGATCTGGTACTGCCACCTCTCCTCGATGTCGGTGACCTCCGGAACGGTGGGCGCCGGCGAGACCATCGGCCGCGTCGGCGCCACCGGCAACGTCACCGGACCCCATCTCCACCTGGAAGTACGCAAGGGCGGATCGACGATGGACCCGCTGGCGTGGCTGAACTCCAAGGGCCTGAACGTCTGAGTCCCGGGTCCGGGGCTGCGGCCGGTGCCGAGGCGGGTGCAGCGGCCGGTGCCGGCGGGGCTCCCGCCACCCGCCGCGGGCGGGGTACGTCCGCCCGCGCGCCCACCGGGGCCAGGGGATCGAACCACGGCGGAACCAGCTCCTCCATGACCGCTGCCCGGGCCAGCGCGGGACCCGCCGTCGCGCGGCCCTGCCAGAGCCGGTGCAGCAACTCCCGCTCCCGGCCCGCGAAGTCCCGCTCCCGTACGGGGCCGCCGCGCCGCGCCCGGTTCCGCAGCAGGGCCAGGGCGGCCGCGTCCGCCTCGTAGCGGGCGACCGTGCGGCCGGCGGCCCGGCCGCCGCTGCGGCGGGCCAGGGCGCGGGCCAGTGACCGGGCCGGCATCGAGGCCAGGGCCGGCACCTCGGCCGGGCCGAGCCAGCCCGCGGCCGCGTACAGCGAGAGTTCCCGGGCGACGGCCCGCAGCCGGTCGCGCCGTATCCGCACCGCCAGCCACACCAGCAGCCCGAACGCCGGGACCATCACGCACGCGTAGACCACGTAGAAGCCGTGCTCCCCGAACTGCGAGGAGCCGTTCCACAGCGCGTGCATGCCCATGGCCAGCGCCAGGCCGAGCAGCGGCAGGAAGATCCTGCGCGAGCGGCGGGCGCTGACCGCCGCCACGCCGAAGCCGAGCCCGGTGAGCACCGTGAACAGCGGGTGCGCGAACGGCGACAGCACTATCCGCACGAAGAAGGTCGCCGCCGTCACCGATTCCAGTGCGCCGCTGTCCTCGGCGAGGTCCTCCACGAAGGCGTTGCCGAGGTAGAGGATGTTCTCGGTGAAGGCGAACCCGGTGGCGGTGAAGCCGGCCACCACGAACCCGTCGGCGGGTCCGGTGAAGTGCCGTCTTCGGAAGGCGAACACCAGCAGCAGGGCCGCCGCCTTGGCGCTCTCCTCCACCACCGGCGCGATGGCCACCGAGCCGAGGTGATCGGCGGCGGAGGCGTCGGCGGTGGCCGCGGCTATCCACTCGGTGGCGAAGTTGTTGGCCAGTATCGCGATCAGTGCCGCGGTGCAGGCACCCCAGCCGAAGCAGAACAGCAGCTGCGACCAGGGTGCGGGCGCGGCCCGGCCCAGCCACCGGAAGGCCGCCATGAGCGGGGCCACCGGCAGCAGGGCCAGGCCGAGACCGACGAAGAACCCGGAGGTACCGGTCTGCTCCCGGACGAGTTCGAGGATGGCGATCCCGGTGGCGGCGAGCAGGGCGAGGAGCACGCACGTGCGGATCGTGCCGGACGGACGTGCGCGCACAGGGCGGAGCGCTCGGAACACACCATGACCCTAGCGAGCCGCTCTGACACGCGCGGTGACCTTGTCAGTTCTCCCTGCGACGGAAGAGCAAGTCGTGTACGAGGTGGCCCTTGTCGAGGCCCTGGCCCTCGAAGCGGGTGAGCGGCCGGAACGCGGGGCGCGGCGAGAAGCCGCCGTCGGGCTGCGTGTTCTCGAAGTCCGGGTGCGCGGTGAGCACTTCGAGCATCTGCTCGGCGTACGGCTCCCAGTCGGTGGCGCAGTGCAGTACGGCCCCGGGCGCCAGGCGGGTGGCGGCCAGCGTCAGGAACTCGGGCTGGATCAGCCGGCGCTTGTGGTGGCGGGCCTTGGGCCACGGGTCCGGGAAGTACACGCGCATACCGGCGAGGGAGTCGGGCGGCAGCATCTCGCGGAGCAGGATGATGGCGTCGCCGTTGGCCACCCGGATGTTGGTCATGCCGCCGCGCTCGGCGAGGGCGAGGAGGTTGCCCTGCCCGGGGGTGTGCACGTCGGCGGCGAGGATTCCGGTGCCGGGGTCGTCGGCGGCCATCTGGGCCGTGGCCTCGCCCATGCCGAAGCCGATCTCCAGGACGACCGGGAGGCCGTCGAAGAGTGCCTTGAGGTCGATGACCTCGTGGCCGTCGATGTCCAGGCCCCAGGTGCCCCACAGGCGCTTCAGGGCCTCGCCCTGGCCGGTGGTGACCCGGCTGCGACGGGGCTGGAAGCTCCGGATCCGCCGCTCGTGGTGCGAGCCGGCCGGGTCCGGCGCGGGCCCGTCGGGGAAGCGGGGCTCGGTGCGCCACTTGGGCGGCACGTACGAATTCGCCTCCGGCGCGGCGTCCGGGAGGCGGGGCGACTGGGGGTTCAGGGACTCAGACACAATGCGCTGATTCTACGACGGGGGGTGCGGGAGCCGCCGCGCGAGCGGCTCCCGCACCGTCCCCGGAGCAGTGCTCAGGCCGAGCCGAGGGTCCGCAGGGCCCGGGTCGCGATCTCACGGCCGATCGGCAGCGAAGCCGTGGCCGCGGGCGAGGGGGCGTTGAGGACGTGGACCGTGCGCGGGGCGTCACGGATCAGGAAGTCGTCCACCAGCGTGCCGTCCCGCAGCACGGCCTGCGCGCGGACGCCGGCCGCGGCGGGGTGCAGGTCCGCGGAGGTGACGGCCGGCAGCAGGCGCCGTACCGCCCGGGTGAAGGCCTGCTTCGACAGCGAGCGGTGGATCTCGCCCGTCCCGTACCGCCAGTGCCGGGCGGCCATCCGCCAGGATCCCGGCCAGGCGAGCTCGTCCGCGATGTCCCGGGGCCGCACCGTCGACCAGGCGTAGCCCTCGCGGGCCAGCGCGGGCACGGCATTGGGCCCGACGTGGACGCCGCCGCCGATGCCCCGGGTCAGGTGCACCCCGAGGAAGGGGAACGCCGGGTCGGGCACCGGGTAGACCAGCCCGCGGACCAGTTCGGGGCGGGCCAGGTCGTAGTACTCGCCGCGGAACGGGACGATCCGCATGCCCGGGTCGTCCCCGGCCAGGCGGGCGATCCGGTCGCACTGGAGGCCCGCGCAGTTCACCAGCACCCGGGCCCGGACCACCAGCCCGGACGTGGTGCGCACGGCCACGGCCGAGGCCCGGCGGGAGATCAGGTCGACCGCGCCGCCGTAGACGATCTCCGCGCCCGAGGACTCCGCCAGCTGGGCCGTCACCCTGCCGTAGTCCACGATGCCGGTGCTGCCGACGTGAATCGCGGCGAGCCCCCGCACCTGCGGTTCGTACTCCGTGATCTGCGCCGGGCCCAGCTCGCGCACCGGGATGCCGTTCTCCCGGCCGCGCTGGACCAGGGCGTGCAGCCGCGGCAGCTCCTCCCGCTCCGTGGCGACGATCAGCTTGCCCGTCACCTCGTGCGGGATCCCGTGCTCCGCGCAGAACTTGACCATCTCGGCGGCCCCGCTCACCGCGAAGCGCGCCTTCAGGGAGCCCGGGCGGTAGTAGATCCCGCTGTGGATCACCCCGCTGTTGCGGCCCGTCTGGTGCCGGGCCGGACCCGACTCCTTCTCCAGGACCACGACCCTGGTCCCCGGAGCCAGGCGCGACAAAGCATGCGCCGTCGACAGGCCGACGATCCCGCCGCCGATCACCAGCACATCGCAGTCCACGCCGCCACCCACGCTGACACCTCCCACCCCTGCATACTGCACCCCGGCACCGACAACGCGGCCACGCGGCCCCCGGAAGACGGGTCCTACGCCGGCGCCACCAACAGCGGCCGGGCCCGCTCCCTCAGCTCCGCCACACGCGGCTCGTCCCCGTACGGTTCCAGGCGGTGCAGCAGGTCCCGTACGTATTCGGTCGTCCGTGCCGAGGAGATCCGGCCCGCCACCTCCACCGCCCGGGTGCCCGCCGCGCACGCCGCGTCGAGGTTGCCCGACTCCAGCTCGGCGACCGCGCTCACCACCAGCCGCAGCCCGTGGGACCGTACGTACTCCTCGGTGGGCCGGGACAGGGCCTGTTCGGTGAAGCGCCGCACCTGCCGGGGCAGTTTGAGGTCCCGGTAGCACTCGGCGGCATCCGCCGCGAAACGGTCGTACGAGTAGAAACCCAGCCAGGTCGGATCCGGATCGCCCGCTCGGGACCGCTCCAGCCAGCCCTCCGCCGCCCGCAGCGCCGCCCCGGCGGCCGCCGAATCGCCCGCCTTCGCGTGCGCCCGCGCCTCGACCAGCCGGAAGAAGCTCATGGTGCGGGCGGTGGCCAGGCCCCGGTTGCGCTCCACGGCCGCCTGCGCGAGGTCCACGCCCTCGTCGGGGAAGTCCCGGTAGGTCGCCTGCAGCGACATCGAGGCCAGCACGTAACCGCCCAGCGGTACGTCCGCGGCCGCGCGGGCGAGCCGCAGCGCCTGGATGTAGTAGCGCTGCGCCGCCTCCTGCTGCCCGGTGTCGAAGGCCATCCACCCGGCCAGCCGGGTCAGTTCGGCGGTCGCACCGAACAGCGCGCGGCCCACCTCGTCGGTGTACGAGCCGAGCAGGAGCGGCGCCGCGTCCACCCGCAGGCATTCGGGGACCATCGACGAACGCCAGTCCCCGCCGCCGTACTTGGAGTCCCAGCGGCGCGCGTCCTCGGCCGCCTCGCGCAGCTTCGTCACATCGCTGTGGCCCACCCGCTGCCCGTGGTCGCGCGGCGTTTCGGCGCCGGTCTGGGCGGGCACAACGGTGGACGGCGGGCCGGACGCCGGGCCTGCCGCCGGGCTCGCCGCCGAGCCGGTCGCCGGACCTGTCATCGAGCCTGTCATCGGGCCCGTCGCCGGTCCGGTCGTGCGGCCGTCCGGAACGGACCGGGGACCTGCCGCCGTCGCCTCGTGCGCCGGCGCGTCATGAGCCGAGGAGGTCGCGGATACGGGGCTCTGGACCATGGAGTGCTGCGCCGCGGGTTCGTCCGCCGCGGAGGTGCCCGCCGCCGAGGCGCCCGTCGCAGAGGTGTCCGCCGTACCGGCGGTGGAGTCGTGCGCCGGGTGACGGTCCGCGCGGTGCGCAGCCGAGCCCGCCGGTTCGCGGGCCACCGAGCTGTCGGCGGGAGATATCAGCCAGCGCGAGGCGGGCGTCGCGTAGGCCGCCACGGAGAAGGAGCCCGCGAGCGATTGCCAGATCCCGCCACCGCCGCGGCGTCCGGCGAGGTCGAGCCGGTAGAGGTCGGTGGCCGAGCGCACCGCCGCGCCCACGTCGCGCGGGAAGGCCAGGCCGACCTCGGGCGCGGGATCCGCGTCCGCCAGCCCGATCTCGTGCAGCGGTACCGGCCGCCCCAGCTTCGCGCCGATGGCGGCGGCGATCAGATGCGGGGCGGCGCCCTGGGGCACCATCCCCTTCGACACCCACCGGGCCACCGACGTCTTGTCGTACCGGAGCGTCAGGCCGCGCTGCGCGCCGAGGTCGTTGACCCGCCGGGCCAGCCCGGCGTTGCTGATGCCCGCGAGGGCGAGGACGGCGCCGAGCTTCTCATTGGGCTCGCGGAGCTCCCTGGACATGCGCCACCCCTCGTCACACGCGGAACGCAGACGCCGCCGGGGCATAGGCGCCCGGCATTTCGTAAACCCAGCGTAGTTCCCCGCCTCCCAAGCGTTAAGGCCCTTACTTCCGTATGGCGGGATTGTTGTCCGTTTGCACAGTCCGCCCCGGACCCACAGGCGGGGCGCACGTGTCATCGCGTGCTCCGTCCGTGTGGCCGTGCGCCCGCCCGTGCGCTCTGGCCGGTCCCGGGACCCGGCGATTCGATGTGCGGTGCGTGGGTCGGCCCGCCGCCTGGACCGGGCGGGTCGGGGGATGCCGCTGCCTCAATCCCCGCGGGTGGCGGAACGGGCCGGGGGGCGGATTCCGCCTCCCGGACCGCGCCCCCGCGGTGAGCGCCGGCCGCCCGCGACGGCTCTTCCGGCAGCCGAAGAATGGCTGAAAGCGACCTATGGGGCGGTGGGAACGGAACGCCAAATACCGCGTGGCCGGGGCGTGTTCCTTTGCGTGTGCGCCCCCTTTAACCACTCTCGCACGCCTGTCCCGTGGCAGCATGGACCCCGAGCCACCCGGGGTCCCGCGGCCGCGCGCCCAGCGCCGTCCGTCCTGCCTGTGCCCCGGTCATGTGCCCACGGGCTGGGGAGGCGGCGGTGCGCTGGTTGGTGGGTTGGAGCAGTATCGCCGCGAGCTTCGGCACGGCCGGACGGATCTCCGGACAGGGCCTGGGCCAGGGCCCCGGCCAAGGCTCCGGCCAGGGCGGATACGGCGACGGCGGCGCGCCCCTGCGCGGCGGGATCGCGGACGCCGCCCACCCCGGCGACCCGGGCGCGGACGCGGAACGCACCGTCCACCCCGTCGGCGCCCAGCTGCTCTGGGGCGACCCCGACCCCCTCTGGGCCGTCGGCGACTGGCGCCCCGACGAGATCCGCACCCTCACCGCCGACCCCGCCGACCCCTTCACCCGGCTCGCGGTCCTCGGCTGCTGCGGTGCCACCGACGCCGAACTGCGCCGCGCCCTCTACGCCGCCCGCGGCGGCGCGCTGCGCCACCTCACCCAGTGGTCCGGCAGCTACACCGCCGTCGTCCAGGCCGGCCGCCGGATCACCGTCCTCGGCGACCTCGCCGGCGCCCGGCCCGTCTTCTACACCCCGTGGGCGAGCGGCACGGCGTACGCCACCGCCGCCCTCCCGCTCGCCGACCTCATCGAGGCGCAGCTCGACATCGGCCACCTCGCGGCCCTGCTGGCCTGCCCCGACAGTCCCGAGGCGCTGGGCGACGGCACACCGTACGCCGGGGTGCGGCGCATCCCGCCCGGGCACGCGCTCATCCTGCGCGAGGGCTCCCGCGAGATCACCGGCTACGAGCAGGTCGCCTCGCTGGCGGTGGCCGCCCCCGAGGCCGATGCCGAACGGGCGGTGGAGGGCGTACGGGAAGCGTTGGTGGATGCCGTGCGCGCCCGGCTCACGGCTCCGCGGCATGCTCCCGACGCAGCCCCGCCGTACGATCCCGGCCCCGTGCCCGGAATGGGCCCCGCCGACCGGCGGGCCGCGCGCGGCGCTCCCGCCCCCGGGGTGGGCGCCGACCTCTCCGGCGGCAGCGCCTCCGCGACGCTGGCGCTGCTGGCCGCCGGCCTGCCGGGCGCCCCGGGCACCCTGCTGAGCCCCGCCGGGGCGCGGCTGCTGGCCGTCACCTTCAACGACCTGGCCACCCCGCAGGGGCGCGAGGCCGAACTGGAACGGGCCAGGGCCATCGCGGCCGACCCGCGCCTGCACCACGTCGTGGTGGCCGCCGCCGCGGAGGCCCTCCCGTACGCCGAACTCGACGGCCCGCTCACCGACGAACCCGGCCCCTCGCTGGTCTTCGCGGCCCGTGAGCGGCGCCGCCTGGCGGCCGGCTCGGCCGACCACTTCACCGGCCACGGAGCCCGCCAGGTGCTCGACGCCCACCCGGCGCGGATGGCCGACCTGCTGCTGGACCGGCGGCGGCGGCACCTGCTGCGCCCGGTGGCGGCACTGGCCCGTTCGGCCTCGGCCTCCGGAGCCTCCGGGGAGTCCCTGCTGGTCCCGCTCACGGTGTACTCGGCAGCCCGAAGACTTGCCCGTACGACGTACCGCGCGGGCATGGAGGCCGCCGCGGCCCGGCTCCGCGAGGGCGGGGTCCCCGAGCGCACCACCGGTCCGGTGGACGCTTCCCTCGCCGCCCTCACCTGGTCCCGCCCGGGCCCGGCGGCGGGCTGGCTCACGGGGGAGGCACTGGCGGAAGTATCGATCCGTCTGACCGTCGCCGCAGGACGGCCCCCGCTGTCGCTGCGGCCGGGGGAGGCCCGCGCCCGTTCGCTGCTCGCCCGCCACGCCGCTGACCACCGGGTCTTCGAGCAGGCCGTGGAGGTCCGCAGCCAGCGCCTGCACGCCCCCTTCCTGGACAACCAGGTCGTACGCGCCGCACGCGCGCTGCCCGAGTCGCTGCGGGTCCAGCCCGGGGCCCGGGCCGCGATTCTGCGCAGCGTCCTGTCCTCGGCGGGGGTGCGGGAGTTCCCGCCGGGCTGGGGCGCCACGGACCGTACGCCGAACGAGACGGCGACCCGGCTGGGGCTGCGCGCCGCCCTGGGCGACCTGCTGGACCTGTTCGCCTCGCCGCTGCTCGCGGACGCCGGGCTGATCGAGGCCCGGGTGGTGCGGCAGGCCCTGCTCGACGCGGCGGACGGACGTCCGGTCCCGCTGGACGGGCTCGCCGAACTCGTCTCCATGGAGCTGTGGTTGCGCCGTCTGCTGGCCCGGCGCGGCACCTGCTGGACGGGTACGTCCACGGCGCGGCGCCGGGCGGTGCCCGAGGGAGTTCCCGTGCACCGGCCAGCGCTGTCCTGAAGGTCCCGACGGTCCTGAAGGTCCCGAGCGTCCTGACGGTCCTGACCGCCTTGGGGGCCCCGACGGCCCTCGCGGCCCCGGTGGCCGGGGCCGGTCCGGCTCAGGCGGCGAGCACCAGGGCGGTCGCGAGCGCCGGGCCGAACGCCCCGCCCAGCTGGTAGCAGAGGGCGAACAGGCCGATGGCCGTGGGGCGCTGGGGGTCGGGCGCGCTCGACGCGGCGTGCATCGACAGCACGGCGTTGGCCCCGGTCGCCGCGAACACCCCGCCCATGGTGGCGGCCAGCAGCAGCGGGCCCCGGTCCGCGAACGCCGCGGTCGCCGCGGCCAGCGCGCCGGCGCCGAGCAGCACCGCGCGGACGGCCGTCCGGCTCATGCGCGCCGAGGCCGTGGCGAGCAGCCAGGACAGCGCGGACCCGGTGAGCAGGGCCACCAGCTGCCCGGTGCCCGCGGTGGCCACGTCCCAGCCCGCCCGGTCGGCGAGCAGCCGGGGTACGGAGAACAGCAGGGTGAAGTACGAGCCCGAGAGCACGAGCGCGAGGAGTGCGGAGCCGAGGAAGAGCGGCTTGCGGATCAGCGCGGCCGGGACGAACCCGTCGGGGCGCCGCCGTACGTGGAGCGTGAGCAGCGCGGCGGCGAGGGCCGCGACGCCGAGGGCGGCGCCCGCTGCGTGGGGCAGCAGGACCAGGCCGGTGGCGAGCGCCGCCAGCAGCGCTGCGCCGCGGGCGTCGAACCGGTCCTGCGGGGTCGGGGTGGCCGTCGGGGCCGCCGCGTACCGGCTCACCGCCGGCACCGCCAGGATCGCGATCACGGAGACGGAGAGCGAGAGGCGCCAGGAGACGGCCTGTGCCAGCTGTGCGCCGAGCAGCGGGCCGCAGGCGCCCAGGATGCCGAAGCCCGCGCTGATCACGCCCATCCGGCGGGCCGAGCCGGCCAGGCTCATCGCGACCGCCGCCAGACCGGCGCCGCCGGCGGCCTGGGTGGCCCGCCCGGCGAGGGTGAGCGGCAGCCAGGGGGAGGCGGCGACGAGGAGGGTGCCGACGACGAGGAGGGCGCCGGCCGAGCGGAGCGCCGTCCGCAGGCCCCGGCGGCGCAGCAGTCCGGCCAGCAGCGGGGTGGCGACGGCCATGGCCCAGGCGTAGGCGGCGACGAGCCAGCCGGCGGTGGAAGCGCTCACCCCGAGGGCGCGGGCCATGTCCGGAAGGATCAGGACGGGGGCGTTGGCCCCGGCGGCCATGGGGGTGGCCAGCAGGGCGAGCCAGAGCACGGGGACGGGGCCGACCCGGGCGGCGGAGCCGGCCGTGGGGGTGGCGGCTGCGGAGCCGGCGGTGGCGGTTGGGGCCTCGGGTGCGGCCCGGTTGGCGGCGGTAGTGGTCATGGTGGCGCCCGCTCCGATCCATCTCAATGCTCAGAATCTCAACGTTGAGATAAAAACAGCCAGTCATCTCAACGTCAAGTGTCTCAACGTTGAGATATCCTCCCGGGGGTGGGGTGCGAGGGACGCGAGCGATGGAGGAACACGTCATGAGCGACGCAGTGGACGCGATCGTCGGCCAGTGGACGGCGGAGCGCCCCGATCTGGCGGCCGGCCTGTGGCCCGTGGAGGTGATGGCCCGCATCCAGCGGATGAACCGCGTCATCGACAGGCACCAGAAGGCCTTCGCGGCCGAGAACGACCTGGAGCTGGGCGAGCTCGACATCCTCTTCACGCTCTGTCGCTCCGGCCCGCCGTACGCGCTCACCGCCGGCGCCCTCATCCCGGCCGCCATGGTGACCTCCGGCGCGATCACCAACCGCATCGACCGCATGGAGGCCAAGGGCCTGGTCGAGCGGATCCGGGACGGCCAGGACCGACGCACGGTCCGCATCCGGCTGACCGAACGGAGCCTCGCGCTCACCGAGTCGATGATCACCGAGCACCTGCGCCGTTACGCCGAGATGCTCGCCCCGCTCGACCCCGCCACCTGCGCCTCCGTCGCCCAGGCCCTGCGGACCCTCCTGGAGGCCCACGGGGACACCTCGATCACCTGAGGCCCGCCCCGCCCCCACCACCCGAACGAGCCAGGCAGAATTGCCCGGTGCGGTATCTCATCCTGGGCGTCACCGAGGCGCGCGACGAGACCGGCGCCCCCCTTCCCGTCGGCGGCGCCCGCCTGCGCGCGCTCCTCGCCGCCCTCGCCCTCCGGGCCGGGCGCGCGGCCTCCGTCGCCGAACTCGTCGACGACATCTGGGGCGACGACCCGCCGCAGGACGCCCCCGCCGCCCTCCAGGCCCTCGTCGCCCGGCTCCGCCGCGCCCTCGGCGGCCGCGACAGCATCCACTCCGCCCCCACCGGCGGCTACCTCCTGGCCGCCGCCCGCGAGGACATCGACCTGCACCGGTTCGACCGGCTGGCGGTCCGGGGCGGCCAGGAACTGTCCACCGACCCCGAGGCCGCCGCCCGCACCCTGCGCACCGCCCTCGCGCTCTGGCGCGGACCCGCCCTCGCCGACCTGCCCGAGCCCGCCCGCGCAGCCCGTGCGGCCGTCGCCGAGGCCCGGCGCTCCGGCGCCGTCCGCCAGCGCATCGAGGCGGACCTGCGCAGCGGCGCCACCGCCCCGGCGACACTCCTGCCCGAGATCGAGACCCTGATCCAGGAGTCTCCGTACGACGAAACACTGCGCGCGCAGCAGCTCCGGGCCCTGCGCGCCGCCGGCCGCCCGGCCGATGCCCTCGCCGCGTACGAGGCCACGCGGCGCGCCCTCGCCGACGGACTGGGCACCGATCCCGGCCCGGAACTCGCCGCCCTGCACGCGGAACTCCTCCACCCGCAGGCACCGCCGCCGCAGCCGGAGCAGCCGTCACAGCCGGTGCCCGAGGCCCGGTCCGAGGCCCGGTCCGAGGCCCGGTCCGAGGCCCGGTCCGAAGCCCGGCCCGAAGCCCGGCCCGAGGTCCTCCGCGGGAACCTCCGCCCCCGCCTGACCTCCTTCGTCGGCCGCGAGCCCGAACTCGCCGCCCTCCACACCGACCTGTCCCGGCTGCGCCTCATCACCCTCACCGGCCCCGGCGGTTCGGGAAAGACCCGCCTCGCCGAACACGCCGCCGCTGCCCACCACGAAGCCGGCTGGATCGTCGAACTCGCCCGCCTGGACCACCCCGCTGCCGTTCCCGGCGCCGTCCTCAGCGCCCTCGGCCTGCGCGAGAGCTCCCTCGTCGCCCGCGAGGCCCCGACCCCGGCCGCCACCGACCCCACCTCGCGCCTCATCGAACACTGCGCCCACCGCCGCCTGCTCCTCGTCCTCGACAACTGCGAGCACGTCATCGGAGCCGCCGCCGAGCTCGCCGAACGCCTCCTCACGCACTGCCCGGGCGTCCGGATCCTGGCCACCAGCCGCGAACCCCTCGGCGTCCCGGGCGAGACGGTCCGCCCCGTCGAGCCCCTGCCGCCCGCCCCGGCGCACCGGCTCTTCGCCGACCGCGGCGCCGCCGCCCGCCCCGGCCTCCGCCCCACCGAGGAGGACCCGGCCGCCGTCGCCGAGATCTGCGCCCGCCTCGACGGGCTGCCGCTCGCGATCGAGCTGGCCGCGGCCCGGCTGCGGCTGCTCACCCCGCGGCAGATCGCGGACCGCCTCGACGACCGCTTCCGGCTGCTGACCAGCGGCAGCCGTACGGTCCTGCCCCGCCAGCAGACGCTGCGCGCCGTCGTCGACTGGTCCTGGGACCTCCTCGACGAGGCCGAACGCACCGTCCTGCGCCGGCTGTCCGTCTTCGCCGGCGGTTGCGACCTCGCCGCGGCCGAGGCCGTCTGCGCCGACCCCCACGACCCGGCCCCCTACGACGCCGCCGACATCCTCGGCTCCCTCGTCGACAAGTCCCTCGTCCTGGCCGAGCCCGACGAGGACCACGGCATGCGCTACCGCATGCTCGAAACCATCCACGAGTACGCCGGCGAGCGCGCCGCCGCCCACCCGGCCGACGCCCGGGACACCGCCCGCCGCCACGCCGCCCACTACCTCGCCTTCGCCGAGGAAGCCGAACCCCTCATCCGCTCCGCCGCCCAGCTCCCCTGGATCCGGCGCGTCGAGACCGAACTCGACAACCTCCGCGCCGCCCTCCACACCAGCGCGGTCGAGGACGCCGACACCGAAGCCGCCCAGCGCCTCGTCTTCGCCCTGGGCTGGTTCTGGTGGCTGCGCAACTACCGCGCCGAAGGCGCCGAGTGGACCACCCGGATCCTCGCCCTCACCCCCGACATCCCCGCCGAGGGCACCCCCGCCTACTGGCGCTTCATGCGCCTCCAGGTCCTCGACATGTTCCTGCTCGCGGAGAGCAACTCCGCCGACCGGTTCCGCACCCCCGCCTACCAGGACCTCGCCGCCCACATCAAGGACACCTTCCGCCACGGCTCACCCGAGACCACCCGCTTCCCGGGGATGCTCTGGCCCGCGACGTCCTTCCTCACCGGCACCGCCCTCGAGTTCCACGCCGACCTCGACCGTTCCGTCGCCAACTGCCGTGCGCACGCCGGTGAATGGGAACTCGGCATCGTCCTCATGCTCCGCGCCCACGTCGCCATCGACGTCACCGGCGGCCTGGCGGCCGTCGACGCCGACCTCGCCGAGCTGCACGAGATCGCCCACCGGGTCGGCGACCGCTGGACCCGTGCCCAGGTGGCGAGCGCCGCCGGGGAGGTCGCCCTCTCGCGCGGCCGGTACGCCGACGCCCGCGTCGAGTACGAGGAGTGCCTGCGCCTCGCCCGCGAGGTCGGGGCCAGCGTGGAGGCGCCCTTCGCCATCGCCCGGATCGCCGAGACCGCCTACTGCGCCGGGGACCTCGACGACGCCGAAAAGCTCCTGGCGGAGGCCGCCAGGGCGTCCGACCGCTTCGGCGGGGTGTACGACGTCGCCACCTTCGCCGGGCTCCTTTCCGCACTCGTCGCCCTCCAGCGCGGTGACGCCGCCGGGGCCCGCAGGGAGTGCGACCGAGCCCGCGCCGAGGCCGAACGGATCACCGTGCCGGCACAGCTCACCGCCGGGCTGGACACCGTCGACGCCGTCCTGACCGGCCGCGAACAGGGTCCGGCAGCCGGCCTGGCCAGGATCGGGCCCGCGCTCGCCGCCGCCGTCACCGCCCGCTGCGCCGAACGCATCCTCGCCGGCATGGCCGAGGCGGCAGCCATGCTGCTGGCCGACGCGGACCTGCCGGCCGAGGCCGTACGGTCCCTGGCGGCGGCCACCGCCTGGCGTGCGGGCCATCCGCGCTCGGTGCCGGAGCGCGACGCGGTGGACGGCCTGCCGGAGCGGACCCGCGCCCTGCTCGGCGCCGACCGGCACCGCCGGGAGGAGGCGGCCGGCGCGGCGCTCACCCCGGCGGCGCTGGCCGCAACGCTGACGGCGGAGTTCAGCGGCAGCCGATGACGGCGTCCGCCCAGCTGGCCAGCGTCGGCAGACTGCCCGGCCCGGCCCGCTCGACCACCAGCCGCAGGGACTTGCGCCCGGCGAGGGAGACCTGAACGGCCGCGGGCGGGTCCCCGAGGCCGAGCGCCCCGGACTGCCACACCCGCTGCCCGTCGGCGTATACGGAGAACCGCACCGCGCCGTCGGTGAACACGGACAGGCCGTCCACCCCGGCCTGCGCCGAGAAGCTCGTGCACTGCCGGTTGAGGGCGATCTCCACCGAGGAGCGCGAGTTCACCGTGATGCCGTGGGCGAACCGCCGGCCGCCCACCTCCAGCCCCCGGCGCTGCCACACCCAGCTGCTGCGCCAGGTCTGCAGCTCCGGGCCGCTGTGGTCCCCGTACGCCGAGTGCGCGAGCGCGGCCAGCGGGAAGCCCTGCGGCGGCTTCGGGGCCGGTGACGGCGGCGTCGGCGTCGGCTTCGGCGAGGGCCGGACCGGGGACGGCGTGGGCGAGGCCTTCTCCCGGCTCGGGGAGGGCGACGGCGACGAGGAGGGCGAGGGCGCGGGAGCGGCGGAGACCGGCGCCGAGGGCGTCGGACCCGGCCGCGGCGCTACGGAGCCCCGCGGCGCCGGCACCTCCGGCGCGGGCGGCTGCGGCTCGGCCGACGGCGAGGCGGGTGCCTGTGGCGCCGCGGGCGCCGCGACCGTGGGCGCGGGCTTGGCCCGGGCCAGCGGCTCGGCATCGTCGCCGGTCAGCGCGAACACCACCCCGGCAGCGGCGGCCACCGCGATTCCGGCGGCGATGGCGGCCTTGGCCGGCAGCCCGAGCCCCTCGGCGGCCACGGCGCCCCCGCTCCCGCCGCCCGCCCCGGCGGCCCCGCCACCGGCGGCACCCGCCCCGGCGGAACCACCGGCGGCACCCGCCGTCCCGGCCGTCGCAGCTGTCCCGGCCGTTCCGGCGCCCGCGGCTGTTCCAGCGCCCGCGGTGGACCCGCCCGCGACGGCCGCCGCGGCCCCGGCCCCGCCCGCGGCGACGGCCCCACCGGCCAGCACCCCGGCGGCCTTGGCCGCGTACCCGGCGGCGAACCACCCGATGACCGCGACCGGAAGCAGCGCCGGAATGCCCGCATTGACGTCCTGGAGCTCCCCGGCCGCCAGCCGGCACTTCGCGCACTCCTCCAAGTGCTTGCGCAGCCCCCGCTCCGCCCGCATCCGCAGCCCGCCGCGCGCGTAGGCGCCCAGCCGGTCCGCGTACCGCGCGCAGTCGCCGCCCTCACTCAGCGCCGAACTCACATGCGCCTGCAGATAGGCCTGTTTGAGGCCCTCCCGGGCCCGACTGGCCAGCACCGCGGTCGCGTTGGCGCTCAGTCCGAACAGCGGCGCGATCGCACTCGGCGACGCCTCCTCGACGGTGGTGTGCCACAGCACGGCCTGCCACCGCTCGGGCAGGCTGCGGAAGGCCTGCATGGCCAGTGACTGCTCGGCCTCGTGCATCGCCCGCACGTCCGCGCCCAGTTCGAGCGTGTCGTCCCCGGACAGCCCGGACAGCCCCGCCCCGCTCTCCGCACCCGTGGAGGCCTGCTCGGCGAAGACGGCGAAGTCCTCGACGAGATGCTCCCGCTTGGCGGTCTTCGCCCAGGCGGCGGCCACCCTGCGCACGGTGGTCAGCAGGTAGGCCCGCACCGACTGGTCCGGCCCGGCCCCGCCCCGTACCGCCTGGAGGGTCCGCGCGAACACCTCGGCGGTCAGGTCGTCGGCGGTGTGCCCGTCCCGGCAGCAGGACCGCGCGTAGCGGCGCACGGAATCGGCATGACGACGGAACAGCTCCTCGTACGCACCGTCGTCACCGCCGCGCATCCGGGCGATCAAGTCCCCGTCGGACGGCGGCAGCTCGCTCCCGGCGCCTCCGGGTCCCGAAGGGCCCGAGGAGCGTGCGTGCCGCCCGCCCGGGCCGCGTTGCGCCGGCACCTGCCGGGCGGGCAGGCTGCCCGCCCCCACGTCGCTGCCGCCGCCACCGAGTGGCTCTTCCCGACCGTCAACGCTCATCGCGGAGACTCCCGCACGACACACTCAACCGGTCCACCGGTCAAGCGTGTCACACGGGGGACGGGCGCCGAACCCCTCGGCGCACCATCCACTCGTCCGGGCACATTCCGGCGAATCGCCCTACCGGGCCCTCACCGACCCGCCGAGGTCACGCGGTCCGGGACCGCAGCCCTTCGAGCAGGATGTCGAGCAGCCGGGTCGAAGCCGCCGCCTGCTGCGCCGGATCGGGCAGCGCCGGCGCCGCCGTCGCTATCACCAGCAGTACATCGGCCACCGTGACGTCGGCACGCAGCTCACCGGCCTCCCGTGCCCGGTGCACCAGCCGGCCGACGACCTCCAGCAGCGCGCCCGCACCCGCGTCGTCGGACGGCTCGTCCTCGAGCGAGGGGCGCGTGCCGCCGACCCGCAGGTCGAGAGCGCTGCCGCCCACCCCGGCCTGCCTCTGGTGCGGAACGCGCGCGGGCTCCGCCTCCTCGGCACCGTCCTCGACGGCCGAGCCGACCCGCAGCACCTGCGGCGGCAGCAGCCGCCCGGCGCCCGAGGCCACGGAGGTGCGCAGGAAGCGCGACAGCGCCTGCCACGGCTCCTCCTCCTGGCCCAGCGCGGCCTTGGCCTGCTCGGTCAGCCGGGTGGTCTCCTCCTCGGCTATCCGCCGCACCAGGACGTCCTTGCTCGGGAAGCGCCGGTACACGGTGCCGACGCCGACGCGGGCGCGGCGAGCCACGTCCTCCATCGGAGCCCCGTAACCGAGCTCGCCGAAGACCTCACGGGCCGCCCGCAGGACGTGCTCCAGATTGCGCTGGGCGTCGACGCGCAGCGGCGTGGACCGCCCTACGCCGTGCGTGGTGCTGCCCGCGATGCCGCGTCCGCTGCTCTCGACCGAGAGCGTGGTCGCAGAACCATGGAAATCGGAAATGTTCATATGTATCCCCCGGTAATCATTTGTCTCCCCCCGGAGACACTCCCCGCCTTCACGCCGAGGGGGCCACGGTCTCGGGCCCGGTCCTACTCCTCGACGAGATACGAACATAGTTGAGCCAGAGTCAATTCAGAAGAGGCAGCCCCGGACGGAGCACCGCCCGATCGGAGCATTCACCCCCATTTTTCCGGTCCAAGCCTCCGGAATCTCCCCCTCCGCACCGCCTGACCTGCACACTTTCGCCACGATCCGAGGTCCTCTTCCACCCCGTCCCAGGGCCACCTCCGGTCACACAATTTGTCGGGCCTGTGGACAAACTCCCAGCCACGTTGCGTCATGGGATGGTGAAGGCTGCTAACTCCCGGGGCACGGCCCCCGGTACCCCGCCCCGTACGCGCATCCTGATCGTCGGCGGCGGCTACGTCGGCATGTATACGGCTCTCCGCCTCCAGCGAAAGCTGAGAGCCGGCGAAGCCGAGGTCACGGTGGTCAGCGCCGAGCCCTACATGACGTACCAGCCCTTCCTCCCCGAAGCGGCCGCGGGCGCGATCTCCCCCCGCCACGTCGTGGTCCCGCTGCGCCGCGTCCTCGGCAAGTGCCGCATCGTCATCGGCGAGGCCCAGCGCATCGACCACGCCAAACGGACGGTGACCGTCAAAACCCTCGCCACCGCCGACGAGGGCACCGGCCCCGTCGAGATGGAGTACGACGAACTCGTCCTCGCCCCGGGCTCCATCTCCCGCACCCTCCCCGTCCCCGGACTCGCCGACTACGGCATCGGATTCAAAACGGTCGAAGAAGCCATCGGCCTGCGCAACCACGTGATCGAACAGATGGACATCGCCTCCTCCACCCGCGATCCCGCCCTCCGCGACGCCGCCCTCACCTTCGTCTTCGTCGGCGGCGGCTTCGCGGGCGTCGAGGCCCTCGGCGAGCTGGAGGACATGGCCCGTTACGCGGCGCGGTACTACCACAACATCAAGCCCGAGGACATGAAGTGGGTCCTCGTCGAAGCCAGCAACCGGATCCTCCCCGAGGTCGGCCCCGACATGGGCGTCTACACGATCCGCGAACTGCGCCGCCGCAACATCGACGTCCGTCTGGAGACCCGGCTCGAATCCTGCGAGGACCGCGTCGCCGTCCTCAGCGACGGCTCCCGCTTCCCCACCCGCACCGTCGTGTGGACCGCCGGCGTCAAACCGCACCCCATCCTGGCCGCCTCCGACCTCCCCAGGAACGAACACGGCCGCCTGTCCTGCACCGCCTTCCTCACCGTCGAAGGCGTCGAGCACGCCTGGGCCGCGGGGGACGCCGCCGCCGTCCCCGACATCACCGCGGCCGAGAAGGGCAGCGAGTGCGCCCCAAACGCCCAGCACGCGGTCCGCCAGGCCAAGGTCCTCGCCGACAACCTCCTCGCCGCCCTGCGCGACGAGGTCCTGACCGAGTACGCCCACAAGTACGCGGGCTCGGTCGCCTCCCTCGGCCTGCACCGCGGCGTCGCCCACATCTACGGCCGCAAGATCAAGGCCTACCCGGCCTGGTTCATGCACCGCGCCTACCACCTCAGCCGCGTCCCCAGCTTCAACCGCAAAATGCGCGTCCTTGCCGAATGGACCCTCTCGGGCCTCTTCAAGCGTGAGATCGTCTCCCTGGGTTCCCTCGAACACCCCAGGGCAGAATTCGAACTGGCCGCAGGCGGCGGCCCCAAGCCACCTTCCCCGCCCCCCGCCCCCAACCCCCCGCAGAACGGCCAGGGCTGACGTTGTCAGTGCGGTCGGCCACACTGGACGTGTGACCATAGGTGGGCTCACCCCTGCACAGAGTGACATCGTCCAGTCAGCGACCGCCCACGAGCGACACAGCGACCACTCGCGACACCACGAGGCTTGAACGCAGTGAACTTCACGCGCTGGAGCGCCCGGTTTCCCGGAACGCAGCGCCGCGCCGCCGCCCGGTCCGAACACGCCGCCGCCCAGGCCAAGCGGGGTGAAGGCGCCGTCCCGGCAGCCCGCGGCGGCCGCCCCGACCCCGGATCCGAGCGATCCGCGCCCGCCGACGGCCGGCCCACCGACCCCACGGTCAGCGGGACGGGCAGCGGCAGCGGCACCGGCAGCAGCAGTGGCACCGGTACCGGTACCGGCACGACTTCGGGTGCCGCCACGGCTCCGTCCCACGGGACGGGCCTGCTCACCGCCGTGCCCTCCCTCGACGAGCTCTCCGTACGCGAGGTCCTCGGCCGGCTCCCTGCCCTGGTCGCCCTCGTCCACGGCCCCGAGCACCGTGTCGCGTACGTCAACGACGCCTACACCTCCGGCTTCGGCGCCCGCACCCCCGGCGCCCCCGCCCACGAGGCCCTCCCCGAACTCGGCGAGCTCGGCCTCCTCCCGCTCCTCGACCAGGTCCAGCGCAGCGGCAAGTCCCGTACCGCCAAGAACCGCACCGCACCGGGCGGCGGCAGCTCGTACACCGTCACCTGCACCCCCGTCGAGTTCCCCAAGTCCGACACCGACGGCGAGCCCGACCCCCACCACACCGGCGTCCTGATCCACCTCGCCGACGTCACCGACCACGCCGAAGCCGTCGAACGGCTCCGCGCCAGCGAGCGCCGCCAGCGCGAGGCCGCCGTCACCCTCCAGCGCTCCCTGCTCCCCCAGGAACTGGAACAGCCCGACGACCTGCGCGTCGCCGCCACCTACCAGCCCGGCGGGACCGAGGCGGCCGTCGGCGGCGACTGGTACGACGTCATCACCCTCGGCGCCGGCCGCACCGCCCTCGTCATCGGCGACGTCATGGGCCGGGGCGTGCGCGCCGCCGCCGTCATGGGCCAGCTGCGCACCGCCGTCCGCGCCTACGCCCGCCTCGACCTCCCGCCGCACGAGGTGCTCCAGCTCCTCGACGGCCTCGCCGCCGAGATCGACGCCAGCCAGATCGCCACCTGCGTGTACGCCGTCCACGACCCCAACGAGGGCCTGCTCGCGTACGCCTCCGCAGGCCACCTCCCGATCCTGGTCCGAGACGAGGACGGCACCGTACGCAGAGCCGCCGACCCCACCGGCCCACCGCTCGGCACCGGCGGCTGGCTGCACACCTCGGGCACCATCGCGCTCGGCCCCGGCTCCACCGCCGTCCTCTACACCGACGGCCTGGTCGAACGCCGCGGTGAGGACATCGACGAAGGCGTCGCCGCCCTGGAACGCGCGCTCTCCGGCGCCCAGGGCACCCCGGCCGTCATCTGCGACCGCCTGATGCGCGCCCTCGGCGTGGACGCCGACCACGACGACGACGTCGCCGTGATGGTCCTCCAGCAGCCCGCCCGCACCGGATCGGACGCCGAGCTCTTCCACAACGCAGCCCTGGAACTCCTCGGCGGCATCGAAGCGGCCCCGCGCGCCCGCGCCTTCGCCCAGGGCGTCCTCGCCTCCTGGCGGTTCCCCGTCGAGCTCTGCGACCTCGGCGTGCTCGCCGCCAGCGAGCTCGTCGCGAACTCCCTCCAGCACGGCACCCCGCCCATGCGGCTGCGCCTGCGCCGCACCGACCGCCGGCTGATCATCGAGGTCACCGACGGGGACGACCACCTGCCGCGCCGCCGCCGTGCCGAACCGGCCGACGAGACCGGCCGCGGCATCTCGATCATCGCCACGATCGCCTCCTCCTGGGGCTCGCGCCGCACCCCGGGCGGCGGCAAGGCCGTCTGGTGCGAGTTCGCCCTGCCGGACAAGTAGCCGAAGAAGCAGGAAGGCCCCGATCCACCCGGACCGGGGCCTTCCTGCTTCCCGCACATATATACGTACGGTCATACGTTCCTACGCGTGCACGCGCTCCACGACGACCACGTCCTCGGCAGCAACCGCGGCGACGGGACCGCCCTGCGCCACGACCCGGCTCGCCATCCACGGGTTGTCCTGCATGGGGCTCAGCCGCCTGCCGAGCCGCAGCGCCAGCGCCGCGATCCCGAGCGAGACGAGCACGAAGATCCCGATGTAGAGCATCGGAACGCCCGCACCGAGCGGCACCCCGAGCGGTCCCAGCGCCAGCGCCATCTGCTTGACCAGCGCGAAGGCCGAGTTGTACTGGCCCACCGAGCCCTCGGGCGCCAGGTCGGCGACGAGCGGTGCCAGGGTCGGCGACAGCATGGCCTCGCCGATGCCGAACAGCGCGTACGTGGTGA